>NZ_CAJXWY010000013.1 GCF_913062725.1 uncultured Thiohalocapsa sp.
ACGTGGAGCCCGTGCTCGCGGCCTACATGGATGCGTACGGAGTCAAGAACCCACCGTCGCGGTAGTGCCCGAACGCGAAATCTCGGTCGGGGCCTGTTGCCGTAGATCGCGTCGCCGAACCGAGAGGGAGCAGTTCAATGCGCATCCAAGCCGCTCCTCTGGAGTCGATCATCGTTGCGGCGTATCGCCGGCCGCAAGTCCTGCGCTGGGCGCTGCGCAGCATCCGGCGGCAGACCTTGGAAGACTGTGAATCGAGATCAACGGCTTCCCGATCATCGGTATCCGCTGCCGCGATTCGGCGCCCTGGAATCACCCCAACCGCGACGGGCCGTGGCGGTCCTGCGGCCCGGCACGAAAAAGCCGCCCGTCGGTGGCCTTGCTCGCGGGGCCCGATGCCGAGCCCCCAGGCGGCGCGTTGCGGTTATTTGACCGTGACTTCGCCGGTGATGACGTTGCGGAACCGGGCGACGACGCCGTCACCCACCTTGAGCTCGTCCAGCAGGGCCTGGCTCTGTACCGGAAACACGCGGGTGGTCTCGGCGCCCTTGACGGTGACGGTGCCGGCGGCCTTGTCGACGCCGACCACTTTGCCGTAGAGCGTCAGCTCGTCGGTGATGGTGCCCGCAGGCTTGTCGCCCGGCTTCGCCGTGACCTCGGTCTCGCCTTCGGCGCCCATGGCGCCGGCGTCGCGACCGGTCTGCAGCTCGATGAGCGCCGTGGTGGTCTCGGTGATGCTCACCCTGTCGCCGATCTTGATCTCGTCCAGGCGCGTCACCTCCGGCGGCACGTGCAGCACCTTGTAGGTGCCATCGGCGAGCTTGAGGGTCATCAGACGGGTATCGGTGTTCACCACCATGACCTCGCCGTCGACCGCGGTCTCGATGACACTGGCGGCGACGGGCTGGGTTTGCAAATCCACCTCGGCGGAGAGCGGACCGACGAGCAACAGACTCATGGCGGCCGCGGTGAGGGCGGTGTGACGGAACATAAGGGGGACTCCTCGTCTGGTATGAGCGCAATGGCTACATGGCTGTTTTGGCCACCGACACGGCTGCCGCCGTCCGGACCTCGTCGCAGCCTACCCGCCCCGCCATGGGCCAACAAGCACTGCTCGTCTCGCCGATCTGCCGCTGACGCAAAATCGTTCGCGTCGGACCGCGCAGCGGACCCGATCGGCCGCAGCGGCCCGACAGTGGTCCGGTTTCGGTCAGAAGGCGTCGCCGGGTAACCGCACCCAGCCCTCCATCAGCACCCGCGCGCTGCGGCTCATGGTGACCTTGTCGATGCGCCAGTGGCCGTCGTGCTCGGCTGCGGCGGCGCCAACCTTGAGCGTGCCCGACGGGTGACCAAAGGTGACGGTTTCCCGCGCAGCGCCACCGGCGGTCCGGCTTACCAGGGTGCCGGGAATGGCCGCGGCGCCGGCGATGGCCACCGCCGCCGTGCCCATCATGGCGTGGTGCAGCTTACCCATGGACAGGGCGCGGACATTGAGGTGGATGTCCGCGGCCTTGACGGTCTTGCCGCTGGCGGCGGTGTAACCCTGCGGCGGCGCGCAGAAGGCCACCTTCGGCGTGTGCTGACGGGCGGCGGCCTCGGTCACTTGCCCGATCAGCCCCATGCGCACGGCGGCGTGGGCGCGGAGGGTCTCGAAGCGCGCCAGGGCGGCCGGATCATCGTTGACGGCGGGCTGCAGCTCGGTGCCGTCATAGCCCAGATCCTCAGCCCGCAGGAACACCGTGGGGATACCGGCGTTGATCATGGTCACCTCGAAGCGCCCGACACCCGGCACATCCAGCGCATCCATCCGGTTGCCGGTGGGAAACACGGCCTCGCCGTCGGCGATGGGACGCACGAACTCCACCGGCACCTCGGCGGCCGGAAAGGCCACGCCATCCAGCTCGAAGGCGCCGGTCTCCTGCACCTGGCCGTTGGTGATGGGCACGTGATTGACGATGGTCTTGGCCGTGTTCTGCTGCCACACCCGCACCGCACAGACGCCGTTGTCGGGGATGCGCGCCGGGTCCACCAGGCCATGGCTGATGGCGAAGGCGCCGACCGCGGCGCTTAAGTTGCCGCAGTTGCCGGACCAGTCCACGAAGGGCGCGTCGATGGAGACCTGTCCGAACAGATAATCCACGTCATGGTCCGGGCGCGCGCTCCTGGACAGGATCACCGTCTTGGAGGTGCTGGACGTGGCGCCGCCCATGCCGTCGGTGTGCTTGCCATAGGGGTCCGGGCTGCCGATGACCCGCAGCAGGAGCTTGTCCCGTGCCTCACCCGGCACCTGGGCGGGCTCCGGGAGATCGTCGAGCTTGAAGAAGATACCCTTACTGGTGCCGCCGCGCATGTAGGTTGCAGGGATTCTGATCTGGGGTGGGTGGGGCATCGACTGTATTCTTTTGGAGGCGATGTCTGGGTTGCGGAGCGGGCTGCCCGAGCTTCTCCAGACTTGGGCGCATTCATGAATCTTATGGGCAAGCTTCGCTGCGTCACTGCAGCGGATCGAATCCCACCTCAGGCCGCGGCCACAAAGTCCTGCGCAAACCGCTGCAGCACGCCGCCGGCGGCATAGACCCGCTTCTCCTCGGCCGTATCCAGCCGGCAGGTGACCGGGATCGCCACCTGCTCGCCGTTGCGGCGGTGCATGACGACCGTCAGCTCGGCCCGGGGCGCCGGCGCGCCGACCACATCGAAGGTCTCGGTGCCATCGATGGCGTAGGTATACCGGCCCTCGCCGTCGCGGAACTGCAACGGCAGCACCCCCATGCCGACGAGGTTGGTGCGGTGGATGCGCTCGAAGCCTTCGGCGACGATGGCCTCGACCCCCGCCAGGCGCACGCCCTTGGCCGCCCAGTCGCGGGACGAGCCCTGGCCGTAGTCCGCGCCGGCGATGATGCACAGCGGCTGGCCGCGGCTCATGTAGGTCTCGATGGCCTCCCACATGCGCATCTGCTCGCCGTCCGGCTCCACCCGGGCCAGGGAGCCCTGGATGATCTCGCCCTTGTCATCCCGGACCATCTCGTTGAAGAGCTTGGGGTTGGCCAGGGTGGCACGCTGGGCGGTGAGATGGTCGCCGCGGTGGGTGGCGTAGGAATTGAAGTCCGCTTCGGCCAAGCCCATGCGCGCCAGGTATTCACCGGCGGCGCTGGTGGCCAGGATGGCGTTGGACGGCGACAGATGGTCGGTGGTGATGTTGTCGCCGAGGATCGCCAGCGGGCGCATGCCCCGTAGCGCGGGCGCCGCGGCCAAGTCGCCTTCCCAATACGGCGGCCGGCGGATGTAGGTGCTCGTGGCGCGCCAGTCGTAGAGCGGGCTGTCGGCCCGCTCGCGGGCGCCCTGCGCGAACATGGGCGTGTAGATCTGCTGGAACTGCTCCGGCTTGACATACTGCTCGACGATGGCGTCGATCTCCGCATCCGACGGCCAGATGTCATTGAGCGTAATGGCGTTGCCGTCGGCGTCGGTGCCCAGCGCGTCGCGCTCGATGTCGAAGCGCACGGTGCCGGCGATGGCATAGGCCACCACCAGCGGCGGCGAGGCCAGGAAGGCCTGCTTGGCATAGGGGTGGATGCGGCCGTCGAAGTTGCGATTGCCCGAGAGCACCGCGGTGGCATAGAGATCGCGGTCGATGATCTCCTGCTGGATGTTGGGGTCCAGCGCCCCGGACATGCCGTTGCAGGTGGTGCAGGCGTAGCCGACGATGCCGAAGCCGAGCGCCGTAAGCTCCGGCAGCAGGCCCGCGGCCTCCAGGTACAGCCGCGCCACCCGGGAGCCCGGCGCGAAGGAGCTCTTCACCCAGGGCTTGCGGGTCAGGCCAAGCTGGTTGGCCTTGCGCGCCAGGAGGCCGGCCGCCACCACATTGCGCGGATTCGACGTGTTGGTGCAGGAGGTGATGGCGGCGATGATCACGGCGCCGTCGGGCAACTCGCCCTGCTGCGCCGTCCAGGCGCCGGCGATGCCCCGCTCGGCCAGGGCCGACGTGGGCAGCCGACGGTGAGGGTTGGAGGGGCCGGCCATGGTGCGGCCGACGGTGGACAGATCGAACGTCAGCACGCGGTCGTATTCGGCGGCGGCCAGATCATCGGCCCAAAGGCCCGCGGTCTTGGCGTAGGTCTCCACCAGTGCGACCTGCTCCGGGTCGCGGCCGGTGAGCTTGAGATAGGCGATGGTCTGCTCGTCGATGGCGAACATGCCGGCGGAGGCGCCGTACTCGGGCGTCATGTTGGCGATGGTCGCCCGGTCGCCGATGGTGAGCGAGCGGGCGCCGGTGCCGAAGAACTCCAGATAGGCCGAGACCACCTTGGCGTTGCGCAGGAATTCGGTGAGCGCCAGCACGATGTCCGTCGCCGTAATGCCCGGCTGGCGCTTACCCGTCAGCTCCACGCCGACGATCTCCGGCAGCCGCATCATGGTGGGGCGCCCGAGCATGACCGTCTCGGCCTCCAGGCCGCCGACGCCGATGGCGATGACACCCAGGCAGTCCACGTGCGGGGTGTGGGAGTCGGTGCCGACGCAGGTGTCCGGAAAGGCCACGCCGTCCCGGCGCTGGATCACCGGCGACATCTTCTCCAGGTTGATCTGGTGCATGATGCCGTTGCCCGCCGGGATCACATCCACGTTGTCGAAGGCCGTCTTGCACCAGTCGATGAAGTGGAAGCGGTCTTCGTTGCGGCGGTCCTCGATGGCGCGATTCTTAGCGAAGGCGTCGGTATCGAAGCCGGGCGCCTCCACCGCCAGGGAGTGGTCGACGATGAGCTGGGTCGGCACCACCGGGTTCACCTTGGCGGGATCGCCGCCGCGCTCGGCGATGGCGTCGCGCAGGCCCGCCAGGTCCACCAGCGCAGTCTGTCCCAGGATGTCGTGGCAGACCACGCGTGCCGGGTACCAGGGGAAATCCAGCTCCCGCTGATGGTGGACGATCTGTGCGAGTGCCTCGGGCAGCGCCTGCGGATTGCAGCGGCGCACCAGCTGCTCCGCCAGCACGCGCGCGGTGTAGGGCAGCTTGGCATAGGCGCCCGGCGCCATGGCCTCCACGGCCTCGCGGGCATCGAAATAGTCCAGGTCGGTGCCCGGCAGGGGCTTGCGGTATGCGGTGTTCATCATGCCATGCGTTGCGCGCGCCTGTTGTCGAAACCTCAGCGATCCTCGATGGGGACCCAGGTACGGTTCTCGGGGCCCACGTAATTCGCGCTCGGGCGAATGATTTTCTTGTCGATGCGCTGCTCGATGACGTGCGCCACCCAGCCGCTGGTGCGCGAAATCACGAACAGCGGCGTGAACAGCGCCGTCGGCACACCCATCTGCGCATAGGACACCGCCGAGAACCAGTCCAGGTTCGGGAACATCTTCTTGAGGTTCCACATCACCTGCTCCAGCCGCGCGGCGACGTCGAACATGCGCATGTCGCCGTTGGCCTCGGACAGGCGCTTGGCGACGGACTTGATCACCTCGTTGCGGGGGTCGCCGACGGTGTAGACCGGGTGCCCGAAGCCGATGACGATTTCCTTGCGCCCCACCCGCTCGGTGATGTCGGCCTCGGCCGCGTCGGCGCTGGCGTAGCGTTGCTGGATCTCGCAGGCGGCCTCGTTGGCGCCCCCATGCTTGGGCCCGCGCAGGGCGCCGATGGCGGCGGTGAGGGCGCTGTACATGTCCGAGTTGGTACCGGCGACGACGCGCCCCGTAAAGGTGGACGCGTTGAACTCATGCTCCGCGTAGAGGATCAGCGAGGTGTGCATGGCCCGCTCCCAGTCCGCGGCGGGCGCCGTGCCGTGCAGCAGGTGCAGAAAGTGTCCGCCGATGGAGGCGTCGTCCGTCTCCACCTCGATGCGCCGGCCATTGTGCGCAAAGTGGTACCAATAAAGCAGCATGGAGCCGAAGCTCGCCATGAGCCGGTCGCCGATATCGCGGGCGGCCGCCGTCGGCATGGCGGGCGACTCGGGCTCCAGGGCGCCGAGCACCGAGCAACCGGTGCGCAGCACATCCATGGGGTGCGCCGATGGCGGCAGCTGCTCGAGCGCCGTCTTCAACGCCGCCGGGAGGCCACGCAGGCCGCGCAGCTTGCGCTTGTAGGCAGCAAGCTCGGCGCGGCTCGGCAGCCGCTCGTGGATCAGCAGGTGGGCGATTTCCTCGAACTCCGCGTGGTCGGCGAAATCCAGGATATCGTAACCGCGGTAGTGCAGATCGTTGCCAGTGCGCCCGACGGTGCACACGGCGGTATTGCCCGCCGTCACACCGGACAGGGCGACGGCCTTCTTGGGCTTCGGCTTGGGTTGGTTATCGGCATCGGTCATGGGCCCCTCCTCGGTGGTTGATCTGCGCGGACGACACGACGCAAGCGTACCCGGAAACCCGGACATCGGCCCGAGTGCGATGGCTGTGCCCCGACGCACCGGCGCCGGCACGCCACATGTGGCCGTCGCCACCGCTTCGCTCGGGGCCCGAACGCAGCATGTCCCGCCAAAACCCCTAATCTCGCCCAAGGGTAGCCCCGAGGCGGAATACTTGGCAAACCGTCCGCTTCCACACCAACCGCAGGTCCGTGCTCAATCGAAGCCCACGCGCCCGAAGCCCACGCGCCGGCCCGAGCGCGAAGCGGCGTCAGCCGCAACAGGGCAACGCAAGTCGGGCAAACATGACTCGACGGGCCATCGCCGCACCTGTTGGTCGCTTGGCAACGATGGCTCAGACGCTTTTTCGTGATCGCAGCTCAGCGTGCGCATCCACTTGGTGGCAGCCGAATCTTTGCACAGAGCCTGTGGATAACTCTGTGGAAGAAGCTGGTGTAAAGCCGCTAAGTCCCTGACTTAGAGACATTCCCGAGCAACTGACCAGAACTTGGTCAAACCTCATTAACTCTTTATAATCAGAGACTTAAATCTCAGCCCCTGAGCGGTTCGCGGGTCGCACGGCCCAGCGTGCCGAGCGAATCCCGGTGGCGATGACTTGTGCATAATTGGCATCAGCCCCTGCTGAGGCGGGGCCGGGGCGCTCGGGATGTTTGCTGTAGAGCAGATATGCCCGCCCACCCGGGGGCGCAGGACACCGAAGGGTGGCCCGGGCCAATCCTCAGGGCGTAAGCCCGTCAAGGCGGGTGATCCCCCGGGTCGTCGGTCCCCGCCTGATCGGCCGCTTCCGCCGCGGCGGCGAAGCGGGTGAATAACAGACTCGGCAGCACGGCGATGGCAGCAACGCTCATCAGCGCCACCGCGTACAGCCCCAGCCAAACGCTCGTGCGCCGCGCGACGACCACCAGCAAGCCCGTCGCCAGCAGCGCCGCGCCACCGAGCATCACCGCCTGTCGCAAGGCGGGATCGCCGACGTGCGCCGGCGTCTGCGCAGGCGTCAACGCCGAGAGCAGCAGCAGATTCACCACCAGCATCAGCGCCGCATTGGGCACCGAAAAGGGCGCATAGCCGTAACGCCGCAGCGCAGCCCGGTTGAGCGCATAGACACTGCCCAGCAGCGCCATGAAGACACCGAAGGCAAGCAAGAGCCAGAGCCAGGCCATCGGCACTCAGCCATGCAACGGCGCCAGCATCGACGCCGCCGGCGACGATACGGCGGCCGGGCCCATCATGCGCGGGCCAGCGCCTGCGCCTGCTGGTCGGCGTGATAAGAGGAGCGCACCATGGGGCCACTCGCGACCGCGGAGAAACCCATGGCCTGCGCCTCGGCGGCCAGCTCATCGAACGCCGACGGGGTCCAGAAGCGCTTCACCGGCAGATGGTCGCGACTCGGCTGCAGGTATTGCCCCAGCGTGAGCATGTCGCAGCCGTGGACGCGCAGATCCCGGAGCACGGCCAACACCTCTGCACGCGTCTCACCGAGGCCGAGCATGAGCCCGGACTTGGTGGGCACGTCAGGATGCCGCGCCTTGAAGGCCGCGAGCAGGTCCAGTGAGCCCTGATAGTCGGCACCGGGGCGCGCTTCACGATACAACCGCGGCACGGTCTCCAGGTTGTGGTTGAACACATCCGGCACGGCGGTGCCGGTGAAGGCATCCAGGGCCCGCGACTCGCGGCCGCGGAAATCCGGCACGAGCACTTCCAGACGGATCTCGGGGCTACGGGCGCGCACGGCACGTAGACAGGCGGCGAAATGCCCGGCGCCACCGTCACGCAGGTCGTCGCGGTCCACCGAAGTGATGACCACGTAGCGCAGACCCATGCGGGCGATGGACGCGGCGAGGTTCTCGGGCTCCGCCGCGTCCAGCGGCTGCGGTCGGCCGTGGGCGACATCGCAAAAGGGACAGCGGCGGGTGCAGATGTCGCCGAGGATCATGAAGGTGGCCGTGCCATGGCCGAAGCACTCACCAAGATTCGGACACTGTGCCTCCTCGCAGACGGTGGCAAGCCCGCTCTCACGCAGCAAGCGCTTGATGCGACTCACCCCCGGCCCGGTGGGTGCCTTGGCCCGTATCCACTGCGGCTTGCGTGGTATTGCACCGGTGGGCTCGATCTTCACCGGGATACGGGCCACCTTGTCGCGGCCGCGCTGATGGGTGTCGGGCGAGTAACGGGAGGGGGCTTCGAGCGGACTGGCGTCGGGCATGGGGGACTCCGAAGATTCTGCAATGCTGGACGTGGCGCCCGGGGATGCAAGACCGGGCGCGTCTGCGGGCTTGGGCCCGCGGCGGGAGCGACAGTGTAACCGTAAATTACCTGGATTTTCGGTTGTTATGGGCTGAGTGGCGGGCATCGCCGCGGCAGCCGCCGCGCCCGCGGTGATTGCCCGCAGCCGCGGCGGGCGGTGGTCGTGGCTTGCGCTTGGCGGGGCCGCCAAGCACTGCTCAGCCCTCCGGCTCGAAGGCCAGCGAGATCGAATTGATGCAATAGCGCTGGCCGGTGGGCCGCGGGCCGTCCGGAAACACGTGACCGAGGTGTGCGCCGCAACGGGCGCAATGCACCTCGGTGCGTGTCATGCCGTGGCTGGTGTCCGTCTCGGTCGCGACGGCGCCATCGACGCTCGGCTGCCAGAAGCTCGGCCAACCGGTGCCGGAGTCGAACTTGTGCGCGGACGCAAACAGCTCGGCACCGCAACCGGCACAGCGATAGCGTCCGGCGTCCTTGGTTGCCCAGTAGGCCCCGGTGAAGGCGGGCTCAGTCCCCTGTTGGCGCAGGACACGATATTGTTCTGCGGTCAGCTCGCTACGCCACTCGGCATCGGATTTTTCGATCTTTTCGGTCATCAGACTCTCCTCACAACGCATTGGCGGACGATGAAACGACTACCCACCACATGACGGCAACGCGGCTCTGGCCGGATACGGTTGTGAGCGCAACCCCAGCGCCGTTATACTGACGGGCTCGCCCGTTCAGCCATCGGGCACCCCCAAGAGGCTGAAAGATAACGGAAACCGCCATGCAAATCAGCTCGTTCCAACCGCCCGTACGGACATTCATGGGGCCGGGTCCCGCCGATGTCCACCCACGTGTGAGCGCAGCGCTGGCGAGACCCACCGTCGGCCACCTGGATCCGGCGTTCGGCGCCATGATGGAAGAGCTGAAGTGCCTGCTGCGCTACGCGTTCCGTACCGACAACCCCCTCACCATGCCGGTGTCGGCCCCGGGGTCCGCGGGTATGGAGACCTGTTTCGTCAACCTGGTGGAGCCGGGGGATAAGGTGGTCGTCTGCATCAACGGCGTCTTCGGCGGGCGCATGCGCGAGAACGTGCGGCGCTGTGGCGGCGAGGCCGTCGTCGTCGAGGACGAATGGGGGCGGGCCGTAGACCCGCAGAAGCTGGAAGACACGCTCAAAGCCCATGCGGACGCCAGGCTGGTGGCCTTCGTGCATGCCGAGACATCCACCGGCGCCTGCTCGGACGTGAAAACCCTGACCGAGATCGCCCACCGTCACGACTGCCTGACCATCGTCGACGCCGTCACGGCCCTCGGCGGCTCGCCGCTGGAAGTGGATGCCTGGGGTATCGACGCCATCTACGCCGGCAGTCAGAAATGCCTGTCCTGCACGCCGGGCCTCGCCCCCATCAGCGTCAGCGAGCGGGCGCTGACCAAAGTCACCGGCCGCAGCACCCCGGTGCAGAGTTGGTTCCTGGATCTGAACCTGGTGCTCGGCTACTGGCAAGGCCCGACGGGCGGCGGCAAGCGTGCCTATCACCACACGGCACCGGTGAATGCGCTCTATGGTCTGCACGAGGCCCTGGTAATGCTCACCGAAGAGGGCCTCGAGGCGGCCTGGGAACGGCACTATCGTCACCATCTGGCGCTGCGCGCCGGGCTCGAGACGCTGGGTCTGGAGCTCGTGGTACCGGAGGCCGAGCGCCTGCCACAGCTTAACGTCGTCGCCGTGCCCGGCGGCGTTGACGAGGCGGCCGTGCGCTCGCGGTTGCTCAGCACCTACGGCCTCGAAATCGGCGCCGGGCTCGGCACCTTCGCCGGCAAGGTCTGGCGCATCGGGCTCATGGGCTACTCCAGTCGCGCCGAGAACATACTGCTTTGCCTCGCGGCGCTCGGCAGCGTCCTGAACGACGCCGGCCAGCAGGCGGACACCGGCGCAGCCCTGACCGCGGCACAAGCCATGCTGAGCCAGTGAGCTCGGCCACTGCGCCATCGGCGGTGCTCCGCACTTGAACCGGCCACCGCACAGCGCACGCGGTCGGCGGCGCGGCCGGGGGCTGCTGCCGCGACTGGTGATGGCGTTAGCCGCCATTGGTCTTTTCCTGCTGGCCTATCAATGGGGCAATCAATACCGATACGGCGGCGGCGAGCCGCCGGTCATCGGTGGTGTGCTCATCCGCCCGCCGCAGCCGCTACCGGACTTCGTGCTGTACGACACGACCGGTGAGCCGGTCGAGCGCGGCGCCCTCCTCAAGCGCTGGAGCCTCCTCGCCTTCGGTCATCTGTCCGGCGCCGGCGGCCACCGGGGCATCTCCCGACTGGTGGCGGTATCCAATCGCCTCGCCGACGTACCGGACGTGCGCGGGCGCCTCAGGCTGCTGCTGGCCACCGCGGATGCGGCCCCGTCCCTGGCGCGGGACTTCGAGCGGTTGTCTCCAACCATCGCCGTGCTGAGTGGCGAGCGCAACGCGATCACCGAGCTTGCGGCGGCCTTGGGGGCGGACGCGCAGCGCGTGCTCGACGGTGCTTCGGATACCCCACCGACCCTGTTCCTGGTGGATCCGCGCGCCGAGCTCGTGGCCATCTTCCCCGGCGCCCTGTCAGCGGCGACCATCGCCGAGGACGTTGCCGCGCTCGCCGAGCAGCGGGCACGCGAGTCATGAGCAACATCACCAACACCCGCGCCCGATGGCGCCTGCACGCGGCCTGGGAGCGCTTGTTCGTGGGCCTCCAGACGGTGTTGCCGCAGCATCCGCTGTCACGCGTCATGCACGGCCTGACAAGGCTGCCCGGGGGACCGATGACGCAGTTCGCCGTGGATGCCTTCGTGCGCGCCCATGGCGTCGACTTGCAAGACACGGCGCCGCCCGCACAACCGTCCTACCGAACCTTCAACGCGTTTTTCACGCGGGCATTGCGCCCGGATGCCCGCCCGCTGGACCCCAGACCCGAGGCTGTGCTGGCGCCGGTGGACGGGCGCATCAGCGAAATCGGCAACCTCCGGGGTCGGCGCCTGCTGCAGGCCAAGGGCCACACCTTCGATGTCCAAGCGCTGCTCGGCGGCGATGCCAGTCTGGCGGCGACCTTCAGTGACGGCGCCTTCGCGACTCTCTACCTGGCGCCTCAGGACTACCACCGGGTGCATATGCCGCTCACCGGCACGCTGCGCGACGCCTTCCATGTGCCGGGCCGGCTGTTTAGCGTCAACGCCGTCACCGCCAATCGGGTTCCGCGGCTCTACGCCCGCAACGAGCGCGTCGTGACCGTGTTCGAGACCGCCGCCGGGCCCATGGCGGTGGTGTTGGTGGGGGCGATCTTCGTCGGTGGCATCGAAACCGTCTGGCAGGGCGTCGTGACACCGCCACGGGGGCGCGCGCTGCGGCGTTTGCCAGTGCCGACACCGGCGCCGACGCTCGCCCGCGGCGCCGAGCTCGGGCGCTTCAACATGGGCTCCACCGTGGTGATGCTGCTAGCGCCGGGCCGGGTCGCCTGGCTGGCGGAGCGGCGGGCAGGACAGCCACTGCGCATGGGCAGTGCGCTGGGCCTGCTGACGGACGGTCCGGCCGTCTGAGAGGAAGCGCCGGGGGCACGGCGTCCAGCGACGCCAACGGCAGCCTGACACCTGCGGGATCAATGTCCCCGCAACCTGTGTTGCGGGGCCATGGGTGGGTCGGGCGCCGTTTGGACTGTCGCCGACGAGCGGCCAGTGCTTTCGGCGCGGATGTCTCCGTTATGCCCTCAGCGGCGTTCGGGCATCGGCGGCATCGGCGAGTATTGCGGCGCCCACATGGGGACCGGCCGGCTTGGCACCATGGGCCTCGGTGCAATCGGCACCACGAAGGTGTTCGGCCCGCCGGTGGGCACCAGGGGCATCAGCCGGCGCTCGGGCTCGCGCAGCATGGGCTTTGCGGTGGGCAGTTGTGCCGTTTGTGCTGGCGCTGCCGGCGCCTCCTCAGCGGGTGCGGCTTCCGCCGGTGGCTCCGACGCTGCTGCGGTTTCGGTGGGCTCGGCGGGCGCCGGGGCCGTGGCGGGCTCGGCGGCGGCCGGAGCGGGTGCCTCAGCGGCGGCTTGTGCGGGTGCCTCAGCAGCGGCCGGGGCAGGTGCCTCAGCAGCGGCCGGAGCGGTGGCCGGAGCGGGTGCCTCAGCGGCGGCCGGAGCGGGTGCCTCAGCGGCGGCCGGGGCAGGTGCCTCGGCGGCTGCCGGTGCTGCTGCGGGCTCGGCCGGCGTATCCGTCGTCGCGGGCGCCGCCGGCGTTGACGGGGCTGCCGCCGTCACCGGTGCCTCGGGCTCGGCCGGGGCCTGTTCCGCAGCCGGCTCGGCGGGCGCTTGTGCGGCGGCGGGCGCCTCGGCGGCGGCCGGCTCAGCAGTGGCCGCCGGCGTTGCGGCCGCGGCCTCCTGAACGGGTTGCGGAGCCTTTGCTTGCGCTGCGGCCTCCTCCTCCGCCGGCGCCGGCGCCGGCGCAGCTGGGCTCTCCTTGGGCGCCGCATCCGCAGCCGACGCCGTCGTGGCAGGCGCGGGTGGCGCCGCCGCTGCGACGGGCTCAGGCTGCGGCGGCTCCGCGACGGCGACGGTGCCGATGGGCGCGAGGTTTGCAGCCACCTCCGCCGGCGAGGGCGCATCGAGCTTGCTGGCGGTCTGTCCCAGCAGCAGATAGGCGCCCCCCACCACCAGAAAGACGACGGTGCCTTTCACCATCAGCGTTCCGATGTCGTTGGTGTAGAGCGTGGAAAACTGTTTAGCCAGCCAGGACAGTGCGTTGCTCACAGTCGTGATCCTCTGTTAAGGCGATGTGTTTATCGTGTGTGAAATCCGAGTGAAGTCTGGCTCCGGCACCTGAGGTACTGCGTGGGCGCGGACCGCATCCGGTCATTCGGCATGCCAGCGAGCCGCGGCCGGCGTGCGCCCCTGCGAACGACGCGGCCGGCGCCTGTCGTCGCGCATCGAAGCGCTGTCGCAGACCCTCCGAGTGCGGTCGCCCGATAGATCACGGGCCGTGGCCCGCAGCCCCGCGTCCGTGGCCCGTTCGGGCGCAGCTGTCGACGATCGATGCGCCCGACGCACCGACGCCCGCGACGGCCACCATGTGCGGATGCGGCAGCGGGCACGAGTGCGTCCGATGACCGCGCGCTGAGTCCGCAGCCTCCGAGCTGTTTGCTCGCCCGGCCCGTAGCCAACGTGCCGCGGGCGCCGTACGCTGCCTCAACGGCGGCTCCGATGCAAGGGGGCGAGTGGACCTTGTCCCGCGATACAGGCATTGCTCACTCAGGCTGGGAGTGCTCGTCGGCGGTTGCCGCCACCCGGTGCGTCGGCGCTGCGCCCGTCATTGTGGCTGAAGTTGCGGTCGGGGTGCGGCAAAATCCACCCATGCCGGCATGGAATTGGCCGCGCCGCGAAGGCCGCACCGGGAAGTTAGCGCGCCGGCACCTGAACGCCATGCTCGGCGAGCCACCGGACGTCGAGTTGCCAATCCACGCGCTCCACGTCTGGCTGGCCGAGGATCAACGTCTGCGCGCGCTTTTGATGCTCGATGAGCGCCTGCTGGGCGGCTACCATCGCGGGGTCGTCCTGGGCCTTGCCGGCGAGGCCGGGCTCAACGATCTCGAGAAAGCGCATGGCGGGGACGGCGAAAGAGCGCGGTGTCGAAATCATCGCCACACCGTCATCATAATCGACGACCCGAAAGTCGTAGACGTAGCCGGCGAGCGCGGGGTCGGATTCGAGCACGGCGTTCAGCGCGCCGACGCGCGGGTTCCAGCTCACACTCACCCACCAAACGAGCAGACCGAGCACGATGGCGACGAGGGCAACGCTGTAGTTACGCGTGAAGGTATCCATGGGCATCTCCAGCAGGCGGCGTGAGCCACTTGATATTCCGCGGCCACCGGCCGCATAGGCTGAGCACAGGGTGCCTGTGCCTGCGCACGGCGCGCCATGAAGAACCGCAAGGGCGGGCCCAGAGCAGGTCACCAGCCGCAGCCGTGACGATGCTCGAGCAGGCCATGCCCGCAACCATCGCTCCATCCACGCCCGTGCACGGGCGGCCGTTGCACGCCCCCGCCCATTCCATCCCGAGCCAGGAACGACGATCCACACAGGCGATGACACAGAACAACCTCAACAAACTGGTGCTGCTGGCCCTGGTGGCAGTGATCTCGCTGCTCTTCCTCGGCATGATCGCCCAGTTTCTGATGGCCATCCTCATGGCCGGGCTGTTTTCGGCCCTGACCCAGCCGGTGTTTCGCTGGCTCACCCGGCTCTTCGGTGGCAACCGCTACCTGGGTGCCGCGGTGAACCTTTTGCTGCTGGTGCTGGTGGTCCTCCTGCCGGTGGCGCTGCTCGCCGGCGTGTTCATCGCGCAGGCCATGGACGTGGGCAGGTCGCTGACGCCCATCGCGGTGGAGTTCGTGCGCGAGCCCGAGGCGTTCGTGAGCTGGCTGCAGAATCTGCCGTATTACCACGAGGTGATGGCCTACGAGGACGAGCTGAAAAACCGCCTCGCCGCCTCTATCGAGGCAGCCGGGAGCGTTCTGGTGGGCGGGTTATCGCAGGTGGCCATCGGCACCGTAAACCTATTGTTCATGGCGCTCGTGTTCCTCTACACGTTCTTTTTCTTCCAGCTCGACGGCCACAAGGTGGTGCACGCCATCCTGTACTACCTGCCGCTGGAGGATCGCATGGAACGGCGCCTGCTCACCAAGTTCACCCTGGTGACTCAGGCCATGCTCAAGGGCACCTTCCTGATCGGTCTGCTGCAGGGCGCGCTGGCGGGTATCGCCTTCGGCATCGCGGGCGTGCCGCAGGCCGTCTTCTGGGGCACCGTGATGGCGGTACTGTCCATCGTCCCCGGCATTGGCTCGGCGGTGGTCTGGGTGCCGGCGTCCATCATTCTCGTGCTGCAGGGCAGTGTCGCCGCCGGCATCGGACTGTTTGTGTTCTGTGCGCTGGTGGTAGGCAGCATCGACAACCTCCTGCGGCCCATCCTGGTGGGCAAGGACACCAACATGCACGAGCTCATGATCTTCTTCGGGACCCTCGGCGGACTCTTCACCTTTGGCATGGCGGGGCTGTTCGTCGGGCCGGTGATCGCCTCCCTGTTTCTCACCATCTGGGAGATCTACGGCGAGGCCTTCCATGACGTGCTGCCGGCGGTGGCGGATGAGACCGTACAGGCGCCAGCCCGCGCTGTTGCCAGGGACGATGCGTACGACGACGCCACCGCCGCCGCCATGGCCGCCGCCGTGTCCTCGTCCGACGCGTCACCGGTCGCCGGGGACACGGCGGCCGCGCTTGAGCGACGCAGCGACGACGCCGCCCCGCAGTGAGAACCGCGCGAACCGCTGTGCCGAAGCAACGATATCCGGATCAGATGCCGTCAGCCGTCGAGGCACGGAGTCGCTTCCGTACGGCCCCGCGAACTCCTGACACTGCTGCAGCGCCCAACATCCGACACCTGCATCAACGATACGCTTTGATAGACTCTCTAGGTACACTTGATCATCCATGCCGGGCATGGGCGTCGTGCGGACTTCGAGATCCACGCCGGCATCCAGCAGCAGGCACAGGCTCTCCCACGCCGGCGCCCCGGAGCCGGCGGCGCCGGTGATGCGGGGGTAGTCCTCGGGCAGGGCCTTGATGTCGAGACCCACCCAGTCCACCAGTGGCAGGAGCCGGGCGAGGCGCGCCGGATAGGGTCCGCCGGTGTGCAGGCCGATCTTGAAGCCCAGGGCGCGGACTTCGGCCATGGCCGCGGGGAGCGCGCGCTGCGCCGTCGGCTCGCCGCCGGAGAAGACCACGGCGTCGAGCAGGCCGTAACGTTGCTCGAGGAAATTGAGCACCTCGGGCCAGGCGGGCTCGGACGGGCCGTCCGGGTTTTGGAGGTCGGCGTTGTGGCAGTAGGGGCAGCGCCAGGGGCAGCCGCGGCAATAGATCACCGCCGCCAGCTCGCCCGGGTAGTCGACGCTGGTGAGCGGGGTGAGGCCGCCGATGCGCAAGCGCTCGGCATTGTCGACAGAACCGGTCATTGCGCCTTTTGCCTTGGATCGATGCTTGGATTGGCTATCGGCTCGCCGCAGGAGCCGGCATCAACCACGAAGCGCATCGCGGCCGTGCGGGGCAGGTGGCAGACCCATTCGGCCTGCTCAGGCGAGCTCGGCGCGGCGCGGATGCTCGGCCCGGGCGCCGCCGGGCTGCTCGCTGAAGCAAGTGCGCTCGCGGTGCTCGGACTGCTTGCCGGTGTTGAATGCGCTCACCGGGCGGTGATAGCCCATGACGCGGGTCCAGACCTCACAGCGGGTGCGCTCTGCGTCCTGGATCTCGATGCCATCGATGATCATCTATCGGCTCCTCGTTGGTTTTGCGGTTGAAAGGTTGGGTTGCATGGGCGGCTCGCAGGTCTTGTGATCGCTAGGTATCCCGGCCCGCTCCTTGCGCTTCTTCTCGATCAGCGCCGCATCGCACTTCGGGCAGAACGCGTGCTCGCCGGCGATGTAGCCGTGGTGCGGGCAGATGGAGAAGGTCGGGGTGACGGTGATGTAGGGCAGGCGGAAGTTGGTGAGCGCGCGCCGGACCAGACGCTTGCAGGCGTCGGCGGAGCTGATCTGCTCGCCCATGTAGAGGTGCAGTACGGTGCCGCCGGTGTACTTGGATTGCAGCTCATCCTGCATGGCGAGGGCCTGGAAGGCATCGTCGGTGTAGCCCACCGGCAGTTGGGAGGAGTTGGTGTAATAGGGTGCGTCCTCCGAGCCGGCCTGGATGATGCCGGGGCAGCGCTTCTTGTCCTCGCGAGCGAAGCGGTAAGTGGTCCCCTCCGCCGGCGTCGCCTCCAGGTTGTAGAGGTGGCCTGTCTCCTCCTGGAACTGCACCATACGCTCGCGCACGTGATCCAGCAGCCGCGCCGCGAAGGCGTGGCCCCCGTCGGTGGTGATGTCTTCGGCGTCGGCGGTGAAGTTGCGGATCAGCTCGTTGATGCCGTTGACACCAATGGTGCTGAAGTGGTTGCGCAGGGTGCCGAGATAGCGCCTGGTGTAGGGGAACAGGCCGGCGTCCATGTGCCGCTGGATGACCTTGCGCTTGAGCTCCAGGCTCTTTTTGGCCAGCTCCATCAGCTCGTCCAGGCGGGCCAACAGCCCCGGCTCGTCGCCGGCGTGGGTGAAGCCAAGGCGGGCACAGTTGATGGTGACGACGCCGAGCGAGCCGGTCTGCTCCGCGGAGCCGAACAGGCCGTTACCGCGCTTGAGCAGCTCCGATACGTCGAGGCGCAGGCGGCAGCACATGCTGCGGACCATGTTGGGCGCCATGTCGGAGCTGACGAAATTGCTGAAATACGGGAGACCGTACTTGGCCGTCATCGAGAACAGCCGCTCGGTATTCTCGGCGTCCCACGGGAAGTCGTCGGTGATGTTGTAGGTCGGAATCGGGAAGGTGAAGATCCGCCCCTTGGCATCGCCCTCGGTCATCACCTCGATATAGGCGCGGTTGATCAGATCCATCTCGGCCTGGAGCTCGCCGTAGGTAAAGGGCTGCTCCTCGCCGCCGATGACCGGGACCTGTGCCCGCAAATCCTCCGGGCAGACCCAGTCGAACGTGAGATTGGTAAAGGGCGTCTGGCAGCCCCAGCGGCTCGGCACGTTCAGGTTGTAGATCAGTTCCTGGATGTACTGCTTGACCTGGCGGTAGCCGAGGCCGTCGATGCGCACGAAGGGCGCCATGTAGGTATCGAAGCTGGAGAAGGCCTGGGCACCCGCCCACTCGTTCTGCAACGTGCCCAGGAAATTCACGATCTGCCCGACGGCGCTCGACATGTGCTTGGGCGGCCCGGCCTCCACCTTGCCCGGCACGCCGTTCAGGCCCTCGCTGAGCAGCGTGCGCAGGGACCAGCCGGCGCAGTAGCCGGCGAGCATGTCCAGGTCGTGGATGTGCAGATCGCCGGCGCGGTGCGCCTCCCCCACCTGCGGCGGATAGACATGGGAAAGCCAGTAGTTGGCGATCATCTTGCCGGAGGTGTTCAGGATCAGCCCGCCCAGCGAGTAGCCCTGGTTGGCGTTGGCCGACACCCGCCAGTCGGAGCGGTCCAGGTACTCGTTGATGGAGGTGGCCACATCCACCAGGGTGTGGCGGTCGCTGCGCAGCTTGGCGCGCTGCTCGCGGTAGACGATGTAGGAGCGCGCGGTCTCGAAGTGGTTGGCGGCGATGAGCGTCTGCTCGACGACGTCCTGGATGCCCTCGATGTCCGGCATCTGCGCAATGTCATCGCGACCGTAGCGATGTGCGAGCACCTTCACCACCTGCGCCGTCAGCAGCTTCGCTTCCGGCGCGTCGAATTCGCCGGTGGCCTGCCCGGCGCGCAGGATGGCGGATTCGATCTTGCCTGCGTCGAAGGGCACCTCGCCGCCGTCGCGCTTGGTAACCCGTGTCGGCAGCACTGCCAAGACCTTGACTGGCATCTCCATCCCGTCACCCTCGAATCATCTTAAGCACTATATATTGTGTCTGACATTATAGCGATCCCTAGATATAGCGAAAGCCCCTTGTCCAAAAAAGGTTGATGCGCGTCAGCGCGCAGCGCCCGTCGGCAACGCCATCAACCGCTTACCGCACCCTGCCGAGCCGCCGACGACAACGTGCCCGAGGTCGCAGCGGCCAGCCGCCGGCGCCGCCGGATGCGTGCTGTCCACGCGCAACCGCGCGCCGGCTTCAAGCATCGTAAACTGAGAGGCTTCCACACACGCGATTGGGCAGGGATTCGCGGGCCGCCGGCCAGCGCAGTCTCGATGCGGGATGCGCACGCCTGGCCTTGCGCACCCCGCCGCGGATGCTTGCCCGGTCTCACAAGCACCGGCGCCGGCCACGGCGCCGGTGTAGGTCAGCCAAGGAGACAGTCCCTGATGACAGCACGCATCGGCTTCATCGGCCTCGGAATCATGGGCCGACCCATGGCCCTGAACCTGCTCGCAGCCGGACACGCGCTCAGCGTCTACGCGCGCCGGGCAGACGCCATCACCCCTCTCATCGAGGCCGGCGCCCGCGCCTGCGAGAGCCCGGCCGCCGTCGCCCGCGAGACAGACATCGTCTTCACCATGCTCGCCGACACGCCCGACGTGGCCGAGGTGATTCTGGGCACCGGCGGGGCCAGGGCGGACGACAGCGCTGGCGAGGATGGCGACGGGGGCCGACGCGCCCGGGCCGTCATCGCCGGTATCCGCCCCGGCGGCGTGGTGGTGGACATGAGCACCATCTCGCCGGCGGTGACGCGGCAGATCGCCGCCGAGCTGACCGCCGCCGGGGCCACGATGCTCGATGCCCCCGTCTCCGGCGGCGACATCGGCGCCCGCGACGGCACGCTGTCCATCATGGTGGGCGGCCCGGCCGCCGCCTTCGCACGGGTCGAGCCGTTGTTTCAGGTGATGGGCCGGCACGTGGTGCACATCGGCGACCACGGCGCCGGGCAGGTCTGCAAGGCGTGCAATCAGATCGTGGTGGGCCAGACCATCGCCGGGGTCGGCGAGGCCCTGCTGCTGGCGGCGGCCGCCGGCGTGGACGGGGCGCGGGTGCGCGAGGCGCTGCTCGGCGGCTTCGCCGGCAGCCGCATCCTGGAAGTGCACGGCCAGCGCATGCTCGACGGCGACTACCAGCCGGGCTTCAAGGCCGCACTGCACCAAAAAGACATGCGCATCGTCCAGGAGACCGCCCATGCGCTCGGGCTCGCACTGCCGGGCTCGGCGCTGGTGGCACAGCTGTTGAACGCGCTGGTGGGCCAGGGCGAGGGCGAGCTCGACTCCGCCGCCGTGCATCTGGTGCAGCAGCGCCTGAGCGCGCGCGACGCATCGCACTAAGGCCTTTACAGGCCGAGGCCGGCGCCGTCGCCGCGCGCCGTCGCGGGCGGTGTCCCGCCGTCGCGAGCCCTGGCCCGCACTGTGTTAGGGTCAGGGGTCAGAGCACCACAACCGCCTGCTTGGGTCCATGTCGACGTTCACCACCTTCCGCGCCATCGAGTGCCCGCAGCAACTGCCCATAGATCGCAACGGCGCGCATCCGGCCTTTACCGTTCGCTTCGCCACGGATGGCCGCATCCCCTTCGCGCAGGTCATTCTGCGCGCTGCGGGTCGGGAAACCCTCTTCAACGGCGACGCAATCGAGGCCCGACGAACCGACACCGGCGATTGGCTGCACGGGGTCGAGATTCCCGCGGACAGCGTCGCCGGCGACCGCATCGAAGTGCAGGTGGAAGGCTGCCGCCGGGCCGACATCGCCCGCGCCGGCGGCGGCGACTGGATCAAAGCCTTCCGCGCGATCCGCCTGGTGGGCGGTGGCCACGATGCCGGCACCGATGGCGATGAGTGCCCGGGCGGCGCCGCGGACGGAGCCCGGGCCACCGGGCCCCGCGCCAGCATCGCCCCCGCCCTGGCCGGCGGGGCCGAAGTGACGCTCTACTTCGGCATCCACAAGCACATGCATCAGCCCTGCTACAACACCACCGACCCCGACGCCTGGGACGGCGAGAAAGACGCAATCTTCGGCTCCCGCGGCGGCAATTACACCGACTTCGTCCCCGCCGCAGTGCAGCAGTACATCGACGGCGACCTGCCCCACGCCGGACTGTCCACCAGCTGGAGCGGCTCGCTCATCGAGCAGCTGGACCGCTGCGCCGATCAAGGCCGCTGCGGCGGACGCTTCGGCGGCTGGCGCGAGCCACTGCGCCGCATGGCCGGCGCCACCACGGCGCTCGGCAACCCGCGCATCAGCTTCTCCGGGCTCGGCTTCTTCCATCCGCTGATGCCGCTCATCCCGCCGCAGGACATGGTGCGCCAGATCGCCTGGCACCGCGAAGCCATCGAGCAGGCCTTCGGCGTACCGGCCTCGCGGGTGCTGTTCCCGCCGGAGACGGCCTTTCATGTGCGCATGATCCCGGCGCTGCTCGAGGCCGGCGTGGAGGCGGTGATCTACGACTCCATCCACCGCTTTCGTGCCTGCCGCGACTATCCCTACGCCGGCATCGAGGAGGGCATGCTGCCGCCAAACCCCGCCGAGCAGGTGAACCCGCCGGTGGACGACTGGCTGCAGCTGCACAACATCTGGGCGGCATCGCAGATCTCGCCGACGCTGCTCAAGCCTGAGTACGTGGGCTACGAAGACCCGGACGGCCGGGTCCACAAGATCATTGCCATCCCCGCCGAGCGCTACATCGGCAACGAGGACGCCCGCGGCGGCTTCGGTGCGCTGCAGTATCCCGACGTTCTGGGCCAGCTCTACCAGCGCATCGTCGACAGCGGCGGCTTCGATCCCGCGCATCCGCCCTACTTCCTGCTGCACTCCGACGGCGATAATCACGGCGGTGGCGCCGACAGCTACTACCACCACAACACCGGCGAGCTGGTGCGCTGGCTCAAGCAGGACCGGCGCTTCGAGCTGAGCACGCCCGAGGACTATCTGCAGCGCTTCCCGCCGGACCCGCAGCGGGTCATCCACATCGAGCCCGGCGCCTGGGCGGGCGCCGACAACGGCGACCCGCAGTTCATGAAGTGGTTCAGCCGCTACGACCAGCCCTACTCGCCTGACCTGAATTCCTGGGCGGTACTCACGGCCTTCCAGAACCTGGTGCATACCCTGGCCGCCGCCGAGCCCGGAGATCCGCAGCTGGCGGCGGCCCTGCGATTGTTGCTGACGGCGGAAACCAGCTGCTACTGGTACTGGACCGGCCAGCCGGTCTGGGACGCGCAGGTGACCCAGGCCGCCAACCGTGGGCTTGCCCTCATCAAGCCCGCCGTCGATGCCCTACTCGCCGCCGGGCGCGAGCGCACACCGCCGACCATCTTCCCGCCCTGGGTGGTGCCGGAGAACCCAGGCGGCAAGCGCTGGGGCCAGGGCTGTCTGCGGGATGCACCGCGGGCGGCCACCGCACACAGCTTCGTCGCCGACTGCGCCGGCCTCGAGCGCGTCGAGCTGGTACTGCGCACGGCGGCCGGCGAGCAACGCCTGCCCATGCACAATCACGGCCCCTACCCCACGCAGACCGGCGCCCGCGTCAGCGCCGACTACGTCACCGCCGAGCTGCCGGTTGGTGCCGGCGATGTGCGCTATTACGTCGAGGCGGAAGATCGGCGTGGCAACGTCGCCCGCGGGACGCTGGAGCGCATCTTCCTGGCCTGAGGCGTGACAGGTGCGGCACCTCGGCGCCCCGGCGCACCGCCGCAGCGTAATGCCTCCGCACGGTCCTGGCCGCCACCACCCCACCGCTAGCCACTGACGGCGGCGTCGCGGCGCAGAATCAGCTCCTGTGTCGGGAACGCAAAGGCGATGCCGGCCTCCTCGAAGCGCCGGTGAATGCCGAGATTGATGGCCTGCTGGGTGTCCATGTACACCGTGTAGTCGGGGCTCAGCACGTAGTACACCACCTCGAAGACGAGGGCATAGTCGCCGAACTCGACGAAATGCGCCCGCTCGAAGCGCGCATGCGGCTGCGCCGCAATGGCCCCGCGCAGCATGTCCGGGATGCGCTCGAGCTGCGCCCGCGGCGTCTCGTAGACGACCCCCAGGCGAAACACCACACGACGCTCCTTCAAGTGCTTGTAGTTGTGGATACGGCTGCTCAGCAGATCGCTGTTGGAGAGCACCACCTGTTCGCCCGAGAGGCTGCGGATACGGGTGGTCTTGACGCCGGTGTACTCCACCACACCCAGCGTCTCGCCGGCCTGGATGAAATCACCGACGCGAAACGGCTTGTCCAGCACGATGGCCATGGAGCTGAAGACATCGCCCAGGATGCTCTGCAGGGCAAAGCCCACCGCCACGGTGCCGACACCCAATGCGCCCAACAGACCAGCGATGGGATATCGGAAATAGGCCAACAAGGAGACGACGACGGTGACCCAGATCCCGGCACGGATGAAGAACATCATCACGCCGTAGCCGGTCACGGCGGATGGATCGCGCATCTCCTGGCGCGTGCGACGGCGATTGAAGTAGTCCACGATCGCCGCGTTGGCCCAGATGCCGAGCTGGGCATAGAAGGCAATCACCAACGCCGTCCAGAGCCAATCCTTGACCGTGGGAGTCGCGAGCCCCGAGAACACCATGGCCACGTAGAAGGCGGCGATGAGCACGAATATCTGACGGGTGTTTCCGGCAATGGCGGACAGCACCAGACGCAGATCACCGGCTTCGGCGCTTTTGCCGCGGGCTCGGCGGCGCTGCAGCGTCCGCCGTGCGCCCATCCGGATCAGTGCGACCAGAACCACCACCACCAGAAACATCACCAGGGCCGTCGCCAGATCGCGGGCGCGCATGCTCTGATCATCGATGACCAGCAGCTCGGCACGCCACCAGCTCACCAGCGCCTCCCGGACCTGGCGTATCCGCAAGGACTGGGTTTGCACCCGTTCGCGCAGCTGATGACGCATGCCATCGAGCAGTGCGATCAGCGCATCCTTGGTCTCCAGCAGCTCGCGGCCGTAAGCTTCCCCCTCCTCGAGGACCGCGCTGCGTGCCGTCAGCGCGTCGCGTCTGCCCTCGTCCAGGCTCGGATCGCGCAGACGCCGCGCTTGCGCGAGCTGCAGCGAGCGCAATGCACTGAGACGCTCGACGATGTCGTCCTTCGCGTTGCGCGCGCCGTCCAGATCGGCGCGTACTTGCGCGAGCATCTGCGGGAGATCCAGCGCCTCCGGCGTCTCCATCAAGCGATGGCGTAATTCCCAGAGCCGGCGCATCTGCTCGAGGTCGGCGAGCGCCGCGGTGAGGGCATCGACGCCATTGCGCGCGACACGGACCTCGGTCTGACGGGTCTCGACCCACGCCTCCAGCACGCCGCGCTCGGCTTCGGCATCGGCATCCGCGTCCGCCAGGCGCCGACGGGCCCGATACAGATCCGCCTCAGCCGCATCGCCCGCCGCCGCAACGTCGTCGACTTGGGTGCCGAGCGCATCGATGCGCGCCGTCAGCTCCGCGAGGCGCTCTGCCAGCGCCGCACGCGGCAGCACGACGCGACGCTCCAAGTAGCGCACACGCTCGCGCAGCAGGACCTGCTTCACCGCGGCGAGATCCTCTTGGACACGCACCCAATCGAGGGCGCTCGTCGCGGCGGCGACTTCCTGCCGGGCCCGCAAGTCGCTCAACTGCGCCAGCCGCAGTGCCTGGCTCAGCGCTGCGCGCTCGGCGTCGCCGACGTCACCGGCCGCAGTCAGCCGGTCACGGGCCGCCCGCCGCTCGCTCACCGCCCGACTCAGGGCCCGTTCGGCGTTCTCAAGGCGCCGGGTGGCCGTCTGCAGACGCGTTTCCGCCACGTCTTCGTCGGCCTCGGTCAGCACCAATTCGGCCCGCGCTTGATCCAGCTGGGAGACCGGGAAGGGCGGCTCCTGCGCAAATCCATCGCGCTCGAAGGTCTCCACCTCGGCCCGCAGCTGCGCCAACTCCGCCTCGCCCTCGGCGAGGCGCTCGCCCAGGGTGGCACGCCGCTGCACCACCAGACGCAATGCCCGCAGCAGTTCCATCTGCTGCTCGAGATACTCGGCAGAGCCATGGGCATCCACCGCAGCAGGGGTGTCCGCCGCGGCGGTTGCATCGGCGGTGATGTGCGTGGCTGCTGCGTCGGCGGCGTCCGCCGACAAGGCCTCGAGGGCTGCCTCCAACGCCTGCAGCCGCAGGTCGATCAAGGCCAGGGCCTGACGCAAGTCTTGCGCTGAGGTCAGCGGCTGCGCCAACCCCGGCAGTCCCACCGCCGCTGGGTCGAAGGGCAGTGTCGCCGCCTGCTGCGCGGGCGCCTGCGCCGGCTCTGCGGCCGGCGACTGGGCCGGAGAGACGGCGGTCCCCGGCTGCACTGCGGCGGGCCGCTGCCCGGTGTCGTTCCCCGGTGACGCGGGCGTAGCGTCTGCGGCGAGCGCCGGCGGCATCGCGACCAACAGACAGACCGATAACAAGCAGACGCGCGCCACGCCCGGGTGGTGCTCTAGAGCCATATCAAGCAAGCGTAACTGGCGGTATGCATGCGGTAGCAAGCCGGAGTGGGCCGCAAGGCAGGGCCATTGGCATTGGTTTGTTGCGGGTCAGTCTACGGATCTGGCCGCGGGTGGGGCAACCGCATCAACCGCCGCAAGCCCCGGCGCCACAACATTGCGACTGACGGGAACATCGCGGCTAGGTCGCGATGGGGTAAGCAACGGCATGTCTGCACTCGAGATCGCTGGCGATCGCCACTTTGCCTACCGCCGGCTGCCCCAACCATCGATCCGTACCAGGGATGCCCGCGCGCTGCGCTGTGCAGCCGTGGCTGCCGCCCGTCGCCCGGGCGGCGCAGACGTCTGCCCGCACAGGGTCGTGTTGCCGGCGTCGGCGGCCTGTCATCGGGCACGCCGGGCGCGGGCCATTGGTGCCGAGCCCTTGATTGGTGGCAGAAGCAGGGTATAACGTGCATTCGGGCTCGGCCGCGCGCGCCGCCGACAGCCCGCCCGCAGTGCCACGCCCCGGCGGCGGGGACCCGACCGACTCCGATTCCGTGCCGCAGTCACACCCCACGGCCACACCATCACGCCAGTTACCAACGCACGTCGCAATGGAACCCGCTGTTCATATCGGTCCCCGATCGGCCACTTCCACGCCTCTGGCGGAGCCGGATACCGGCCGCTGGCGCCTGCCGGACCTGCTTGATTTCGACTACTACGTGGACCGCGACGAGCAGCGCATGCGCGAGGACCCGGCCGAGCGTAAGCACCTCGCGGAGCGCGATCGCCGGCTCTACCGGGAGCGCATCGCGCCGAGCATCAAGGCCCGCGAGCATACCCCGGCGCACCGTAGCGCCGCGCTGCGCCGCTGGCTCGCCGTCCGCCGCGGCGGCGAGGACGCATCCATCAAGGCATTGCTACCGGGCTCCGCTTTCGCACGCGGACAACGCCTGGTTGCCATCGCCCTCGGTGTGCTCGGCTTCCTCGGCGGCGTTGGCGTGGCCTCCGCGCTGTTGCAGTATGAGGGCGAACAGCCGGTCAACGTGTCCTGGTACGTCTTCGTGCTGGTGATCCTGCAGGTGCTGCTGCTTGCGGTCACCGCCGTGGCCTGGTACACGCGGCGCTCGCGCGCGATGCAAACCGCGGTGCAGGATTTCACACTGGTCGGCCACTTGCTGAAGCCGCTGTTCGGCGCCGCCGCGCACTGGGTGCAGCGCCAGCGCCTGGCGCATCTGCCACCGGATGTGCGCGAGCACGCCAAGGCCCGCCAGGGTCTGCTGTCCGGCCATTTCGCCCTTTATGGACCGGCCGCCTATCTGCCCATGCTGATTCCCGCGCAGTTGTTCGGGATCGGTTTCAATGTCGGCGTCATCCTGACCACCATCGCCTTGGAGTGGTTCACGGATATGGCCTTCGGCTGGGGCTCGGCGCTGAATGTGCAGCCGGGCACCATCCACACCCTCGCCCACATCATCGCCCTGCCCTGGTCCTGGCTCTTCGGCGATGGTGTGGGCGTGCCGACACTGGAGCAGGTGGAAGGCACACGCATCAGCCTGAAGGACCCGCTGTTCATCATGGATGCCGAGCACCTGCGCTCCTGGCGCTGGTTCCTGGTGCTGGCGGTGCTCGTCTACGGCCTGCTGCCGCGGCTGCTCCTGCTGGGACTGTCGCTGCTGACGGTGCGTCGCACCCTGGCGGCACTGCCCTTCACGCACCAGCGCACGCAGGCGCTGTATGCGCGCATGATCACACCCCAGTTGGAGACCGCCGGCGGCACCGGCCAGGGCCCGGAGATGCCGATCCCGGGACCATTACATCCAATGAGCGCGGCGCGCGCGGCACCGCCTGCGGAGCCTGTGACGCCGCGCCCGGCAGCGGGGCAGGCCGACACCAAAGAGGCAGCCCCCGCCCAACGTCCACCGGCGCCGGCATCGACGCCCGAGCCAGCCGCGCCGAAGCCGGTGCCGCAGCCCATGACGTCGGTACGGCCCGAGCGCGAATCCGCGACGGTGCTGACCGAGCCGACGCTGGCGCAATCCCGGGTGGAGCGCTCCGGGACTTCGTCGGGCGACAAGCAGCCTGCCGCAGCAAGCGCCGCAGCGACGACGCCCGCGCTGGCCCAGGCACCGCCGAAGATGGCCTCGTCAGCGGCGCAGCGAACGACGGAGGCCGGTGCGGCACCAGCGCCAGCCGCGGCGCCCGCCCCGGCACGAGCGCCGGCGTCTCGGTCCACGCCGGCGGCGACCCAGTCCAAAACCGCTCTGACCGTTGCCGCCGACGCCTGCGTACTGCTCATGCATGTGGACGTGGCGGATGTGCTGGCTCCCACCGACCACGAACGGCTGCAGCGACTGCTGCACGGGCACTCGGGCTGGCAGGTCGCGGGCAGCGCCACCTTCGGCGGCGGCAGCACCATGGCCAGGCAGGCACTCGACATGATCGAGTCCGCCCATTGGCGCGCCCCCCCGGCTCGGGTCGCCCTACTGGCGGACGGCTCTCAGCCCCCTATCACCGAGACCCTGAGGTTTCTGCGGGCTGCGCGGGCGGCGGCGGGTGCCCATGCACAGCTGTTGCTGGTGCTCGTGGGCGATCCGGACGGCGATGACCCGCTGCCGCCGTTGTCCACCTTCGAGCTGCAAGACTGGCAGAGCAAGCTCGAGCAGTTGGCCGACCCCTACCTGCGGCTGGAGATGCTGACGGGGCCCGCAGAGGAGACAGAGTAATGGCACACGCAGCCCGCATACAGATGCCGCGGCGCGACGGCGGCGCCGCGCTTCGATCGCCAGTGCCGCAAAGCGTGAGCGAAGCGGCCGAGCAGGTGCCCGTGCTGGCGATCATGGGTCACCCGAATGCGGGCAAGTCCTCGGTGGTGGCGACCCTCACCGAGAACGACCGTATTGCCATCGACAAGCGCGCCGGGACCACCACCACCACCGACGATTATCCGGTCATCATCGACGGCCGCACGGTGATGATGTTCGTCGATACGCCGGGCTTCCAAAACCCGAGCGACATTCTCGAGTGGTTCCAGGCCCATGCCGACGAGCCGGATCTGGCGGGCGCCTTCGTGGCTGCGCACGGCGATGACCCGATGTTCAGCCACGACTGCGCCCTGCTGCGCCCGGTGGCCGCCGGCGCCGGCATCATCCTGGTCGTGGACGGCTCCAAGCGTATCAAGGAAAAGGACCGCACCGAGATGGAGCTGCTGCGCCTCACGGCGCGCCCGCGCATGGCCATCCTGAATAACCTCTCCAAGGTCACCAGGCACATGCCAGCTTGGCAGGATGCGCTGAACAAATCCTTCAACTCGGTGCGGGAGTTCAACGCCCATCGCGCCACTTATGCCGAGCGCATCGCATTGCTCGGCGCACTCAAGGCCATCGACCAGCGCTGGGAGCCCATGCTGGAGGAGACCATCCGGGCCTTCCGCGACGACTGGGCGCGGCGCATCGAGCACAGCGCAGACACCATCATCCGATTGATGAAAAATGCCTTGACCAAGCGCGTCACCCGGGTGGTCAAGGCGAACGACATTCACTCCGACGATCAGCGCACGGCGATCCAGCGCCAGCTCACCGAGGCCCTGCAACAGGCGCTGCGCCAGTTGGAGGTGGACGCCCAGCAGGATATTCGCGGCCACTTCCGCCACAACGTCTGGGATGTGCCCGCCACCTCACTGCTGGCGAAGGATCTGTTCTCAGAGGAAGTGGAAGAGGCGCTCGGACTGCGCCAGCGCCAGTTGGCGATGGCCGGTGCCGCCGCCGGAGCCGTCTCCGGCGGCGCCATCGATCTCGGGCTCGGCGGCCTGTCCTTCGGCACGGGTGCACTCATCGGCGGCGTGGTTGGCGGTGCGCTCGGCGTGCTCGGAGGCGCCGCGCTCGCGAAGCTCGACATCCAACGCACCCTGGGGGTCGAGCGTTTTTCGCTGGGTCCGGTGACCAACCCGCGCTTTCCCTTCGTGCTGCTCGATCGGATCATCCTCTACGCTGCGCGGGCCATGAACTGGGCCCACGGCCGGAAGGCGGCGGACGAGACGGCGCCCAACCGCGTCCCGGAGAAAGATCTCGGGCGCAAGCGTGGCTTCACCGAGACCCTCAGCGCCGAGGACCACCGCACACTGGCCAAATTCTTCGTCGCCGCCCGGCGCGGTAAAGAGGACACGGCACACGAGGAAAAGAGCCGCGAGATCATCGTCGATCTCCTGCGCGGGCTCTCCACCAGCGACATGGATGCCCGGCTCGGGCTCTAGTGGGCGCCCACAGGCGGCACCCACCCTACAGACGCCCTCAGCCCGCTTCCTCGGTGGTCTGTGTCGACCGTGCCTGGCCGTCACCGCCTTCACGATCCACCAGGTGGTCGATCACCTGAAACATGCGGGCACTGCTGCCGGCCTGCCTGGCGCTGGTGACGTACTTGCCATTGACGACCATCGCCGGCACGCCATCGATGGCATAGCGACGCACCAGATCAGCTGATTGACGGACCTGCATATCCACCGGGAAGGAGTTGTAGGCGGCGCGAAACTGCGCTTCGTCGATGCCCTGCTCGCCGGCGAACGCGATGATCTGCTCCTCGGTGAAAATCTTACGGCGTTGGTCGTGCAGCGCTTTGAACAGGGGCTCGTGCAGCTTATCGAGGGCGCCGATCTGCTCGGCGGCGAAATAGGCCTTGGCATGCGGCACCCAGCGCGGTGAAGCGGCGGCCGGCATGCGGCGGAAGGTCACACCCGCAGGCTTATCGGTGAGCCAGCGCTCGATGAGGGGCTCCAACTGATAGCAGTGTGGGCAGCCGTACCAAAACAGTTCCAGCACCTCCACGTCGTCGCCCGCCTCGGCACGTGCGGGCTCTGCCACCACGCGGTAGTCGATCCCCTCATCGAAGCCGTCGGCCGCCGGCACGATGCCTGCTGCCGAGAGCAGGGCCAGCAGTACGCCCATCCGCGCCAGCGGCAGCAAGCGGTGCAGTGTATACGGTTGCATGGTCATGACTGAGCTCTCCTCTTTCAGCGGTCTCGAAGGGAACGGCGCCGACATGCGCCGACTGCATGGCAGGTGGGGACGCCGACGCGGATTATGCAGGTGCCCGTATGGGGTGGACGCCGTCCGGTGCGACGGCGGGCCGGGGGGCATGGCCGTCATCCAGCGCCCTCGCATGGACACCGGCCACCGCCGCGGTCGCCCATGGCGGCTAGCCGGCGGTCACCGGGTAGAGCAGATAATCCAGCACCAGCCCCAGGAAAATGGCCATGCCGAAGTAGTTGTTGTTCAGAAACGCGACGAAGCAACGCTTCGGCTCGCGGTCACGGATCAGCCATTGCTGATAGACCGCCAGCAGGGCCGCCACACCGAGCCCGGCGAAGTAGACCCAGCCGCGGGCGCCGGCGGCGCCCACCCAGGCGAGCAGCGCCAACATCAGCACCTGCAACAGACCGACCACCAGACGATCGTAACGACCGAACAGGATCGCGGTGGACTTGATGCCGATCTTCAGATCATCATCGCGGTCCACCATGGCGTACTGCGTATCGTAGACCAGCGCCCAAATCACCGTCGCCGCGAACAGCACCCAGGTGAAGCCGGGAATGCCTTCCTGGATGGCCATGAACGCCATGGGCACCGCCCAACCGAAGGCGGCCCCCAGGAAGAGCTGCGGAAAGTGTGTGTAGCGCTTCATGAAGGGGTAAATGGTCGCCAGCACCACCGCGACCACCGACAATGCCACCGTCTGCCAATTGAGCATCAGCACCAGGGCGAAGGCGACCAGGCACAGCACCACGAAGACGGCAACAGCCTCCGCCGGCGCGATGATCCCGAGCGCCAGGGGTCTGGCGCTGGTGCGCGCCACATGGCCATCGAGCTCGCGATCCGCGTAGTCGTTGATGGCACAGCCCGCCGAGCGCATCAGCACCACGCCAGTGATGAAGATCAGCACCACGCGCCAGGGCGGATACCCCTCGCCCGCCAGCCAGAGGGCCCACAGCGCCGGCCACATGAGCAGAAAAATGCCGATGGGCTTATGCAGGCGCACCAGCCGCACATAGGCGTCCAGGCGCGCGCGCCAGATCGGTGAGCGGGGCGTCAGGGGCTTGGTCTCCGGAAGGCTCATGGGCGGCGAATCTCTGGGTTGCCGCGGGGCGGCCATCGCACGTGCCCCGGGGGCGCCACACGTCAGAGCAGGCGCGGCGTAGCGTCGAAAAACCCCGAATTATGGCACAGCGCTGATCTTGGTTGGGTGCGACGCAGCGCCGTCAAATGGCATCCAGTGCCTCGGCGAGGGCCAGCACCGGCTTGATGGCGAGCCCCTGGACACCGCCCTTGGGCACATTGGCCTTGGGCACGATGGCCTGCTTGAGTCCGTGCTTGGCGGCTTCGCGCAGCCGGTCCGGGCCGTTCGGCACCGGACGGATCTCGCCCGAGAGGCCGATTTCACCAAACACCGCAAGATCCAGGGGCAACGGGCGGTCGCGGTGGCTGGAGAGCACCGCCAGTAATAGCGCGAGATCGGCGGCGGTCTCGGTGACCCGCACGCCGCCGACGGCGTTGACGAAGACATCCTGATCGAACATCGCGATGCCGCCGTGGCGATGCAGCACCGCCAGCAGCATGGCGAGCCGGTTCTGCTCCAGCCCCACGGCGACGCGGCGCGGATTGGCCAGCGGGCTCTGATCCACCAGGGCCTGCACCTCCACCAGCATGGGCCGGGTGCCCTCGCGGGTCACCAGCACCACCGAGCCCGGCACGGGGCGGTCGTGGCGGGCGAGGAAAATGGCCGACGGATTGCGCACCTCGCGCAGGCCCTTGTCGGTCATGGCGAAGACCCCGAGCTCATTGACGGCGCCGAAGCGATTCTTCACGGCGCGCACCAGCCGGTGCGTGCCGTCCGCCTCGCCTTCGAAGTAGAGCACCGTATCCACCATGTGCTCCAGCACCCGCGGGCCGGCCAGCGCGCCTTCCTTGGTGACGTGCCCGACCAGAAAGACCGTGGTCGCCGTGAGCTTCGCGAAGCGCACCAACTGGGCTGCGGTCTCGCGCACCTGGGAGACGCTGCCCGGGGCCGAGGCGAGGGCGTCGGTGCAGAGCGTCTGGATGGAATCGACGATGAGCACCTGCGGTCGCTGTGCCGCCGCGGTGACGAGAATCTGCTCGACGCCCGTCTCCGCGAGCAGTCGCAGCCCGCCGCCCGCCGCCGACGGGTCGGCGGCGGTGGATTCCGCCACCAGCCCCAGGCGGTGAGCCCGCAGACTGACCTGTTGCGGCGACTCTTCGCCCGTCACGTAGAGCACCGGCTGATGCGCCGCCACGGCGGCCGCCGCCTGCAGCAGCAGGGTCGACTTGCCGATGCCCGGATCACCGCCGATGAGCACCACCGAGCCCGGCACCAGACCGCCGCCGAGCACCCGGTCCAATTCCCCGATACCGCTCGGCGCGCGGGTCTGCTGCTCCGGCGTCACCTGCGCCAGCGACAGCACCTCGCTCGGCGACAACGCCGCGCCGCCCGGGCCGACCGCGCCGGCCCAGCCGCCGCCGGCGCGGGCTGAAGGCGTGGGCGCCACAACAACCTCCTCGAGACTGTTCCAGGCGCCGCAGTCCGGGCACTGGCCCGCCCACTTCGGCTGCTGCGCCCCACAGGCGTTACAGACATAGGCGCTGCGGGGCTTCTTCGGACGTTGGGCCATGACATGAATGTTGTTGCGGGGGCAGCCCGGCTATCGTCGCCGGTCGCTCTTGGCCGTGCCCCGACGGGCGCGGCCATGCCGCGGCGTTAAGCGGCTCAGTAACCGTCGTCGCCGTAGAGATTATCGGCGAGATTCTCGAACTTGGTGTACTGCCCCAGGAAGGCCAGCTTCACGGTACCGATGGGGCCGTTGCGTTGCTTGCCGATGATGATTTCGGCCACGCCCTTGTCCGGGCTGTCCTCGTTGTAGACCTCATCGCGGTAGATGAACACGATCAAGTCCGCATCCTGCTCGATGGCGCCCGACTCGCGCAGATCCGACATGACCGGGCGCTTGTTCGGACGCTGCTCCAGGGAGCGGTTCAGCTGCGAGAGGGCGATCACCGGCACGCTCAGCTCTTTGGCCAGCGACTTCAGCGCGCGGCTGATGGCGGAGATCTCCGTGGCCCGGTTCTCACCTTCGGTGGGCGCCTGCATGAGCTGGAGATAATCGATGACGATGAGCCCGAGGGTCTGCTCGCTGCGCTGCAGCTCGCGCTGCAGCCGCCGCACCCGGGCGCGCACTTCGGTCGGCGACAGCGCCGGCGTGTCGTCGATGTACAAGGGCGCCTGCGAGAGGATATGCACGGCTGAGGTCAGTCGCGGCCAGTCCTCGTCGGTGAGCTTGCCGGTGCGCACCCGGTGCTGGTCGATCTGCCCCAGCGACGACATCATGCGCATGGCCAGCGAGTCGCCGGGCATCTCCATGCTGAACACAGCCACGCCGGTACCAGTCTTGATGGCCACATTCTCCGCCAGGTTCATGGCGAAGCTGGTCTTGCCCATGGACGGCCGTCCGGCGACGATGATGAGGTCCGCCGGCTGCAGGCCGGAGGTCTTCATGTCGAAGTCGATGAAGCCCGTCGGCAGGCCGGTGATGGGCTCATCGCGATGGAACAGCTCGTCGATCTTGTCGACGGCGAGCTTGAGCAGGCTCTCGATGGGCTGAAAGCCGCCGCCGCGGGCGAGCTGCTCGGCGATCCCGAACACCTTCGCCTCGGCGGCATCGAGGATCTCCGCCTCCGAGCGCCCGCCGGTATCGAAGGCCAAATCGGCGATGCCGGTGCCGGCCTTGATGAGCTGCCGCAGCACCGAGTTGAAGCGAATGATGCGCGCGTAGTGGGCGGCATTGGCGGCGGAGGCGGTATTGCGGTCGATCTCCGCCAGATAGTCCATGCCGCCGACGTCCGCGAGCAGCTTGCGCTTCTCCAGCGCCTCCGCCAGCGTGATGACATCGAAGGGCTGGTCCTGCTCGGCGAGCAGGGCGACGGCGCGAAAAATCAGCTGATGCTCGCGGCGGTAGAAGTCGACCTCCCGCACCTTGTCCGCCACCAGCTCCCAGGTGCCGTTCTCGAGCATCAACGCCCCGAGCAGGGACTGCTCCGCATGCACGTTGTGCGGCGGAATCCGCATGCCTTCGAACGCCGCCGCGCCATCATGCTCGCCGCCGAAAGGCGCCGGGGGCTGCGCATCCTGATCGTCGATCTCCACGCGGCTTCCTCCTGTTTTTTTCAGGCGAGACAACAACGACCGCGGCATCGTCGGGGCCCGCTGGCTGCGGGGGATCGGCGCATGCTCGGCGCTGCTTGAGGGTCGATTGTCGACGCACGGGCGGGCTGCGGCAAGCAGCACCGGATGGCCAGCGGAACGTCACGGCGCGTATCGAGCCGTCGCCGTCCGGGGGCAACAGCCAGCGGCGCGGCGGCTAGGGGCTCGCCGGCAACGGGCTACGGATCTGTGCCGACCGGCGCACAACGCGGCAGATGGTTGCTGGCGAAGAGATCGGCGCCACCATGGGGACGGTCGGCGCGATGACGCCGGAGAGCGGCAGGCGGCGGGGGGATGGGCGCGCGCATCTTCCCGCAGGCCAGTGCGGCCCGGGGAGGTGACCCCCCGGCCCTGTCCCCCACCGCAGGCCCGAACGACTAATCCGCCGGGACCACTTCGATGAGGATGACCACGTGCACATCGGAGTGCAGATGCACCTCCACCTCGAACTCGCCGATGTGACGGAAGGGGCCATGCGGCAGGCGCACTTCGTTTTTCTTCACCTCGTAGCCGGCGCCGGTGAGGGCATCGGCGATGTCCGCGGCGCCCACGGAACCGAACAGCCGCCCCTCATCACCCGCCTTGCGTGGGATGGTGACTGTCAGACCCTCGAGTTGCTCGCGCCGGCCCTCGGCGTGCGCCAGCGCCGCTGCGGCCTGGGCCTCGAGCTCGGCGCGGCGCGCCTCGAAGGCTTTCAGGTTGTCGTCGGTGGCGGGCACCGCAGCACCTTTTGGAATGAGATAATTGCGACCGAACCCCGGGCGCACGGCGACCTTGTCGCCGAGATCGCCGAGACCGACGACCTTCTGCAGCAGGATGACATCCATTAGAAGTCCTCGAAAAATAACATCACGGCCACGAGCGGGCGGCGCCTGCCATGAGCCGGGGCCCGCGCGTCCGGGCCGGGAGTTGGTTGCCGGGTGGAGCGCCTGTGGTGGGAGGCGGCTCGTCCTCGCCAGCAAACCTGATTGGGTCCGCGACGACGCGCGCCGATCAGTGACCGTCGGTATATGGCAGCAATGCCAGATAGCGAGCGCGCTTGACGGCATCGGCGAGCTGGCGCTGATACTTGGCGGAGGTGCCGGTGATGCGGCTCGGGACGATCTTGCCGGACTCGCTGACGTAGGCCTTGAGCAAGTTGAGATCTTTGTAGTCGATCTCGGTGATGCCCTCGGCGGTGAAGCGGCAGTAACGCTTGCGGCGGAAGAAACGGGCCATGCTGGGTATCCTCTGGGTATCCTGGGGTAACGGCGACGTCAGGCGTCTTCGCGCCGCGGCCGGGAGGCGCCTTCGTCGTCGCGGCGGCCGCGGCGCTCACCACCCCGGTCTCCGCGCTCGCCACGCTCCTCGCCGCTCTCCTCTTCGCCCTTCAGCAGTGGCGAGGGGTCGGTGACGGCGCTATCCCGGCGAATGATCAGGTTGCGCAGCACCGCGTCGTTGAAGCGGAAGGCGTTCTCCAACTCGTCCAGCGCCTCTTTATCGCACTCGATGTTCATGAGCACGTAATGGGCTTTGTGGACTTTGCTGATGGGATAGGCCAGCTGGCGGCGGCCCCAGTCTTCGAGCCGGTGGATCTTGCCACCGCGTCCTTCGAGATTACTGCGGTAGCGATCGATCATCGCCGCCACCTGCTCGCTCTGGCTTGGGTGCACCAGAAATACTACTTCATAATGTCGCATTGAGCTCCTCACGGATCTGCAGCCTCCCGACGGCGGCTCGGCTGCGGCCGCGGTGAGGCAAGGAGAGTGCCGCTGACGCGGCAAAGCCGGACATTGTGCGTTGTTTCGCCATCACGATCAAGCAGCTGACGCGTGATCATGGATGCAGCCCAAGCCTGGCCCCCGATGCAAGCACAAGGGCCGGACTGGCAAGCCGCGACGGTCGGGGCGAGAATCTGCGGCGCGTCGGGCTCGGACCAACCCTGAATCAGACCAACCCACTCGGACCAAAGAGCACGAGAGATCGCTCGCCATGCCTGCTGTAGCGCTTCGCGTTTTCATCTTCGCCGCCGCCATCATGGCGCTGACGGGCTGCGGTGGCTCCGGCGGCGGCCTGCGGGACATCGCCATCAGCGCTCACGAGACCTACCGCGGCCCCCTCGCCGCTGCGGTGTCACCGGTCCAGTTCGCGGGCGCCTCGGCGACGGACCGCAACTGGCTGCAACGGGAAATCGTGCGCGTGCTCGGCGAGTCCGATGGCTTCGCCACGGTCATTGCCTTGTCCGCCCGCGGCGAGAGCAACGAGGCCGAAGTCCTCATCGACCCGAGCGTGGTACGCGCCGAGCGCTACAGCGGCGGCATCAATCAAATCGATCTGCGGCTGCGGGCGCAGCGCAAGAGCACCGGCACCGTCGGGCTCGATCAGGTGTATCGGGGCCGGCGCCGTGGCGATCGCAGCGCCATCATCGACGCCGCCAGCGCCGCGGCGAAGGATCTGTCGCGCCAATACGGCGATTAGGGGATCGGAACCCGGGACCCGGATCGAGGCGCCACAAGGGCCCCCAGGCCCCGCGCCCCGCTACCGATACTGACGCAGATACCACCACTCGAAGCCGCGCTTGAGCCAGTGGAAGGCCACGGAGTTGGGCAGGATCCAGTTGCGCTTCTCGGTGCGCCAGACCACCATGCCGCGGTCGTTGGCGTCGACGATGCAGAGCAGCTCGACGTCGAAGGTCGCCTGCGCCGGCTCGCCCTTGAGCTCCGCCACCAGATTTTTCGCCGCCGCCTTGGCCTGCAGATCCGCCATGTGCGCCTGTTTGGGCATCCAATCCGGTCCCGGGAAGCTGCCGGAGTCGCCGACGACGTAGACCCGATCGGTCCCCGGCACCTTGCAGTGGGCGTCCGCCTGGATCAGGCCACCCGGCGAGCGCGGCAGGGAGGTCGCGTCGAACCAGTGGTTGCCGGTCATGCCGGGCATGAAGATGATGAGATCCGCCGGCAGCTCGCCGCCTTCGGTCATGACTTTGTCCGCGGTGAAGCCCTTCATCTTGTGTCCCAGATGGGTCTCGATGCCCACCTTGCGCATCTCGTCCATGAGCTTGTCCACGGCCTTTGGACCCAAGCGGTTGCCGGGGCGCTCCGCGGGCGTAAAGAAGACGATGCGAAAGCGCTCGCGCCGCCCCTCTTTGCGCAGTTGGCGGTCGAGCCCGAACAGGAACTCGAAAATCGGCCCGCCGCGCATGGAAGACGGCTCCTTCGGATTGCCCGCGAAGCCCATGGCCACGGTGCCGCCGTCGAGGGCCTTGAGCCGGTCGCGGATGGCCTCGGCCGCCGCAATGCCCTCACAGGGCGTGATGGCGTGCTCGATGCCCGGCAGCTTCTTGATGAAGCGCCCGCCGCTGGCGATGATCAGCCCGTCGTTGGCGATGTCGCCGTCGCTGGTGTGCAGCGTGCGGCCATCGGCGCTGAGACCCGTCGCCTCGGCGGCGTGATGGGACACCTGCATGCGGCGGAAGAAGGTGGTCAGGTCGATGCGCAGGTCGTCGCCGCTGCGCAGGCCCGAGGGCACCCAAATGAGCCCGGGGTAGTAAATGAACTCGGGCTTGGGACTGACCACCGTGATGTCGAGGCTCGAATCCGCCTCGCGCAGGGACGAGACGGCGGTGAGCGCCCCGAAACCGGAACCAACGATGCTGACGCGTGGCATCGGATCTCCTCCTCATATCGATGCGTGCAATTGCTTGGAATTCGATTCTGGCCCCGGGCGTGCAATCCCTCGGGCCATGGACCGATCGACTTTGGCACCGGGCGCGTGCTCGCGGCTCAGCCGCCGGCTTCGCTCACCCGGGCCGTGGCTTGCAACAACGGCAGCAGCACGGGCCAGACGTTCTCGAGCAGCCGCGGCTGCGCCGCGGCGCTTGGATGCAGGCCGTCGGCCTGCATCAGCGCCCGGTCCTCGGCGACACCGGCGAGCAGCCGCGGCACCAGGGCCGCCCCCGTGTCCTCGGCGACCTCGGCATACAAGCGCTGGAACTGTTCGGCATAGCGGGTGCCATAATTGGGCGGCAGCCGCACCCCGATGAGCAACACCTGAGCACCGGTGGCCTGGGCCTCTTCGACCAGGGCCGTCAAGGCCGCGGCGATGCGCTTGGGCGGGAAGCCGCGCAGACCGTCGTTGGCGCCGAGCTCGATCACCACAACCGCCGGCTCGTGCGCCGCGAGCAGCGCCGGCAGGCGCGAGCGACCGCCCGCCGTGGTATCGCCTGAGATGCTGGCGTTCACCACCTGGTGCGGCAGGCCCTCGGTGGCCAGGCGCTGCTTGAGCAGGCTGACCCAGCCCTGATCGAGCGCCGTCCCGAAGCTGGCGCTCAGACTATCGCCCAACACCAGCAGCCGCGGTGGCGGATCAGCGCTGGCCGTCGCGACGACAAGACCGGCGAGCAGTGCCGCAACGCGCAGCAGCAGGCGCCACGCCGATGTAGAGCTTACGCAAGGAGACCGCATGAATACCCCAGAGATCTTGTGCCGCGCCCATGGCCTGGCCAAGCATGTTAGCGGCCCGGGCGGGCGTCTGACCATCCTGCACGGGCTTTCGCTCAGTATCGCCGCCGGCGAGGCGGTGGCCATCGTCGGCGCCTCCGGCAGCGGCAAGTCCACGCTGCTGGGACTGCTGGCGGGGCTGGACGCGCCGAGCGACGGCGAGGTGGAGCTCTGCGGCACGCGCCTGTCCGCGCTCGACGAGGACGGCCGCGCCGCACTGCGGCGCGGGCGTGTCGGCTTCGTGTTTCAGAACTTCCAGCTGCTGCCCACGCTGACGGCCCTGGAGAACGTCTCCCTGCCGCTGGAGCTGGCCGCCGCCGGCGCCCGCAGCCCGCAGGGCCGTGGTCAGGTGCGGCCCGACACCGGCCTGAACGGCCACGCTCCTGAGGCCGTGGCCCGCACGGCGCTCGAGCGCGTCGGCCTCGCCGCCCGCGCCGGCCATTATCCACGCCAGCTCTCCGGGGGCGAGCAACAGCGTGTCGCCATCGCCCGCGCCTTCGCGCCGGGGCCACAGATCCTGTTCGCAGACGAGCCCACGGGCAACCTGGATCTGGGCACCGGCCGCAGGATCATCGATCTGCTGTTTGCGCTGCGCGCCGACGCCGGCGCCGCCCTGGTGCTGGTGACCCATGACGAGGCGCTGGCCGCGCGCTGCGACCGCCGGCTCGGCATGCGGGACGGCCATCTGGAGGTGCTGCCGTGAGCAACCCGCACATGCCCGTGTGGCGCCTGGCCCTGCGACTGCTGCGCCGCGACTGGGGCAGCGGCGAGCTCTACCTGCTCGCCGCCGCCCTGGTCGTGACGGTCGCCGCCATCACCGCCGTCGGTTTTTTCACCGATCGCATCGAGCGGGCCATGCAGCGCCAGGGCGGCGAGCTGATCGCCGCCGATCTCGCCATCGATGCCTCGCGCCCCATCCCCGAGGCCTTCGCCCAGGCAGCCACCGAGCGCGGCCTGAGTGTGGCGCGCACCCTGACCTTCCGCAGCGTCGTGCTGGCCGGCGACGACAGCCAGCTGGTGCAGGTGAAGGCCGTGGACGACGCCTATCCGCTGCGCGGTCAGATCCGCCTCAAGACCGATCTCGATGCCGCCGAGCAGCCCGCGGGCGGCCCGCCGGGCCAGGGCACGGCCTGGGTGGAGCCGCGACTGCTGTACGTGCTCGGCGCCGACGTCGGCGCCGGCATCGACCTGGGCGAGGCACGCTTCAGCGCCGACCGGCTCATCGCCTACGAGCCCGACCGCGGCGGCAATTTCTTCCAGATCGCCCCGCGGGTGATGATCCGTCTGGACGACGTGCCGGCCACGGGCCTGGTGACCGAGGCGAGCCGGGTACGTCACCGGCTGCTGCTGGCGGGGCCGCGCGATGCCCTCACCGACTACGCCGACTGGGCGGAGCCGCAGCTGCCGGCCGGCGCCGGGCTCATCGACGCCCGCGAGGCCCGCCCGGCGTTCGCCACCGCCGTGGACCGGGCGTCGCGCTTTCTGCATCTGGCGGCCCTGACCACGCTGCTGGTGGCCGGTGCGGCCATTGCGCTGGCGAGCCGCCGGCTGGTGGACCGCCAGACCGATGCCGTGGCGGTGATGCGCTGCCTGGGCGCCCCCCGGCACCTGCTCACCCGGCTCTTCGCCATCCGGCTCCTCGCCTTCGGCTTGCTGGCGAGCCTCGCCGGCTGCCTGCTGGGCTGGCTCGGCCAGCACGGCCTGGCGCAGCTGCTGGCGCAATGGTTCGACGGCCCGCTGCCGGCGGCATCCATGCAGCCCCTGTTCGTCGGCATCGGCACCGGCCTGGTGGCGCTGGCCGGCTTCGCGCTGCCGCCGCTGCTGCAGCTGGCGGAGGTGCCGCCGCTGAAGGTGATCCGCCGTGACCTGGGACCGCCGCGGGTCTCGGTGGCCTTCGCCGGCCTCGGCGCCGCCGGCGCCCTGGCGCTCATGATCCTGTGGCAGGCGGGCGACTTCGAGCTCGCCTGGAAGCTCCTGCTCGGCGTCATCGCCGCCGTCGCCGCCCTGGTCGCCTTGGGCGCCCTGATGGTTTGGCTCGCCGCCCGGGCCGCCGCGCGCAGCCGCGGCATCTGGCGGCTGGGCCTCGCCGGGCTGGCGCGACGGCCGGCGGCGGCCATCCTGCAGATCACCGGCTTCGGTCTCGGCATCCTGGCCCTGCTGCTGTTGGCGGTGGTGCGGGTGGATCTGCTCAGCAGCTGGCAGCAGACCCTGCCCGAGGGGGCGCCGAACCACTTCCTGATCAACATTCAGCCGCATGAAAAGGATGCCCTGGCAGACTGGCTCAGCCAGCGCGAGATCGACGGCGCCGGCCTGTTTCCGATGATCCGCGGACGCCTCACCGGTGTCGGTGCGCGCGACGTCGAGCCGGAAGACTACGATGACCCCCGCGCCGAGCGCCTGGCGGCCCGGGAGTTCAACCTGAGCTACGCCGTGCAGATGCAGCCGGACAACAGCGTCATCGCCGGGCGCTGGTGGTCCGACGGCGACCCGAAACCGCAATTCTCCGTCGAGGCGGGCATCGCCGAGACGCTCGGTATCAGCCTCGGCGATCGATTGCGGTTTCAGGTGGCGGGCGAGGAGGTGACGGCGCCGGTGACCAGCCTGCGGCAGGTGCAGTGGGACAGTTTCAATGTCAACTTCTTCGTCATCGGCACGCCGGGACTACTGGCCGATCAGCCCGCCACCTACATCACCAGCTTCTACCTGCCCGAGACACGGGAGGCCCTGGTGCCCGAGCTGCTGCGGACCTTCCCGAGCGTGACCCTCATCGATGTGGGCGCCCTGCTGGCACAGGTCCGCGGTATCATCGAACAGGGTATCCGCGCCGTGGAATATGTGTTCCTGTTCACGCTGGCGGCGGGGCTGCTGGTCATGTATGCCGGCATCCAGGCGAGCCTCGCCGTGCGCCGGGCCGAGCACGGGGTGCTGCGCACGCTGGGCGCCAACCGCCGCCAGTTACTGCGTGGCTTGCTGGTGGAGTTCACCGCCGCCGGCGTCCTGGCGGGGCTCATCGCCTCCATGTTCGCGGAGGCCACCGGCTGGGTGCTGGCGCGGCAGCTCTTCGACCTGCCGTTCACGCCAAACCCATGGCTATGGGTGTTCGGCGTGCTCGGCAGCGGCGCGGCCATTGGCCTGGCCGGCACCCTCGGCACCTACCGCGCCCTGGTGCGACCGCCGCTGGCGGCATTGCGGGCGGCGGGCTGACGGCGCGCCGAGCCGGCGGCCGCGAGCATTGGATTGCCCACCCGACGCCCCGACCGGCCCGGCCCCTTCGATGCCATGCATCGCCGCCATACGAATGCTGCCATGTCTTCAGTCAACACCATGTCCCAATCACCCCTGCTTGCGCCCTTTCCCGCGCTGCGCCCGGCCCCGGGTCGTGCCGCCGAGGTCATTGCCCCGCCCTATGATGTGGTCGACGCGGCCCGGGCGCGCCGGCTCGTAGCCGACCGCCCGCACAGCTTCCTGCACATCTCCCGGGCGGAGGTGGACCTCCCCGCGGACACCGATCCCTACGCCCCGGCGGTCTACGAACGCGCCCGCCGCAACCTGGATGCGTTGCGCCGCACGGGCGTGCTGCAGCGGGATGCCGCCCCCGGCTTCTACGCCTACCGTCTCGATGCCGACGGTCACAGCCAGACCGGACTCGTCGCTGCGGCAGCCGTCGCCGGCTATCTCGCCGGGCGCATCAAGAAGCATGAGCTGACCCGTCCGGCAAAGGAAGACGACCGCGTCCGGCAGATCGCCGCGCTGGACGCCCAGACCGGGCCGGTCCTGTTGGTGCACCGCGCACACCCTGAGATCCGCCGTCTGCTTGCCTGCACCTGCGACACACGGGCACCGGACGTGGATGTATCCGCCGCCGATGGCGTCCGCCACCGGCTTTGGGTGATCGCGGATGCCGGGCACATCGCCGCACTCACCGCCGCCTGTGCGGACCTGAGCGCGCTCTATATCGCCGACGGTCATCACCGCGCTGCGGCGGCGGCGCGCGTGGCGGCAGCGCGAGGGCACACGCAAGGCGCCCGGTTCCTGGCGGTGGCCTTTCCCGATGACGAACTGCGAATCCTGCCCTACAACCGGCTGGTGCGCGATCTGGCAGGGCACGACTGCCACTGGCTGCTGACGCAGGTGGACGAGCGCTTCGAGGTGACTGCGACGACCGCGCCGGTGCAGCCGGGCACCAACACCGAGCTCGGACTCTACTGCGGCGGGCGCTGGTGGCGGCTTAGGCTGCGCAACGCGTTCCGGCCAGCGGCCGACGACGCGGTCTCGAGCCTCGCCGTGAGCCTGCTGCACACTCACCTGGTGGAGCCCGTGCTGGGCATCGTGGACCCGCGACGCGACCCGCGCATCGACTTCATCGGCGGCAGCCAGGGCGTCGCCGAGCTCACCGCCGCAGTGGACGCCGGGCGCGCGCAGCTCGCCCTCTCCCTCCCCGCCACCAGCATCGGCGAGCTGCTGGCCGTCGCCGACGCCGGTGCCATCATGCCGCCGAAATCCACCTGGTTCGAGCCCAAGCTCGCCGACGGACTGGTGAGCCTGTTACTGGACGCCGACTAGGGCCAACCCGTTCCCCGGGCGGGAGCGGTCGCCCTGCCACGACCCGCGCAAGCGCAGCATTCAGCCGCGGGTTACGGCGAAGATGCTGCCCCCATGCGCCGGTCACCCCAATCACGGCTCAGTGAAGGCGATGCATTCAGGCCCGGCGGCGGCTTCGTCACGATCGGACGATCGCACTCGCAACGCAGTATCATTGCTCGGTTATGGTGCAGACCACCACCAATCTCCCCGAGCGCGCCGAGGACAACGCCGACGCCGTGCACCAATGGCTCGGGCGCATCGCGGAGCGCTACGACGCCGACGCCCGCCGCCGGCTGGAAGCCGCCGGCGCACTACTGCTCGATTGCCACGGTGATGCGCTGCTCGACACCGGCGAGAGCGCCGTGCGCCACCGTTTGTCGGCGGCGGACATCCTGTTCAGCCTGCGCCTGGACGCCGATACCCTCTGCGCCGCCCTGCTCCAGGGCTGCGCCGACGGCGACACCGGGACTGCGCAACGGCTGACGGACATCTTCGGCCCGGCACTGGTGCGCATGACCGTGGACCTGGCGCGTATCGAGCAGCTGACCCGGGTCGAGTACGTCGCCGAAGGCGGCAAGCGCGCCGCCCGCAACCGCCAGCAGCGGGAAGAGAATCTGCGCCGTATGCTGCTCGGCATCGGCACGGATGTGCGCGTGGTGTTGGTGGTGCTCGCCGAGCGGCTGCATCTGCTGCGCCGCTCCAAGCACCTCTCGGCCGAGCGCCGGCGCGACATCGCCGCGGACACCCGCCGGGTGTATGCACCGCTCGCCAATCGCCTGGGTGTGTGGCAGCTCAAGTGGGAGCTGGAAGATCTCTCACTGCGTGCTGCGGAGCCGGAGACCTACATGGGCATCGCCAAGGCGCTGTCGGAGCGCCGCAACGAGCGCCAGGACTCCATCGCCCGCGTGCTCACGGTGCTGCGCACGGAGCTCGCCGCCGCGGGCATCACCGCCGAGGTCACCGGCCGGCCGAAGCATATTTACAGCATCTGGCGCAAAATGCAGCGCAAAGGCGTGGATATCGATCAAATCTTTGACCTGCGGGCCGTGCGGGTGCTGGTAGACGACATCCCCGCCTGCTACTCGGCGCTGGGTGTGGTGCACGGCCTCTGGGCACATATTCCCTCTGAGTTCGACGACTACATCGCCACGCCCAAGGGCAACAACTACCAGTCCCTGCACACCGCGGTGGTGGGTCCGGAGGACAAGCCACTGGAGGTGCAGATCCGCACCCATGCCATGCACGAGCATGCCGAATATGGCGTCGCCGCCCACTGGGCCTACAAGGAGGCGAAGGGCTACGACCCGGACTTCCAGCGCCGGGTGGTCTCCATGCGCCAATGGCTGGAGCACACAGGCGAGCTCGAACAGGGTGAGGAGGCCAACCCGCCGCCAGCGGGCGCGCTGGCGCCCGCGCACGTCTATGTGCTGACGCCCCAGGCCAAGGTGGTGGAGCTGCCGCGCGGCGCCACCCCCCTCGACTTCGCCTATACCATCCACTCGGAGATCGGCCACCGCTGCCGTGGCGCACGGGTGGACGGCCGCATGGTGCCGCTCACTCACCAGCTGCAAAGCGGCGAGACGGTGGAGATTCTCACGCAGAAGAACGCCCAGCCGAGCCGCGACTGGCTGAGCGCCCACCATGGCTATCTGGTGACATCCCGGGCCCGTAACCGGGTCCGCCAGTGGTTCAAGCAGCAAGACTTCGATCGTCACTTCGCAGAAGGCCGTGCCGCCATGGATCGCGAGCTGAGCCGGCTCGGGATCGAGTCGGCCCCGCAGTGGGACAAGCTCGCCGAGCGCTTCAACCTGAAGACCGGCGACGATCTGCTCGCCGCCGTCGGCCGCGGTGACCTCGCCGCCGGCCAGGTGGCGCGTCAGGTGGGAGAGCCGCGCGCCGAGCGCCGGGAGCCCGTCGACGAACTGCCGGCGCCGCGGTCAACGCCGCCGGCGCGGGAGCGCGCCGCGCGCTCAGAGGTGGTGGTCGCCGGCGTCGGCGACCTGATGACGCAAATGGCCGCCTGCTGCCATCCGGTGCCCGACGACAAGCTGGTAGGCTATGTGAGCGTCGGCCGTGGCGTCATCGTGCACCGCCGCAACTGTCGAGAAATCCTGAAGCTGTCGGATGCCGAGCGCGAGCGTCTGGTGGAGGTGAGCTGGGCCGCGCAGCCGGCGCAGACAGACCACCCGGTGGGCGTCGAACTGACGGCGGCGGACCGCCGCGGCCTGCTCCGGGACATCTCCTCGGCACTGGCCGACGCCGACGCCGACGTCCTCGGCAGCGACACCCACACGGACCCGACCAACGACGTCGCCCATATGCACTTCACCATCGCGGTGACGGACTCGGGGCACCTGGAGCGCGTCATCGCCCGTCTCAAACAGTTGCCGGACGTGCTGAGCGTCCGCCGCGCATAGTAGGACCGCTCTGGCAGCGTCCCTTGCCGGCGACCGCGGCAATGCGATGCCCGTTGTCCATGCGCCATCGCCCGGCCGTGCTGCGGCGAAGGAGTTCGCCGCCCGTCCGGCAAGTACTCTTCATTGCACCATGCACTACGCTGAATACACGGCTAGCACGGGCGCCGATCGACGCTCGGAACCCTCTCCGGGCGCATGGTAAACTAATGAATGTTTTTCGCGGCTTCGAGCGCGCCGCACCGACCAGCAGCGGCTCACAGGTATGCAGACCATCCTCGTCACCGGCGGCGCCGGCTTCATCGGCGGCAACTTCGTGCTACAGATGCTGCGCGAGCGGGACATCCGCATCGTGAATCTGGATAAGCTCACCTATGCCGGCAACCCGGACACCTTGGCATCGGTGCGGACAGATCCGCGGCATGTCTTCGTCCAGGGCGACATCGGCGACCGCAGCCTGGTGAGCGCACTGCTGCGTGAGCACGCCGTCGACGCCGTGGTCAACTTCGCCGCCGAGAGCCACGTGGATCGCTCCATCGACGGCCCGGCGGCGTTCATCGAGACCAATGTCCTCGGCACCTTCAACCTGCTGGACTGTACCCGGGACTATTGGGCCCGCCTCGATACCGACGCCCGCGCGGCGTTTCGCTTCCTCCACGTCTCCACCGACGAAGTCTACGGCTCCCTGGGGCCCACCGGCGCCTTCACCGAGACCACGGCCTATGCGCCGAGCTCCCCCTACTCGGCATCCAAAGCGGCGTCCGATCACCTGGTGCGCGCCTGGCACCACACCTACGGGCTGCCGGTGCTCACCACCAACTGCTCCAACAACTACGGCCCCTATCAGTTCCCCGAAAAGCTGATCCCGCTGATGATCGCCAAGGCGCAGGCCGGGGAGCCGCTGCCCATCTACGGCGACGGCAGCAACGTCCGCGACTGGCTGTACGTCGAGGACCACTGCCGCGCCATCGCCCGGGTGCTGGAGGCCGGGCGCCCGGGCGAGGTCTACAACATCGGCGGCAACAGCGAGAAGAGTAATCTGGAGGTGGTGGATACCCTCTGTGCCCTGCTCGATGCGGCACTGCCCAACGCCCCGCACCGCCCGCATGCACAGCTCAAGCAATTCGTCACCGACCGCCCCGGCCACGACAAGCGCTACGCCATCGACGCCAGCAAGCTTCAACGCGAGCTGGGCTGGACGCCGCAAGAGACCTTCGAGTCCGGCCTCGAGCGCACGCTGCACTGGTATCTGGATCACCAGACCTGGATGCGGCGGGTCATGGACGGCAGCTACCGTGGCCAGCGCTTGGGTATCGGCTCGCCCTAGCGCAGGATGCGCTCGACGGCTCGCCCCGACACCAAGACTCAACAGGACATGTGATGACGCGCAAGGGCATCATCCTCGCCGGCGGCTCCGGCACACGGTTGCATCCGCTGACCCTGTCGCTCAGCAAGCAGCTGCTTCCCGTGTACGACAAGCCAATGATCTACTACCCGCTGGCGGTGCTGATGATGGCGGGTATTCGCGAGATCCTGGTCATCACGACACCGCGCGACGAGCCCGCCTTCCGTGCCCTGCTCGGCGACGGCAGCCAATGGGGCATCGCCCTCGAGTATGCCGTGCAGCCCCAGCCCGGCGGGCTCGCCCAGGCCTTCGTCATCGGCCGCGACTTCGTGGATGGCCACCCGAGCTGCCTGATTCTCGGCGACAATATCTTCTACGGGCACGGTCTCATCAGCAGCCTCAAGGCAGCCTCCCAACGGACTGACGGCGCGACGGTGTTCGGCTACTGGGTGAGGGACCCGGAGCGCTACGGTGTCGCCGAGTTCGCCGCCGACGGCAGCGTCATCGGGCTGGAGGAAAAGCCGGTTAAGCCAAGATCCAACTATGCCGTCACCGGCATCTATTTCTACGACGAGCAGGCCTGCGCACTGGCCGCCGAGCTCACCCCATCGGCCCGTGGCGAGCTTGAGATCACCGATCTCAACAAGCGCTATCTGCGGCAGGGCACGCTGCGGCTCGAGCGCCTGGGCCGGGGCATCGCCTGGCTCGATACCGGCACTCACGAGTCACTGATCCAAGCCGCCAACTTCATCGAGACCATCGAGCAACGCCAGGGACTCAAGGTCTGCGCGCCGGAAGAGGTCGCCTACCAACACCAGTGGATCGACGCCGATGCCCTCATGGCCATCGCCGAGCCGCTGCGCAAAAGCGGCTACGGCGAGTACCTGCTCAGTCTGCTGCACCGGGAGCAGGAGCCATGATGGCAGGTCGCGACGCGGATGCCACCTCCAGCGCAGACACGAGGCCATGAACGTCACGCCCACGAGCCTGCCCGATGTGCTGCTCATCGAGCCGCAAATCCACGGTGACCAACGCGGCTGGTTCGTCGAGAGCTGGCAGCGCGAGCGCTATCGCGAGGCGGGCATCGATGCCGATTTCCTGCAGGACAACCAATCCTTGTCCAGCCATGGCACGCTGCGCGGGCTGCACATCCAAAACCCCCACGGTCAGGGCAAGCTGGTGCAGGTCATTCAGGGTGAAGTCTATGATGTCGCCGTGGACGTGCGTCGCAGCTCGCCGTACTTCGGTCGCTGGACCGGCGCCCATCTCAGCGGCGAGAACAAGCATCAGCTCTGGGTGCCAAAGGGCTTCCTGCATGGCTTTCTCGTGCTCTCGCAGACGGCCCTGTTCAGTTACAAATGCACGGAACTGTATCATCCGGAAACGCAATTCGCGGTGCGCTGGGATGATCCGGACATCGGCATCGCCTGGCCCCTCGAGGGCGAGCCCAAGCTCTCCGCGAAAGACCTGCACGCGCCCCGCCTGCGGGACATCCCCGAGGCGCGCCTCCCGGATTGATCCCAGCTGATCCGGGGCCGGGGACCGGCAGCATGAGCGCACCGAACTGAGGCTCGAGCAGACTACGCCGCCAGCCACAACCATGTCACAGCACCCCAACCCGCAACGCCCCGTTTATGTCGCCGGCCACCGCGGCATGGTGGGCGCGGCCCTGGTGCGTGCACTGCGCGCCGCCGGCCATGAAAACATCATTACCCGCACCCACGCCGAGCTCGATCTCACCAATCAGGCGGCGGTTGCGGCCTTCTTCGCCGCCGAGCGCCCGGCACAGGTCTATCTCGCGGCGGCCAAAGTAGGCGGCATTCATGCCAACGACACCTATCCGGCGGACTTCATCTATGACAATTTGACCATCGAAGCCAACGTCATCCACGCCGCCTGGCGGCATCGCGCCGACAGACTCTTGTTCCTCGGCAGCTCCTGCATCTATCCCAGGCTCGCCGCGCAGCCCATGCGCGAGGACGCCCTACTCACCGGCCCCCTCGAGCCCACCAACGAGCCCTACGCCATCGCCAAGATCGCCGGGATCAAGCTTTGCGAGTCCTACAACCGCCAGCACGGCACGGACTTTCGCAGCGTCATGCCCACCAATCTCTACGGTCCCGGCGATAACTATGATCTCGCCAATAGCCATGTCATCCCGGCCCTCATCCGCAAGTTCCACGAGGCGACGGTCGGTGGCGCCGAGCACGTTGAGGTCTGGGGCAGCGGCACCCCGCGGCGCGAATTCCTGCACGTGGACGATATGGCCGCAGCCTGCCTGCATGTCATGAATCTGGAGGCGCCGACCTACCGATCGCACACCGGTCCGCGATTGTCACACATCAACGTCGGCACCGGCACGGACGTGACCATCGCCGAGCTCGCCCGGATGGTAAGCGAGGTGGTGAGGTTTGAGGGGGACATCCGTTTCGATCCGTCCAAGCCGGACGGTGCCCCCCGTAAACTGCTGGACGTGAGCCGGCTCAAAGCCCTCGGGTGGCAGCCGGGTATCGGCCTGCGTGAGGGCCTGGCCCAGGCTTATGACTGGTTTCTGGCCCACCAAGGCGAGCTCCGCAGATAAGCCATCCACCCATGGCGCCGACCAGCCCAGCGCCGGCAGGTCGCCTGGCACAGCGCCGTTCCTGAATACTGTGGACGCTATCCCCGTGCCGCATCAGCTTCCAGTGCACAAGCCGCTTGGGCCGCTGCGCAGCGTCCATGGGACATGCGAAGCAGGCGGACTCAAAGCGCCGATCCGCCCTGTCGGCACCGTCGACGCACGACCCAATCACGCTCGCGACGCTAAACGAGCCCCGCCACGAGAACCCGATACGTGAAGAAAGCTCTCATCACCGGCATCACCGGTCAGGACGGCGCCTACCTCGCCGAATGGTTGTTGCAAAAGGGCTATGAGGTCCACGGCATCAAACGCCGCAGCTCACTGTTCAATACCGACCGCATCGATCACCTGTACCAGGACCCACACGAGCCCGATCAGCGTTTCATCCTGCATCACGGCGACCTGACGGACTCCTCCAGTCTGATCCGCATCATGCAGCAGGTGCGACCGGACGAGCTCTACAACCTCGCCGCGCAAAGCCACGTCGCCGTCTCATTCGAGGAGCCCGAGTACACCGCCAACTCTGACGCCCTCGGCACCCTGAGACTGCTGGAGGCCATCCGCATCCTGGGGCTTGAGGACAAGACGCGCTTTTATCAGGCCTCCACGTCGGAGCTCTTCGGCAAGGTGCAGGAGATTCCGCAGTCGGAAACGACACCCTTCTACCCACGCTCACCCTACGCCGTCGCCAAGCTCTACGCCTATTGGATCACGGTCAACTACCGCGAGGCCTATGGGATTTATGCCTGCAACGGCATCCTGTTCAATCACGAGAGCCCCATCCGCGGCGAGACCTTCGTCACGCGCAAGATCACCCGCGCCATCGCCCGGATCAAGCTGGGCCTCCAGGAGCGGTTGTACCTGGGCAACCTCGACGCCAAGCGCGACTGGGGTCACGCACGCGACTATGTCGTCATGCAATGGCTGATGCTGCAGCAGGAGCAGCCCGAAGACTTTGTCATCGCCACTGGCCAGCAATACTCCGTGCGCGACTTCGTCGAGGCCGCCGCCGGAGCGGTTGACCTGTCCATGCGTTGGGAGGGCGAAGGGGTGGACGAAAAAGGTTACGACGCCGCCACCGGTCAATGCATCGTCGCCGTCGATCCCCGCTACTTCCGCCCCACGGAAGTGGAAACCCTGCTCGGCGACGCGGGCAAGGCACACGATAAGCTCGGCTGGTCACCCCAGATTTCCTTCGAAGCACTGGTCCAGGACATGATGTGCAGCGACCTCGCCGAAGCCGAGCGCGACGCCCTCTGCGCCCGCGAAGGCTACCGCGTGCTGGAGCGCAACGAGTAGCAACCACGGACTCATTATGAAAGGCCGGCGAGGGGCAGCGCTTCGCGGGAGGCGGATGTGCCTCTCCATTTTGGTGGGGCTAAACACATAAACACGACAATTTAGCGAAAAGGAAACACGAATATGGAACCTCATCGCATCCACTGCGCCGACTAGGCCATCGGTTTGGTCCTGCGACCACTGGACAGACGGCGCATGCGCCTCAATAGTGTGGCAGGCAACCAAAGTATCCAAAACACCCAGCCAGACGGAGACAACCTCGTGCAGAGAATCGCATCGCTCACCGCCCTGACCCTCGCCCTCCCCTTGGCGCTCACCATCGCCGGCAACGCCGCCGCCGAGCCGCTGAAGCCCGTGGAGCAAATCGAAACGCGTCAGGCCGGCTATCAATTCATGTCCTGGAACATGGGCAAGATCAAGGCCAACCTCGACGGTGACTTCAGCCAACCGCAGGTGGCCGCCGCCGCCAATGCCATCGCCGGCATCGCCAACTCCGGCATGGGCGCCCTGTATGGACCGGGCACGGATCAGGACATCGGCGACGTCAAGACCCGCGTCAAACCGGCCCTGTTCACCAATCAGGCAGAGGTTGGCGAAGTTGCGCGCAACTTTATCGAGGCCGCCAACAACATGGCCGAAGTTGCGTCCATGGCCGAGGGCAAAGGCGACGTGAAAGCCGCTTTCGGCGAGCTGGGCGGAGCCTGCAAAGCCTGTCACGACAAGTTCCGCAAGGACTGATCAGCCCTCCCGGAAACGACCGACCACGCCCGCCCATGCGCCCCAAGCAGCGCATGAGACGGGCCATCCAGCCCCCATCCTCGCAAACACCCACCGCACGCCGCCACGCCTGAGCCGACCGGCACAGCACCCCAGGGCCGACACCGCGCTCGTGCAGCCATAGGCGCCTATTCACGGTGAGCCCCCACCGGACGTTACCCGGCTCGGCCGGATAGCGCTCCGCCAAGGCCGACACATCAGCTACCAAGCTGGCACAGGCGGTGGTGGTGGCGGCGGCGGCAACAACCCGCCCGCGGCGATCCAGACGACGCCGGCGGCTACGGCCAGCCCCAATATCAAACTCCAGAGCTTACCGCCTCTGGCGGACTTGGCAGCCGCATCCTGCGACTCCTTCCAACCCACCACCATCGGCTTGACCAGATGCTTTCCACGCACTGCATAGACGGCGATAGCCGTCAAATGCAGCGCCACCAACCCCAGAATGATCCACAACCCCTGCCGGTGCAGCCCCGAGAGCCAGGTACTGGTTGCACTGCTCACCAGATCTGCGAGCGGTCCCTCGAAGGCAATATCATCATTGCTGAAGAGTCCACTCAACGCCTGCCAGGTCAGCATGCCCAGCAGCGCGAATACCGACAGCGCCCCGAGCGGATTATGCCCTTCGCCCTGCCAGCGCCCACGCAGGTAGGCGATCACACGTCCTGGTGTCGGCGCGAACTGAGCAAAGCGCGCGTAGGTGGAGCCGAGTAGGCCCCACACCAGACGAAATGTCAGCAGCCCGAGCACGAACAACCCCAGGCGCCCGTGCCATTCGATCCAACCGCCGCCGATCCAGCCGGTCAGGAGTGCGCCGGTCACGCCGGCGAACAACAGCCAATGGAAAAGACGGGTCGGCAGATCCCAAACCTTGATACGCATCCTCGAACGACTTCCAGCGGTGACGACACCACGGCGGTGCCAGGTCGGGGCATTTTGGCGGATCACAGCGCGCTTCGGAAGGCACGGCCGGTACGCCGGCTGTGGGCACTGGTGGGCATCGACGGTGCGCTTCGCCGCGGAGTCATGATCGCCCGTACCGGTACCCGCCACCACCGGCGCACCCCAACACCCTGCAGGCTACAATGGGCCAATCGCACAAGCACCCAAGGATTTCCCGCCTGTATCGTCAACGGATCACACGACAGTGAAGCTTATTATCCAAATTCCGTGTTACAACGAGGCACAGACACTACCGGAAACAGTCGCGGACATTCCACGGCAAGTCGACGGCATCGACGCGGTTGAGATCCTCATCATCGACGACGGCAGCAAGGACCGCACGGTCGACGTTGCGCGGGCGATCGGCGTCGATCACATCATCCGCAACAAACGCAACATCGGCTTGGCCCGTAGCTTCCGTAAAGGCTTGGACGCCTGTCTGGTTCGCGGTGCCGACATCATCGTCAACACGGATGGCGACAATCAATACGCCGGCGCCGACATCCCGAAGTTGGTCCAGCCCATCGTGACAGGCCAGGCCGACATGGTCATCGGCGATCGCGAAACCCGCAAGATCCCGCACTTCTCACCACTCAAGAAATTCCTGCAGTCCGTGGGCAGCGCCGTCGTACGTATGCTCGCCGGCATCCACGTACCAGACACCGTGAGCGGATTTCGCGCCCTCTCTCGCGAGGCCGCCATCCGTATCAATATCGTCTCCTCCTTCAGCTATACCATCGAGACGATCATCCAGGCCGGCAAGCGCCAGTTGATGGTGCAGTCCGTGCCTGTGCGCACCAATCCCAAGACGCGCGAGTCCCGACTGTTCAAGAGCATTCCGCACTTCATTCAAAATTCCCTCGGTACGATGATACGGATGTATGCCATGTATCAGCCGTTACGGGTATTTTTCTATCTCGGATCGGTTCTGACCATCATCGGCGTAGTGCCAATCATGCGTTTTCTTTTTTTTTACTTCACCGGCGATGGCCAAGGCCATATCCAATCCCTGCTCCTCGGCGGTGTGCTGATTATCCTCGGCTTCATCACCTTTATGATCGGCCTGGTCGCAGATTTGATCTCCTTCAACCGCCAAATCCTGGAGATGACGCTGGAGCGCGTACGGCGCATGGAGCTCGACCACTTCCGCACCGACGCCACACTTGGCTCCGACGCCATCTACACGAAACAGGACGAGCGCTATGAGGATCACCCGCTAGACGGATCGGCAGGGCGCAGCGCCCAGCACCAGGGCACCTCGAATTGAAAATCAACGACAATCAGCGGCCGCCACGCCGCACTAGCCGGTGTTGCGCATGCCAGCGGCTACGGCATTGATGGAACGCAGCAGCGGATCGAGCCATTGCTCGCGACCATCCTGATCCGGGCTGTTGCGGTAGCGCTGGAGCAATGCGATCTGCACGTGGTTGAGGGGGTCCAGGTAGGTGTTGCGCCGCGCCAGCGAGAGCTGAAGGTCCGGGGTTTCCTCCATCAACCCGTGGAGGCCCGAGATGTTGAGCACCTGCACGCGGGTACGCTCGTACTCGGCGGCGATCTGGCCGTAGAGACGGGCTGCACGCTCGGCGTCCGCCGCCAGCTGGGTGTAGCTGGCGGCGATGTGCATCTCTGCCTTGAACAGCGACATCTGGGTGTTGCTGAGGATGGCGCGAAAAAAGGGCCATTCCTCGTACATTTTCTGCAGCTTGGCGAGGCGCTCCAGGTCGCCGCCGCGCCAACGCTCGATGGCGCTGCCAATGCCGTACCACGCCGGCAGCGTGTGACGGGACTGGGCCCAGCCGAACACCCAGGGGATGGCACGGATGGAAGTCAGCGAGCGATCCGCCTTTTTGCGATGCGATGGACGCGAGCCGATGTTCAGCAGGGCGATGGCATCGACGGGCGTGACCTCGTAGAAGTAATCCAACAGGCCCTCGGCGTCCACCAATTCCCGATAGGTCTCCTCGCCGAAGCGCGCCAGCTCCTCCATGACGCCGAGATAGTCCTTGCGCGGCTTGGGCGGCGGCTCGATGACGCAGCGGCTCGCCTTGATGAGTCCGCTGATGCCCATGGTGAGCTCGTACAGGGCGGTCTCGGGGTTGGCGTAGCGGTAGGAGAGCACCTCGCCCTGCTCGGTGAACTTGATCTGACCGTGCACGGTGTCGTCGGGCTGCGACAGGATGGATTCGTGGGTGGGGCCGCCGCCGCGGCCGATGGTGCCGCCGCGGCCATGGAAGAGTCGACACTGCACGCCGCGCCCTTCCGCCAGGGCAACGATCTTCTCCTGCGCCTCGTAGAGATTCCAAGCCGAGGACAGGATACCGCCGTCCTTGCAGGAGTCCGAGTAGCCCAGCATGACTTCCTGCAGGTTGCCCGATGCCTTGAGCAAGGCCGCGTAGGTCTCGTTGTCGAAGAGCGCCGACATGACGCTGTCGATGCGCTCCAGGTCGTCGATGGTCTCGAACAGCGGTGCGATGCGGACGTCGCAGTGCCAGCCACTGGGGGTCTTGCCGGCGAGCCCGGCGAGACGGGCCAGCAGCATCACCTCCATGACATGGCTCGCCTGGTGGGTCATGGAAATGACGTAGGCGCCGAACACATGCTCGCTGATTTCGGCACGCATGCGGGCCATGATTTCGAAGACCTCCAGGGTCTCCCGCGTCTCGGGCGTCAGCGTGCCCTTGTCGATGAGGAACGGATAAGGGTGCGCGATGGCCTCCGCCAACGCCTGCAGCTTCTGCTGCTCGCTGTAGGACTCGTAGAAGGGCGCTCCGGGCTGGCGGGCGAAGAGTTCGGTGACCGCAGCCGTGTGCCGGGTGGATTCCTGGCGCACGTCGAGTTGCACCAGATGGAAGCCGAAGCTCTCGACCAGACGAATCAGGTCCGCCAACGGGCCATCGGCGGCGCTGGCGTCGCCGTGGCTCACCAGGGAATCGCGGATCAGGTACAGGTCCGCAAGCAGGGCGTTGGCGTCGTCGTAGCCCTTGACGATGTCCGTCGGCGCCTCCGGATGCTCGATGCGCGCCTGTACCCGTGCCAAGTTGGTCTGCAGACGATGCTGCACGATGGCGAGCTTGCGCCGGTAGGGCTCGTGATGGTAGCGGCGCGCCGTCTGGCCCATGGCCCCGAGCCAGTAGTCTTCGTCGTCGTCCAGGCTGTCGAGAAACGCCTGGGACGGCTGCACCAGGGTGTTGGAGTGACTGAGAACGCGGGTCAGGTCCTTGACCCGGCGGATGTACTCCTTCAGCGCCTGTTCGCAGTGCATACGCACCGCCAGCGCCGTGGTGTCCGGCTTGACGAACGGGTTGCCGTCGCGGTCGCCGCCGATCCAGGAGCCGAAGGCGACGAAGCTCGGCACGCGGATGCCGGACCCCACGCCGTAGGCGCGCCTGACCGCCTTTTCGAGATTGCGGTAGATCCGCGGCAGGGTCTCGAACAGGGAAGCGTGAAAGAAGTAGAGCCCCTGGCGTACCTCGTCGGTAACCTGCGGCTTGTGCACCCGCACCTCATCCGTCTTCCAAAGAATCTGGATCTCGCGCAGGATTTCCGCCATCCGGTCCTGCTCTTCTTCGGCGTTCAGCACCGAGCGCCGCCAATCCAGCATGAGCAGGAAGATCCGGCGCTGCGTCTCCAGCGTGGTACGGCGCTTGGCCTCCGTTGGATGGGCGGTGAATACGGGCAGGTACAGCAACTTGTCCAACAGGGTCTGGAAGCCCTCGGCGCTGGTGCCCTCCTCCGCGAACTGCCGCAGGGTGTGGTCGAAGGATCCCCGCCAGAGTCGCCCGCCGGCGCTGATGCGGGTCCGGCGCGCCAGGAAGGCCTGCACCTCTTCGGCGATGTGCGCAAGCGAAAAATAGATGGTGTAGGCGCGGATGACTTCAGAAAGCGTCTGTGGATCGAGCTGATCGATGCGCTTCATGAGCTTGGTGCGCAGCTCGGGGTCATCCTGCTCGCGCAGGGTCAGGAAGCCATCGCGCAGGCGCTCCACCACCACCAGCACGCGCTTGCGGCTGTGCTGGCGCAACACGTCGCCGAGCAGGTTGGCGAAGAGCGCAATGTCCTGCTCGGCGCTGGGCGCGGAGACGTCGAGACGCTCGGACGGATCGGGCGTGAGGTCGTTCATGATGCGGGTACTGCGGCGGGGCTGAAGCTGGAGCGCATGCGCGCCGTCGGCGGGCTTTGGGCATTGCAGTCTAACCCGCCGACAGGAGCGGGCAAAGCGCCTTGTGGCACACGGCATCCTGAGGTGGGACACGCGCTTCGCCCTCGAGCCCTGCCCCGTCGCCCGTCAAAGCCTACGCGACATTCGCAGCGTCGTCTGACAATGCCGCCGCCGCCCGCCGCCCGGGGCGAGCGCGCCCGCGCAACGCATCGCCCTTGCGATTTCCGCTCCATGGCGCAGACTTAAGCCTGAGGGCAGCCGCGAGAAGCGGCGCCCGTCAGCCAACGGAGAGCGCGATGAACGACAGCAACCAGCGCCAGACCACAGACCACACCACCGACCGTCTCGTGGACGCCTACGACGAGATGCTCAAGCGCACGCGAGACGGCATCGAGCAGGCCCAGGAGTCCACGCCCAAACTGCGCCACATGCTGGAGCAGGTACGTGACAATATGGTCGAGCTCGGCGAGCTGAGCCGTGAGGAAGCGGCGAAGATCGCCGACTACGTGGAGCGCGACGTGGAAGACGCCGCACATTGGCTGGTGGACACCGGCGAGGATTTGCGCGACTGGTGGCGCTTCGACCTGGCGCTCATCGAGCAGCGCATGCTCGACGCCTTCACCAGTGTCGCCGATCAGACCAGTCTGCAGTTGCGGCAATGGGCCGAGCGCGCCCGCCAGGCGAGCCTGTACCAGGCGGGACAGATCACGGGCCCGGGCACCCTCGTCTGCGACAAATGTGGCGCCGAGACCCATTTCACGCGCAGTGGGCGCATTCCCGCTTGCGCCGAATGCGGCAACCTGACCTTTCGCCGACCGCCGCCGGGGGACAAAAACGATGGCTGACGACGCCATCGCCACAATGCCCGCGCGCGGTTGAGACCACGAGCCCGGGGCTGCGGCTCAGGTTGAATCCTCGGGTGTCGTCGCGGACTGCGCCAGACGTGCTTCAAGGCGCGCAAGCCGCTGCTCGAAGGCGGCGTTGGTTGCCGCCGATGCGCTATCTGGGGCCTGATCCGGGATCTGATCCGGGGCCTGATCCGGGATCTGATCCGGCGCCTTGGACGCGGGTGCGTCCGGCGGCGCATGCGCGCCCGCCGACCCACGCGCACCGGTATCGAAGGCCGGATTGCCGCGCCACCAATCGAGTCCCATCTCGACGGCTTTGTCCACGGAGCAGATCAGCAGACGGATCTCCACGGTCAGGAGCTCCACCTCCACGAGCTTGACGCGAATATCTCCGGCGACGACGACGCCCTTGTCGAGCACGCGCTCCAACAGGTCAGCAACCGTGGTGCTGCTGGTGGAATGGGTTGCACTTCTGCGGTTGACGGTAACGGCCATGAAGGTCTCCAGGTGCCCGGCTGCGGATGACTAGAGGAGCCGGCCCAGCGGGCCGAGATCGATGTTCAGGTCCTCGTCCTGCAAACCGAAGACCTCCTGCACGCGCTTGAGCTCCTCGGCCTGGCGCTGCAGTGTCATGCCAAGGCGCTCGATCTCTTCGTCACTGAGGCTGCCCGCATCCATGCGGGCGATGGCCTGGCGCTCCAGCAATTCGTGCAGCAGCTTCACCAGCGTGAGCACCAGCTGTGCCAGCCCATTGCGCATGCGCTCGCCGTCGATATCGATGCGCGCGCCGGCGGCGGTTGCCGGCGCTGGCTGTCGCATGGATGCATCCTGGGTATCCGCCGACCAGGCGCTGGCGGCGGTCTGCAGATCCGTATACAAAGGGTCATCGCTGGTCATTCGTCATCTCCCGCTGCATCTGCGCCTGCAGGCGTCGGCCGGTCTCCACCGAGGTGACCAGGGCCTGCAGACTGAGATAGACCAAGTCCACGTCGGCGACGCTGATGGTGATCTCCGCGGCCACTACGGCGCCTTTGTTCAGCACCCGATCCAATGCTTCACAGAGCGAGATATGCTGATCTTCGGGGACGGTTCCGATATCTGACTGCGCCGTTGTCTCCGTCATGCCTCACACCCCCCGGCTGTTTGCCCATAGAACGCCGCGCCGAGCGCCGCCAGCCCAGCGACCCCGGCGGGTTCTGAGGGCTGACGATACAGCAATGTCTGATGCGGCGAAGCCGTACATGCGACTGCCCGGATCTGCTCGGATTCGTGCTGCCGTCGACGGTCACACAACGCGCACCGACAATCCGGGGGACCGGGCGGCGTCAGCTGGTTCACAACCAGCACATGCACCGCAATGGCAAGCGCCGCCAGCGCGGCTCTCAGGTCTTCGGTCTCGGCGATCGCGAGGGCCGTGGCCACGGTGACCAGTTGCACCCGGGCTCGATCCGGGTCCGTCAGCAAGGCACGCAGCCGCTTGGTGGCACGCGAGAGACTCAGCAAACGCTCCGACAGGCGCGGCAACCGCAGGAGGTCACGGTACTTGAGCAACAGTCGGAAAAACAGCTTGAGCCAGTCGATGGTGAGCTCCGGCAGTTGCAGCAGCCGCAACAGATGGCCACTCGGCGCCGCATCAAGGATGATGAGGTCGTAGCGATCGGCATCCAGATGGTCGATCACCATGGTCAGGGCCATGATCTCGTCCAATCCGGGGGGAGCAAGATCCAGCAGTCGCGCCATGACTTGACGGTCGAAGGCGAGCTCCAGGCTGCCCAGACGATTCGCCAGCAGTTGCTCGAGCTCCAGTTGATAATCGTGACGAATGGCGGCGAAAGCGGTCTCCGCATCCACCTCCTGGGCATCCAGTCCCGGTCGAATCCGGGTCGGCTCCGGGCCCACAGGCTGTTGCAGCGCATCGCCGAGGGAGTGCGCGGGATCCGTCGAAAAGAGCAACAGCCGCTGCCCGGGGCGCGCCTGATTGAGGTGGAGCGCAGTGGCGCAGGCGAGCGTCGATTTGCCGACACCGCCTTTACCCGCCAGCACCAACAGCTTCAGCGCTGACGGGGGTAGCGGCGCCGGATGCTCGACCTTCGCCGCAGCCGCATGCGATACCGCATCCGGCGCCGCACCAGAGACCCCACCGCGTGTCGTCCCAAGGCTCGGCGTGGCGGTGAGCGGAATGAGCCGCTCCCACAGCCCGCCCAAGGCCTCGGCACGGGGCTCGTCGCCCAGCAGTGGCAGCCCGAGCAGCCGCGCCTGCGGCACCATCGCCCGCAGCTCACCGAGCTGCACCGCCTGTGCGTGCCGCTCGGTCGCACAAATCGGACACAAACGATCCCGCGTCGCACCCACCTCAGCGCCGGAACCGTCGCCAGGACCAGCGCCGAGCGCCGTTCCAGCGGTGCGCCTCGGCCCGTTCAGCCCCGCACTCATCAGGGCATCGGCACACTGGGAGACGGGAGCCAGGCGATTCACGACCAGCTCTGTAACGGGCATTTGCAGGCTCTGCAACGTCGCAAGCAAATCCCGGGTCTCGGCGATACTCATGCGCTCAGCGAGGGTCACGGGGATAAAACGGCAGCGTGCCGGATTACGGAGTAACGCCGCCAAGGTTCCGCGGGAACGCTCCAGATCGAGCAGAAATCGGTCCAGATGATCGGGCTCGAAGTCGCCGCAGAAGCGTTTGCGCATCCATCGATGCTTGGCGAGCAGCGCATCCAGGGCAGACAGCCATCGCCGCGCCAGATCCGGCATGGCGAGCAGGCGCAGGGTGTGCCCCGTGGGGGCCGTGTCGACGACGATACAATCGTAGTCGGTCTGCTCGACCCAGTGCGCCAGCGTCAGGTAAGCGGCGAGCTCATCGAGTCCGGGCAGGGCCACTTCCAGCAGCGCGTCGACATCATCATTGTCCAATAGCGTACCGCGCTGGGAAATCTCGCGCAGTAACGGGCGATAGCGCTCTCGGAACGCCTCCAAGGCAGCATCAGCGTTCAGTTGCCGAATCTGGAGATTGGATGGGGGTCGCAGGTCGGCGACGGCGTCGGTCACCGAGTGGGCTGGATCCGTGGACACCAACAGCACGCTGTGGTGTGCTCGGCGGCGCGCAATGGCGATGGCGGCAGCACAGGCACAGGTCGTTTTTCCAACGCCGCCCTTGCCGCCGAAAAACAAGAGCCCGAGCCCAATCGTCTGCAGGAAGTCCGGCGCCGCTGGGGGTGGGAGCATGCGGTCAGCTGCGATCAGGCGTGCTCGTCGCCGGAGGCTTGCCCAGGATGAGTGGCCCGCGTTGGTGTGTGCCCCTCGGTGCCGTCCGGCGAAGGCTCGGCGGCCGCGTCGGCGTGGATGTCGCCGCCGGCGCTCACATCGCCGAGGTCCTCCGAGGGAGCCGCTTCCGCCGCGTCGTCGTCCTCTCCGTCTTCCGCCTCCAATTCGTCCAGCCGATCCAACAGTGCGGCTTCACGACGGTCGAACTCCGCTTCGTCGATTTGCTCCGCCTCGAACATCATATAGAGATCGGTGAGCTCATTGCGGATGCGCTCGGCTTCGCCTTCCAGCTCTTCTACGGCATTGTTATGGATCTCCTCAAAAATCCATAACAGGCCCTTGTAGGGGGAAAGCAGGATGTCATCGATCAATAGCATCTGCGCTCCTTCAGCCGGTCTGCCCAGCGTCTTTGCCGGTATCCGGCGTAACCAGGTCCAGATCGACGAAATTATGTGGTGCCCACGGTCCGTTGTAGTCGAAGAGATAATCGTTATTGAAAAGCTTTGATGCTTCGAAGACACCACGCTCGAAATCGGGCTGCGCATTGCGCTCGATCAGACAGGCCAGGTTCATGACCTCTTTGTCTTTTTTGATGGGGCTCGCTGTCACCTCTTCGCAGTAGTTGCGCATGACCTCCGTGACCTGCTCCGTATATTGCTCGCGGGCCTCGTTCACCAGGCGGTCGAACAGCCGGCCAACCTCGATCTTTTCATCACGTGCGGCGTTATCGCCCTGCGCCAGCAACCGGTCACGCGCCTCACGCAATAGGGGATGCATGCCGACGAAGTACTCGTAGATGTTTGCCACATCCCAAGACACACGCAGTCCCATCTCGATGCGATCGCGCACGCGATAAAGCTGTTCGGCAATGGCTTCGCGATTGGCCCCCAGCAGGGCGCGCACCGCATCTGCATTGGCTGCGACAACGCCGAAGCGCATCGGCAATACCGAGCCGAGTGTGAGCAGGTGAGCAAGTACCGCCCGGTGAGCCATCAGGTTCCGTCGCTCAGGGCGCACCTTCGGACTGTGGATATCGCTGACGACGGCGGTGACATCGCCAGTGCTGATGCTGTAGACGGGGGTGTCACCGATACCTTTGACTTTGTAGACATGCTCATCGCTTCCCTCGCCAAAATCCGTCAGCGCATAGATGAGCTTGCCGCGAGAGCTGTGCGTGGTGCGGGGCATAGGAATCTCCTTCAGTGCGTCGGCACCGAGTGATATGCGGATCGTTGTGGCGCCACGGATGATCGGGCTCGTTGCGATGCATCACCCCGCCGTCGGTGGCTGCTAGTGCGACAGCAATCGCAGCGCGTGCCGCAAACGACGTGTGCGCAGCTCCAGTCGCCCGCACGGTGCCAACGCGTCGGTCGTTTGCAGGCGCATGCGCCGGCGCTGTTCGGCCAGACGGCGAGCGCCCGCCGCCTGCCGCCTGCGATCCGGACCGGTGGCCGTGATCAGGGACTCCATGCCTCTGACATGTATACGTGTACGCAGATGTCGGTGGGTCAGGATCATCGCTGGTCTTGTGTTAATAGCGGATGCGCAGGCCACTGCGCGATGCCGATTCTGTTGGCTCGGCCCTCGTCACGCCGCCGCGCAGGGGTGCTGATGCACCGACCTTGCTCGCAGCTTGCGGGTCAGTGCGGCGCCGGGTCGGTGACGGCGATGCCTGGCGTGCGCCGGCAGCCCCTTCTTGCCCGGCACGCTGTGCACGGTTGGCGTCGACCTCGCTCCGCAGCCGTGCCATCTGGGCATCGATCTCCTCGATGCGTCGATCGATCTCACCGACGCGACGCATGGCGACCTCACGCTCCTGGCTGCGGCGCAGGCGCTCGAGCTCGAGTGCGCCCATTTCAAAATAATTGGTATAGCCGCGCTGTGACGCATCACTGCCCTTGCCGGCAACGGTACGGATGTCTGTCAGGCTGCGTGCTGGCCGGCTGCTTTTACGACTCATGATGCATCCTCCGCAATCGTTTTACCTTTTGTGCGCCCCGTCTTGCCCGCCACAGCAACGGCTGCCGGCGGCACCGGAGTCGGCTTGCCAGGCGTGTGTGGGCGGGCGCGGTCTGCGGTGGTGGGCGGACAGACCTGGCGGATCACACCGTCGATGAGCTCGTGGTAGAGAGAGCGCCCGTCATGACGGACCTTGGCCGTCTCCATGCTGAGCACGTCATAGCAGATATGATGGAACAGCATGTCGCCAGCACGGGCTTTGCCACTGCCGCTGGCGAGGATCTTGGCGATGGCGATGCCGGCGCGCAGCGTTGGCTGGGATTTGTTTTCGTTGTTGCCGCGCAGCTCACGAACAATGTCCACCACGTATCCGGCTTCGCGCTCGCTGAGACCGGACTTGGCTTTTGTGATGGCGAGCTCGGTGTTGCGGTCCGGCGGGTTGAGACGGATGGTGATCATCCGGTCCAGCAGGGCATCCTGCGTCTTGTGTGTGCCGGCATATTCCTCCGGGTTGGAGGTAAAGATGGCGCGAAAGCCCTCATCCACGTCGAGGTAGCCTTCGCCTGCCGTCCGCAGGCCGGGCAGGTTCAGGATGCCCTCGGAGAGCACCGATAGCAGCACGTTGTTGGCCTCTGGCCGCGAGCGATTGAATTCGTCGTAAATCAGGGTGTCGCCGTTGCGACAGGCCGTAGTCAGCCGATCATCGACCCAGACCTGACGCATCTCTTCTTCGGTACGCAGCACCGAGTGAATGTAGTTGTCCACCACCTTGCTACGGCGGTAGCCGGCGTCGTTGGTGCCGATCAGGTCGGAGACTTCAAACTCATCGTTGCCGTGGATCAGCGTGACCGGCTGACCCCACAGGGCCGCCAGGTGAAATGCAAGCGTGGTCTTGCCGGTGCCGGATGGGCCGGCGAGGTGTACCGGGTAGCCGGCGCGAAGGTAGGACAGCGCGCGTTGAGCGACGGCATCGATGTGACCGGTGGTGACGAAGGAATCGCTCGCCTCCGGTACCACAGTATCGCCGGGCGAAGCGGCGGCTGCGTGGTTGCTGGGAGCAGTCATTGGTTGAGTCCTCATGTGTGCGCGTGCCGCTCGGCTCCCGGTTATAACGGGGGGTGATGACCGCGGGGTTATGACGGGGGACACGAGGTGCGCCGCGAGACTGTCGATACGGGCGCCGGGTGATGCTGGCGCCGGGCGCACACCCGATCATCATCGGCGCAGAAAAGAGGCGGAGCCGTGATCTTTTGAATCGCGGCCCGCTGTACATGCACGACACACTCTGCGTTTAAGGCGTTGGCGCACCACGCGGATGCTTTCGAAACCACCGATTCGAGGCGGACCGCTCGCATCGAGACGCGCAGCGCTTCACCAAGCGTCCAGGGCAGAGCGCGACCCGGCATTTCTCTTTAGCTGTCAGGCTTGCCACCCGGCCTTTTGAACATCCGTCGACCGCCTTTATCGCTGTCCCCGGTACTCTCCGTGGTGGACTGGGCTGTCATTTTGGCTGCATCATCACCGCCACCGCTTGCGGGTGTCTTATTTTCGGGTGCAGGCTGGGGCGTCGGCGATGACTGGGCTGCCACAGGTGCTGTCTTCGGCTCGGCGAGCTTGGTCGCCGCCGCACTGGGCTTTGGCTTCGCGGCTGGAGCAGATGGGATCTTTGCGCCGCCGCTGAAGAGTGTCCGGATGCCGGCGAGGTCTGCCGCCACATCTCCTTGCAACGCTCGCACATGCGAGCCGACGGCCCCGAGAAAATCGCGGCGACCGGCGGCATCGGCCTGTGTCTGCTCCGCGAAGGACTTGCGGAAATCGCCGAGCGTATCTGCGACCTCCCGCGCTTTGCCGGCCACGAAATCCATTCGTACCCGAGCGTCTTCTTTGGACGCAGCCGCGAACTCGTCGCGGAAGGCCTCCATCTGCCCGCGGAAGTCGGTCATTGTCGCACGCAGCGCTTCGGCGCGGTCGGCGACGGCCTGTTGTCTCGCCGCGCCATCCGTACGGGCTGCATCGACGCGGTCGTCGTGGAAGCGCTGCACCATCGCCCCGACGTCTTGACTCAAGCCCCGCACCCGTTGCCCGATGTTATTGACGAAATCGGCCCGTGCGTTCTGGTCCTTGGTGAACTGTGCGTGCCGCTCGGTGGCGAAGCTCCCTACCATATCGGCCACGCTGCTGGCGCGCTCGGTCGTTGCTTGAGCACGAGCTTCGCCGGCGGCGCGCCGCGCTTGGTGCCCGCGGTCGATATCGTCACGCAGACGTGTCATGTCATCTAGGATTTTGCCCATCTTCTGCTCCCCTGCGCTATGAAAAGCCCCTGTGCCACCGCTTTGCGGATAGCACAGGAGCCGTCGTGGCGCCTAAAGCTGGAAGTCAGCTTCAGGCAGGCGCCTCGTCAGCCTCAGGCGGGCGCCGCGGCGCTGGAGGTCAGGCCGATGGCCTCGGCGTACTTGAGGTAGGTCTCGACGGAGGCCACCACGACGCGGGCTTCGACCGACAGCAGCTCGATGCCGACCAGGGAGACCTTCGCCCAGGCGTCGATCACGATGCCCTTGTCGAGCACGCGGTCAACGACTTCGGCCAGGCTCGAGGAATCGGTCGAGTTTGCAACTTTTGCCATGATTGAGCTCCTACGCTACTTGGGTTGCTTGTTGACTTGGAGCGACGCGCGGTGCGCCGCACTCCACTCGGAGCAAATTTGATGCCAAGCTTATGCGCGGCCACCGAGGCCCAGAAACGCCGCGGAGACGTGCGCTGCGCAAGCGGATGATCATTGACACCATTCCGCATCTATGAGCAGTCGCTTAAATACTGTCAAACCAACCATGGAAGGGCATCCATACCCATGGAAGCTCATCCATGGTTCGGGGTGGCGTCCAGCACCCAGCGCATCACTTCGGCGTGAGTGAAGGGCTTGGGGATGAAGCCGTCGATATGCGCGTCGGCGAGTGCCCGGGCGATCGTCGGGTCATTGCGATAGTAGAAGCCGGAGATCAGCACCACCACCGCCGTGGGGTTGCGCGCGCGGGCTGCCGCCGCCAGCGTCAGTCCGTCCATGTCCTGGAGCTTGGCATCCAGCAAGATATGCGTCAGTGACCGTTCGGAGAGCTTTGTCAAGGCCTCGGCACCGGTGTGCACCGCGCTGACACGGTAACCTTGCAGCGTGAAAAGCTGGGTCAGCGCCCAACAAACCGCGGGCTCGTCGTCCACCACCAAGATATCCGGTATCGTTGACATGGCAGATATTTCTGCGGCGTCGATGATTTCTTAGCGTGTCGTGACGGGCGCACCTGATGATCCGCCCGGACAGGGCTCCCCAACCTAGAGCAGGGGGAGCCCGACAGTGAAACAACTGCCTTCGCCAACCTTGCTACGGGCGCTGATACGCCCGAGATGTCGCTGCACGATGGAGTAACTGATGGACAGCCCGAGCCCCGTGCCCCAGCCCGGGCTCGAGCCCCGATGGAACGGATCGAAAATGTGCTCCAGCTCGGATTCCGGGATGCCGACACCGGTATCCGTCACCTGGACCTCGATCTCACTCTCAGCCAAGGTCAAAGCGACGCTGAGGTCGCCACCGCTCGGCATGGCGTTGATCGCATTGAGCGCCAGGTTCATGAAAACCTGCTGCAGTAATGACGCGACGCCGCGCACAGACACCGGCGGCTCAGGCAGTTGTCTGTGCACACAGATTTTCTGAACCCGTGCCTGATTTTCGATCAGATCGATGGTGTCGTGCAGCACCGCCACCAGATCGACTTCTCCCATATCCTCATCGACGGACGGACGCGCGAAACGCAGCAGATTCTCGATGATCTCAGACGCTTTCAGCAGACCTGTCTGGACCTTTTCGGCACAATCGCGACGGAAATCGTCCGGCAGGTCATCTTCCATCAGAAACTGCGCCGCCGACGAGCACACCGCCAGGGGATTACGTATCTCATGAGCGATACCGCCGGCCATCACACCCAGGGCCGCCAGCTTTTGAGATTGGCGTAGTTGCTGCTCGAGCTTGCGCCGCTCGGTGAGATCGCGGCCCACCGCCACCGCACCGATGACGGCACCGCGATCATCCTTCATGGGCGAGAACATCCAGGATACGAGGACGGAAGCCCCCGTGGGTGGCGTCAGACGGCACTCGCAGGCGCGGGCGCCAGCACCGGCGCTGAGTGTGCCCAACAGCACTTCACACACCTCGGCGCGGGCGGAGCAATTGCAAATCTCCCACAAGTAACGCCCGAGCACATCGGCGAGGCCGAGGCCGGTGAGGCTCTCGGCGGCGCTGTTCCAGGTCAGGATATGCCCGCTGATATTCACAGAAAGCACAAGGTCGCTGGCGCTCTCCACCACCGAGGCCAGATGGTCCTCCACCCGGCGCACTTCCTCGGCCAAGCGCACTTGCTCGGTCACATCTTCGAGGAACAGCATCACCGTCTCGATACTGGAGGCGTCCGCCAGCGGCGCCAGCGAGTAATAGTAGATGCGCAACGGGATACCCGGCGCCCGGTAAGCGATGCGGCGCCCGCGCAGCGTTTGCCCATCACGGAACACCTTGCGAATGCGCACAGCCATGTCTGTGCGCTCAAGGATCACCGTCGGAAAGACTTCCGCCAGGTGCCGGCCGATGGTTTGCGCCTCGGTGCGCCGGCTCTTGGTCAGGAAATTCCGGTTGGCACAAACGACGCGCAGACGCTGGTCCACCAGCAGCACCGACGATGGCAGCGCGTTCAGCAACTGGCGGAATGCATGTCCATTTTCGCAGGGTGTGCTCATGATTTCCGCACTGCATCCGTCGTCGCCGTGGCATCGACCGCAAAGCTGTGGGGCGGCCAGGGTCCGCTGGTGAGTGGCGCCAGGCCCGCCGTGTGCGCCGGTTCCGCCGCCAGCGCGGCCGCGAGCCGGCGCCGGAACAGGGCGAGCTGCGCCCGCGGCACCAGATAGTGTGCCGAGAGCCGCCGACAACCCGCGAGCCAGCCCTGCTCACGTCGTGTCTGCCGGTATAACCCGGCAAGGGCACCGTCAATGCGCGTCAGTGCTGCCTCGGCATCCGCCACCGTGCGCAGCTGTTGGCGGCGGCGCAACAAGTAGCTCCGCCCGGTGACGACGTCGGTGCCGGACGTTGTATCGGCGGATGCCGGCGGCTCGGGCAGGGCCAGACGCACACTCAGTTCCACACAGTCCGCCAGCACGGCGAGAAGCGCCTGGTAGCGTTCCACCTCGGCGTGAAGATGCGCGATCACGGCGTCCGCATCTGCCAGCCGGCTCCCCCAACGCATGGGCACGAGGTTCACATGGGCGTGGTAGTGGGCGATGACTTCAGCGAAGGCGAGCAGGGTATCGACGTCTGCGCCCGCTGGCGCGTCTGCGACGAGCGCCACCAGCGGATCGGCCGTGAGCCATTGCAGGGACGCCGGCGCTTGCGGCGGCGGTGCCACGTCAATGCGTCGCAGTTCAGCGGCGGCGCCAATGCAGTAGAGCATCAGACTCAAGAGCTTAGAGAGCTGAAGCTGTAGCCGGGCCAGGGACCCTTACAGGTCAGATGCAGACCGTCGGCCGCCAGCGCTGGGGTATGCGCGGCGATGGTCTCGTTCAGGCGAGCGGCGTTGACATCGGGCACCAACAAGGCCCAATTCAGCGCGAGCCCTTGCCCCACAGGCAGGCGCCGCTCGACGAAGTCCCGACAGTGCTCCTGTAACGCCGCGGCCAGTGCTGCGACGCGGCGCGCAACCCAAGTCTGGGTCTCGCGCGCCAGCGCCCGCCGCAAGCGCTGCTCTTCCAGGTGTCGACGACCGGCGGCGGCCGGCGGCACGAAGCGCCCGTCAGCGATGGCCCCTCGCACCTGCGCATCGAGTGCGGCGGCGTGATCCAGCCGCGCCTGCAGCGCCCACTCTGAGCACCCGGTGAGCCGCCGAAGCAAGGCTCGGATCGTGTCACCGCGGCGCACCATCTCGGCATCCAGGGCGGCGATGGATGAAAATAAGGTCGCAAAGGGCAGCGGCACGATGGTGGTCGTCTGCCTCGCGGCATCCAGCACGGCTTGGTGGCGCAGCGCGCGCGGGCCGACCCAGCCGATGTCGGCGAGATGCGCCTCGCCACGCTCCCCTTCGTAGCTCGCCCGCGGCACCGCGCTCACCAGCGCCGCAAGATCTGCATGCCGGTGGACCGTGAGCGTGCCGTCGTCGACGGCGGGCATCGCCGGCGGCAGCCCGGCGGCGGCCGCCGGCGCGAAACCATACAGGTAGATGGCCGTTGCCGGCCCGGCATCGGTCGTAAGCTGATCCTGCGGCTGATTCACCGGCGCACCCCGGGCCTTGGTCACGGCCGCTCCAGCCCCATGACTTCGGACAGCGCCTGCTCGAAATCTGCGCCCGCCAGGCGCACCGCCGGCGTCGCCCCGCTATCGAAGACCTGGGGCTTGTCATCGGCCCCGGCCACGACACGGCGGATCGCGAACAAGGCAGCACGGTTACAAATGGCGGCCAGATCCGCACCGCTGGCACCCTCGGTGCGCGTGGCGAGCTCGGTGGCATCGATCACCTCGGCACCGGGCTTGCCACGTAGGTGCACCGCGAGGATTTCGGCACGGTCCTGCGCATTGGGCAAGGGCAGCTGAATGACCTCGTCGAAGCGTCCGGGCCGCAGCATCGCCGCATCGATGAGATCGGCACGGTTGGTGGCGCCGAGCACGAAAACACCCTTTAGCTCCTCAAGGCCGTCCATCTCGGCGAGAAACTGACTCAGTACCCGCGCGGCGACGTGGGAGTCGCTGGCACCGGCCGAGCGCGCGGGCACCACGGCATCGACCTCATCGAGAAAAATGATGCAGGGCGCCGCCTGTCGGGCCTTGTGGAAGACCTCGCGCACGCCCGCCTCGGATTCGCCGACGAAGCGTGACATCAGCTCCGGACCCTTGACGGCGATGACATTGACGCCGCTTTCGTTGGCCACGGCCTTGGCGATCAGCGTCTTGCCGATGCCCGGTGGCCCGGCGAGCAACAGCCCCTTGGGCGGCTGGATACCCGCTTGCTCGAAGAGCTGTGGGTATTTGAGCGGCCACTCCACGGCCTCCACCAGGCGTTCGCGCACGCCGGAGAGACCGCCAACATCGTGCCAGCCGACATCCGGCACCTCCACGAACACTTCGCGAATGGCGGACGGCTCCACCTCCCTGAGCGCAGTGCGAAAGTCCGCCATCAGCACGGTCACGCTGGCGAGACGATCGAAGGGCAAGTCGTCCAACGCCATACCCACATCGGGCAGCAGCCGCCGCAGGGTGCCCATGGCCGCCTCACGACACAGGGCCTCCAGATCGGCACCGACGAAGCCGTGGGTGATCTCCGCCAGATGATCCAGTGAAACATCCTCATCGAGGGGCATGCCGCGGCTATGGATGTCCAGAATCTCGCGGCGCCCGTCGCGGTCGGGGATGGGGATGGCAATCTCGCGGTCGAAACGGCCTGGACGACGCAGCGCCGGGTCGAGCGCGTTCGGCAGGTTGGTGGCGGCGATGACAATCAGGTTCTGCCGCCGGGTCAGGCCGTCCATCAGCGCCAGCAACTGGGCCACCACACGCTTCTCGACATCGCCGACAACCTTGTCCCGGCGCGGCGCAATGGCGTCGATCTCGTCCAGGAAGATGATGCTCGGGCCCTTGCGCGCAGCCTCCTCGAAGATCTTGCGCAGATGCGCCTCGCTCTCGCCGTAGAACTTGTGAATAATCTCGGGGCCCGAGACGGTGTAGAAGGCGGCGTCCGCTTCTTGGGCGATGATGCGCGCGATGAGTGTTTTACCGCAGCCGGGCGGGCCGTGCAGCAAGACCCCTTTCGGCGCATCGATCCCGAGACGCTCGAACACCTGCGGGTGGCGCAGCGGCAGCTCGATCATTTCCCGGATGCGCTGCACCTGGTGGCGCAGGCCGCCGACATCCTCATAGGTGATGGTGGCGCCGCCGCGCTGCGCCCCCCCATTGCCTGCATCTTGCCGCTGACTGATGACCAAGGCTGTCGTCGGATTGATGACCACGGCCCCGCCGGGGCTGGTGTCCTCCACCCGGAAATCTGCGCTGCGACTGCCGAACAGCGACGCGCGCACCAGATCACCTCGCATGACGGGCACACCATCGAGCAAGCTGCCGATGTACGCCAGATCCCGCTTGCCGGGCGTCACCGTCGTTGGTGCAAGCGTGATGCGCTCAGCGGGCGCGTATGCGCAGGGCGTGACGTCGGTGCGCTCGTCCACGGCGATGCCGGCGTTCTTCCGCGTAATGCCGTCGAGCTGGACGCAACTTTTCCCGCGCATGTCCTGATAGGCGGGCATGACCTTGGCAACACTCGTGCGCTTGCCACGCACCTGCACCAGGTCGCCGAGCGTGAGCCCCAAGCGCTGGATGTCCGCCGGATCGAGCCGAGCGTAGCCACGGCCCGCATCCTTGGCCAAGCCTTCGGCGACTTTGAGCTTGAGGGTTTGCTGCTCCGACATCGTTGGCCTCCGCGTGCTCAGCGCAGCGTCACTTCGAGGATACCGTTACGGCAGCTGTATGCCATGCCATCGGCGCCAAAGCTGCGCGGCAGCAAGAGCTCTTTGCGGTATTTCTTGTCACCGCGCTCGGCCCGAATGTCCAGGACATCGCCGTGCAGCTCCAGTTGCACGTCTTCCTTGGAGATACCGGGCATCTCCGCCACGACTTGCACATGGGCATCTTCATCGAAGACATCCACCATGGGCTCGGTGAACTCTTGCACCGTGGAGGCCCCTGTTTCCTCGTCGCGACGGATGTTGCCGAAGGGCTCGACCTTCGGCTTGGATTCGCCATCCTCGCCAAGCCCAACCTTGACGGTGAAGCCGTAGACGCCTTTGACATCTCGACCGCCACTGGTCTTCGATTCGATGACACCCTCGCGCTTGAGCTGCTCGCCCGTCTCGGCGAGATCACCGAGCTTCTCCACCAGGTCGCCGAGTCCCCGCAGGATGCCCTCGATACCACCGCTGTCAGTCTTTTTATCGACCACCGCCGATCTCCTCTTGAGAAATGTTTAACCGTTTGAGCTTGTTGTAGATGGTTTTGTAGTCCACCTTCAACAACCTGGCCGCCTCCGCCTTGTTGCCGTGGGCATGGCGCAGGGCTTTGATCAGCATCGTGCGTTCCACGCGTGCGATATTGTCGTTGACGATCTGGCTCAGCGACAGCTCACCCAGGGGCAGCTCCTGAGCCTCTTGTCTGCCGTCGCCGACGACATGCCGCGGGCGCTGGCGCAGCCGCAGGTCATCCGCCTCGATTTCGGGCGTCTCCAGTAAGCAGGTGCGCCGAACCACACTGCGGAGCTCACGCACGTTGCCAGGCCAGTCGAAAGCCAGCAGACGCGCCTGTGCCGCGGCAGAGAATGGCGGCAGTGAGCGGCCCAGCTCTTGCGCGAGCTGCCGACGGAACAGCTCGACGAGGTAGAGGATATCGTCGCGTCGCTCGCGCAGCGGAGGCAGGTGCACGTGGAACTCGTTCAGGCGATACCAGAGGTCTTCGCGGAAATCACCGTGGGCGACGCGCGCCTCGAAGTGCTCGTTGCTCGCGGCCACCACACGTACGTCGACTGGAACAGGAACGGTGCCGCCGACGCGGGTGATGACACGTTCCTGCAGCGCCCGCAGCAGTGCGGCCTGCGCCTTGAGTGGCATGTTGCCAATCTCATCGAGGAACAGGGTGCCGCCGGCCGCCGCCTCGAATTTGCCGATCTCGCGGCGATCGGCGCCGGTGAAGGCGCCGCGCTCGTGGCCGAACAGCTCGTTCTCCAGCAGGTTCTCAGCGATTGCACCGCAGTCCACGGCCACGAAGGGCCCGCGTGCGCGCTGGCTGTGGCGATGAAGACTGCGGGCGACGAGTTCCTTACCAGTACCGGTCTCGCCCTGGATGACGACAGAAAAATCCGTATCGACGACGGTCTCGAGCTCAGTCGCGAGGGTGGTCACCGCGGCACTCGGCCCCATCGTTTTGGCCAGGGCTTGGGCCAAGCCCGTGTCGCGACACCCGTCGCCCTGTCCGCTGCCCTGGTGCCACGCCTGCCGCGCCACCGCCATGCGCACGAGGGGCACGACCTTGCGGTTGTCGAAGGGCTTGGGCAGATAGTCCACGGCGCCGATCTTCATGGCCTCGACGGCCTCGGTCACGCCGGCGAAGGCGGTCATCATCACCACGGCCAGCTGCGGATGGGTGCGGCGGATGCGCCGAAGCACCTCCATGCCGTCGGTATCCGGCATCTTGACATCCAGCAGCAGCACATCCGGATCGACCTCGTCGACGAGCTCGAGCGCGGCCGTCCCATTATGAGCCGTCGCCACGGAGATGCCTTCGCGCTCGAACAGACGCTTGAGCAGATCACAGACATCATGATCGTCATCGACGATGAGTGCTTGCGCACTTTTAACAGGCCGCATGGGCTCAGCGACCGGCGGGCTGTACTCGCCCCGCGGGGTGTACAACCCGGATGTCTGATGGCAGGCATGGCTCCAGGTTGTGCACCAAACCGAGGAAAAGTATCCCGTTCTCCCCCGGCTTCAAGGTGACGTCGATGCGGTTGGCGATAAAGCGATCGCGCCGCTTCAGAATCGCCGCCGCCAGGCGCTCGCTTTCTGTTCGGGATGAGCCGTCAGCGCTTTGCGCCAACAACTGTTTCTGCAGCTGATATTCCTCGACCAGGAGCTCGGGGGACTCCGTGCCCATGAGCATTGCGCCGCGTGCCATGAGTTGCTGAACCAGCCGGTGGTTTCGGCTACCGCCGGCGGCGAGATCGGCTACGATCGCCCCCTCGTGCTCGCAGACCGGCAGGCCATCTTGGTAGACCCGCCAGCCCGTGGTGGCGATCGGTAGCGCCGCAGCAGCCTGCTCGATATCGCGCCAGACTTCATCCAAGGCCTGATCCCAACGCCGTTGATCGAAGGCTGATGGCCGCGCCTGCGCGGCCGCTGACGCGAGCTCACCGAGATCCTCTGCGGGGTGCACGATAGAGAACAGGAACAGTGTACGTGTGTGCATCTTCGGTTCCTCCCCCGACCTGACGAAAGATCCGCTGCGTGATCGACCTACAGTGTCGGCGATGTACGGACATCACATCAACAACTATCTGCCGAAGACGGCTCGACGCCGCGGCGCAGCCACCGGTCATGCCCTGTTGCGCACTCAACGTCAACGCTCATGTTCGGTCACCGACGCGCTTGCGGGCGACAGCAGGACACTCTTCGCGGTTCAGACCGAGCTTTCGCCCGCGAAATTTTCCGCAGGACGACACACGCAAAGCCCCCAATATGTCACAAAATTATTAAATATGTGAAACATACCGCAGCAGTCGGCGGGGCACCTGCCTTGGACGAGCGAGTGCCGAGGGACTGCAGCGCCCTGCGGTGCGGCCGGCGTCAGCTTCATCGAGCCCCGCAAACTTGCCTGACTTGGCATCGCCGCATCCAGTATCTATCCTGCCAATCAGTTAGGGACGTTGACGCTGTGTCCCACAGATCAAGGGCCGCCACCATGCAGGCGTGCGTCGGTTGCGACGACCGGCTGCAACAGCCCGACACAGGTGGGACTGACACGAGCGCTGGACTGGACGTCGTCTGTCGCTCTGGCGTCGTCAATGTTGTCGTCTCATCGTTCGTTTCGACCGACCCGGTGGCGAGTATCCCAGCCAAGGTGGCATCGAGACCCTCGTGCGATCCCTGGTGCGGCGATCCGACCCGGCATCCATGATCACACCAGTCGCTGGCATGTCCCCGTGCTCTGGCATGTCCATGATGGGCTGCCGGACCACTGTCCGCCCGCCGTCAGCCAACGCCTTCGTGAAGCACCGGAGATTCTCGCGCCGTCCCGTTACGTGCGGGGGTGACATCATGCGCGCATCCGCGCGAACTCAGCTGATTGAGCTTCCCCACTGACGATTGGGAGCTCGGTGCACGGCTGCGCAACGACAGTCAGGCCATCACATGCGTCAGCATCCGCAGCGATCTGGCGACGGCCCAGATCGCCCGTGTCCCGATTGACACAGGCGGGTGGTACCGACGGATAGGAAATCCAGCCATCCTGAGCGCCCAGGTTGGCTCAGGAGAGGACGATAGCGGGGGCGGGATGTGTGGTCAACACCAACCGGTGATGGCGCGCAATCCGTGCGCTTTCGCGCCGCCGCTGACCTGACACCGAAGGCCCTCGCCGCCATCGCCGAGCAGGTGCGCGTGCGGGTGCTGCGCTGGTTTGCCCACAGCGGGCTGATCGAGCGCGATGACGTCCGCGAGATGCTCGCCTAACGGTGCAGCCCCTCTCGTCTGCCGGTGTCGCCCTGCCCCGACGTTCAGGCCCATGGTGTTCAGGTCACCCATGACGATGAAGTTGGCGCGGCGCTCCGGCGTGACCGCCTTGTCGAGCGTGCGATTCAGACTGGCGGCATGGGCGAACATGTCGTCGCGCAGGCCCCAATCCCGCGGATGGTCAAGTTACTCGATTCCGGGTTCACCCGAGGGCATTTTGCCGGACTGATGTGGCAATGACATGCTCGCCGTCGCCGACATCACCATCCTGCCTTACCGATCGAGGGTTCCTTCGTCACCCCAACCTACCCGGACTCTTTCCTGCTGCCAAAGAAGACCCGTTGTACCCAACGTTAAGGCTGGCCCGCCGCCCGTTGCCGCGCCGGAGCGAAGCGACGGCGGCAACGGGCGGTCGGGCCGAGCCGTTGGTTGGGCCTTTTCATTGTTGCGAAACATCCAACTGTCTTCGGATGAGCCTACAGAGACTCTCCCGAATTTCGGGGTGGCGCGGAACTGGCGCTTGCTTCCCGGTCGTAGGATTCGCGTAAATATCGTGACGACCACCGTGTCGCTTCAGGTAACAGCCCGCGCCTGTCAACTCCTTTATGAATTGCCCGCGTTTCATGCAACGTCCAACAAGATCCCTTTTGTGTGCGCAGCTGGATGGTCGCTTGTTTGATCATCCTGACAGATTAGCTGGTAGGCGTCCGCAATGTTTTCTTCGAGCTCTTGAAGGGTTTCCCCTTGGCTGAAGATCCCTGGAACTTCCTTTAGCTTTCCCACGAACCAGCCATCGTCTTCCCAGAACTCAAGGGTAAATTCGTGCTTCATCTAGAATGCCTCTTATAGGTCTCTGCGAGAGCGCCGGGTCACGAGAGCGCCGGGGTCAAGTCTTGCGCCGGGGTCTAGTTTTGCTCCGCGCCCCTTTCGAGCGATGCGACTGATCTGCGCGTAGTGTAGCCCTTCGCCATGTGGCCGGCTTTCCCGACCTGCGACGACTCTGCCCGATAAGACACCCCGTCGGCATGCGGCGGTCTCCCGCCTGCCTGTCCGCTCCCTGTTCAACCACGCCACCCGCGCCCACGCCGTGCCGGGGCGCTTCACCCGTTCGTGTCCCAACGCTGACAGTTTCATGGTTTCACCTCGGACAGGAGCCTTCGGGGCTTCCCGAGTTCTCGAACGTCTCTCTTCCTGCATGCCACGGCCTGAGGACGCCGGCGGACATCCACACGCTCGCCTTTAGCGCGTACCACGGCCGCAGTCCCACCGAAACCGGGGCGCCCGGCTAGGAGGCTGTCCGACTTATCGGGCCGCAGGCCGGGTACAATAGGTCCGGGTTCACGCAGACGCGAGTGTGCAGCA
>NZ_CAJXWY010000014.1 GCF_913062725.1 uncultured Thiohalocapsa sp.
GCGGTTGATCGGCGCATCGCACAGATGGACATCCGGCATCACCAACGACGTAAGGACATCGAGCGATATTACAGGGATAATGATCCTGACGGCGCGAATGATACTGGTTGAGTCAGGGGAGCGGAATTAATCTAACAAAGTAGTACTAGCAAGGTCTTCAGAGCCAGGCTGCCCGCAAACGGCTTGCGACCCCTGAACTGAAGATCGGTCCGTCGTCTGACAGCCGCTGACCTCGATCCATCACAACAAGGATTGAAACCTCCAACGTCGAAAGACGCCATGCACGGGCCCGCGGCCGCCATGACACCACCCCACCCCTTTGACCTGGAGACAACCCGGCGGCGACTGGGCAACGACGAGGCGCTGCTGCGAGCGCTGTTGAGATCGTTCCGGCAATTCGCCTGCGACTGGCCCGCCGAGTTTGCCGCCGCCCACGCCCAGGGCGATCACGACGCCGGCGTGCGCTTGGCCCACACCCTGAAGGGCGCCGCGGCCAATGTCGGCGCGGTGCAGGTTCAGGCCGCTGCGGCTATGCTGGAAGCAGCCCTGGTCGCGGGGCCGAGCCGGCGCGCCTGGATGGCCGGGTGGCCGACTGCCTGGCCGCACTCGAGACCGCGCGTGCCGCCTTGGATGACGATGGCCACGCAGAAACCAGTGCAGGCGGCGCGGGGCGGTAGCCCCGATCTGGCGGGGGCACGCGCCGACCTGGCCGAGCTGGAAGCGCTGCTGCGCCACCACCGTCTGGTGTACGACCCGTTGCTCGTACGCCTGCGCAGTCATCTCAGCGGCTATACTATGGGCGATCTCGAACGGCTGTGCGCCCAGATCCAGGCCTTCGACGACAAGCGCGCATTGGCGACGCTGATTGTGATGCGAGAACGACTGCGATGATCGATTTCGACGCCGACGGCGTCGACTGCAGGCTGTCTTTGGTGGGCGCCACGCCGGGTCGGCCGCGCCTGCTGCTGGTGGATGACGACCCAACCAGCCTGCGTCTGGCCGCCGGCATCCTGGATGCGGACTACGCTCTGCGCGTGGCCACCTGCGGTGGCGACGCCCTGGCACTGATCGTCGACAGGCCTGAGCTGATCCTGCTCGATCACCATCTGCCGGATATCGACGGCCTGGAGGTCTGTCGCCGGCTCAAGGCCGATCCACGCAGTGCGAATATCCCGGTGATCTTCATCACCGGCAACCAGGATCCGGTGCTGGAGGCGGCGGCACTGGAAGCCGGCGCCGTCGACTTTGTCACCAAGCCCTATTCGACTGCAGTGCTGCGTGCGCGCGTGCGTACCCACATCGCCCTCAAGCGCAAGACCGACCTCCTTGCCCAGTTGGCCTGGCACGATGGCCTCACGGGCGTGGCCAACCGGCGCACCTTCGACCAGCGGTTTCAACAGGAGTGGCGCCTGGCCCAGCGCCACCAGACACCCCTGTCGCTGGTCATGATCGATGCCGATCACTTCAAGGCCATCAATGATGACTTCGGCCATCAGGCGGGTGACCAATGCCTGCGTGACATTGCCCGTTGTGTCGCCACCCAGCTCAGGCGTCCGGGTGATCTGATCGCGCGCTATGGTGGCGAGGAGTTCGTGCTCTTGCTGCCAAAAACCGACGCCGCCGGTGCCAGCCATGTCGCTGAGGCGATCCGCGTCGCCGTCGAGGGCGCCTTCGCGCGGGCCGCCGACGCGGGTGGCGACGCTCCACGTCTGACCGTGAGTGGTGGTTGTGCCACCCACACGCCCGCGGTGGGCGATGCGCCGGAGGTCTTGCTACAGCTGGCCGATCGCAACCTGTATCGCGCCAAGGCCGCCGGGCGCAATCGTGTGGAGCCCCCGCCGACGACCGCCGGCCCAACGCCGGCGCCTTGGTGACAACTAACTGCGGCTGCCGTCCGGCAGCACGATGTTGAGCTCCAGAAATTCTTGCTCGTCGTCCTGCTCGTAATTGACCGATACGGCATCGAGGTCGACTTCCACGTATTTGCGGATGACCTCAAGGATTTCCTGCTGGAGCTCGGGCAGGTAGGACGGGCGGTTACGAAACGCCCGGTCGTGCGCCACCAGAATTTGCAGCCGCTCTTTGGCAACGGACGCCGAGCCTCTGGGGCGGTTGGAGCGGAAAACGTCGAGTAGACCCACGGTTTACCCCCGGAAGAGTCGGCTGAAGATGCCCTTTCGCTCCGTTGCAAGGAACCGCATCGGCAGATCCTCGCCGAGATAGCGTGCCACCATGTCGTTGTAGGCCTGTCCGGCATTGGATGCGTTGTCGAGCACCACCGGGATGCCGGCGTTCGAGGCGTTCAGCACCGCCTGCGATTCCGGAATCACGCCGAGCAGGTTGAGCGACAAGATCTCCTGCACGTCGTCGACGCCCAGCATTTCACCGCGCTCCACCCGATCCGCGGAGTAGCGCGTCAGCAGCAGATGCTCTTTGATGGGCTCGTCGCCCTGCTTGGCACGCCGCGATTTGCTGGAGAGGATGCCGAGCATGCGATCGGAGTCCCGCACCGAGGAGACTTCCGGGTTGGTGACCACCACGGCGTCGTCGGCGAAGTACATGGCCATGGTGGCGCCATGCTCGATGCCCGCCGGTGAATCACAGACGATGTAATCGTGTCCCTTGCTCAGTTCTTCAAGCACCTTACCGACACCTTCGGGCGTCAGGGCTTCTTTGTCGCGGGTCTGCGACGCGGGCAGGACGTAGAGGCTGTCGCAGCGCTTGTCACGAATCAGGGCCTGGTTCAGATTCGCCTCACCGTTGATGACATTGACGAAATCGTAGACGACGCGCCGCTCGCAGCCCATGATGAGGTCCAGATTGCGCAGGCCGACGTCGAAGTCGATGACCACGGTGCGATGACCCCGCTGTGCGAGGCCCATGGCCATCGCGGCGGCGGTGGTGGTCTTGCCAACCCCGCCCTTGCCCGATGTGATGACGATAGTTCTGGCCAAAGAGATTCTCCAAAGCGCTGATTTGAAGATGATTATTACGATTCAATCGACGCGGCTTCCGGCATGCCCGGCAACTGCCGTCTCAGCCCATCGGCTCGATACGCAGTACGTCATGATCCAGGAACACCTGGACGCTGTGGCCCTTTAACTCCGCCGGAATATTTTCACTGACCCGGTAATGGCCGGCGACGGAGACCAGCTCCGCCTGAAGATCACGGCAAAAGATGCGCGCACTGAGATCGCCCTGCAGACCGGCAATCACTCGCCCGCGCAGCGGGCCATAGACATGAATGTTGCCGTCCGCCATCAGCTCGGCGCCGGAGCTCACGGGTCCGACCACCGTCAGGTCGCCGCCCGCGGCATAGATGCGTTGTCCAGAGCGCACGGGTCGGTCGATCAGCAGCGAGCCGACATGGCCCGGCGCCTCCGCCGGCTGTGCCTGGACTTCGGCGGCCGGCGGGCTCGCCGCCGGTGCGGCTCGTTCGGCCCAGGGCTCCGCCGCCGCGCGGGACGTGCGGCCGTTATCGCCGAGGATGGCCAGTTCCATGGCGCGGGCGGCCTCGTTTTGCTGCGTGCTGCCCCCGCGCACGCCGACGGGGATCATGCCGAGCCCGCGCAGCACGCCCACCAGCTGTGGAAAGGCAACGCTGCCTCCCTGCGGCGGCAGCGCGCCCAGCTCGATGACCACGGGCGCGTTTTGGAAAAAACCGGGCGCCTGCTCCACCTTCGGGGCCAGTTCGGCTTCCACGGCGTCGATGTCGAGCGCCAACAGCCGGATCACCGGCAGGGTAAAGCTCGAGGCCCTAAGCTCGAAGGCGGGGGCTTTCTGGGTACCAGGGTTGCTGTGGTCGACGCTGTCGGGGACTGTTTGCACGGCCATCGGCGGGGGTTTGGACTCCTTGGGCTCTCCTTGAGACAGGCACCGAGCGGCGCCCCAGCGTAAATCGGCGCATGCTAACCCCTGGCGCAGAAACCTGGAAGCCACAACGGCTGTCCGGCGGTTAGCATGCGGCGCGATGTCGGTCTTCGACCGGCATTGCACGGCCGTCGGCGGCCGTGCGGGCGTTGGCTACGGGGGTGGCCCGCCGTCAGCCCGGCGGCCACTGCAGCGGCCGGCCACCCAGCAGATGGACGTGGAGGTGATACACCGTCTGACCACCATCGGCGTTACAGTTGATGACGGTGCGATAGCCGTCTTCGGCGAAGCCCTCCTGGGCGGCGACTTTGGCGGCGGCCAGGAACAGCCGGCCGATGAGCTCGGCATCGTCGGGGCCGGCATCGTTCAGTGTCGCAATGGGCCGGCGCGGGATCACCAACACATGGGTGGGCGCCTGGGGGTTCAGATCGCGGAAGGCCACCACATGCTCATCCTCGTAGACGAGGTCTGCGGGGACCTCGCCGCGGGCGATCTTGCCGAAAATGGTGTCGTTGGACATGGCGAATACACTTTTAATTAAGGTGAGAGCACGCAGCGCTACGAATCAGAAGCCTGTGCGTCCGGCGAATGCGTGCGCCAGGGTGCCACCATCGACGAACTCCAGCGCCCCGCCCAGGGGTACGCCGTGCGCGATGCGGGTGATACGCACCCCGCTGCCGGCGGCGAGGTCGTTGATGTAGTGCGCCGTGGCGCTGCCTTCCACGGTGGGGCTGATGGCGAGGATGGCCTCGCGCACCTCGCCACCGTGCAGGCGCTCACCGAGCAGTTCCAGGCCCAGTGCTTCGGGGCCGATGCCGTCGAGGGGCGATAACCGTCCGCCGAGCACGAAGTAGCGCCCGCGGTAGTCGGTGGCCTGCTCGATGGCGGCGATGTCCGATGGCTGCTCGACGATGCAGAGGATGGCGGCATCACGCACGGGGCTGGCGCACAGGGCACAAAGCTCGCGCTCGGTCAGCGTGCGGCACTCCCGGCAATGACCAATGCGCGCCATGGTTTCGGCCAGCACCCGGGCCAAGTGCCGACCGGCGTCGCGATCGTGCTCGAGCAGATGAAAGACCATCCGCTGGGCTGACTTGGGACCAACACCCGGCAGACAGCGCAGGGCCTCCACCAATTGCTCCAGCAGACTCGACTCGGACATTGCTCGGTACCGCAAACCCCATCGGGGTGCAGGCTCAGAACGGCAGCTTCATCCCCGGCGGCAGGGGCAGACCACTGGTGATATCCGCCATCTGCTCTTTGGTGCGCTCGCCGACACGGCGCACCGCGTCGTTGGCGGCTGCGGCCACCAGATCCTCCAGCATCTCTTTGTCGTCGCCCATGAGCGTCGGGTCGATCTGCACCCGCTTGATCTCGTGTTGGCAGGTCATGGTGACCTGCACCATACCGCCGCCGGCCTCGCCGGTGACCTCTTCTTTTGCGAGCCGCTCCTGCGCTTCCTTGAGCTCGGTTTGCATCTTTTGCGCCTGCTTCAGCATGTCGCCCAATGCGCCTTTCATTTCACTACCTCTCGGTTGTTCGTCGTCGGGGGCGCAGGCCGCGCCGGCGCCCGTTGCTCACCGCACCTTATCCGCTCAAATGGCCGTCGCGTCCAGCGCGGCTCCGCACCCACGGCTGCCGGGTAGCGCTGTTTCAGGCGCAGTCGTTGGGGCGGATGCTGCCCGGCACCCAGTCGGCGCCGAAACGGCGTTTCAGCGCCGAGGCGACGGCATCGGTGTCCATGGTGGCTTCCGCCGCCGCGACACGCTCCGCCGCGCTGCGGGCCTCGCGCCCGGCCGGGGTCTCGGCCAGCAGTTGTGCGCCGGTTGGTTGCTGTGCCGGCGCCGCGCCGGCGTCGCCATCGGCCTGGGTCACATCGATGCGGAGTGCCACCTCGCCGCCCAACCCCGCCGCGAGGGCGGCGGCGAGTCGCTGTTCGGCACCGCTGGCACGCAGATTCGCCAGGGAAGCGGCCAAGCTCAGGCGCAGTGTCCTGCCGTCCCAGGACGCCAGCGCGCAGTGCGTCGCCAATTGCCGGGTGAGCCCTTCCAGCGGCAGGGATGCCACCAGCCGATGCCAATCATCGGCGTCGCGCAGCGCCGGCGCTGGCATGGCGCCCGCGGCGGTGCGTGGTGCGCTCTGAGCACGCGTCGCCGCCACAGCGGGCTGCGACGCGCCGGCCTGCCCAGCGGCGGGGTCGATGCCCGCGGCGGCATTGGCGACGGCGGCGTTGGCGGCGGGCCTGGCCCCGTGCACCGGCGCCGCGCGGGTCTCGGCGCGCGGCGACGTGACGGTTGTGGATACCGCGGGGCCGTCGCCTGCGGGGCCGCCGCCGCCACCAGCGCCGCCAGCGCCGCCAGCGCCGCCACCGGCGTCGTCATCGGCACGCGCAGGCCGGAAGGCCAGCGCCCGCAGTAGCACCATCTCGAAGCCGGTGCGCGGGTCCGGCGCCAGCGGCAGATCCCGCTGCCCCGTCAGCAGCACCTGATAGAACAGTTGCACGTCCTCGGCGGGAAGCGCGGCGGCGAGTCGACGCAGTGTCTCGGCGTCCGGGTGGTCAGCGGCCACCGACGTCGGCACCTGCTGGGCCAGGGCGATGCGATGCAGCAGCGTGATGAGCTCCGTCAGCACCGCGGCGAAGTCCGGCGTCAGTTCCATGAGCCGATCCACTTCCGCCAGCACGCGCTCGCCGTCGCCGGCCGCCAGCGCCGCCACCAATGCCGGCACCAGGTCTCCCGTGTGGGTGCCGAGCATCCGGCGCACATCGTCGGCCTGCAGCCTGCCGCCACCGAAGGCGATGGCCTGGTCCAGCAGACTCAGGCCATCGCGCATGCTGCCGTCGGCGGCGCGGGCCAGGAGCCCCAGGGAGGCATCGTCGCAATCGATCCCCTCGGCGGCCAGCACCTGGCGAAAGCGGCCCTCGATCTGCTCGGGCAGCAGGCGCTTGAGGTGGAGCTGCAAACAGCGCGAGAGCACCGTCGCCGGCAGCTTCTGCGGGTCCGTGGTGGCGAGCACGAACTTCACATGCTCCGGCGGCTCTTCCAGCGTTTTCAGCAGCGCGTTGAAGCTGCTGGCGGAGAACATGTGCACTTCGTCGATGAGATAGACCTTGTAGCGCCCGCGCACCGGCGCGAAGGGCACGTTATCCAGCAGTTCCCGGGTCTGGTCGACCTTGGTGCGCGAGGCGGCATCCACCTCGATGAGGTCCACGAAGCGCCCGCCGTCGATCTCCTGGCAGGTGGCACAGGTGCCACAGGGGGTCGGCCCCACACCCTGCTCGCAGTTCAGGGTCTTGGCGAGGATGCGTGCCAGCGTCGTCTTGCCGACGCCGCGGGTGCCGGTGAAGAGGTAGGCGTGATGCAGCTGGCCGCGCTCGAGGCCGTTGGAGAGGGCCTGGACCACATGGCCCTGCCCCACCAAGTCGGCGAAGGCGCGGGGGCGCCATTTGCGGGCGAGCACCTGATAGGTCATGGGCTGGTCGGGCACGCGTGCGCCCGCTCGAAGAAGATCCGCAACATGGTCGCAGTGTAACCCAGCGGTGGCGGTTGCTCAGCCAAACTCTGACTTGGGGAATCAGCGGAGGCACGTGCCATGCGAGCCGTCGCCCGTTGTTGCATTTGGACGGCGGCGAGGCCCGGTGCCTTGTAAGAATGCGCGAATCATAAGGGGCGGCGGGCGCCACCAGCCACACCCCGGCACACACTGCCACCGCTGCGGCTGCTCCCTTCCGGGCCTGACCGGATTCACGGTTTCGCGTTGCGGGGGGACCGGTGGTGCCCACCATTGATCAGCCGTGCGGACAGCGCCGCACGCAATGGTGCAAGGTATCAGAGCATACCGAGGTCCACAAGCAGCGGCGTCGCGGGCAACGCTTTCGAGTCGGGGCGACGCCGGGGGTATCCAGTAGAATCTGCAAGCCCAAACCGCGAAGACCCCCGACCCTAGCGTCCAAACGATCCATGCTTCGAATGCCGTTGCTCCTGCTCGCCTTATTGCCGCTGCCCGCCGTCGTGCCCGCACAGGACCGGGCCGCCGACGTCGGCGCTGAGACCGCGGATACAGCCACCGCAGACCTCACCGACAGGGCGCTCGAGCTCTGGCAGCGATCGACCCAGCAGGCGGACGCCTGGTGGGAGCGCTCCCGCGACACCGCCGGCGAGTGGTGGCAGCGCTCGCGCCAGGTCTGGGACAGCGCCCGGGACTCTTTGACACCCCAAGAACGCGACGCCTTCGGCGAGGTCTGGATCAACGTCGTGCCCAAGCTGGAGGAGACGGTCGCCCTGCAGGAGGCGCAACGGGACTTGCCCGAGAGGGCATGGTTCCGACGCGACCAAGACGATGCCCAGACGGAGATCGACGCCTTGCTCGACGCCGCCGTCGGCATTCTGTCCACCTCCCCGGTGCAGCGCTACCGCGAGCGCATCGGCGCCTTGGAGCAGACCATCGCGAACGCGCGCGCCGATATGGACCGCTTCCGCAAGGCGCGGGTGGCGGCCCCCGAGCAATCCGTGATGGAGCGCAGCGTGAGCGATTACGACCGGCTCATCGACGAGCGGGCGCAGACCATCGCCCGTGCCGAACAAGCGCTCGCGGCCATCAAGCAGCAATTCGCGGCGGAGCTGCGCGGCATGGGGCTTGAGCTCTCGGACGAGCAGCTGGAGTTCCTGCTGTCGACGGTGGTGGGCGACAACATCGTCGACCTGGGTATCGTCTTCGACAACGTCAAGGCCGTCACCGCGCAGCTGGAGGCCTTGATGGCCGAGAGCGGCGAGGATCTCGACAGCGCCCGGCGCTACTACGGCATGTACCTGGTGCTGCTGCGCGCCCTCAACCAAATGCACCTGGACGTGGAGCAGGCCATCGATCAGCGCTACGTTCCCGAGATCAACGACATCGCCGGCCGTGCCCGACAGCTGTCGGCGGAAACCCGCGCGCTCAAGCGCGAGCACCCGCAGAAAGCGGCCATCCTGGACGCCAATCTGGAGGCCCAGCAGCTGACCCTGCGGGCCGCCGATGTCTATCGCCGTTATCTCAAGGAGCAGGGCCAGCAAGTCGCCGCCGCCCGTGAAGCGCTGCAGCGGGACATCGCCGCCGCATGGAACACCTACGAGACCGTGCGTGTCTCCGGCGAGCTGGTGGACCTGGTGCAGTCCAGCCAGCAATTGCTCGACGGCCTATTGCGCCGACAGGTGCCGGCGCTGCAGCCGTTTCAGAACCTGCAGATGCAGCGCGAGCTCTCCAAGCTGACCGAGCAGCTGCGTGCCAGCGGCGGGTGACCGGCGCTACACCGATGTTGCCGGGCGCATCGGCGCCGTCGGCGCCGTCACGGACTCACGCCGGCCGCACCGGCGACGACATGCTAGCCGTGCTCCAATGGCAGGGTCGTCAGCACCGGCGCGTCGGCGGCGGTGACGGGATCGAAGGCGAGCTCCAGCATGCGGTCGGCGACGAACGCCGGCGAGCTGAAGGCGTCCCTGGCCTTGAAGTCCAGGAACTTCTGTACCCGCGGAAACTGCTGCGGGGAGCAGCTGCGGATCAGTGCCTGCATCTCGGTGTCGATGATGCCGGGGGCGACGGCGTGCACGCGCACACCGCCGTCGGCCTGTTCCAGCGCGATGACCTCGCTCATGCGCTCGACGGCGGCCTTGCCGGCGCAGTAGGCGGACCAGCCGGCGTAGGCATTGCGTGCGGCGCCAGAGCTGATATTCAGCAGCACGCCGTCACCGCCACGCGCGTGCACATGGCGGATGAAGGCGCGGCTGCCGTTGAAAACGCCCGTCACGTTCACCTGGAGATGCAGCGCGACCTGCGCCGGATCATTCTCGTGCAGCGGACCGATGGGCACCAGCAGTCCGGCGTTGTTGATCCACAGATCCACCCGGCCGAACCGGGCGACGGCTTCGGCACAGAGCTGCGCCATGGCCTCGGCGTCGGTCACGTCGGCGGCCTGGGTGAGGAGACTGGCGGCGTCGCCCGCCAGCTGCGGGCGATGGCGGGCGCAGGCGGCCACCCGCAGCCCCCGCTGCAGGAACCGCGTCGCCAGCCCCGCACCCAGCCCGCGGCTGGCGCCGGTGATCACCGCCGTCTTGTCGGTCAGATCCATCGTCATCGCCCCCTCGTCGTCAGGTAGAAGTACAGCAGGGCCGGGCGAGCTATGCGGGCCCTGGCCAACAGCATACGGGTGCGGCTGCGTGGGCGCATCATCGGGCGCAGCGGTGCACGTTGGTGCGACGGCTGTGGGCGGTGCTACTATTCAAGCGTGCCCCGCCAGGGCTCCGTCTGCAATGACCGTTGCGCAGCCGTTGCGCAAGGGCGCTTTCGACCGACGGCCGCCGCCATGCACACATCTCGCCGCCCACAGCGTCCGTCAGCCCTGCTCGCGCCGGTGCTGCTGCTCGGCATCGTCGGCATGGGCCTCGCCGCCGGCCTGCTCCCCGCCGACGACGGTCCCTCCGAGGCCGCCCGCCAGCGCATGGTGGACGCCATCGAACAGCATGTCGCCACCACTGCGGCGTCTCTGGGCACCGACCAGCTCGACCCGGCGGTGATCCAGGCCATGCGCCGCGTCCCCCGCGAAGCATTCGTGCCGCCGGCGCTGCGCAGCCAGGCCTATCAGGACAGTCCGCTGCCCATTGGCGCGGGCCAAACCATCTCCCAGCCTTACATGGTCGCGGTGATGAGCCACCTGGCCGGGGTCGAGGCCGGTGACCGGGTCTATGAGCTGGGCACCGGCTCCGGCTATCAGGCGGCGGTGCTCGCCGCCATGGGCGTGGAAGTCTACAGCGTCGAAATCGTGCCCGAGCTCGCCGAGCGGGCCGCCGCCACGCTGCAGCGCCTGGGCTACGCCAACGTCCATGTGCGTGCCGGTGACGGTTATTTGGGATGGCCCGAGGCGGCGCCCTTCGACGCCGTGGTGGTCACCGCCGCCCACCCGACGATCCCCGAGCCATTGATCGAGCAGCTCGCGGTGGGTGGGCGCCTGGTGATGCCCGTGGGCGCCACACACGCCATCCAGCAGCTCACCCTGCTCACCAAACAAGCGGACGGTCGCCTGCGCGAGCGTGCGCTGCTGCCGGTGCGCTTCGTTCCCATCACCGGCGACAACGCCCGTTGAGCCATGGCGGCGGCCAACGGCGGCGGCTCGCGCGCAGACCAACGCCTGGCCGCGGACGCCATCGCCGCCTACGCCCGCAAGCCCCATCCGGTGGCGCTGTGCTGCGGCGTTCACCACTACGGCTGGGGCGACCGGCGTTTCATCCCGCAACTGCTCGGCGCCGAATCGCCGGCGGTCGAACCGCAAGCGGAGCTCTGGATCGGCGCCCACCCCGATCTGCCCGCCACCGCCTGCCTGCATCCCGCCCGGGTACCACTCGATGTGCTCGTCGCCGCGCTGCCGGAGGCCGTGCTCGGGGCCGCGATGGTCGCACGCTTCGGCGCCACCCTGCCCTTCCTGTTCAAGGTGCTTGCGGCGGCGACACCGCTGTCGATTCAGGCCCATCCGAACCGCACACAGGCGGCGAATGGCTGTTTGCGCGAGGACCGCCTCGGCCTTGCGCTGAACGATCCCGGACGCAGCTATCGCGACCGCAATCACAAGCCCGAGCTGCTGGTGGCGCTGACGGACTTCCATGCGCTGCGCGGCTTTCGCCCGCTGGAAGCGATCGCCGCAGAGCTGGTGCGCTGGCCGTCCCTGGCGGATCTGGGCCGGCGTTTCGACGCCAGCACGCACGGGCTGCGCACCCTGTACGCGGAGTTCATGCGCCTGCCGCAGGCGGCCGTCGACGCACGCCTGGCGCCGCTGGTGACGGCGGCGCAGCGCAGGTGCTCAGACCCCAAGGATACGAGCCGCGAGCGCTGCCGCTGGCTGCTGGCGGCGCACCGGCGATACTCCCCGCGCGGTCACTACGACCGCGGCCTGCTGTCATTCTTGCTCCTGAACCTGCTCCACCTGCGTCCGGGGCAGGCCATCTTTCTGCCCGCCGGCGAGCTGCACAGCTATCTGCAGGGCGCGGGCCTGGAACTGATGGCCAACTCCAACAACGTGCTACGCGGTGGCTTGAGCGCCAAGCATATCGACGTCGATGCGCTGCTCGAGGTGCTGCGCGTCGATCCGCATGTACCGCGGATCATGGCACCGCAGACGGCGGCGCACGATCCGCGCTGGCAGATCTACGCGCCGCCGGTGGCGGAATTCTCCCTGCGGCGGCTGCGGCTGGGGGTCGGCGACGCGGCACCACTGGAACCCCATGCCGTGATGCTCGGGCTGGTGCTGGATGGGACGCTCCACATCGACGGCGCGGCCTCGCGACTGCGGCTGCACCGCGGCGGTACCTGCCTGTTGCCGGCGGGCGCCCAGTTGCAGATCACATCCCGCGGCGGTGCGGATCTCGCCCTGGCGACGACCGCCGCGTGCGGTTGACGGCGGCATCGGCCGGCGCCCGGCGGCGCTGCGCCGGCTCAGAACAATTCGTCCATCACCCGCGGGGCGCGGCGCCGGGAACCACGCCCATCGGCTCCGTCGGCGTTCGCGTCATCGCCGGCGGCGGCGTATTGCACCGGATCCGGACCCAGGGTCATCAGCGCGTATTCGCTGCGAATGTGCTCCAGCACGCCGCCGCCGGTGGTCGCCTGGCCCGTGGTCGCGCTCACACGCACGGGCACCATGCCCTCGGGACGCTTGATCTCGGCGATGGGCTCGTCCGCCAGTGCGTCCGCCATGAACTCGACCCACATGCCGAGCGCCGCCGTGCCACCCCATTCACCGGCACCGAGGGGCCGGTTGTCATCCATGCCCATCCAGGCGACGACCACGAGCCGGGGCATGTAGCCGGCAAACCAGGAGTCGCGCGAATCGTTGGTGGTGCCGGTCTTGCCAGCCAGGTCGGAGCGTCCCAGCCGCCGCGCACGCTTCGCCGTGCCATCCGTGATGACATCCTGCAGCATGGAATGCATGTTGTAGGCAATGCGCGGATCCAGCACCTGCTGCGCCAGCGGGCTGTCGGCGGCGTCCAGCCCCAGGGTTTGGGCCGCATCTGCCTCCGGCTCCAGCCAGCAGTCGACACAGGCCCGCGGCGGCTCGGCCTGGAACAACAGATTGCCCGCGGCGTCTTCGATGCGCTGGACGATATGCGGCTCGACCCGGTAGCCACCGTTGGCGAACACCGCATAGCCCGCCGCCAGCTGCAACGGCGTCGAGCTGCCGCTGCCCAGGGCGAGCGCGTAATTGCGCGGTATATCCTCCATGCCGTAGCCGAACCGTTGCAGAAAATCCCGCGTATAGTCGATGCCCATGCGGTGCAGCTGATTGACGACGGCGAGGTTGCGGGACTTGGCGAGCGCCACCCGCATGCGAATCGTGCCCATGTACTTGTCATCGGCGTTCTTCGGACGCCAGCGCCCGAAGCTGGTGCGGGTATCGCTCATCAGGCTTGCGGGCGTGTAGCCTTTGCCCAATGCGGCGGCGTAGACGAAGGGCTTATAGGTCGAGCCGGGCTGGCGGCGGGCGTCGGTGACCCGGTTGAACTCGGACCATTCGAACGAATAGCCGCCAGAGACGGCGCGAATGGCACCGTCGGTGGGCGACACCGCCACCAGGGCGCCGCCCACGGTGGGTACCTGGGCGAGGATCCAACTGCCCTTTTTGTTCTGGCGCATGCGGATGACGTCGCCGGCGGCGACGACCCGGTCGACGCGGGATTGCCGTCGACCCTTGGCGTTCTCGTTGATGTACTCGCGCATGTGGCTGACCTGCCACAGGCGCAGCTCGCGGGTCGCGCCACCGCCGAGGTAGACCTGGGCCGCATCCGCATCCGCCTCCAGCACCACGCCCACCGGCAGATCGGGCACGACTGGACGCTCGGCGATGTAGGCGTCCAGCGCCTGCGGGCTCATGTCGGCAACACGCTCGAGCCGGTCTTCCGGTCCGTGGTAGCCGTGGCGGCGGTTGTAGTCCATGAGGCCGCGGCGCAGCGCCCGATCGGCATCCGTCTGCAGGGTCTCGTCGATGGTCGTGATGACCTTCAGCCCGAGGCGGTAGGCCTCCTCCTCACCGAAACGATCCACCATGGCCTGGCGCGCCATCTCCGCGGCATAGCCGGCCTCGAACTCGACGGGGGTGACATGGCCTTCTGCCGTCACCGGCGAGGCCCGGGCCGTGCGGTGCGCGGCTTCGTCGATGTAGCCGAGCCGCAGCATGCGGTCGAGAATCCAGTCCCGACGCTCGCGTGCGCGCTGCGGGTCCGCCAGCGGATTGTTGGCGGACGGCGCCTTGGGCAGGCCGGCGAGCATGGCCATCTGCGCCAGCGTCAGCGCGTCCAACGGCTTGCTGTAGTAGAACTCGGCGGCGGCGGAGATGCCGTAGGCGCGGTTACCGAAGAAGATCTTGTTCAGATACAGCTCCAGGATCTGCGCTTTGCTCAGGGTGGCTTCCATGCGCATGGCGAGCATGATCTCCGTGAGCTTGCGCTTGACCGTCTTCTCGGGTGTCAGGAAGACGTTGCGCGCCACCTGCATCGGGATGGTGCTGCCACCCTGGGTGGCTGCTCCGGCCCGCGCCACGGCGTAGGCGGCCCGGGCCAGGCCGATGACGTCGATGCCGCGGTGGGCGTAGAAGCGGCTGTCCTCGGCGGCGAGGAAGGCGTTGACCAGGTCGGGCGGGATGTCTTCGAAGTCCACGGCGCGGCGGCGCTGCGCGCCATACTCGGCCATGAGGGAGCCGTTGGCGGTGTAGATCCGCAGCGGTTCCTCGAGCTTGATCTCGAGCAGCGCCTCCACCGCCGGCAGCTCATCCTGAATGCTGCCGAGCAGCACGGCCGCGCCGAGGAGCCCGATCAACGCTACGTCCAGGGGTAGGGCCAGGGGCGTGGCCACCAGGCGCGCAAACCAGGTCGTGACGCCGAACGGGGCGTGACGCCGACGCGTGGCCTGCGGCGGGCGCGGCCCGCCGCCGCGGGCGGCCGTGTGGCCGACGACCTGCGTCTGCGTGCGATCCGGGCGGGCGGTCGTCGCGGAAGGGGCTGATTTGTTCGTGCTCAAGGCCTGTGACCGCTGCTCGTGGGCAAGCGCCGCGACGGCCGGGCCCGTGGCTGGGCTGCGGCGGTGTGCGGACATCCGCTTGATGGTACATCAGTGCCCACGCAGCGGACCAGGCGGAGGACGGCGGGCGCGCCCCCACCGTCGCTTGGGTTAAACTCCCGTTACCAGAGACCCAAACGGCAGGTCGGGCGCGGGCGCGTGGCACAACGGGCAGGGGCAACGGCGAACGGCGGCGGCACCCGCGAGCGCCTTCTGGAGGCGGCGCTGGAGGTGTTCGCCGAGCATGGCTACGAGGCCGCCACCATTCGCGAGATCTGCAGCCGCGCCGGCGCCAACGTCGCCGCGGTCCACTACCACTTCGGCGATAAGCGGCGGCTCTACGAAGCCATCTACGGCACCCTGTTCGAGACGCTGCGACAACGCCGCACGGACTTTCTCCCCGCCGACGCGCCCGCGGCCGAGCGCCTGCGGGTCTATATCCGCGCGCTGTTCGAAGAGATCTTCTGCTGCGCCGGCAACACCGAGCGCCAGGTGCAGCTCAGCACCATCTATCTCACCGAGATGGCGAGCCCGAGCGAGGTGCTCGATCGCATCGTCGCCGAGCATCTGGAGCCCGATGCACGTGAGCTCTACAGCATCGTCGGCGAGTTGTTGGGGGACGGGCCCGATGATCCGCGCACCATCGATTGCGCCGCGAGTGTGATCGGCCAAGTGCTGTACTACCACCACGCGGGCCCCATCATCAGCCGGCTGCACCCGGAGCGGCCCCCGGTGCCAGAGCGACTGGAGCCATTGATCGAGCACGTCTGGCGTTTCGCGCTCGCTGGCATCGAGCGTTGCGCCATGACGAGCGCGTCGGGCGACGGCTAGGCCCACCGCCGGGCGGCGGCTCCTGGCCCCATGGCACGCTGCTCAGTCGAGCCCCCGGCGACGGGCCGGGGGCTTGGGGGTCGCGCGCAACAGGGGCTGCGGGAATGCTGAAGGTTTGGGGCCCGCGGGCGGATCAGACGCATGCCAGCGCCTTCTGCGGCCCACTCTCAGACGGCGTCGTGGGCTGGCAGCGTGGCTGGCTGTTCGCCGCGGGCCCGCATCGCCTCGAAGGGGTCGTCGATCGAGCGCCTGCGGCCGACCTCGGCGAGACGGCTCAGATAGTCCTGCCACAACGGCTGCCAGCCGCGTCCGAGCTTGTACAAGTATTGCCAGTCGTACAAACCGGATTTGTGGCCGTCATCGAAGACGATCTTCACCGCATACGTGCCCACCTGTTGGATATCGCGGATGTTGACGTACTCCTTGCCCACTTGCAGCTTGGCTTGGTCGGGTGTGTGACCGCGCACCTCGGCGGATGGGGAGTATACACGCAGGTATTCGCAGGGCAGCCGAAAATGCGCGCCGTCATCGAAGCTGATCTCCAGCACGCGGGCGGACTGATTGAGCTTGAGCTCGGTGGGGAGGGGATGCTTGTCCATAGGATTTGTCCGGCGGCGCTGCCCGCACGGACGGCGCCTGACATTGGGTGTTGGCTTGATGCTCCGGCGGAGACAGATACGGACGCCGGCAGCCGATGACAACCGCATCCGCCGGCGGCGGGCGCGCGGCGGGACGTTGCGGTGATGGCGTCACCAGTCTTCGGCGATGCCGGTCATCTCCGGCCAGCCACAGGCGTGGCGCTCCACCAGCCCCAGCATCATTTCCAGGTGCCGCGGGTCGTCATTGAGGCAGGGAATGTAGTGATACTCCTCACCGCCGGCCTCGAGGAAATATTCGCGGTTCTCCACGTCGATCTCCTCCAGCGTTTCCAGACAATCCGCCGAAAAGCCGGGTGCGATCACATGCACCTGCTTGACGCCATCGCCGCCCCAGAGCTTCAGGGTTTCGTCCGTGTAGGGCTGGAGCCATTCATCGCGACCAACGCGGGACTGGAACGACACCAGCCAACGGTCTTCCGGCAGGTCGAGGGCCTCCACCACCATCCGTGCCGTCTTGTGGCAGTGACAATGGTAGGGATCGCCGGCCATGAAGTATTTCTTCGGAATACCGTGGAACGAGAACAGCAGCCGCTCGGGCTCGCCGTGCTCGTCCCAGTAGGCGCGGATGCTGTGCACCATCGCGTCGATATAGTTCGGGTCGTCGTGGTAATGATTGATGAATCTCAGCTCCGGCAGCCAGCGCCAGGTGCTGAGCTCGTCGGTCACGGCGTCGAACACCGAAGCGGTGGTGGTGGCGGAGTACTGCGGATAGAGGGGCAGCACCAGCAGACGTCGGACATTGGCCTGCTTGAGCCGCTCCAGTGCATCCGACACCGACGGCCGCCCGTAGCGCATGCCGAGCTCCACGCGGACCCCCTCGCCGAAGCGGGCATCCAGCAGGGCGCGCAGGCCATTGGCCTGGCGCTGGGCCACATCCAACAGCGGCGAGCCGCGCTCGGTCCAGACGGATTGGTAGGCGCGTGCCGAGCGACTCGGGCGCACCCGCAAAATGACGCCGTGCAGCACCAGCCACCAGATGGGGCGGGGTAGCTCCACCACCCGCGGGTCGTTCAGAAACTCGGCAAGATAGCGGCGCACCGCCGTTGGCGTGGGGGCATCGGGTGTGCCGAGATTCAGCATGAGCACACCGAGACTCTCGGGGGTGCCGTGCTCAAAGCCAGGTACGTTCTTGTATCGCATGGTGTCGCGAGCGTCAGGTATTCCCTGCCGGCCGTGTTGTCAGGGGGAAGTCGGGGCCTGGGATGGGCGGCATGGCATCGTGCGACCGACGCCGGTGGCCGGCGGCGCGCCGGCGATGCGCTGCGCCTCCCACGAACAACATCGGGGCAGACTCGGCGCAGACAACAGGCCGATCAGGACAATCCGATGTCCGCCGCCATGCCCACCGCCATGCCCACCGCCATGCCCACCGCATGACCGGGCGCCGTCACGAGCGCTAGAGGCAGACGGGCTCGCTACCCCCGGGCCCTGACGAACGCCTCGAGACGCCGCCGCGGCACGGGCCGAGAGCAGCGTGGCTCCCGGCCCGACCCGGCCCAGCGTCATCTCATTGCCTGATCTCGGCCTGCAATTGCCCGTAGAGGGCGCGAAAGCGCTCCGGGTCGGCCTGGCCGAAGACCGGATCATCGGCCGTTGGCGCCCGCGCCTGCAGCTCGGCCCAGTCGGCGTCGGTGAGGCTCGCCAGCGCGATGGGGAAGGCTTCTTCGTCTTCGAGGCGCATGTGCTCGCGCAGCGTCGCCAGCAGTTCGCGCCCCTGCTGCTCGACCTCCTCGCGGGGCAGCACCTCCTCATGGACGATACCTTCCAGCGATTCCCTGAAGCGGCGATTCAGTTGTGCCAGCGACTCGTGCTGGAGCATGAGCCGACGCAAGACATCATGGCCCTGTCCAGGCTGCGCCAGGAGACGCTCGAAAATCAGGTCCTCGCTCGGATGATGCACCTGATCGGCGTAATCGATCATATACTCCAGCAGCTCGCACATGAGCCCATAATCGGGCTCGGAGCCGTCGTGGAAGCGGTCTAGCATGCCCTCGAGCATCACCATCAAGTGCGCGAGCCGGCGGTGGTCCTCGACCAGTCGGTCCAGTAAAGCGTTCATGGCGATCTCCGGATGATGGGATGGCGGCTGGCGCCGATGGGCTGGGCCGCCGCGGCGAGCCCCGACCATATGACAGCGGCGCGCGGGATTCAAACACATACGCCCCGGCCCAACAGGCCACTGGCGGCGGTCCGAGGCGCCGCTTCAATCCCTGTTGTTCCAGTCGACCGGGCTGTCGTCACGCGGATGCTCGGGCAGTGCGGCGCCCTCCTTCGGCACCGCATGTCGTCGACGCTGCAGCCGCAGTAACCATTCCCAGACGACACCGCGCGGCGGACTCGCGCCATGCAGCACGTAAGTGAGCGCATGCAGGTTCTGCAATGTCCACAGCATACTCGAGCGCGCACCACTGCGACCGCAGAACAACAGCTCGTCACCTTCGCGTAAACGATCATCGAGATCGGGCAGCAGGGTGCGGCCGTGCTCGCGGCGGCGCATGAGCACGACCGCCGGCAGCCGGCAGCCGCGATCACGCGGGTCGCGCACCAGGTCTTCGATCTTCGGCAGCGGCTCCTGTGGCCGCAGCCGCAGCAGTGCGTAGGCATCGTCGGCGTCGATGCGCACCTGCCAGACCTCCGGCACTTGATCTTGCACGAGTGCGGTGATTCGGGCGATGAGCTCGCAGGCCCAGGCGTCGTCCTCGAAGCGGGCGTCGTGCACGAACTCCGTCAGCAGCGGTGTGCCCAGCAGGACCCGGATGCGGTTCGCCACGATCAGGCTCGGGTGCATGATGATGTCCGCATCCACGGCATCGAACAGTTGCCGATTCATTAGCTGGTTCTCCCGCAGCACGGTGAAGAGCCCGGGATTCAGCGCCTTGGCGGTCATGACGATGCTCAGGTTGTTGGCGTCGTTGTCGGTGCCGGCGATGATGCCGACGGCGCGGTGGATCGCCGCCTGCTCCAGGGTGTGGGCCTCTGTGCCCGGGCCGTGCACCAGGGCACAGTCGGGCTGGTCGGTGCGCTCCGGATGCGCCTCGATCACCACCAGCTCGAGATCCTGCTGCCTGAGGTGGTTGTAGAGCGCCTTGCCGAAACGGCCATAGCCGCAGATGACCCAGAGTCCATGCGTCGGCGGATGGGCCGACTCGCGCAGCGGGCTGCCGCGCAGCTCGCCGAGCCAGTCCGATAACAGGGTCAGACAGGGTGCCTGCAGCGCCGTGGCGAAATAGCTGGCGAAGGTATCGAAGGGGTCATAGATGTGATCGGTCCCGAAGGAGGCCATGTTGGCCTCGATCTCGTGGGAATCGGCGCGGCAGATGACCTGAGCACCCGGCTGCAGCAGTTTCGCGGCGAGGGCCACCCGCAGATTGACCTCGTTGTCCGAGGTCAGCGCGAGCACGCCGCGGCAGTTCGGCAGTCGCAGCCCCGCCAGCAGCAGGGCGTCGGGGTGGCGTACATCGGCGTGCAGCGCCGGGACGTATTCGCGCAGGCTCTCGAGCTTCAGCAGGTTCACGCGCTCCGCGCTGCTGTCGAGCACCACCGCGCGCTGGCCCCGATCGGTCAAGGCCCGCACCAGACCGCTACCGGTCTGGCCGTAGCCGCAGATCAGGTAGAAAGGGTCGGGGATGTTGCGCACGCGCCGGCCGAAGCGCCCTTCCCGGATGGCCCGCTGCAGGGTCTTGTCTTGCAGCAGCGCGATGAGGGAGCCGATGGAATAGAGCCAGACGATGACCGTCGCATAGACGCAGAAGGTCACCCAGATGCGCTGGGCGCCGGTGAGCGGATACGGGATCTCGCCGAAACCGATGGTGGTTGCCGTGTAGCTGACGAAATAGAAGGCATCGAAGAAGCTCAGATGCACGGTGTTGCCCGCCGTGTCCTCGCCGGGGATCGCCACCAGCCCGGTCATGGCCACCGTGTAGGTCACCAGCAGCGCGAGCAGCGGCGCCCGCATGCGCCGGAAGATCAGAAAGACGATGTTGTCCATGGGCGGGCGGACAGCGGAGGGTGTTGAGGCGAGGGGCAGAGGCCGCCGTGGGCCGCGATCAGCGACGCAGCATCACCGTCTCGACGATCAGCAACACCACGGAGACCACATTGGCCACAACCGCACCCACCGCCAGGGAGACCACGCTCGCGAGGGCATGCGGCGTGAAGCCCGCCGCCGTGCCGTGCGCGGCGATGGTCCAGACCAGCGCACCGGCGATGAGCTGTAACATGGCCACCAGGCTGGTGGCCAAGAGCACGGCACCCATCTGTGTGCGATCGCCGAGCTTTAGCACCGTAGCAATGGCATTCACCACCACCACCGCGGCGAACTCCCACACGTGGTGATGGCCCGGCTCGTCGATGTCGCCGAAGACGAAGCCGACGTTCAGGGTCAGGGCCAGGAGAATGAAAAAACCGAAGACGACCTTTTCCGGATTCACCTGTTTACTCCAATCAGACAACATGGCCCGGACAGCATGACCCGGACAACATGACCCAGCGCGCCCCGTGCTGCACGGGCCGACCGCGCGACCCCAGCGTGGGCCGCGCCGACGCAAGCCGCGCCAGTGAGGCGGCGCATCATCGGCGCAGCGGTGGGGCGATTGCAACCATCGCCGTGCACAGACCACAGGACATCGCAGCATGACACAACAGCGCCCCCCGGCCGGCAGTAGCACCCCCGCAGCAGCGCAACTGCCGCCGGCACTCTCGGCACCGCTGGCGCAGCTTCACACCCGCAGCGCCGGGCGCATCGCCTACTACGCTGACACCACGGCCGACGGCCGGCCACTGCTGCTGGTTCACAGCATCAATGCGGCCCCCAGCAGCTTCGAGGTCAGGCCGCTGTTCGAGCACTTCCGCGGCGAACGCCCGGTCTATAGCATCGAGCTGCCGGGATTCGGGCAGTCCGAGCGCAGCGACCGCGTCTATTCTCCGGCCCTGTACGCCGACGCCATCGGCGCCGTGCTGGCGCAGGTCATCGGCCGGCCCGCGGACGTGCTGGCACTGTCGCTGAGCGCGGAATTCGCCGCTCGCGCCGCACTGGCGGCACCCGAGGCCGTGGCCTCGCTGGTGTTGATCTCACCGACGGGCTTCAGCGCCCGCGCCATGCCGGGCCCCAACACCGGCCGCGTGGCCTATCGGGCCCTGAGCCTGCCGTTGTGGCGCCAGCGGCTGTTCGACCTGGTGGCGTCCAAGCCCAGCATCCGCTACTACCTGAGCAAATCCTTCATCGATGCGGCACCGCAGGCGCTGGTGGATTACGCCTACAGCGCCGCGCACCAGCCGGGGGCACGCTATGCGCCGCTGTATTTCCTCTCCACCCAGCTCTTCACCCGCGATGCCCTGTCGGCACTCTACGCCAAGCTCACGCAAATGCCCGTGCTCGCCATCGCCGACCGGGACCCTTATGTCACGTTCGAGCAGCTGCCTGAGTTTGCGGCGGCCCGGCCCAATTGGCGTCATGAAACATTAGCGCCGCACAAGGGCCTGCCGCACTGGGAGCACCCGCAGGCCACCTGCCGGCTGCTGGAGGCCTTCTGGCGCGGGGATCAGTCGCCGGATGGTGGCGATCAGCCGCCGCCGGAGCGACGTCCCAGCAGCAGTGCAGCCCCCAGATAGAGGGCGCCGCCGATCACCAGCGTCGCTTCGGCGGCGACGAACCAGAGGACGAACAGAAAGCCCACCTGTCCCCATTGCAGGCCGTCGCCGCCGGCGGTGGCGACCTCCCCTGGGGTCTGATGCAAGAAGGTGATGGCGGTCATGATGAACGCGATCATCGCCGACCAGGCCATGGAGATGGCGAGCAGGGACGGGACTTTGCTGGTGCGTGGCATGGTTTTGGCTCGGTTGGTGACACGACGCGGCGGCGGCGCGTCGCGGTGGAGGCTGCGGGTGATTGCCGGGCGTGGAGCTTTCGGCCCCGGCGGTGCGCCGCCGACGGCGACACGCAGCAGAGGCCGAGGATCGATCAGGCGACGGACTGGGTCGCGCTTGTAGGCTCGGCGCCGGACGCCGGGGCCGCGCCATCGGCCGCACGCTCGATCTCAGTGAGGGACCAGTGCACGACGAGATTCAGCATCCGCATCGTTGCGTTGATGGACGCGAACACCTGGTTCGCGTGCACCCCGCGGGTCTTGAACTCACCACCGCGCCTGCCGCCGAAGCCACCCCCGCCGCTCGGGGCATCGGGCAATCCCGGTGCTTCGCTGCCGGGCGCCGTCGCCGGGCCGGGCGCCGGCACACCGCCGCGGTGGGCCCAGGTGATGGTGCACTCGGTCAAGGCATCGGTGCGACCGCCCTTGGGGATGCGCACTTCGTAGTCCAGCAGCCGCGGCAGGGTGAGGCCGGCGCGAGTGGTGATCTCCGCCAGCGCCCGGTTGAAGGCATCGAAGCCGCCGTTACCGCTGCCGGCGGCGGTGTGCACCGTATCGTGCAGGCGCAGCTTGATACTGGCGGTGGACTGCAGGCCCAGGCTCGAGGAGACGTTGCAGGCGAGGAGCTCGGCGTGGTTGTAATCGCTGGAGTCCAGCACCTCGGCGATGATAAACGGCAGATCCTCGAACGTGATGCGCTTCTTGGAGTCGCCGAGCTCGACGATCCGCGCCAGCACCTTGCGCTGCTGCTCCGCGGACAGCTGCACACCCAGACGCTCCAGGTTCTTCGCCAGCGAGGCCTTGCCCGCGAGCTTGCCCAGGGCATACACCCGGCGGCGGCCGAAGCGCTCCGGCGACAACCTGGTGGCGTAGAGCCCGCCCTTGTGGTCGCCGTCGGCGTGGATGCCGGCGGTTTGGGTGAAGACATCCTCGCCGACGATGGGCGCGTTGTCGGCGATGCGCTTGCCCGAGAAGTACTGCACCAGCTCGCTGGCGCGCGCGAGGTGCTGCTCGTCGATGGACAGCGCCATGCCGAGCTGGTCGCGCAGGTTCACCACCACCTCGGCCAGTGAGGCGTTGCCCGCGCGCTCGCCCAGGCAATTGACCGTGCAGTGCACACAGGCGGCGCCGGCCTGGGCGGCCGCCACCACGTTGGCGGTGGCGAGGCCGTAGTCGTTGTGCGGATGAAAATCGAAGCGGCAGCCCGGGAAGCGGCGGATCATATCCATGATCGCCGTGAAGACACGCTCCGGGGTCATGACCCCCAGGGTGTCAGGCAACATGAAATGCTCGACGCCGCTCTCGCACAGACGCTCCATGAATGCGTAGACATAAGCGCGATCGTCGGCATAACCGTTGGACCAGTCCTCCAGGTACAAATTGACCCTGAGGCCGCGCTCGCGTGCCAGCGCCACGTTGCGCAGGATGTCACCGGCATGGGCGTCCAGCGTCTTGCGCAGCTGCGTCTCGCAGTGCTTGCGGCTGCCCTTGGCGAGGAGATTCATGACGCCACCGCCGGCGTCCCGAATCCAGTCGATGCTCTTGCCGTCGTCGACGAACCCGAGCACCTCCACCCGGTGATCCAGGCCCTTGTCCCGCGCCCAGTCGACGATGTGCGCCACCGCCGCCTGTTCGCCGCGGGAGACACGCGCCGAGGCCACCTCGATGCGGTCGAGGCGCAACTGCTCGAGCAGTACCTGGGCGATTTGCGCCTTCTCGTCCGGCGAAAAGGCGACGCCCTGGGTCTGCTCGCCGTCGCGCAGGGTGGTATCGAGAATCAGGATTTGGCTCTGGTCGGTGCTCATGGTCTCGCTCTCCGGCCCGGCATCCGGTCTTGCGGGGTATGGTGCTGGCGGCGTCCGCCGCGCCGCGGGCCGCCTTGGGAGGACGGCGCCCGGCCCTGCCCGCGGGCGTCGCCGGTCTTCGCCAATGGCGGCCGGGGAAGCGCCGACTCACCGGCGTTTACCTGCCGGGGCAGGATGCCCCGCCCTGTCCGGCGGCACAAGCCGCCGGCGATGCGGAAACCGGGCAACGGCGATTTCCGGCGCCGTGCCATGCTTGGCCGCAATGGCCAACAACCCGCGCTCGCCTCACGCGGTGGCGAGGGTGGCCTCGATGTGCTCGCGCAGCGCGACATCGCTGGCCTCGAGCTCGTCACAGCGCACGGGCTTGTCCATCAGTCCGGACAAGGCCGGGGGCGGCGGCGCTTCGCGGCCGATGGCCTCGCGCACGGCCTCGTTGAACTTCGCCGGGTGCGCCGTGGCCAGCACGACGGTGTCCGGTGCATCGCGCGATGCCGCGGCACCCACGGCGGTGTGCGGACAAAGGATGTAGCCGCTGGCGTCGAAGGTCTCACGCATCTGCGCCAGGGTGTCGGCATCGCTCACCGCGGCGGCGGCGAAATCGGCGCGCACCTGTCCGAGGCGCTCGGGCTCGACGGTCAGCGCGCCGGTTTGCTCCAGGTCCGCCAGCTTCGCGCGCACGGCGGCGGGATCCTGGTCCAGGAGATAATACAGGTATCGCTCGAAGTTGGACGCCACCTGGATGTCCATGGCCGGGCTCAGCGTATGGAACACCTCGCCCTTGGCGTAGACACCATCGGCGACGAAGCGCGTCAAGATGTCGTTACGATTGGTGGCGATGACCAGCCGATCCACCGGCAGACCCATGCGTCTGGCCAGGTAGCCGGCGAAGACGTCGCCGAAGTTGCCGGTGGGGACCGCGAAGCTGACGCCGCGCGCCGGATCGCCGCCGGTGATTCGGCCCCAGGCGTAGAAGTAGTAGACGGTCTGCGCCAGAATCCGCAGCCAGTTGATGGAATTGACGGCGCCGAGGCAGTGTTGCGCCTTGAACTCCAGATCCTGGAACAGGGTCTTGACCAAGTGCTGGCAGTCATCGAAGGTGCCGTGCACGGCGATATTGTGCACATTGGCGTCCAGCACCGTCGTCATCTGCCGCTCCTGCACCGGCGAGACCCGGCCTTTCGGGTGCAGGATGAAGATGTTGATGCGCGGCTTGCCACGCACACCGGAGATGGCCGCGGAGCCCGTATCCCCGGACGTGGCGCCGAGGATATTGAGCCGGCCCCCGTCTCGCTCCAGCAGGTATTCGAACAGATTGCCCAGCAGTTGCAGCGCAACATCCTTGAACGCCGCCGTCGGCCCGTGGAAGAGCTCGAGATACGTGCGCCCACCGGCTTCGCGAAGGGGCGTCACCTCCGGATGCGAAAAACCGGCGTAGGACTGATTCACAAGCCGCGCGAGGTCTTCGCGTGGAATCTCGCCGCCGACGAAGGGCGTCATGACCTCCAGCGCCAGGGCCTGGAACGGCAACTGCGACCAGTCCCGCAGCATATCGGCGCTCACCTGCGGCAGTTGCGCCGGCACCAGTAGGCCGCCGTCGGTGCCGAGCCCCATCATCAGGGCATCGGCGAAGCCGACCGGCGCGACGCCGCCGCGGGTGCTGATGTAGTGCATGTAGCCTCCTCGCTGATGCGCTGGGCGGGCTCGGCGGCCAACGGCCGGGGACGGTACGAAACCCTGCAAGTTAGGCAAATCCCGCGACGGGCGCAAGCTCGGCACCCCCGCCTCAGCAAGATCGCACTCGGGCCAGGACACTCGGGCCGGGATCGGTATCGGGCCCATCGCGTGGCATCCGATACCCCATCGGCGACGCCGCCCCGAGCGGCCTTGGGCAACATCAAGGCCTGAGCGCCGCGGACAAAATCCCTGCAGCAACGCCGGGCTCGAGGCCACACACCTTTGTTTTTCAGGTTTTTTAGAGCCACGGCAGCAGCGGGCCTGGTGGCCGGCCAGACGCGCCGGGCAGTCTCGCCCTGCCCCGGCGCATCCGCCCACTGCCACCCGCAGCAAACACGAAACCGCAACATCCGGCCAAAATAATCATAATTATTGATTTGGCGAGCCCTGCACTGCGTCCGCCGACGTTGACACCTCATGAGTGCCAGCAACACAATGCGCCGGCAGCCATGTCCTCGCCCTGCGCGCGGTCATGGACTATGACAACAACGCTGAGGGGTCGCGCAGGCCAGCCCGTGCGCTGCGGTATTTTGTGTCGGGCCGCCATCGTCGGCCTCCCGCCGAGCGTCCACATCCAGCCAATCGATTCCTGTCTCAGAGGGAGGGACAACACCGGTGACACCCGAAAATCGCGCCGCCTATTGGAAGGCGAATGTTCGATTATTGTTCATTCTGCTTTTCTTTTGGTTCATCGTCTCCTATGGTCTCGGTATCATCCTGGTCGAGCCACTCAACAGCATCCAGATCGGCGGCTATCCGCTCGGCTTCTGGTTCGCACAGCAAGGCTCCATCTATGTCTTCCTGGTCCTTATCTTCATCTACGCCGCAGCCATGAACCGGCTGGACAAGAAGTTCGACGTCGACGAGTAATGGGAGCCTGAGCCATGACCAATCTCGATATCTGGACCTATTCCGTCGTCGGCTTCACCTTCGCCCTGTACATCGGCATCGCCATCTGGGCGCGCGCCGGCACCACCGGTGAGTTCTACGTCGCCGGCAAAGGCGTACATCCCGTGGCCAACGGCATGGCCACCGCGGCGGACTGGATGTCCGCGGCGTCGTTCATCTCCATGGCCGGGCTCATCGCCTTCAACGGCTACGGCGCCTCGGTCTTCCTCATGGGATGGACCGGCGGCTACGTGCTGCTGGCGCTGCTGCTGGCGCCCTACCTGCGCAAGTTCGGCAAGTTCACGGTGCCGGAGTTCATCGGTGATCGCTACTACTCGCAGGCGGCGCGTATCGTCGCGGTCATCTGCCTGATCCTCGCCTCCATCACCTACGTCATCGGACAGATGAAGGGTATCGGCGTGGCCTTCTCGCGCTTCCTCGAGACGAGCTACGAGCTGGGCCTCTACATCGGCATGGGCATCGTCGCCGTCTACGCCGTGCTCGGCGGCATGAAAGGCATCACCTACACGCAGATCGCGCAGTACGTGGTGCTGATCCTGGCCTACACTATTCCGGCGATCTTCATCTCCCTCGCGCTCACGGGCAACCCGCTGCCGCAGATCGGCCTCGGCGCCGGCTATGTGGAGAACGGTGCCCAAACAGGCATGACGCTGCTCGCCAAGCTCGACCAGGTCGTCACCGAGCTCGGCTTCAAGGAGTACACCACACAGGTGATGGGCAGTTATCTCAATATGTTCGCCTACACCTTGTCGCTGATGATCGGCACCGCGGGGCTGCCCCATGTCATCATCCGCTTCTTCACCGTGCCGAAGGTCAAGGATGCCCGCTACTCCGCCGGCTGGGCGCTGGTGTTCATCGCGCTGCTCTACACCACGGCCCCGGCGGTCGGCGCCATGGCGCGACTCAATCTGATGGATACTATCCAGATCGGACCCGTGGGCAGCGAGGAGGGCAATCTGCTCTACGAAGATCGCCCAGAGTGGTTCAAGAAATGGGAGGCAACCGGTCTGTTGGCCTGGGAGGACAAGAACGACGACGGCCGTATCCAGTACTACAACGATCAGAACCCGGCATTCGACGAAAAGGCCGAGTCGTTCGGCTGGAAGGGCAACGAGATGGTCAAGGTGGACCGCGACATCATGGTGCTCGCAAACCCCGAGATCGCCGGCTTGCCCAACTGGGTCATCGCGCTGGTGGTGGCTGGTGGTCTCGCCGCCGCACTCTCCACCGCCGCCGGTCTGCTGCTCGCCATCAGCTCGGCCATCTCCCATGACCTGCTGAAAGGCGTGTTCATGCCTGGCATTTCCGAGCGCGCGGAGCTCAACGCGGGACGTCTGTCGATGATCTTCGCCATCATCGTCGCCGGCTATCTCGGGCTCCATCCACCGGGCTTCGCCGCGGGCACCGTCGCCATCGCCTTCGGGCTTGCGGCATCGAGCATCTTCCCGGCGCTCATGATGGGTATCTTCATGAAGAAGATGAACAATGCCGGTGCCATTGCCGGTATGCTCGCCGGCATCACCGTGACCCTGCTCTACGTGTTCCAGCACAAGGGGATCTTCTTCATCCCCGGCACCGCCTTCCTGATGCCGGAGCTGGGCATGGGTCCGGATTGGTTCTTTGGTATTTCACCAAATGCCTTCGGCGCCGTCGGCGCGGCGGTGAACTTTGTCGTCGCCTTCGTGGTGGCGTCAGTCACCAAGGCACCGCCGGAGCACATCCAGCATCTGGTGGAAGATGTGCGCGTGCCGCGCGGCGCCGGCGAGGCCACCGGTCACTGAGTCCAGCGCCGAAGACCCAGCGCTGAAAACCCAGCGCTGAAGACAACGCCAACGCACCTGTTGAAGCCCCGCTCCGGCGGGGCTTTTTGATGCGCTCGACACGACTCGCATCACCGCGTGAACGAAGCGGATTCGTGCGCTTCCGCAGCTTGCGGCTCACCGCGGAAAATTGCTGTATGCCGCGTGTTTTTTGATCTATCGCAGCCGCGACGGGTGCCCGGTTGCGAAGAGTGCGATATGTTGCGGCGGTCCGGGCGCGGTGGTTTGCGCCTGCTCCGCAACCACGAGGCAGCGATGGACGTCGAGCTCATCGAAATCCGCGAATTTCTGGCCAGTCACTCTCCCTTCGACCGCCTGCCGGACAGCGCGCTCGACGCCCTGCCTCAGCGGCTCTCGGTGCGCTACCTGCGCCGCGGCACACCCTTTCCACCAACGGATGACGACAGCCCCTGTCTGTATATCCTGCGCCGCGGCGCCGTCGAGCTGCGTGACGACGGCGACAACCTCATCGGCAAGCTCGCCGAGGGTGATCTGTGTCCGTCGCCCTGCGGGCAGGGCGGCCTTGGCATGGAAGGCCTGTCCGGGCAGACCGCCGAAGACACCCTCGCCTATCTGCTGCCCTGCGAGGTGCTGGACCGCCTGCGTGGGGCGCACACCGAGTTTGCGAGCCACTTCGATGCGTCCATGTCCGATCGGCTGCGTCGCGCGCTCGACACCATCAAGGATGATGCCACCGGCACCGCGCTGATGACGGTACAGGTGGGGGAGCTGCTGAATCGCCCGCTGGTACACGGCGGGCCAGACATCAGCATTCGCGACGCGGCCCGCATCATGAGCGAGGCCCGCGTCTCCTCGCTGGTGCTCACCGACGGTGACCGCCTGGTGGGCATGATCACCGACCGGGATCTGCGCAACCGCTGCCTCGCGCTGGGGGTGTCACCGCAGGAGCCGGTGCGCCGCATCATGACCGAGCGCCTGCATACGGTGCGCGAAGACACCCTCGGCTTCGAAGCGCTCATCACCATGTCGCGCCTCAATGTTCACCACCTGCCGGTGCTCGACGAGCGCGGCGTGCGCGGGGTCGTGTCGACGTCGGACCTGGTACGCATACAAAGCGCTAATGCCGTCTATCTGGTGGGGGATATCCGCAAGGCCGAATCCCTGGACACGCTGGCGAGCATCAGTGCGCGGCTGTCGGAGCTGCAGATCCAACTGGTGCACTCCGGCGCCACCGCAAGCCAGATCGGCCAGGCCATCACCGCCGTCACCGACGCCATCACCCTGCGGCTGCTGGAGCTCGCCGAGGCGGAGCTCGGCGCGCCACCGGTGCCCTATTGCTGGATGGCGGGCGGCTCCCAGGCGCGGCGGGAGCAGTCCTCGCACTCCGACCAGGATAATGCGCTGCTCATCGCCGACCATCTCAAACCCGAGGATGATGCCTACTTCAAGGCGCTCGCCCAGCGGGTCAACGACGGACTCAACGCCTGCGGCTACGTCTACTGCCCCGGTGATGTCATGGCCAGTAATGACCAGTGGCGTCAACCGCTGAAGATCTGGACCAAGTACTTCAACACCTGGATCAAGCGCCCGGAGCCCATGGCGCTGATGCTCTCCAGCGTATTCTTCGACCTGCGCCCCATTCACGACCCAGCGGGCCTCTTCAACGAGCTCGCCGAGCGCATCCATCACATGTCGAGGCAGGAGACCATCTACATCGCCTACATGGCCGCCAATGCGCTGAAGCACCGCCCGCCGCTGGGCTTTTTCCGCAAATTGGTGCTGATTCGCGGCGGCGAGCACGACCAGACCTTCGATATCAAGCACCGCGGCATCGTGCCCATCGTGGATCTGGCCCGGGTCTATGCCCTCTCCGCCGGACTCGAAGACATCAACACCATCGAACGCCTCAAAGCTGCGGGCGAGGCCCGCGCGTTGAGCAAAGACGGCGCCGCCAACTTGGTGGATGCCTATGAATTTATCGGGACCCTGCGGATGCGCCATCAAGCCGAGCAGCTGAAACGTGGCACCCAGGCGGATAACTTCCTATCGCCGGACGACCTCTCGCCGCTGGAGCGCGGCCATCTCAAGGACGCCTTCGCCCTGATCCACACCATGCAGGAGTCCCTGGGCCAGCGCTACCAGGCGGGGCGTTTCGCCTGAGGGCGACACCTGCTCGGCCGCCCCTGGTGCACGCATCCGCTGACGACATCACCCGCCTATGAGCGCCCTGCCCCTGGATTGGCGTCGTCGCTGGCGCTTGCGCCGGCTCGCGGCATGCCCGCTGCGGGACTATCTGGCCGCGCCTTTCCCGCAGCCGGGCTGCGACTACAAGGCCGTGGAGTATGTCGCCGTCGACCTGGAGACCACCGGTCTCAACGCCCGCCGGGATCAGATCCTGAGCATCGGCTGGGTGCGCATCACCGGCAACCGTATCCATCTCGACAGCTGTCGCCACCGGTTGGTGCGTGTGACCGGCGATATCCCCGCCGACAGCGCCGTGATCCATCAGATCACCGACGACGAAGCCGCTCGCGGCCTGGAGCTCGCCAGCGCTTTGCCTGAGCTGTTGGCGGATCTCGCCGGGCGCGTGCTCATTGCTCATCATGCCAGGGTCGAGCTGGGCTTCCTCGACGCCGCCTGCAGGCGTCTTTGGGGCAAGGGACTGCTGGTGCGCACCGTCGACACCCAGGCGGTGGCTCGCCGCTTGCTGGAGCGCCGTCAAATCCCGTTCAAGGCCTCGGACCTGCGCCTGCATGCGCTGTGCGAGCGCTACAACCTGCCGCGCCATGGCGCCCACAATGCGTTGAGCGACGCCTTCGCGGCCGCCGAGCTCTTCCTCGCACAGGCGGCACATCGCGACAACGGGCATGGCATGCAGCTCGGCGATTTCCTGTGAGGCCGCAGGCGGTCGCCCACCGCCAGCTCCGCCATGGCGCCGGCTCCGCCATGGCGCCGCCGCGCCGGCCGTCTGCGAAGGCGTGCATCGGCGCCGCTCGTGCGTCGGGCTGCGCCGAGCGGTGACGTCACCCGGCCGATTGCGGGATACTGCGAATTTCGCCGCAGCCTCGGGCGGCACAGACGCAGACGCAAGCGACACAACACCATGCAGTGGGAACCCGTGATCGGGCTGGAGATCCACACCCAGCTCGCGACGCAATCCAAGATCTTCTCCGGCGCCGCCACCGCCTTCGGCGCCGCCCCCAACACCCAGGCCTGCGCCGTGGATTTGGGCTTTCCCGGCGTGCTGCCGGTGCTGAACGAGGGCGCCGTGCGCCGCGCCGTGCAATTCGGCCGCGCCATCGGCGCCGAGATCGCGCCGCGCTCGGTGTTCGCGCGTAAGAATTATTTCTACCCGGATCTGCCGAAGGGCTACCAGATCAGCCAGTACGAGCTGCCCATCGTCGGCCGCGGCGAGGTTGAGATCGTCCTCGACGACGGCAGCGTGAAGACCATTGGCATCACCCGCGCCCACCTGGAGGAGGATGCCGGTAAGTCGGTGCATGAGGATGGCCGATCGGGTGCTGGCGGCATGACCGGCATCGACCTCAACCGCGCCGGCACACCGCTGCTCGAGATCGTCTCCGAGCCGGATCTGCGCTCGCCCGCCGAAGCCGTGGCCTACGCCCGAAAGATCCACCAACTGGTGCGCTGGATCGGCATCAGCGACGGCAACATGCAGGAGGGCTCCTTCCGCGTCGACGCCAACATTTCGCTGCGGCGCAAGGGCGAGGAGCGCTTCGGCACCCGCACCGAGATCAAGAACATCAATTCTTTCCGGTTTCTGCAGAAGGCACTGGAATTCGAGATCGAGCGCCAGACGGACGTGTTGGAAAATGGCGGCACGGTGATCCAGGAAACGCGCCTCTACGACGCCGACAAGGACGAAACCCGCTCCATGCGCACCAAGGAAGAGGCCAATGACTACCGCTATTTCCCCGACCCGGACCTGCTGCCGGTGGAGCTCGACGACGCCTTCATCGCGCAGGCCACAGAGGACCTGCCAGAGCTGCCCGACGCCATGCGGCACCGGTTCATGGACACCTACGGGCTCAACGATGCCGACGCGGCGCTGCTCACCTCGAGCCGGGCCATGGCCGGCTACTTTGAGCAGACGGCCAGCCTCTGCGGTGAGGCGAGACAGGCCGCCAACTGGATCACCGGCGCACTGGCGGCGGCGCTCAACAAAGCCAACCTGGAGATCGCCGCCAGCCCGGTGGACGCGGCGCAGCTCGCGGGGCTGATCAAGCGCATCCAGGACAACACCATCTCCGGCAAGATCGCCAAACAGGTCTTCGAGGCCATGTGGGCCGGCGAAGGCGCTGCGGACCAGGTGATCGCGGCCAAGGGCCTCGAGCAGATCACCGACACCGGCGCCATCGAAGCGATGATCGACGCCATCATCGCGGCCAACCCCCAGCAGGTGGAGCAGTACCGAGCCGGCAAGGAGAAGGTGTTCGGCTTCTTCGTCGGCCAGGTGATGAAGCAGAGCCAGGGCAAGGCCAACCCACAGCAGGTCAACGCACTGCTCCGGGCCAAGCTGAAAGGCTGAAGATCAGTTTCAGAATCAAGCCCCTAGCGACGTATCAGGGTAATGCTGAGACGAATGGGGGTAAATCCCTATATGTCAGCATGGTAGTCAGGCCGCGCCTTTTGGTCTACTTTGTGCCGGGAACACGCTACAACAACCGTCAACCGCCGGAGTTTCGGGTGCAACCGAAGCCACTGAGCGGCCAATCACCGAAGGAGACCAAGCGATGCGCCACACCGTTCATCACGGTCGCGCGCGGCGTTATCTAGCGCTCGCGACACCCCTGCTCTGCGGCTTTCTCGCCTTGCCGGGCATGGTACTGGCGGAAGCCGCCCCCGGCGCCCAGGCGTCGGAAGCCGACGCCGACGGCCGCCGCTTCCCGCCCAGCTACATCACCACCGCCGACGGCCGCAACGTCCACCCCGAAGACTGGACCGACCCCAGGCTCTGCGGCCAATGTCACACGGAGCAGTACCAGGGCTGGAACGGCTCCATGCACTCCAATGCCTTCAAAGACCCGGTCTTCCAGGCGCTGTGGGCCATCGCCGAGAAGGCCGACCCCAACAACCGCAACCACTGCGGTGGCTGCCACACCCCCATCGGCACCGCCACCCAGACCGTAGAGTTCGACCCCGACGCCGGTCTGCACGGCGCCTTCAGTGCGCCGCCCGTGGCGGAAATGGGGGTCTCCTGCGACGTCTGTCACACCATCTCGGGCACCAACCTGCAGAAGACCGCCGTGCTCGAGCACGGCAACACCTCCATCGTGATGGACCCGGGCAACGTCAAGCGCGCCAACCTGCCCAACGCCACCTCGCCCTATCACGAAACCGCCGATTCCGAGCACCACGGCGAGTCCGACTTCTGCGGCAACTGCCACAACATCTTCCATCCCGGCAATAACTTCCCCATCGAGCGCACCTACGACGAGTGGAAGTACTCCGTCTATGCCCAGAACGACATCCACTGTCAGGATTGCCACATGATGCCGGTGGAGGTCGCCAACCGGGTCGCCGACGAAATGAAGCCCCCGGAAGCACTGAATGAATCCTCCATCGAGGGCTTCGCCGGGCTCGGCGGACCCTGGCGCAAGGTGGTCCACAAGCACGGCTTCGTCGGCGGCAACGCGGTCATCACCGCCGCCATGAACAACGAGTTGGCCGACTCCGACAACCCCGTTGATCTGGGCCGCGGCAGCAACTACGACGAGGCCATCAAGCGTCTGCAGAGCGTCGCCTCGCTGAAGCTGTATGTCACCCAAGAGGACGGCCAGCTGCACCGGGCGAAGGTCAAGGTCACCAACGACCGCGCCGGTCATCACCTGCCCACCAGTCTCACGGAAATCCGCCAGGTCTGGCTGGAAGTCGTGGTCACCGACGACCAGGGCCGCGAGCTGATGCGCAACGGTAGCCTGGATGCGCAGAACGAGCTGCCCAAGGACACCGTCATCTTCAACTCCCATGCCGTCGACAAGGACGGTAAGCACACCCACTACCCCTGGGAGATCGTGCGCTTCTCCACCCGCAACACCATCCCGCCGAAGGGCTACAAATACGGCAAGTACTGGTTCAACGTGCCGGAAGACGCCCAGAGTGTCACCGTCAACGCCAAGCTCCACTACCGCTCGTTCGCACAGGGGCTCGCCGATGAGCTGCTCGGCGAAGGTGCGGTGACCGTCCCCTCGGTGCAGATGGTCGAGCTGGAAGAGACCTATCCGGTGACTGAGCTGGCGGCCGCCAAGCAGGCGCTTGACGGCGAACAGGCAGCCGCGCCGGCGCCACAGGCCGACACCACCGCTGCGACCACCGCGGTCGCGGATGCAGCGCACTGAGGGGGTGAACCGATGACCAATTCATTTGCAGACCACTTGCAGACCCTCGGGCGCCGCGGCGCCCTGCTCCTTGGCATCGCCCTGTTGAGCGCACCGGCGCTCACCGCTGCCGACGACGACGGCTTCGTCTGGAACCGCGCCATGCTCGATATCATCGAGTCCGGCGATGTCGAGCGCGGCCGCCAGATCGCCGAGGACAAGCGCTGCAGCAAGTGCCACGGCGATCTCGGCATCCCCGAGGACGACGAAACCCCGAGCATTGCGGGGCAGGTCGCGGCCTATCAGTTCAAGCAGCTGGTGGACTACAAGGCCAAGGTGCGCGATGCGCGTTCCATGTACAAGGTGGCCCGACGGCTGGAGCTGCAGGACTTCGCCGATCTCGCCGCCTACTTCGCCACGCTTGAGCCGGAGCCGCCGGAGGGCAAAACGGCTCCGCCGCTGCTGGTCACCCAGGGCGACACCGACCGCCTGCTGCTGCCCTGCAACGTCTGCCATGGTGAGCAGGGCGAAGGCATGGGCCTGCAGGTACCGGCCCTGTCGGGGCAGAAGATCGACCACTTCATCGAGACCATGGTCGCCTACCGCGACGGCGAGCGGGCGAACGATGACTTCGGTCGCATGCGCTTCATCGCCAGCCAGCTCTCCGAGGAGGAAATCACCACCCTGGCCGCCTACTACGCGGCAGCCCCCGTGCCGGGCGACGAGTAATACCGCCGGCAGTTCAGCCCCGCGGCCCGGCACAGGCAATGGCATTGGGATCACGGCCGGTGCCGCTGGGGCGGAAACGCGCCGGGGCCAGGGCATCGTAGTCGGACTCGAAGCCGGCGGCCAGGAGGGTGTCGCGCAGGGGCGATTCCAGCGCCGGCTCGCCGTCGATGTGCTGGATGAGCAGGCGCTTGCGCCCGGATGGGATACGGTGCAGTGCGGCGGCGGCGAGCGCCAGCTCGCGGCCGCCCGCCGTCAGGCTCGCCGGGAAGCTCAGGAGTTGGCGGCCGTTGGCAGCCAGGTACAGCACGGGCTTGCCCGCCACCAGGATGAGCCAGGCGCCGGCGCTGCGCTTGGGGCTCTGCCTGGCGACACCGTTGCCTCGGGTCTGGGGTTGCTCGGGCGTGCCGGCGGCACTCGCCGGCCAGTCCAGTAACGTCCCATAAGGATTGGCGGGATCGGCGGCGGCGAGGATGCGCACGTCGTCCTCGGTGTAGCCGTCCATGGGCTGCTCGTCCTCGCGGGCCGCGCGCAGGCGCTCCACGGCGCCGGGCAGTGCGAACTGGGCGCCGGATAAGCCCTCGACGAAATGGCCGCGGCGCACCTGGCCACCTTCCTCCAATTCTTTCAGCATCTTGTAGAGCGGGCCGAAGCCGCCCGGGATACCCTCGGCGGCGACGGCCTCGCGGCTGACCACGCCATAGCGCTCCAGCAGCAGACGGGCGCTGAACAACACCCGCTCGGTGTCGGTGATGTCGTCATCGGCGCCGAGGTCCGCCACCAGCGACCAGCGCCCGCCCGCGAGGCCGCCCGCCATACCAACACCACCGCCGCGGCCGAAGCCGCCGCGCAGCCCGGCGGAGGCATGGGCGCGGGCGGTGTGTCGGCCGCCCCGCCCCGGGCCCGTCCGCCCACCGAGCCGGCCCCCTGCGCCGGCGCCCTTGCCCTTGCCGGCGGCTAGCGCCCGCAACGGCGCGAAGGTGTCGTTGGTGACCAGTCCGTCCCACACCAGGTCCCAAAGCGCGGCGTCGAAGGCATCCCGGCCGGCGGCGGCGGCGCCGGCGCGCGCGAGCAGCGGCTCGGCGGCCGCCTGCAGATCCATGAAGAAGCACGCTCCCCGACGCCGCAGCTGCACGAGCAGTGCCTCACGCAACGCCCCGCCCAGGTCATCTGCAACCGTCCCGGGGCCGCCGTCGGCGCCAGCCGGACCTGCGTCGTCAGCAGACGCTGAACCCGCGGCCCCAGACCCCGGATCGGTGCCCCTCGCCGGTCCCAGTCCCAGGTTCTCGCGCCGATACACGGCGATCTTCCCGTCCTTCGGTCCGGCGGCCCCGCGTCCGACCCAGACGATCTGCCCGGTGGCGGCCAGCATGTCGAGGTCGTCGGAGCGGTAGCCTTGCACGCGCGCCGGTAGCAGCACCCGGTCCAGCTGGGTCCAGGTCACGGCGAGACCTTCCAGCTGCAGCAGGGCCTCCAGCAGCTGCTCGCGGCCGTCGCGGCCCTGACGGCCGCCGGCGGCGCCAAGGCCGTGCCAATCCGGCAGGAAGCGGCCGAGGGTGGCGCCGTCCACCGGCGCCACCTCGTCCCGGGCGCGGGCCAGGGTCCGCCGGCGCAGCCGGCGCATGACCTCCGCATCGCACCATTCGGGCTCGCTGCGCTCGGTGAGCACGAGGGGGCGCATCTCGCCGTGCACCAGCTCGCCGCGGCTTTCCAGCAGCTTCAGCACCGGCGTCAGCTGCGCCGCCGGCAGCCCCAGGCGGCGGGCGAGCTGCTGCACCGGGAAGGGTCCGTGGGTGCGGGCGTAGCGGCGAATCAGCTGCTCCAGCGGCGCCTCGGTGGGGGCGATGAAGGTCTCCGGCAGCCCCGGCGGCGGCACGCTGCCCAGGGCGTCGCGGTACAGCCCCGCGTCCTCCGCCGCGATCCAGCGCTGCTCGCCGGCGACGGCAATCCGCACCGCCCGGCGCTGACGGCCCAGCTCCACCAGCCAGGCTTGCGCCAGCCGGTCTGCCTCCAGTCCAGCACCGTCCAGCTCACCGGCAGCCTCGCCGGCCCGATCAGCCGGCGCCCCAAACCCGAGCCCAGGCGCGGCATCGGGCCACGGATCGCCGCCATCGCCGGACCCGTCATCCGGCTCCGCATCCCCGGCGCCGTTACCCTGTGTGCTGCCCGCCGCACAGCGCAGGGCGATCTCCGCCTGCGTCAGATCCCCCAACCGCCGCAGCAGATCGTGCACCTCGTTCGCATCCCGCGCCCGCCGCTCCGGCGTCAGGTGCGCCAGCTCCGCCTCCACCTCTTCCAGCACCCGCGGGTCCAGCAGCTCGCGCAGCTCCGCCTGCCCCAGCAGCTCCGCCAGCAGGCCGCGGTCCAGGGTCAGCGCCTGGGCACGGCGCTCGGCGATGGGGGCGTCCTGCTCGTAGATGTAGGCGGCCACATAGGCGAACACCAGTGAGCGGGCGAAGGGCGAGGCGCTGGGTGTTTCCACCTCATGCACCCGCACCGCGCGGGACTGCACCGCCCGCAGCAACTCTTTGAGCCCGGCCAGGTCGAACTGATCGCTCAGCGCCTGGCGGTAGGTCTCGAGCACCACCGGAAAGCCCGGAAAGCGGCGCACCACCGCCAGCAGGCTCGAGGCTTTCAGGCGCTGCGCCCACAGCGGCTGGCGGCCCTTGGCGGAGCGCCTGGGCAGCAGCAGCGCGCGTCCGGCGTTCTCGCGGAACAGGCTGGCGAACAGCGCGGTGTCGGCCAGCTGCTCGGTGATGCGGTCTTCGATCTCGTCCGGGGGCGGCAGCAGCGCCATCAGGTCCGGCAGCTCGTCGCCGTCGGCCATGCGCAGGACGATGCCGTCGTCGGTGTACATCACCTGGATCTCGAAGCCCTCGCGGCGCTCCAGCTGCCATTGCAGGGCCATGGCCCAGGGGGCGTGGATGCGGGCGCCGAACGGGGTCAGGATGCAGATGCGCCAGTCGCCCAGCTCGTCCCGGAAGCGCTCGATGACGACGGTGTGCTCGTCCGGCACCTTGCCCGTGGCCGCGCGCTGCTCGTGGATGTAGGCGGCCAGGTTGGCGGCGGCGAAGTCGTCCAGCGGCGCCTGGCGCCTGATCCAGTCGATGGCGTCTTGCGGATCGCGCCGGGCCACCTCGCGGCAGAAGGCGCCGACGGCGCGGCCCAGCGCCACCGGCCGGCCGGGGCCGTCGCCGCGCCAGAAGGGCAGCTTGCCGGGCTCCCCCGGCGCCGGCGAGACGACCACCCGGTCGCGGGTGATCTCCTGCACGCGCCAGGTGGAGGCGCCCAGCAGGATGCACTCACCGGCGCGGGTCTCGAACACCATCTCCTCGTCCAGCTCGCCGATGCGCGGGCCGTCGGCGCCCAGATGCACGGCGTAGTTGCCGCGGTCGGGGATGGTGCCGGCGTTGAGCCGGGTGATCATCGCCGCGCCCTTGCGCGGGCTCAGCACATCGTTGGCCCGATCCCAGGCGAGCAGCGGCTTGAGATCGGCGAAATCGCTGGACGGAAAGCGCCCCGAGAGCATGTCCAGCACCGACGTGAGCGCGGCACGGCTCAAGCTCAGGTAGGGCCCGGCGCGGTTCACCAGGCGTTGGATCTCGTCCACCGTGCGCTCGCCGGCCACACAATGGGCGGCGATCTGCTGCGCCAGCACATCCAGCGCGTTGGCGGGCATGCGAAAGGGCTCCAGCTCGCCCTTGAGCATGCGACCGGCGATGACGGCGCACTCCAGCAGATCGCCGCGGAACTTCGGAAAGATCCGCCCGCTGCTCACCTCGCCGACACCATGGCCGGCGCGGCCCACCCGCTGCAGCCCGCGGGCCACGGAGCCCGGTGACTCCACCAGCAACACCTGATCGACGCCGCCCATGTCGATGCCCATCTCCAGTGAGCTGGTGGCGACGATGGCCTTGAGCGTGCCGGCCTTCAGGCCGTCCTCGATCTGCGCCCGCTGCTCATGGCTGACGCTGCCGTGGTGGGCGCGCACCAGCTCGGCGGTGTCCAGCCCGGGGCCCGCAGCCGCTGCAGGGTCGCCGCCGGCGCCTGCGGCATCGTTGCCGGAGGCGACCGACGCGTCCAGATCCGCCAGTTCCTCGGCGCCCGCCAGCATGGGGTCGATACCATCAGCGCCGCCGGTGCCCTCGTCTGCTCCGTCGCCCGCCCAAGCATCTGCCCCCGCCTCAACCTGGCCACCATCCGCCGCGCCGGTGAGGCGCTCCAGATGGGTCTCGTTCAGGCGCCGGCACAGCCGCTCCGCCAAGCCCCGGCTGTTGACGAAGACGATGGTGGAGCGGTGCGCCAGGATCGCGTCCAGCAGCGCCGGGTAGATGGCCGACCACATGCCCTTCTCCGCCGGCGGGCGCGCCACCTCCCGGGCATAGAGCTCGCCGAGGATCGGGCCGCCGGGGGCATCCAGGCCGGGCGCCTCGGGCGGATGCTCCATGTCCGGCACCGGCACACTGATGCTGAGGTCCAGCCGCGGTGGCGCGGCGGCGTCGACGATCTCCACCGGCCGCTCGCCGCCGAGCCAACGCGCCGCCTCCGTCAGCGGCTCCACGGTGGCGGACAAGCCGATGCGCTGCGGGTCCGCCCCGCCCGCCGCTTCCACCAGCGCCGTCAGCCGCTCCAGCGACAGCGCCAGGTGCGCGCCGCGCTTGCTGGACGCCAGCACATGCACCTCATCCACGATCACCGTCTGCACCTGCGCCAGATGCGCCGCCGCCCGCGAGCCCAGCAGCAGGTACAGCGACTCCGGCGTGGTCACCAGCATCTCCGCCGGATCCTTCAACTGCTGCGCCCGCTCCCGCTGGGAGGTGTCACCGGTGCGGATCGCCATCCGCGGCATCGGGCGCTCTTGCCCCAGCGCCGCCGCGGCGGCGCCGATGCCCGCCAGCGGCGCCCGCAGATTCCGCTCGATGTCGTAGACCAGCGCCTTCAGCGGCGAGATGTAGAGCACCCGAGTGCCCGCCGGACGCGCCTCCTCTCGGTCACCGATACCGGCCTCCGATGCCGCGGCCGCCAGGCCCTTGGGCCCGGCCCCCGGAGCATCTCCGCCCATCAACCGGTCGATGGACCACAGGAATGCGGCCAGCGTCTTACCGCTGCCGGTGGGCGCCGTGATCAGCACATGCCGGCCGGCGGCGATCACCGGCCAGCCGGCGGCCTGGGCGTCGGTGGGGCCGGCGAAGTTCTGGCGGAACCAGCGGCGGGTGGCGGGGCTGAAGATATCCATTCCGGCGCAGATGGGGGCTCGCGGCGGCGAGTCCGACGCCGGGCGCGTGTCCCATCGCCGCCGGCGCGCTTCAGGCCTCTGGAGATGATCCGGTGCTTTGGCAGCCACGGTGCCTTTGCTCAATACCCTGTCGCCATGAGCCACCCACTCAGCAAGCCGCCATCGGCCTCCAAAGCTTCCGTTGGCACGGCCTTAGCGCACACCTCCGGTTCCCAGCGCCGGACGTGATTGATCCGGCGCTCACCCGGCGGGCGGATAAGTGAGCTCTCCGCCCGGCCCCAGCGGCCAGCCGACGATGATCCAAACCCCGAGCAGCGCGGCCCATACCGGCGCGAACACCAGGGTATAGGGCAGCATCAGCGCCAGCAGGGTGCCGAGTCCGGCGTCCGGGCGGTAGCGGCGGATGAAAGCAAGAATGATGACCAGATAGGGATTGAAGGGCGTGATGCCATTGGTCACCGAATCGCCGACGCGATAGGCGGCCTGGGTCAGCTCGGGGCTGACGCCGGCCTGCATGAGCATCGGCACGAAGACCGGCGCGAAGAACGCGTACTTGGCGCTCGCCGAGCCGATGAGCAGGTTGCCGGCCATCACCACCACCATGAAGCCCAGCATCAGCGCCGCCGGCGCCAGCGCCAGCTCGGCGAGCCAGCCACCGCCCACCACCGCCAGCATCTCGCCGAGTCGGGAATGGCCGAAGCAGGCGATGAACTGTGCCGCGAAAAAGGCCAGCACCAGGTAGGGGCCCATGGTGCGCATGGTCTCGCCCATCATGTCCACGGCGTCGCGGTCGCGCCGGATGCTGCCGGCGCCGATGCCGTAGGCGAGCCCCGTGCCCAGAAAGACCACCAGCAGGATGGGCACCAGCGCCTCCATCCAGCGCGGGAACCGGGCGCCCTCGCCGGCCAGGGGTGCGCCGGGGATGAGCACGGCGGCGAGCAACAGGGCCAGCAGTGCCAGGAACGTCCAGCCGGCGAAGCGCAGCCCCCGATCTTCGTCATGCGCGCCGGCAACGCCTGACACCAGCGCCGATGCGCCGCCGCCGGCCCGCTCGGCCGCGGTTGGCCGGGGCAGCCGCGGCTCCACGAAGCGCCAGGTCACGAAAGCCCCCGCGGCCGTCAGCAGGAAGGTCGAGGCGATCATGAACCACCAGTTTGCACTGATGGCCACTGCGTAGCGCGGGTCCAGCAGCTGCGCGGCGGCGGTGGAGAGCCCCGCCAGCAACGGGTCCAGGCCGGTGATGAACAGGTTTGCCGAGAAGCCGCAGGTGACGCCGGCGGTGACCGCCGCAATGCCCGCCAGCGGCGAGCGCCCGGCGGCCAGAAAGAGCGCCCCGGCCAGCGGCGGCAGCACCACGTAGCCCGCGTCCAGCGCCAGCGATGACAGCACGCCGACGAAAACCGTCATGGGCACCAACAGCGGCCCGGGGGCGGCCGCCAGCAGCCGGCGCAGCAGCACCGGCAGCAAGCCCGCACGCTCGGCGACGCCGATGCCGAGCAGCCCCACCAGCACGAGGCCCAGCGGCGGGAATTCGACGAAATTGTCTACCAGGCTGGAGAACAGCCACCAGAGGCCGTCGGCGTCCAGCAGACTGACGGGCCGGATGGGCTCGGTGACCAGCTGGCCGTCACGCTGCAGCGTGCGGGAGACCTCCCAGCCGAGCCAGACCGCCAGCTGCGAGAGCAACATCACCAGCAAGGTGCCGAGCGCGAACAGCGTGGAGGGGTCGGGCAGCCGGTTACCGACCCGCTCCACGGTGTTGAGCCAGCCGCCGGTCATGGCTCACCACCGGCGCCACCGTCGGCCGGACCATCGCTTTGGCGGCCGAGCGTCATTTTGTGGCGCTCGATGTGCCGCGAGCCGAAGAAGTCCCGCATCGCCAGCGCCGCGACGCGGATACGCGCCTCCTGGTGCGGATAGGCCGCCAGTTGCTCCGCCACCCAGTCGTCCAACGCCTGCTCCAGCGTGGCACCGGTAAACACGAAAACCCTGTCTGCAAACGCCGTCATGGTCTCTCGAGCGCGTTCTGTGGTTGTTGCCCTGTCTGGCGCAGCGGCCGGCGCTTGGGGATGCAAGCAGCCGCGGCGCTCAGTCAGTGGCGCTGCGCTTCGGCGGCTTCTCGATCCCCAAACGCTTGATCCTCGAAGCCAGGGTCGTCGGCTTGAGCCCCAGGCGCTCGGCGGCGCCGCCGGCGCCGAAGACCTTGCCGCCGCTGGCCTCGAGGGCGGCGATGATCATGGCCCGTTCCTGGGCGCGGCGCTCGGCTTCCGTGCTCGGCGGGCCGACTGCGGTGCTACCGGGGATAAGCTGCGGCGGCGAGCGCTCGGGCGTCGCTGCGCCCGTCGGCAGGTCGATCACCAGCCGGTTGCCGGTGGAGACGATGAGCGCCCGCTCGATGAGGTTCTCCAGCTCCCGCACATTGCCGGGCCAATGGTACGCCTGCAGGCGCTCGACGTCGGCGCGGGAGAGCTGCAGCCCGTCACGGCCGTGGCGGCGGCTGATCTTGCCCAGGAAGTGCGCCGCCAGCAGCGGGATGTCTTCCGGTCGCTCGCGCAGGGGGACGGACTCGATGGGAAAGACATTCAGCCGGTAGAACAGGTCCTCGCGAAAGCGCCCGGCGGCCACTTCCTGGTCCAGGCGGCGGTTGGTCGCAGCTACCACACGCACGTCGACGCTGCGGGTGCGGGTATCGCCGACGCGCTCGAACTGCCCTTCCTGCAACACCCGCAGCAGCTTGCCCTGGAGCTCCAGCGGAATCTCACCGATCTCGTCGAGGAAGAGCGTGCCCTGGTCGGCCAGCTCGAAGCGCCCGACGCGGTCCGCCACGGCGCCGGTGAAGGCGCCGCGGACATGACCGAAGAACTCGCTCTCGAACAGGTCCGCCGGCACGGCGGCGCAATTGACGCGGATGAGCGGGCGGTCGCCGCGGCTGCCGGCGCCGTGGATGGCCCGGGCGATGAGCTCTTTGCCGGTGCCGGACTCGCCGGTGATGAGCACGGGCGCCTGGGTGGGCGCCACCAGCTCGATCTTGCGCACCACCTCTTGCACCGCGCGCGAGCGCCCGACGATCTCGCGGTAGTTGGTTTCCTCTTTCAACTCCTGCTGCAGATAATCGTTTTCCAGCTCCAGGCGGTGCTTGAGCTGTTCCAGCTCGGCCATGGCGGTGCGCAGGCGCGCTTCGGCATCGCGGCGGTCGCTGATATCCCGGAAGACGATGACGGCACCGATGATGCGCCCGCGGTCCACCACGGGGGTACTGGTGTACTCCACCGGGAAGCTGCTGCCGTCCCTGCGCCAGAAGACCTCATCGTCGCGGCGGTGCACGGCGCCCTCGCGAAAGGCGCCATAGATGGGGCATTGCTCGGCGGCGTAGCAGGTGCCGTCCGCATGGCTATGGTGGATGGTGGCATGCATGCCGTGGCCCACCAGCTCCTCGGCGGTGTAGCCCAGCATGCGCGCCGCGGCCGGGTTCACGAAGGTGGTGATGCCGTTGCCGTCGACGCCGTAAATGCCCTCGCCCGCCGCCCGCAGGATGAGCTGATTGTCCGACTCGATGTCTGCGAACAGCCGCTCCACCCGCCGCCATTCCGACAGGCCGCTGCGCAGGTAGGCGCCGGCATCGGCATGCAGCTCGCGCCGCCGCACGATGGTGAGGTCGCGCGCCGTCACCAGCATCAATGCACGGTCGGCGGCGACGCCGTCGAGCACCACCCGCCGGGCGTTGTATTCCAGCGCCAGTCGGGCGCCATCCGGCAGTTCGCCGCTGAGGCTGTCGGTCCAGCATTCGCCGCGCTCCAGCACCGCCTCGGTAAACACCACCAGGGCACCGCGCTCGCCGCTGTGCAGCGCACTCGGCGCCAACGCCAGGAGCTCGGCGCGACTGCGCTTGAGCAGCACACAGGCCTGCGCGTTCACCTCGACCATGCGGTCGGCGAGCGGGTCCCAAAGCAGCTGCGCATCCGGATGCAGCTCGAACAAGGCGCGGAAACCCTCGGGGCTCAGCGCCGGGGCACAGGTGCGCCGCACCGCATCGGCGGCACGCAACCCGATGCCGGTGGAATCGGAGCACGCTGTCATGGCTTACGCATTTTCGTGGTACCGCGACGCAATTTCGTGGTCTACGAGATTTCGTAGCAATAAACGCTCGCTCCCAGGGCGGTCGACCGCCTGCAGCAATGGCCGCATCGCGGCGTCCCCGCGATTGCTCACGGGTGGCGACGCCACAGACGGCAGCCGATACGGCGCTACCCGGGTGATGTGACCGGATCCTCCCATTATCAGACGCTTAGGCCGATACCTCAGTCAATGGCGACATGCCCTGCCAGACCAGTCAAAGCGGACCGGTTGGGCCTCACCGGGACATTTGCCATTCATCTGGCATGCCACGTGCTTCACCAACCAGGAAGGCCCGGCGAGGCGGCCGTTTTTGCAGATGTCCTGCTCATCGCCCCGCACGGGCAGCGCTCAAGGCGCGGCGGGCATGCACCCTCAGATGGCAGGCCGGCACGCCGTGCACGACACTCAGCAGCCCGTCGACAACCGCTGCGCCAATCGCAACGCCTGCGCCCGATGCAACCGCTGCGCCGAGCACACCCGTTTCGCCAGCCGGGGCGTCGCAGGCGCGGCCGTCAACCCTCAGCACATCGTCACGAAGGGGAAATCGATGTCATACCGAAGTTTGGGCAATCCCTACGACGCCAACGCCGATCTCCAGCACGGACCGGCCTGCAATTGCCCCATTTGTGTGTTCAAGCGCGAACAGGACGTCAGCGTCTACGAGTGCTCCGAGTCCGAGATGACTGAGCGCTTGGAACGGGCAGTGTTCGAGGACGCCGCGACGGACAGCCAAGCCGGTTCGTCCGCCCTCGCCGCCGCCGGCGCCACCCGTCGCGAGACCTTCGACGCCCCCGACGACATGATGGACCGGGCCATCGAGAGCGCCATCGTGCGTGGTGTCTTTGGTCACAACGATCTCAGCCGCCGTCAGTTCCTGGGCCTGGTGGGCGGCGGCACCCTCGCCAGCATTTTAGGCACCATGCTGCCCATGGAGAAGATCAAGGCCGCCGCCAAGGAGGAGATGGGGCAGCTCGAGAAGTCCAAGCTCAAAGTCGGCTTCGTGCCCATCACCTGTGCCACACCCATCATCATGGCGCACCCGCTCGGCTTCTACGAGAAGTATGGGCTGGACGTGGACGTCATCAAAACCGCCGGCTGGGCCGTCGCCCGCGACAAATCCCTGTCCGGCGAATACGACGCCTCGCACATGCTCACGCCCATGCCCCTGGCGATGACCATGGGCGCCGGCTCCACAGCCGTGCCCTACCGCATGCCGGCCGTGGAGAACATCAACGGCCAGGCCATCGTGCTGCACAACGACCACAAGGACAAGCGCGATCCGAAGGACTGGAAGGGCTTCAAGTTCGGCGTGCCCTTCGACTACAGCATGCACAACTTCCTGTTGCGCTACTACGTCGCCGAGCACGGCCTGGACCCGGATCAGGACATCCAGATCCGTGTGGTGCCGCCACCGGAGATGGTCGCCAACCTGCGTGCCGGTAACCTCGACGGCTTCTTGTCGCCGGACCCCTTCAACCAGCGCGCCGTTTGGGAGAAGGTGGGCTTCATCCACATCCTGACCAAGGATATCTGGCCGGGCCATCCCTGCTGCGCCTTCGCCTGCTCGGACGAGTTCGCCGAGACCATGCCCAACACCTACTCGGCGCTGCTCAAGTCCATCATCGATGCGACCCACTACTCGCAGAAACCTGAGAACCGCAAAGAGATCTCGGCGGCCATCGCGCCGAAGAACTATCTCAACCAGCCGGTGCCCGTCATCGAGCAGGTGCTCACCGGGCGCTTCGCCGATGGTCTTGGCAACATTCAGGATGTGCCCGACCGCATCGACTTCGATCCCTTCCCCTGGCATTCCATGGCGGTCTGGATCCTCACGCAGATGAAGCGCTGGGGCTACGTCGAAGGCGACATCGACTACAAGGCGATCGCCGAGCAGGTGTACCTGGCCTCGGATGCGGCGAAATACATGAAGGAACTCGGCTACGAGCCGCCGGACAAGACCTACGAGACCTACACCATCATGGGCAAGGAGTTCGATTGGACCAAGCCCGATGCGTACGTCGAGAGCTTCGCGATCAAGCGAGGCTAACAGGAACGCGCCGGCGCCGACGGGGCGCTCCGCCCCGTCGCTGCCGGCGACATTCACCCGAGCCAAAAACGAGCCATGCTGCAATCACTGAATGCACGCGCCTTACTGGTTTCGCTGGTGCTGCTGGTCGTCACCCTCGGCCTCTGGCAACTGAGTCACGAGTCCCCCGAAGTGGACACGGAGATGACCGAGTACGAGCGGCTCATGGGCGGTGCCGACCAAGAAGCCCGGGTACCGCCGCCATCACAGGTCATTGGCCTTGCGGTGGAAGAGCTGTCGAACCCATTCTATGACGCCGGCCCCAACGACAAAGGTATCGGCATCCAGCTGGGCTACTCCATCTACCGCGTGCTCACGGGCTTTGGCCTTGCGGCACTGCTGGCTATCCCCCTGGGCTTCCTGATCGGCATGTCGCCGCTGATGTACAAGGCTTTGAACCCGTTCATCCAGATCCTGAAGCCCATTTCGCCGCTGGCCTGGATGCCCCTGGCGCTTTTCATCATCAAGGACTCCGAGACCTCGTCCATCTTCGTGATCTTCATCTGCTCCATCTGGCCCATGCTGATCAACACCGCCTTCGGTGTGGCCGGCGTGCGCAAAGACTGGGTCAATGTCGCGCGCACCCACGAGCTGACACCCATGAGCACCGCTTTCCAGGTGATCCTGCCGGCGGCGGCGCCTACCATTCTGACCGGCATGCGCATCAGCATCGGCATCGCGTGGCTCGTCATCGTCGCCGCGGAAATGCTCGTCGGCGGCACCGGCATCGGCTACTACGTCTGGAACGAGTGGAACAACCTGGACCTCACCAGTGTGATCTTCTCCATTCTGATGATCGGCATCGTCGGCATGCTGCTGGATATGGCGCTCGCCAGCGCCACCCGCCTCGTGCAGTACCAGGAGTGACGACCATGACCGAGCCACATTTTCTTGAGGTCAAGCACCTAGCCAAGCGCTTCGGGACCGATCACGGCGAGCTCACCGTCTTCGATGACGTCAGCTTCGGCCTCGACAAGGGCGAGTTCGTCTGCATCATCGGCCATTCGGGCTGCGGTAAATCGACCATTCTCAACGTCCTCGCCGGACTCGATTCGCCCAGCGGCGGCGAGGTCTACATGGCGGGCAAGGAGGTCCGCGGGCCGTCGCTGGAGCGCGGCGTGGTGTTTCAGAACTATTCGTTGCTGCCCTGGCGCTCGGCGCTCAGCAATGTGGAGTTCGGCGTGCGCGCGCGCTTTCCCGGCTGGAGCAAATCCCAGGTGCGCGAGCACAGCCTTCAGTACCTGCACATGGTGGGCCTCAAGGACGGCGCCGAGCACCGCAAGCCCGCCGCCCTCTCCGGCGGCATGCGCCAGCGCGTGTCCATCGCCCGCGCCTTCGCCACCCAGCCCCAGCTGCTGCTGCTCGACGAGCCCTTCGGCGCCCTCGATGCCCTCACCCGCGGCACCATCCAGGACGAGCTCCTCAAGATCTGCACCGAGACCCACCAGACCGTCTTCATGATCACCCACGATGTGGATGAAGCGATCCTGCTGGCCGACCGCATCCTGCTCATGACCAACGGGCCCTTCGCGCGGGTCGCCGAGTCCGTGAAAGTCAGCATCGAGCGCCCGCGGGATCGGACCACCATTGTCCACGACCCGGGCTACTACCCCATCCGCACCCATCTGGTGGACTTCCTGGTGTCGCGCTCACGCGAGCTGTCCGAGCGCGACGATGCGGTGCGCGATGCGGGCCACAGCCGTGAGGCGCGCGCCCAGGCCCTGGCGCCGGTGGACGTGGACCCGGCGGCGGAGGCCCGTGCCCGGGCCGCCGGCGAAGCTCCGCCCGAGGCGCTCAGGACGTTGCACAGCACACCGGCGGCGGCGCCGCTCAAGGCCGTCAACGGCCGCTGAGTCAACCGCCCGAACGCACAACACGCACACCACTGGACCAACCATGACCGCATCCTGCGCCCTGGAGCGCGAGGGCTTTGCGCCCCGCACCGAACCCGATCCCACGACGGGAGCCAGCGATCCGCGCGTCCCCGTCACCGTGCTCACCGGCTTCCTGGGGGCCGGCAAGACCACGCTGCTGAACCGCATTCTGACCGAGCAGCATGGCCATCGCATCGCCGTCATCGAGAACGAATACGGCGAAATTGGCATCGACCACGAGTTGGTGGTGCAGACCGACGAAGAAATCTTCGAGATGAACAACGGCTGCATCTGCTGCACGGTGCGCGGGGATCTGATCCGCATCCTCGCCCGCCTGATGCGCCGCAAGCACAAGTTCGAGCGCATCATCATCGAGACCACCGGCATGGCCGACCCGGGCCCGGTGGCGCAGACCTTCTTCATGGACGAGGAGATGAAGGCCAAGCTCCGGCTCGACGCCATCGTCACCCTGGTGGACGCCAAGCATGTATCCCAGCACCTGGATGACTCCGACGAATGCCGCGCCCAAATTGCCTCCGCGGACATCCTGCTGCTGAACAAGGCGGATCTGGTATCACCGGCGGCGCTTTCGGCGCTGGAGCAGCGGGTGCGGGGCATGAATCGTCTGGCCCGAATACAGGCCACCGAGCACGGCGGCATCGACTTGGCCAGGGTGCTCGACGTCCGCGCTTTCGACCTCGATGCCCGCGCCACCGAGACGCCGGCGTTTCTGCAGGAAGAGTTGCCCTTCGAATGGGCCGGGCTCTACGACCTGGCGCCCGGGACCTATGATCTGGTGCTGGCCGGCGGCCCCGATCCCGCCATCGATCTGGTGCTCGCCGGCCCGGGCCTGGAGCATGAATCCATGCTCACGGACTGGAAGCGGCGCAGCATCCTGCTCTACTCCGGCGCCGCCGACACCCGCAGCGGCAGCCCCGACGACGCCCCGGCCGAGCCCGGCGAGACCCTGTATCGGCTCAGTGTCGATGAGACCGACGGCGCCCGGCTGCGACTGAGCATCCCATCCGCCGGCCGCTATGTGCTGCTCACCCAGCACCTGCCGGAAGAATTCGACCTGCGGCTGACCGACGCCGACGGCGCCCTGCTGGCACCGGTGGCCGAGCACCGTTATGCGAGCCCCCACGAGCATGACGACAGCGTCGGCTCGGTGGGCGTGCGCGGCGGCGAGCTGGATCCGAGCCGCTTCGAGCAGTGGATCACCAACCTGCTGCGTACCCGGGGCCCGGACATCTTCCGCACCAAGGGCGTGCTGGCTTTCCGCGACCGGCCGAACCGCTTCGTCTTCCAGGGCGTGCACATGCTCTTCGACGGCGATGACGGCAAGCCCTGGGGCGACGCCGAGCCGCGCGGCAGCGAGCTGGTGTTCATCGGTCGCAACCTGGACCGCGCCGAGCTGACAGCGGGACTCAGCTGGTGCTCGGCCTGACCGCCCCCTTGCGAACCCTGCTCGAGCAGCGCTGGCGGCGGCAACTGCCGGAGGCGGTGAGCGCCCTGCGCTGGCGGCCCGCCGGCTGGAGCCATGGCGCCGGCGAGGCACTGCTCGCCGCCAGCGCCGATGGATGGATCCGCTGCCATGCCGGCATGGACGGTCACGAGCATCTCGCCTGGCAGGCGCACGATGGTGGTATCACCGACCTCTGCCTGAGACCAACGCCGCCGCAGTCCGACCAGGACTTGTCTGCGGTGCTCGCCAGTGCGGGCGAGGACGGTCGGGTCGAGCTCTGGAACGCCCGCGGCGGCTCGGTGGCAACTCTCGCCGAGGAAGCGAGCTGGGTCGAGCACCTGGCTTGGACCCGGGACGGCCGACTGCTGGCCGCGGCCGCCGGGCGCAGCATCCACCTCTGGCGGGACGAGGAGTCCCTGGGCTTTTGGTACGACGCCAACCGCTCGATCTTGGCGCTGGCCTGGGCGCCCGACGGCAAACGCCTGGCCACCGCCGCCAACAAGGGACTGTACCTGTGGCGGGTGGGCGGTGAGGCGCCGGTGCAATTGCTGCAGTTCCCCGGCGCGCCCGTGGTGCTCGGCTGGCGCCCGGACGGCAAGGCACTCGCCGTCGGCACCCAGGACGGCTTCCTCCAGGTGTGGCGGCAGTCCGGTCGCAGCCGGGGCACACGGAAAGCCGGTGGCTCGTCTGCGCTCACCATGCGTGGCTATCCGGCCAAAGTCAGCTGCCTGCAATGGCACCCGACCCGCTCCCGGGTCGCCACCGCCGGTGGTCAGGACCTGGTGCTCTGGGATATCCCGGCCGCGGGCGAAGGCAAGCCGACACCGCTGCGGCTGCATCGAACCGCGGTCACGGTGCTCACCTACGCCCCGGACGGAACCCTGCTCGCCTCCGGCGACCGAGACGGGCGGGTGTGCATCTGGTCCGATGACGGCGCACCGCTCCAGTCCCTGAGCCTGAACGCCGAAGTGGCCTGTGCCGTCTGGAGCGGCGACGGGTCCGCCATCGCCTTCGGCTGCACCGACGGTGCTGTCACGGTACTGGACATCACCGCCGCCGCCCGGACCGATGACCAGCCTGTGGCACGGTCAGCCGCAACCGGTGGCCACTGACGACATGCTCTGTGCCCGGCGTAGAGCGATGTCCGGCGCCAGCCCCGGCGTGCAGAGCGGCGGCCGGCGGGCGTTGCGACAGCCGCGATGCGGTCATCAAGGCTACAGCGCCAACATCCAGTCGGCAAAATCCGAAAATCCAGATGGGACGGGTCGACAAGTGCGTCGCACGACGCCGAGTCAACCAGAACAACGACACCCTGAGAGCGGCCAGAGGACAGCGGATACATCCCGCCTCAAGACGTCAAGACACCATGCGCCAGCCATGGCAACGGTCCCCGAAACCGCGCACAAAACCCCAACCCCCGAGGTAACTCGACCATGAGCCAATCCGCCCCTACTGCGCCTGTCAATGGACTCATCGCCCGCAGCACCACCGCCACCGCCGGCCTCCTGGCGGCGGCACCGGTGCTGGCACACCATCCCATGGGAGGCATGACACCCGAGACCCTGACCCAGGGCCTGCTCTCGGGTCTGGGCCATCCCATCATCGGCATCGACCACTTCGCGTTCCTGGTGGTGGCGGCCCTGTTGGCCTTCAGTGCCGCCGGTCTCGTCCGCTGGCTGCTGCCGCTGGCGTTCATCGGCGGCACCGTCGCCGGCACCCTGATCCATGTGCAGGCGCTCGGTATCCCCGCCGCAGAGCTGCTGGTGGCCGTGAGCGTGCTGGCCGGGGGCGCCCTGGTGGTATCCGGGCGCAGGCTCGGCGCCGGCGCCCTGGCGCTGTTGCTGGCGGGCGCCGGCATTTTCCACGGCTACGCCTATGGCGAGGCCATCATCGGCGCCGAGCAGGCCGTCTTGGGCAGTTATCTCGTCGGCTTTGCACTGATCCAGTACGCGGTCATCGCAGGCCTGCTGTTCGGCCTCAACCATCTCGCCGCCCGCTCCGAGGCCAAGACGGTCACACTGATCCGCGGCGCCGGACTGGGCGCCCTGGCCGTGGGCGGACTGTTCCTGGTGACCGGCCTCGTCTGAGCCGGCAACCGCCCCATCCGCACGGCGTCCCCGCCAGGGATGGCGGTCTCAAGCCGGTCCAGGCCGGTCTCCCCCACGCAGATCAAACCCTTTGCCCGCGGCGCGTTTCTGCGCGCCGCCCGGGTCTTCCTTGCTTGACGAAGGGCTCCAACCAAAGCCCCGGACCCAAGCCCAGCACGAGCGCAGTACCATGCACGAGAACACCCTCATCTCCCCCGAGCAGCTCCAAACACTGATGACCTCCCTGCCCACGGTCGTCATCGACACCCGCGCCCCCGGCGCCTACGCCAAGGGCCACATCCCGGGCGCCGTCAACATCCACGAGATCTTCACCTATCTCGCCACGTCAGACACCGAGGGCATGGCCACACTCAAGGGCAAGTTCGCCGAGGCCTTCGGTGCCGCCGGACTCTCCGGCGAGGAAGTCGCCGTGCTCTATGAAGACACCATGAACTCCGGGTACGGCCAGTCCTGCCGCGGCTATTTCCTGCTCAAGTACCTGGGCTACCCCAAGGCCGTCGTGCTGCACGGCGGCTACCAGGCGTGGCTGCACGACGGCTACGAGACCAGCACCGAGGTCGTCACCCCGCAGCCCAAGACCTTCCCCGTCGACGACGGCGCCGCCGAGATCATGCTGGACAAGGACGCCATGCTGAAGGCGCTCGAAGACCCGTCCATCATCAAGCTCGATGTTCGCGACGTGGACGAGTGGGTGGGGATCAGCTCAAGCCCCTACGGCGTCGATTTCTGCCCCCGCAAGGGTCGACTGCCCGGCGCCAAGTGGCTGGAGTGGTATCGTGTGATGAAGCCGGGTGATGATGTGCCCGTGTTCAAGACCAAAGACGAGCTCGCCGCCGAGTTCCAGAGTGTCGGCATCAAAGCAAGCTCCAAGGTCTACCTCTACTGCTTCAAGGGCGCCCGCGCCTCCAATACCTACGTGGCGCTGAAAGAGGCCGGCGTGGAGGATGTCGGCATCTACTTCGGCTCCTGGAACGAGTGGTCGCGGGACCCGTCGCTGCCCATCGATGACAGTCGGCCGACGCTGAGTTGATGGACCTCATCCCCGGGGCGCCGGCTTCGGCCGGACGCCGGGGCCCGCAGCGCTTGCGCGGCGTTCACCGCCTTCAGCCCCCCAACCCGCCATAACCGACACCCGCGAGACCGCGGGCATCCCCCGTCAGAGCAGGTAAAGCAGCAATGTGAACCCCAGCATCAGTGCCACCCAGAGCACCATGCTGCCGGTGGGCCAGGTGCGGGCGAGGATGCCATGGGGGCCGTGATGGGTATAGAGCAGGCGGATCTGCCGTCGCGCCCAGCCCAGGGCCTGCGCTTCCAGCCGGTCGCGGGCCTCCGCCGTGCGCCCGGTGAATTCTTCCGCCAGCGCATGCAGGAATTTGCGGTAGAACCAGTCGAAGTCGAGGCTGATGGTGAGGGTGCGCTTCATCTGCGTCAGCAGCACGAAGAAGGCAAAGCCGGCGAACAACAAGAGCTGCAGCTGACTCACCACGTGCTCGACGGTGTAGGCCTGGTAGTCCACCGGATACGGCAGGATCGCGTAGAGGGGAGCCGGAAACAGCCCCAGGCCGATGCACAGCACCGAGAAGATGGTCATGGCCCGACGCGTTTCGATGGGCGGCTCCGGCGGGCGCAGGCCCGAGTCCTTCTGGAAGAAGACGAACCAGGGAAACTTGATGCCGGCGTGCAGGAAGACGCCGGCGGAGGCCGCCAGCAACAGCAGCCAGACCACCAGCAGCCCCTCATGGGCCGCCGCCGCCGTCTCCAGGGATTTGGTCACGAAGCCTGATGTGAACGGGAACGCCGAGATGGCCAGGGCGCCGATGATGCCGTGCATGGCCGTGCGCGGCATGGTCTGGAACAGCCCACCCAGGTCCGTGCACTTGCGCTTGCCGGTCATCATCAGCACACCGCCGGCGGACATGAGCAGCAGGGCCTTGTAGATGATGTGCGCAAAGGCATGCGCCGCCGCGCCGTTCAGCGCCAGCTCGGTGCCGATGCCGATGGCACAGACCATGAAGCCCACCTGGTTGACGATGCTGTAGGCCAGGATGCGGCGCATGTCGTTCTCGAGCAGCGCGTAGAGAATGCCGTAGAACACCATGTACAGGCCGATCCAGATCAGGATGTCGGCGCCCGGAAACATCACCAGCAACGCGAACACGGCGGTCTTGGTGGTGAAGGCGGACAGAAACACCGTGCCGCTCGGCGAGGCCTCCGGATAGGCATCGGCGATCCAGGCCGACAGCGGCGGCGCGCCGGCGTTCACCAGGATGCCGATGAGCATCAGCACCGTGCCCAGGCTATTGGGTGAGAGAGCCTCGACGGCCAGGCTGCCGGTGGCCGTCCAATGGGCGATGATGCCGGCCATGAGCACGACACCGCCGAGCAAATGCACCAGCAGGTAGCGCAACGCGGCGCGGCCGGCGGCATCGGTGCCGGCGGCGAAGATGACCGCCGTGGAGCCGATGGCCATCAGCTCCCAGAAGATGAACAGGGTTACCAGATCGCCGGCGAAGGTGACGCCGATGGCCGAGCCGGCATAGACATAAGCCGCCACCAACTCCAGCGTGCGCGCCTGATGCATGGCGTAGAGCCCGCCGACGAAGGCCATGAGCGCAAACACCGTGGCGAACAGCCGGCCCTCGGCGCTCGCGTGCACCGGATCGAGCTGGACATCCAGAAAGCCTGCGGGCAACGCCGCGCCGTCCGGCACCAGCCAGACCAGCGCCAGCGTCAAGAGCGGCAAGCCGAGCAGCAGGCTGCGGCGCGCGCTGCCGCGCAAGGCCGGAATGAACAACGCCCCCAGCACCATGACCAGCGCCGGGGGCAGCGGCGGCATGAGGTCAATCATCGTAATAGTCGTCCGGACGCTTCAGGAAGATACCCAGCACTTTGGCCGCGACCACCATGGCGGCGCAGGTGGCAAAGCCATACCAGGCATAGAAGCCGACACCGGCATCGAGCCGGAAGTCCGTGCCCGGAAAATGGGCATGGTGATGCACGAACAGCTCCGGCAGCAGTACCAATCCCAGGATCAGGTATTGGATCAGCCAGAGCTTGCCCCGGTTTTGCTTGCGGTACAGCCAGTGTGTCTGCGCTGACATGGCGGATCACCTCATCCGGCGGCGGGCGCACTGCGGCCCACCATCTCGTTGGCCAGTTCCAGCGGCACCTGATGGAACAGGAAGAGCAGCACCGTCAGCGCCGCCGTTGTGGTAACGGCGATGACGATGGGCAGGGGCGCTTCGCCGTGGTCGGCCGGATCATCGTCCGCCGGCCGGGCGAAGGCGCTGAAGACAATGGGTGCGAAATAGGCCGCGTTCAGCAGCGTGGACAAGACGATCACCGCGACGGCCAGCAGTTGCTCGGTCTGCAGTGCCCCCGCCAGGATGTACCACTTGGAGATGAATCCCGCCGCCGGCGGCACGCCGATCATGGACAGGGCGCCGATGGCGAAGGCCGTCATGGTCCAGGGCATGCGCCAGCCGATGCCGCGCAACTGTGAAACCTCGGTCTTGTGGCTGGCGGTGTAGATGGCGCCGGCGGCGAAGAACAGGGTGATCTTGCCGAAGGCGTGGGCGACGATGTGCAGCGCCGCGCCCACCACCGACAGCGGCGCCAGAATGGCGGCGCCGAGCACCACATACGAAAGCTGACTCACGGTGGAATAGGCCAGCCGCCGCTTGAGATTGTCCTGACGCAGCGCGATCACCGAGCCGACGATGATGGTGAAGGCGGCGATGTAGAGCAGCCATTGCGCCGCCGGCACCGCCTGCAGCGTGTCGATGCCGAAGGTGAAGACCATCACCTTGACGACGCTGAAGACGCCCGCCTTCACCACCGCCACCGCATGCAGCAGCGCGCTCACCGGCGTCGGCGCCACCATCGCCGCCGGCAGCCAGCGGTGGATGGGCATCAACGCCGCCTTGCCGATGCCGTACATGAACAGGAAGAACAGCAGCCCCACCGTCGCCGGCGGCAGGGCCGGGGCGATGTTGGCCAGCAGGCCACCCGGCATGAATTCGGTGCTGCCGGCGATGGCCTGGGTCCAGATCACCGCGGGCAACAGCAGCCCGATGGAGGTTGCGATGAGGAGACCGAGATACACCCGACCACCGGCGCGGGCCGCATCATTGCCCTTGTGCGTGACCAGCGGATAGGTCGACAGGGTCAGGATCTCGTAGAACAGGAACAGCGTGACCAGGTTCGCCGCGAAGGCCACACCCATGGTGGCGAACAGGGCGACGGCGAAGAAAACGTAGAAGCGGGTCTGATGCCGCTCGGCGTTGCCGCGCATGTAGCCGATGGAGTACACCGAGTTGATCGGCCACAGCAGCGATGCGACCGCGGCGAACAGCATGCCCAGCGGCTCCACCCGAAAGGCGATGGCGATGCCGGGCAGGGGCTGCGCGAACACCCACTCCGGACGGGCCCCGGCGAGCACCGCCGGCAGCAGGCCGAAGACGGTCAGCAACAGGAGGCCGGCCGTGACCAGGGTCACCCCCTCGCGCAGGTTCGCCCGGCGCCCGCTGGCCCAGATGCCCACGGCCCCCGCCAGCGGCAGCGCCAGGGCGAGCACGATGCGCGGGGCATCGCCCTCCATGCCCGGGATCATGGGGCACCCCCACCAGCGCCGAGGCCAGCGCCGAGGCCGGCGGCGATGTCACCGGCGAGCCCCACCGTCAGGCCGGTGGCGATGCCAAAGTACAGGTTGGCCGCCACCAGCAGCCAGGTGGGCACCAGCAGCGCCAGCGGCGCCTCGCGCACCGGCGCCGCGTCCGCCGGGCGCACGCCGAAGTAGGCGGTCTCCACCACACGCCAGATGTAGACCACCGCCACCAGCGAGGTCACCAGTACCAGCACCACCACGGGCCACCAGCCGTTCTCCAGTGCCGCCAGGATGAGGTACCACTTGGAAATGAAGCCGACGGTGCCAGGGACGCCGATGAGGCTCAGTCCGCCGATGACGAAGGCGGCCATGGTCCAGGGCATGTCGCGGGCGATGCCCGCGATGTCCTGCAGCCGGCTGCCACCGAGGCGGTAGACCAGGGCGCCCACGGCCAGGAATAGCGCCCCCTTCATCAGCGCATGGTTGAACAGGTGCAGCAGCGCCGCCGTGAGCCCGGTGACGCTCATGGCGCCGATACCGAGCAGCATGTAGCCGATCTGGGCCACGGAGGAGTACGCCAGCATGCGCTTGAGCCCATGCTGAAACACCGCCACCACGGAGCCGACAAACACGCCCGCCGCCGCCAGCGGCAGCACCAGCAACTGGACATGCATTTCCCCGAAGGTGAATGCCGGCCCGAAGACGTTGTAGATGAAACGGATCATCGCGTACAGCGCCACCTTGGTGGCAGTCGCGGCGAGAAAGGCCGTGACCACCGAGGGGGCAAAGGCGTAGGCGTTCGGCAACCATAGGTGCAGCGGGAACATGGCCAGCTTCAGCGCCAGGCCGACGACGATGAACGCGAAGGCGGTGTGCAGCGTATTGGAGCCCTCCATAGCGGCCATGCGCGCGGCCATGTCTGCCATGTTCAGCGTGCCCGTGAGCATGTACAACAGGCCAACGCCGATGATGTAGAAGGTGGCACCGATGGTGCCCATGATCAGATACTGATAAGCCGCGGTGAGCGCACGCCGATCCCGGCCCAGGCTGATCAGGGCATAGGTGGACAGGGATGAGATCTCCAGCAGCACGAACAGGTTGAAGGCGTCGCCGGTGATGACGATGCCGAGCAGCCCCGCCAGGCACAGCAGCAACAGCGTGTAGAAGATGCCATGCAGCCGGGTCGGAAGCTCACGGCGGACGCTGCGCCAGGAATACGGCAGCACCACGGCGGCGATGGCCGCGACGATCAGCAGCACATAGGCGGCGAGCCGGTCCACCACATAGTCGATGCCCCAGGGTGGCGCCCAGTCGCCGAAGGCATAATGCAGCTCGCCGCCGGCGCGCACCTGCCACAACAGCGCGATGCTGATGGCCAGCACGAGCCAGCTCACCAGCGTCGCCGCCAGCCAGGCGGGGCGGCCGCGGCTCAGCAGCAGACACAGCGGTGCGCCCAGCAGCGGCAGCACCACCAGCAGGGCGGGCAGATTGTCGAAGATCACCAGTCGTCGTCCTGCGCGTGGATCTCGTCTTCCTCGACGGTTCCGTAGGCCTCCTTGATGCGCACCGCCAGTGCCAGACCGAGCGCGGTGGTGGCCACACCAACGACGATGGCGGTGAGGATCAGCACGTGGGGCAGCGGGTTGGAATAGACCACCTCACCGGCGACGACGATGGGTGCGGTGCCCCCGGCCACCTTGCCCATGGAGATGTAGAGCAGAAACACGGAGTTTTGAAAGATGTTCAGGCCCACGATCTTCTTGATCAGGTTACCGCGGGCGACCACCACGTAGAACCCGGTCATCATCAGGAAAAACACGACGACGTAGTTGTACTGGCCGATCCAGTCCACGTCAGGGCTCCCGGGTGATGAAGGCGAAGAAGATCACCAGCATGACCGAGGCCACGGTGACGCCGACGCCCAGCTCGATGAGCAAGATGCCGGAGTGCTGGCCATGCACGGCATCGTGGGCCAGCACGTCGTAGTTCAGGAAGTGCCCGCCGAGGAGCATGGTCGTGATGCCGACGCCGCCGTACAGCAGCACACCGAGGGCCGCCAGCGGTGTCAGTACCCGCGGCGGCATGATCCGCATGGCCGCCTGCGGTCCGTTGGTGAGGGCATAGAGGATGATGCCGGCGGCGAAGATGACGCCGGCCTGGAAGCCACCGCCGGGGCCGAAGTCGCCATGGAACTGGACATAGAGGGCGAGCAGCAGGATGAGCGGGATCAGCAACCTGGCGATGACAGTCAGGACGATGTCGTTATTCATGCCGAGGCGGTCCTCAATCCTGGTCGTCGCCGTCGGTATCCCGGCGTCGCCGTCCGCCGATACCCAGCAGCGCCAGTACGCCGACGCCCGCCGTGAACACCACCGCCGTTTCCCCCAGGGTGTCGAAGCCGCGGTAGCTGGCGAGCACCGATGTGACCATGTTCGGCACCCCCACCTCGATGGGGGAATCCTCGATGTAGCGGGGGGCCACATGGAGATGTACCGGTGCCTGCGGATCGCCGAAGCGTGGCATGTCGCGGGTACCCCAGAGCAAGACGCCGCCGGTGATGGTTACCACCAACAGCGGCAGTATCGGGGAATGCCGCGGCGCCACCTGCCGATGGCCGGTGAGGCGCAGGGTGCCGAGCATCAGCATGGTGGCGATGCCGGCGCCCACGGCGGCCTCGGTGAAGGCCACATCCACCGCATCCAGTGCGATGAACACCCCGGCGGTGACCAGGCTGTAGATGCCCGAGAGCATGACCACGGCGAAGAGGCTCCGCAGGCGCACCACGGCCAGGGCGGTGACCACCAAGAAGGTCAGCAGCACGATGTCGATCAGTTGGAGGATGACGGCTCTCCCGATGTGGCGGTGACGGGCTTGGCGCCGGTGTGGGTCGCCGCCCGCGCCAGGGCATGGCTGGCGACGGGGCTGGTGAGCCACAAAAACAGCAGGATGAAGGCCAGCTTGACGGTGACCAGCGTGAAGCCCGCCTGCAGCATCAGACCGGCCAGAATCATGCCGGCGCTCAGGGTGTCGGTGACGCCGGCGGCATGCACGCGGGTGTAGAAGTCGGGGAAGCGGATGACGCCGACGGCCCCCGAGATGCCAAGGAACACGCCGCCGATCAGCAACGCCATGCTGAGCAGGTCGAGCAGCAGATCCGGAAACAGGGGTGGCAGCAGCAGGTCCATCAGAACTCGTCCGGCCGCGGCTGCCGTTCGCTGTCGGCGAGACCTTCGACGAACTTGAGCACGGCGATCACGCCAATGAAATTGATCAGCGCATAGGTGATGGCGATGTCGAGGAAATCCGGCCGCCCCGTGAGGAAGCCGTAGACCGCGATCAGCAGCACCGTCTTGGTACCGAACATGTTCACCGCCAGGATGCGATCACAGATGGTCGGGCCGAGAAAGGCCCGCGCCAGCGCCAGCGCCATCACCACCAGGATGCCAATGGCGGTGGCGGCGAACATCAGCCCTGAGCCTCCCCGTCGCGATGGCCAGCCGGGTGGCCGGCGCCACACTCGAGGGCGAGTACCCGGCGCTCCATCTCACCGCCGGCGAGGTCATCGAAGGCCTCCCGGCTCAGCGCATGCACCAGTACGTCGGCGTCGCTCACCTCGATGGCGACGGTGCCCGGCGTCAGCGTGATGGAGTTGGCATAGAGGGTCTTGCCCAGCCGGGTACGCTGGCTGGCAGGCAGGCGACCCGTGACAGGGCTGATGGGATGAGCCACCGGATCCCAGATGCGCCGGACCACGTCGATGTTGGCCTGCACGATGGCCACCAGCAGCCACCCCAGGTAGCGCGGCAGCCGCAACAGCATGCCCGGCTCGAAACCGTCGCCCCCCGGGCGCTCCAAGCGCGTGCCGATCCACGCCACGAACGCCGACGAGATCAGCCCCAGGCCCAGCAGGAGCCCGTGATCCCAGAGCCCGGACAGGAGCAGCCAAAAGCCGAACAGCACGGCGAAAAGCGAAAGAAAGTACAGCACTGCCGGCGGGGATGCGTGGTTGCGGAAGCGGTGAGCGGGGTTGAGGGTCAGCGATGGCGTACGATCGTGCACGCCGGAGGGTCACGGCGTTTCGGCGCCAACGGCATGCCTTTAAGCTAGCGGGGCAGCGGAAGTCTGGTCAAGCCCTCAACGTGCAATGTATTGGCCCCTGCGACCTACAACGGCGGTGAGGGGAGGACAGCACCCCGAACCGGCGCCATAATGCGCGCCTCGTGGAGCAGCTCTTCGTTGCCACAGCCTACGCTTGCTTGCTCTGAGCCGGCGGCGTAACAGCCGCCATGGCTGCCCCGGTCCGGTGCCCGCCGGTGCGGCGGCCGCACCCGTGGGCGGGCTTGCCTCCGCCCCCACGGCTCATCGCCGACTCAACGACCACGTCAACGCGCCCTGATCCCATGCTGACTCGACTCATCGCCGCCGCCGGTCTCGCACTCATCGCCATCCTCCCCAGCGCCTGTCAAAGCCCGCGCGACGCCGCTCGAGCCGAGCCGCTCGCCGGCACCTGGATACTCACCCAAGACGGCGCCGAGCAAGCCCGGCTCGTGATCGGCGCCGATGGCCGTTTCCACGTCGACCTGCTGCGTGAGTCCGGTATCGAGGCCGAGGGCGACGTGCAGATCGACGGCGACCGCGTCACTTTCATCAACACCCGCGGCACCGATCCCATCGCCTCGGATCCCGCACCCGGCACCTACACCTTCGTCATCGCCCACAACCAAGTCCGCTTCGAGCGGGTTGCCGACAGCATCAGCCGCCGGGCGCGCTTGCTGTCCCGGCCCTGGTCGCGGGCGGACTGAGCCCGCGGCCCGCCCGCACACATGTCGCCATCGACACCCGCAGTCTCCCACTTCGCAGACGCATGCCGACGCATATCCTGGGCCTCTCGGCCTACTACCACGACAGCGCCGCCTGCCTGGTGCGCGACGGCGCCATCGTCGCCGCAGCGCAGCAGGAGCGCTTTTCGCGCAAGAAGCACGACGCCCGCTTTCCGGCGGACGCCGTGCTGTCGTGCTTGGACATCGCGGGCATCGGTCTCGGCGACATCGAGCACGTGGTGTTCTACGACAAGCCCCTGGTGAAGTTCGAGCGGCTCCTGGAGACCTACCTCGCCTACGCGCCCCGCGGCCTGCCATCGTTCATCAAGGCCATGCCCGTGTGGCTGAAAGACAAGCTGTTCCTCAAGGACATGCTGCGGCAGGAACTGGCGGCGCTGCCGGGGGCGCCGGCCCGGGACGCGCTGCCTGAGCTCAAGTTCACCAGCCATCATCAAGCGCATGCGGCGTCGGCGTTCTTCCCGAGCCCCCATGCGCGCGCCGCGGTGCTGTGCATGGACGGTGTCGGTGAATGGGCCACCACCTCCGTGTGGCTCGGCGAGGGTAACCGGCTGGAGCCGCATTGGGAGATCCAGTTCCCCCATTCCCTGGGTCTGCTCTACTCCGCGTTCACGTACTACACGGGGTTCAAGGTCAACGCCGGCGAGTACAAGCTGATGGGGCTCGCGCCCTACGGCGAGCCGCGGTACCAGGACCTGATCCTCGAGCACCTGCTCGCAGTGAAGGACGACGGCACCTTCCGCATGGACATGCGCTATTTCAGCTATGCCAACGGGCTCACCATGACCAGCCGCGCCTTCGATCGCCTCTTCGGCGGCCGGCGCCGCGAGCCGGAGTCGCCCATCACCCAGCGGGAGATGGATCTGGCGGCGTCCATCCAGGCGGTGACCGAAGACGTGGTGCTGCGACTGGCGCGCACCGTCCACCGCGAGCTCGACGTCGATCGGCTCTGCCTCGCCGGCGGCGTGGCCCTCAACTGTGTTGCCAACGGCCGGCTCGCGCGTGAGGGCCCCTTTACCGACATCTGGGTGCAACCGGCGGCCGGTGACGCCGGCGGCGCGCTGGGCGCGGCGCTGTCCGTCTGGCATGAGTATCTCGGGCAGCCGCGGGACGCCGTCGTGCCGGGCCGGGATCGCATGCGCGGCGCCTATCTCGGCCCGGCACACGACAATGCCGACATCGAGGCCTTCCTCACAGCCCGGGCCGCACCCTATCGCCGACTCGACGACGACGCGCTGCTGCCCGAGCTCGCCGCGCTGCTGGACGCGGGCCAGGTCATCGGCTGGTTCCAGGGGCGCATGGAATTCGGACCGCGGGCCCTCGGCGGGCGCTCCATACTCGGCGACCCGCGCAACCCGGGGATGCAGTCGGTGATGAACCTGAAGATCAAGTACCGCGAATCCTTCCGCCCCTTCGCGCCGGCCATTCTCGCCGAGCGCGTCTCGGAGTGGTTCGAGCACGCGGGCCCGAGCCCGTACATGCTGATGGTGGCGCCGGTGGCCGAGCGGCACCGGCTGCCCCCGGACGCCGCACAGCAGGACCTGCTCGGCCTCGACAAGCTCAAAGCACCCCGCTCCCGGGTGCCGGCCATTACCCATGTGGACGACTCGGCGCGGCTGCAAACCGTGCACAAGGACACCAATCCCCGGTTTCATCGGCTCATCGAGACCTTCGCGGCCCGCACCGGCTGCCCGATGTTGGTCAACACCTCGTTCAATGTCCGCGGCGAGCCCATCGTCGCAACGCCCGCCGACGCCTACCGCTGCTTCCTCGCCACGGACATGGACGCACTGGTGCTGGAGAACTGTCTGCTGCTCAAGGCCGAGCAACCGGCGTCGGCACGCGATCACAGCGCAGAAGAGGCATTCGAGCCGGACTGAGCCCCGCCAGCCAGACCCCGGTCCTTGATCCTCATGTTGGTCCATACTTGCCATAGTCGGGTAACCAGATGAGGTGGAGTGATGAATACGGGCCGCCGCACTGACATACCGGATGCTGCGATGATCCGCGTGCATCTTGCCGACGAGCGGGATGCCGCGATGCGGCTGCGCTTGGTGCTGCTGAACCTGGTGGTGGAGTTGCCGGCGTCGGTCACGCTGGCGGACATCTGCCGCGGGATGGATGTTCCGGCGTCGACGGCCTATGTGTGGCTGCGAGCATGGCGCGAGCGCGGCTACGCCGGGCTAAAGCACCCGACGGAAACGCTCAGGCCCCGGGCCGAGGCGTGAGCGCGACGGCTGGCAGGCCGCGGAGGTCCGCAACCTGATCAGGGCGCGCTGGGACGCGGAACTGTCCATCAGCCAAGTCGCGCGCATGCTGCGCACGAAGCGCAAGATGCACTTCGGCAAGCCCGATTCCCATGACGCTCGCCGCCCGGCGGAGGCCAAAATGAATTGGACTGCTCGAATAGCCGCCGGATATTGCGCGGAAGCGTGAAGCCGCCGAAGGACGACGGCACGACAGCGGGGACCGCCCTGCGGCAGAATCGGCGCCGTGAAAGGCTTGGGCTCACTTCGCAACGCCATTTTGCTGTTCGTCCTGCTGCCGGTGCTCGGCGTCTTGGTCGGCGTCGGCATGCTCGGCCTGCGTGGACTCGAAGAGCAGATGACCCGGCGTCTTCAAGACGATATCGAGCTGGTTGCGCGCTCGATCCGGCTTCCCATCGCAGCGGCAATGGTGCGTGGCGACACCGATGCGGTCCAGGAGGCGCTGGACTCGGTCTTTTTGATCGACCAGGTCTTCGGCGCCTATGTCTACGACAGCGCCGGCGAGCGCGTGGCCACCAGCGGGCCGCGCAGCCCCCTGCTGGAGCGCCGGCGCGACGCCCGCGCCGTTGCCGAGGAAGGGACGCAGGGCAGCTTTGAAGAGCGGCGCGGCCGCGAGGTCTTTTCGTTCTTCTTACCTCTGTCTGATGCAGCGGGACGGGTGGTGGGCCTGCTCCAGGTCACGCGCGATCTCTCCCGGTTCCAGGACTATATCGCGCGCCTGCGGTGGGTGGGCGGCATGGCGATTACGTTCTTGGCGGTGGTCTTCGTGCTGGTCGTGCTCCTTGGGCACCATCGCGCCGTCGGCCGTCACGTGCGTGCGCTGACGGGCGCGATGCAGCCGATCGGCACGGGGGAGCCGGGGCTGCGCGTGCCCGAGCAGGGGCCTGATGAGCTGCGGCGCCTGGGGGTCGGCATCAACGCGATGATCGGCCGCTGGGAGGCATCCGAGCAGCACTTGCACGAGCAGCGACAACGCGAGGCCGAGCTGGAGCGCGAGCTGCGGCAATCCGAGAAGCTGGCCGCGATCGGGCGCCTCGCCGCGGGGCTGGCGCACGAGCTGGGCACCCCGCTCGGCAGCGTCGCCGGGCGCGCTCAGCGCGCCGCGCGCAGCCTGCCCGATGCGTCTCCCGCCAGGGCCGAGCTGTCGCGGCTGTTGACAGAACTGGGGCGGGTCGAAACCACCGTCCGGGAGCTGCTCGATTTCGCGCGTCAGGGTCCCTTGCGGCGGCGCCGCGTGGCGCTGTTGCCCCTCATCGAGGACGTGGTGGCGCGCTCCTTGAGTGCGTCGCCGCGCCCCGACCTGCACGTCGCCGTGGAGATGTCCGACGCCCTGTCCGGCCGCGCGGTCGAGGTCGATCCGCTGCGGCTGGAGCAGGCGCTGGGCAATTTGCTCGACAATGCGCTGCAGGCGGCGCGGCGCCGGGTTCGGATCAGCGCCGAGCCGGAGCCCGAGCAGCTGCGCCTGCGTGTGGCAGACGACGGCCCGGGGATTGCGCAAGCCGATGTGGAGCGTCTCTTCGAGCCCTTCTTTACCACCAAGCCGGCCGGCCAGGGTACCGGGCTCGGGCTCGCGGTGGCGCGGGCGGCCGTGGCCGAGCATGGCGGCACACTGTGGCTCGAGCACCCGGGGGCGCCGGGCGCGTGCTTCCTGATCCGCTTGCCGCTGTCCGAGCCGGCCCCGACGGACGCTGAGCCAGGAGGTTCGCAGCGTGAGCGCTGAGCCCGAGACGACGCCCGCGGAGCAGCCCGCCATCTTGGTGGTGGAGGACGACGACGGCTATCGGGCGCTCCTGATCGAGGAGCTCGAAGACGCCGGATACCGGCTCACCGGCGTCGCCGATGCGGCGGCGGCGCGCGCGGAGCTCGCCAGCCGAAGCGCCGCGCTTGTGCTGAGCGATCTGCGCCTGCCGGGTGAAGACGGGCTCACGCTGCTGGAGGCGACACGTGCGCTGACGCCCCGGCCAGGCTTCATCATGCTGACCGGGTTTGGCACCATCCGCCAAGCGGTGGCAGCGCTCAAGGCGGGTGCCGACGACTTCCTGACCAAGCCCATCGATCTGGAGCACCTGCGCCTCGCGGTGGCGCGGGTGCTGGAAAACCGGCAGCTGCAGGCCGAGGTGGCGCGCTATCGGGAGGTCCTCGCGGGCGGGCAATTCCACGGCATGCTCGGCAAGAGTCCGGCGATGCGCGCGCTCTACGATCTGATCCGTCGCATTGCCCCATCCGACAGCAGCGTGCTGATCACCGGCGAGTCCGGAACCGGCAAAGAGCTGGTCGCGCGGGCCTTGCACGCCGAGAGCGAGCGCGCCGCGGCGCCGTTCGTCGCCGTCAACTGTGCCGGCATCCCGGAGGCGCTGCTCGAGTCGGAGCTGCTCGGCCATGCCGCCGGCGCTTTCAGCGGCGCTCGCGGCGCCCGCAAGGGACTCTTCGCCGAGGCCGACGGCGGCACGCTGTTTCTCGACGAGATCGCCGAGATGCCGTCGGCGATGCAGACCAAGCTGCTGCGGCTGCTCCAGGACGGCCGGGTGCGCCCCGTCGGCGCCAATACCGAGATCGGGACCGATGTGCGCATCGTCGCCGCAACCCATCGCGAGCTCGGCGAGCGCATTGCCGAGGGGCATTTTCGCGAGGATCTGTATTACCGTCTCGAGACCTTCCGTATCCATGTGCCGTCGCTGCGCGAGCGGGGCGAAGACATTGCCGGCCTGCTGCAGCACTTCCTGCTGGCGCAGACAGCGGCGCGCCAGGGTCTGGCACAGCGCTTCGCGCCCGCGGCCTGGCGCGCCCTGCTGAGGTATTCCTATCCGGGCAATGTGCGCGAGCTGGCGAGCTTGGTCGAGCGTGCGGCGACCCTTGCGACGACGGCCGAGATCGGCCTCGACGACCTGCCCGAGCGCGTGCGGGCGGAGGCCGACGCGCACCCGCGGGCGGGTGCGCTGGCAGCGGCGGCGCTGCCGGGCTCCGATGAGGAGTGGGAGACGCTGGCGGCGCTGGAGGCCCGGTATATCCGAGCGGTGCTCGAGTGGACCGAAGGCAATAAGCAGCGTGCGGCGAAGATCCTGGGGATCGGCCGCAAGACGCTCTACCGGAAGCTGGATGAGCAGGGTCGGGATGATACGTAGCGCGATGACACATGTATCAAAATGATACGGTGTGGTGGCGATGCGAGCTGGCGCTGCTGTTCGAGCACCGCGGCATAACTCTCTGATCGGAAAGCATATACGCTGTCCTTCGGGAGTCTGGCACGGCAGATGAACGGGTGGGGGGCGCCAACCACAACAGCCCGACCCGGAGGCTCACTATGAAGACGACATTCGCGAAACCGGCCGCTGCAGCGACGCTTGCTGCGCTCTTCGCTTTCGGCGGCGGGGTTTCCGCGCAGCAGCAAGGCAGCGGCGGCAATCCGGCTGCGGGGGCTGGCGCGCCGCCGAGCGCGCCGGTGAATGTGGACGATGCGACGCTCTCGGAGTTTGCCGACGCCTACCTGTCGGTGCAGGAGATCAGGCAAGACCTGAGCGAGAAGCTCGCCGAGGCCCCGGACAGGGCCGCCGCACAGACCATGCAGCGGGACGCGCAGGACGAGATGGCCCAAGCCGTCAAAGACAGCGGTGTCTCGGTTCAGGAGTACAACGACATCGCCGTCGGCCTGCAGAATGACCCGGAGCTCGCGCAGCGTGTGAAGGAGGCCATTGACCAGGCCCGCTGATGGGGCCTCCGGCGCACGGCGGGCTTCGCGTCAGTGCGATGGACGTGCAAGCCTGCCGTGCGGCGTGGATACAGAGCCTTGGCCCAGCGCCGCCGTCTCTCTCGCAGGGAACGGTGCAGCCCCTCTCGTCTGCCCCCTCTCGTCTGCCGGTGGCACGCGGCCCCGCAGAGGCACGCGCCAGCACCCCGCAACGCGCGCGCCTGCAGCGCCCCGACGTCCGTCAGCCCCGCAGTGGGGCGTTGACCGCGCACCCCACCCCCGCTAGCCGCCTTCCTCAGGCCAACCTGGACGCTCAGGGGGGCTTGGATGTCCTATCCGTCCGAATCCGTCCGCCTCCAGGTTCGGCAGTCTTGCGACCTCGAACCAGGTCCCAAGGAGGCGGTCAAGGTCGACCTGTTCCACGGTTGCGGGAGGATGGCGGGACGCAGCAGAACGGCCCGACCGAACGCGCTGCAATAGTCGCCGTAGGTTCTTCATTGGTTACGCGCAGTGGCCGCGCTTCTCGCGCCGCTACAGCCAGACCTCGAGCCCTTGGGCGTTCAGCTCCAGGTCCACCGCCAATAGCTCGCCCATGCGCGTCTCTTCCAGCGTGCAACCATGGACGCGGGCCTCGTCGAGCAGGTGTGCCGTGAGCGCGTCCTTGATGCGGTCTTTGCGTTGAGCTTGAGCACCTTCTCGGCGCTGACCCCGTATTGCTCGCACAGATCCGTCAGCAACCGCTCGTCGTCCTCGGCCGAGCTCATGTCTGCCTCTCCTGCCTAAGTCGCGCGGTACTCGTTTCGATCACGGGAATAGCCTCTCGGCTAGCCACCGGTCTCCGACGCCTCGTTCGACTCCTTGCCCGGCGACTCCGTCCTGAGCTTGCCGTCTTTCCAGTAGGCCAGCGGGACGCCGGCGCGGCGAGCGCGCTCGCGAGCCCGTTGCGCCGCCCGTTTGAGGGCGATCTCGGCGTTGACTAGATCTGGATCTCGCGGTGTGCGGGTTGCACTCGGCTCGGTCATGGGTTGATTCCTTCCTGCAGTAGCTGGGGTGTCGGTCCCGAATTGTCGTAAAGCGCCCACTCGTCGACGATCTGTTTGTAGAGCCTCGAGAAATTGAAACACCCCGCCCGAAAGCGACGACGAATCACCGACTCGGGGACATCGTGCCCGCCCGCTTGGACCCGTCGCCGGACCCGGGCGATGGCAAGCTCTGGCGACACCAGGCGCAGGAAGAACAGCTTGACCCGGTAGCCGTCGGCCCGCCAGCGCGGGATTCGCGTGGCATCGTGGCGGCCGCTCAGGGTCGTCTCGAAGGCGAAGCTCTCTCCCGCCCGGGCGTGACGGTCGATCTCCCGCAGCATCAGCCGCCCGGCGGCGAAGGCCGCGGCGTCGGGCCGGAACGGCGACAGACCCGCCGCGATCAGGTCCGCGTTGACGAAGGCGGGGCAGTTGGCTTCGTTGGGCAGGAACTCCTCGGCAAAGATGGTCTTTCCCGCACCGTTGGGGCCGGCGATGATGAGGATTCGCTTCTCGGCGGCGGTGTTCATCCGCCCGCGGCCTCCTCGATCTGAAAGACCAGGGCCATGTAGGCTGGGTCGATCTCCGCGGCGTGGGGGCGCGGATCTTCTTCGCCGGTGAGGCGGGCATGCGCTCGGATCACCATGCCGGCACGACCTGGGCGCCGATGGCGCGCACGCCGACGGTGTCTATAAAATACAATTTTTCTAAATCGTGCAAGGGTCGCGGCCTGTGCCCGTCGTGCAACGTCCGGCGCATGGCAGAGACCGCGGCGCACCTGGTCGATCACGTCATCCCGCCGCTGCCGGTGCGCCAGTGGGTCCTCTCGGTCCCCAAACGGCGGCGCTGGCCGATTTGAGATCAGGCGAAGCGAGATGCGCGCCTGGGAGAACAGCGGCTTCCCGCTGGATGCCACGGTGCGCGTGGGCGCGCACGATCGCGCCGGTCTGGAGGCGCACCGCCCGCCTGGGACCCGGCACCCGAGCCGATGCCGCACTGGAACCTCCTCCAGCAGCCCGAGCCCGACGTCGCGTTCGCTTTGCGCGTCTCCTGGTCGCCGCCGTCTCTCTCGCAGGGAACGGTGCAGCCCCTCTCGTCTGCCCCCTCTCGTCTGCCGGTGGCACGCGGCCCCGCAGAGGCACGCGCCAGCACCCCGCAACGCGCGCGCCTGCAGCGCCCCGACGTCCGTCAGCCCCGCAGTGGGGCGTTGACCGCGCACCCCACCCCCGCTAGCCGCCTTCCTCAGGCCAACCTGGACGCTCAGGGGGGCTTGGATTTCCTATCCGTCGGTCGTGGGTGCAGACCACGAACGTCAGCACTGGAGCGGGGGTGTTCAAGGGTTTCGGGCTGGACTCACCAGCTGCCGACGTTCGGCATGCTCTTCCAGGGCTCGACCGGCGCCTTGGGCGCGCCCTGCTGCAGCAACTCGATGGAGATGTTGTCCGGTGAGCGGATGAAAGCCATGTGGCCGTCGCGCGGCGGGCGGTTGATGGTCACCCCGGCCTCGAGCAGCCGCTCGCAGAGTGCGTAGATGTCGTCCACACGGTAGGCGAGGTGGCCAAAGTTGCGGCCCCCGTCGAGGCGCTCCGGGTCCCAGTTCCAGGTCAACTCGACCTGTGCCGCCGCATCACCGGGCGCGGCGAGAAAGGCCAGCGTGAAACGGCCCTGGGGGTAATCCCGCCTGTCGAGCAGCTCGAGTCCGAGCTTGTTGCAGTAGAAGTCGAGGGAGGCGTCCAGGTCACTGACCCGCACCATGGTGTGCAAGTATTTCATCGGGAGAACTCCAGCCCGGTCCGGGCCGGCCGAGTGTAAGGCAGGGCCCTGAATGCGTCCAAGCCAGCCCTCCGCGCAGGCTGTCCGCGGGTGCATCCCCCCGGGGGCTCACGCATAATGCTGCGCTGCAGCCATCTCCCGTAAGACAACGGGCCTACAGGAGTTCTGAATGTCTCCCAGGTCGAGCAAACTTTCCAACACCCTGGCCGGCACCTCCGGCAATATTCTCGAGTGGTACGACTTCGCTGTTTTCGGCTTCCTGGCGCCGGTGATGAGTCCGCTGTTCTTTCCGGAGGCCGACCCCATCGCGGGGCTCATCCAGACCTACGGTGTATTCGCTGCCGGCTATCTCATGCGGCCGCTGGGCGGGGTGCTGTTCGGTTTCATCGGTGATCGCCTGGGCCGCAAACGCGCGCTGCAATGGTCGATTTTCCTGATGGCCATACCGACCGTCGTGGTGGGTCTGCTGCCCACGCACGAGCAACTCGGCGCCACGGCCGCACTGCTGCTGATACTCCTTCGCCTGGTGCAGGGCGCCTCGGTGGGCGGCGAGCTCGTGGGCTCGGTGGCCTGGCTGGTGGAGACGGCGGACCCGCGCCGGCGCGGGCTGCTCGGCAGCTGGTCGCTGTTCGGTGCCATCAGCGGCATCCTGCTGGGCTCGCTGGTGGTCACCCTGCTGAACGCCATGCTCGATGAATCGAGCATGGCGAGCTGGGGCTGGCGGGTGCCCTTTCTGAGCGGTGCGGTGATTTTCTTCGTCGGCCTGTGGCTGCGCCGGAGCATGACCGAGTCGCCCGATTTCGAGCAGGCTACAGCCGCGGGCGCCGTGCAGCACAACCCCCTGGTCCACGCCCTGCGCGAAAACGGCGGCATGGTCGTGCATCTGGTGGCCATGCTGCTGTTGTACGCAGCCGGCTTTTACATGCTGTTCGTCTGGATGCCGACCTACCTCGACGAGATGGTCAAGCCCCCGGTGCCGCACGCCCTGGCGGTGAACACCCTGTCCATGGTGGTGTTGCTGGCGGTCATTCCCCTGGCCGGCTGGCTGTCGGACCGGGTGGGCCGCCGGCCAATCCTGCTGTGTGCCAGCCTGACCATGGCCGTGGTGGTCTATCCTCTGTTCGTCTGGGTGGACGGCGGCACGCTGCAGGCGGCCATCACGGCACAGCTGATTTTCGCCATCCTGATCGGCTGCGTGCAGGGGCCCTTCCCGGCCCTGATGGTGGAGCTGTTTCCGGCGCAGTCCCGGTTCAGCGCCATCGGTGTGTCCTACAACGTGTCCGTGGCGCTGTTCGGCGGCACGGCGCCGCTGGTCGGCACCTGGCTCATCGCACGCACCGGCGACCTGGCCTCGCCGGCGCTGTATCTGGCCCTGCTGTCGGTGCTCAGTTTCCTCGCCCTGCTGCCGCTCGGGCGCAGGTCCGGTGCGCAGCCCTCAACTGCCTGAAGCCGGGGCTTGCCACGGGGCGAGCGGGGCATGTGGCGTACGGCTCCGAGCGGAGGATCGCTAAACATGCACAAGCCTGGAAAAATCGGGCTGCGCGGGCTCATTTTCGCGCTCATCGGCTCCACCATCGGCTCGGGCTGGTTGTTCGCCGGGCTGTACGCTGCCCAGATCGCCGGACCGGCGGCTGTCATCGCCTGGCTGCTGGGCGGCTCGGTGGTCTTCCTGTTTTCCCTGGTCTATATGGAGCTGGGCATCGCCTTCCCCATCTCGGGCGGCATGGTGAAATACACCCAGCTCTCGCACGGGCCACTCACGGGCTACGTGGCCGGCATCACCGGCTGGCTGTGCTACGTCATGGTCGCGCCGCTGGAAGTGCTCGCCATCCTGCAATACGCCATCAACTACCTGCCCGTGCTGGGCAGCGCCGAGGGCAGCCGGGCCGTGCTCTCACCCGTCGGCTACGCCACCGCCGTCGGCCTGCTGCTGGCGGTGACAGTGATCAATCTGGCCGCGGTTGACTGGGTCATCCGGGTGCACGACCGCATTGTCTGGTGGAAGCTCTTCGTGCCCCTGCTCGCCGTGCTGCTGTTGCTGGGCTTCGATTTCAACCCGGAGAATTTCACCGCCCACGGCGGCCTGTTCCCGAACGGCCCCTCGAGCGCGCTCACCGCCATCATGGCCGGCGGCATCCTGTTCTCCACCTATGGGTTCCGGGTGGTGGTGGACCTGGCGGGTGAGGCCGAGGACCCGCTGCGCAACATCCCCCGCGCCATCGCCATCGGCCTGGGCGCCGTGGTGCTGTTCTACGTCCTGTTGCAAGTGGCGTTCATCGGCGCCCTGGCGCCTGCGGACCTCGCCGAGGGCTGGCGCAAGCTGGACTTCCCCGGCATCACTGGACCCTACGCGGCCCTGCTGACCGCTGCCGGCCTGGGCTGGATGGCGGTGGTGCTCTACGTGGACGCCGTCGTCAGTCCGCTCGGCACCGGCATCATTTTTTCCACCTCCACCTCCCGCGTGGCCATGGCCATGGCCGAGTGCGGCTTCTTTCCCGGCCGGCTGGCCACCCGCAATGCCAAGGGCGTGCCCGTGCGCGCGGTCTGGTTGAATTTCGCCGTCGGCCTGCTGCTCCTGGCCCCGCTGCCGGACTGGCAGGCCATTGTCAGTTTCGGCGCCGCGGCCACCATGCTGTCCTTCGCCTTCGCCCAGGTGACCCTGGCGGCCATGCGTCACCGTGGCCTGCGCCTGCATCCCAGCTTCCGGCTGCCCCGCGTGCAGGCGCTCGCCTGTATGAACTTCGTCATCATCACCTGCCTGCTGTTCGCGGTGGGCTGGCAGAGCAACCAGGTGCTCGCCGTCCTGACGGCCCTCGCCCTGTCACGCTACGCCCTGGTGCGCTGGCGCCGTCAGCAGGGGCTGAGCAGGGGCGAGCGCCGCTCCCTGCCCTGGATGAGCGTCTATCTCATCTGGGTGTTCCTCAGCTCCTGGATGGGCACGGCGGGCGGCGGGCGCGGCTGGCTCAGCCCCGAGATCGGCTACCCCCTGCAGGTCCTGGTGGCCGTCGGCATTTTCTTCTGGGCGGTGCGCGCCTCGCTGGACCGCTCTGAAATGGCTTCCGAAATCGACGCTGCCGGCCTGCCGCGGGAGACCGTCTAGCCCCGGAGTGGCGGTCGGCGGGCGCTGCGCCCCTATCGGCCGGGCCGGGCCGGGCCGGGCCGGCTTCTCGCTGGATGCCGCGGTGCGGGTGGGCGCGCACGATCGCATCGGTCTGGAGCGGCTGCTGCACTATTGTGCTCGCCCAACCTTCGCGCTCGAGCGTCTGGAGCGGCTTGACGACGAGCGCGTTGTCTATCGGTTGCCAAAGCCACAGCGTGACGGCACCAAGGCACTGACGCTCACCCCACTGGAGCTGATCGACCATCTCGCGGCACTCATCCCGCCGCCCAGGCGCCACCGCCATCGCTACCATGGCGTGCTCGCAACTTCGCGTTCGATCAGCGCGTCTCCTGGTAGCCGCCGTCTCTCTCGCAGGGAACGGTGCAGCCCCTCTCTCGTATGCCCCCTCTCGTCTGCCGGAGGCACGCCGCCCCGCAGAGGCACGCGCCACAGCACCCCGCGACGCGCGCACCTGCACCGCCCCAACGTCCGTCAGCCCCGCAGTGGGGCGTTGAACGCATCTCTTTGCACACAAATCCGCTAAGTGCCCTGTAAGCTTTGGCGCAAATTGCATGCCCTCGGCGAAGTCCCGCACCCGCTGCAGCCCGAGCCAGAGCGTCTTCATCCCGGGCTCGCCATC
>NZ_CAJXWY010000015.1 GCF_913062725.1 uncultured Thiohalocapsa sp.
TGTAGGCTTCACGACAGCATCCCTGCTGTCGAGACCCCCGCCAGCCGCAACCCAGCCCGCAGACGCCTGCGCCGGACCTTGACATGCGCCGGGTATATCAAGGCTGAGCACCACGTCCACCGTCATCGCCATCGACATCCTGGATGCGCCCGCCGAGCAGCGCGTCGGCCGTCTCGGTACAAGGAGATTGCAGCAGCCAGAGGCGGAACTCGGTGCCCTCGCCCGGGCGCGACCAGACACGGATGCTGCCACCGTAGCGGTGCGCCAACAGCCGGCTGACGAACAGACCGAGTCCACTGCCTTCGCGTGTGGGCTTGGTGCTGTAGAAGGGTAGGAAGACGTGATCGAGTCGCTCCGGCGGGATACCCGGGCCGTTGTCGCGTATCTGCAGTCGGACGCCTTGCTCCTCCCAATCTCGACTGACCACACACACGACGCCGCCGCCGCCGCGATGCTCGAGTGCCTGGAGCGCATTCACCAGCAGGTTCACCAGGATCTGCTGCAGATCTTGGCGACCGATGCGCACCTGGGTACTCGCCTGCAGGTCGAGGTGGATGTCGACGGCAGCCTGTCGTGACAGATGCTCGACCAGTTTCAGGGTGTCACGCACCACGCGGTTGACGTCGAGCGTCTCGAGTCCGGTGCTCTGGCCGGTCGGCCGGGCAAATTGCAGCAGGCTGTCGATGATGCTGCGGACCCGCTCCACCTGTGCCGCGATCAGTTCGATCTCGCCGCGCACCGGCGCTGCGGCGGCACCGAGCTCTGCGCTCAGCACATCCAGGTTCCCAAGGATCACGGCCATCGGATTGTTGATTTCATGCGCCATACCGGCCGACAACTCCCCGAGCGCGGCGAGCTTTTCGGCTTCGACCAACGCGTGACGGGTCTCACGCAGCAAGGCGACGGTCCGTTCGAGCTCGAGATTACGGTGGCGCAATTCTGCGGTGCGCTCCTCCACCTTGCGCTCGAGCAACTCGCTCGCTTCGCGGATCTGACGGTTGCTGTGCGCGAGCAGGTCGAGCATGGCGTCGAACTCGCGCGCCAGGTCGCCGATCTCGTCGCGTGCGTCGACGGCGCCCACCCGCTGCTCGCAACCGGCGCGGGTGGCCTGGATCACGGCGCTGATGCGCTCGATCGGCCGGAAGATACTGCGCGCGCCATGGATACCGAGCAGGGTGCTGAGCAGGGCGATGCCAAGCAATACGCCGGACAGCGCCACGAAGGCGTTGAACAGCATGCTGCGGAAGGGCGCTTCGAGGTAGCCGGCATAGAGCATGCCGATGCGGTTGCCGGCCAGATCCTCGATCGGCAGATAGCCGGAGATGTACCAGTCGTTGACCACGAAGGCGCGATCGATCCAGGGTTGTCCGCGGCCGAGCACCTGGTCGCGGACCGCCTGTGAGACCCGGGTGCCCAGTGCCCGTTCGCCGGGCGCGAGTGGGACATTGGTGCTGATGCGCACATCGTCCAGAAACAGGGTCACGGTGCCGAGACTCCTGTCGGGTAACCGACCGGGACCATAGAGCAGATCGCGAATCCCGTCGACGACGCCGAAATCCCCGTTCAGCACCACGCCACCATCGAGGAGCGCCAGCACCCGTTGCTGTGCATCGAGCAACGGCTGCACGACACGGATCAGCATGGCCCGGTCCTCGCGTTGGCGGCCACTGGGGGCGGCCCGCTCCGTGGGCAGCAAGTCCAGCGCCAGGCGCCCGGGTGGTGTGCCGAGCCAGATATCGGTCAAGGGTTCCAGTTGCGCGAGCGGATGGACCTCGATGCCGACCCCGCGGGTGCCGCGCCAGCCACGTGCGAGCAGCGGTGTCGCCAGATCCGGCATCGAGCCTGCCTGCGACCCGTCTGCGCCCGCGGCCTGCGCAGGGTAGAGCAGCCGCAGGAAGCTGAAGCCGCCGGCGTCACTGGCCTGACGCAGCAGTGCCCGGATCGCGTCGGCATCGGCATCGGCATCGGCGAGTGCAAGGCGCAGGCGATGCGAGTCGGCCAGCGCGGCGAGCCGGTCGAGATAGGCGTCTTGCATCCGCTCGAAGAGGTTTTGCGCGACCGACAGGTCGGTGCTCACCTTGATGAAGAGTTGCTGGTAGCCGGCCTGCCGCCCCCAGTGCGCGACCAGCGTCAGCACCAGGGGCAGCGCGATCAATTGCGGCAGCAGCACAAGCGTCAGCAGTTTGTTGCGAACCTTGGTGGAACGCCGGCGCTTGCGTGGGTGATTCCCGGACGCCGGAGCAGGTGCGGCATGCATCGCTGATTTCGGTCGGGCCGCACTCGGGTGCATCGGCACGCGCTGTGGGCCGACCGGGCGCTCAATCCGATCCGTCGGCGTCGGGATCGTCCCCGTCGTCCCAGCGTTTGAGCTTGCGCTCCAGGGTCTTGCGAGAGATGCCGAGCTGTCTTGCGGCTGCCGATTTGTTGCCCTGACAACTGTCGAGCACGCGCAGGATGTGGCATTGCTCGATGGCGGCCAGAGACGCGTCGTCCGGCGCCGGGTCCGATGCCGGTTCGCTCGCCGGCAGGTCCTGGGCGATGCAGCGGCTGGGCGGACGTCCCAGCAACAGGGAACGCTCGATGACGTTGCGCAGTTCGCGGATATTGCCGGGCCAGTCGTAACGGGACAGCAACGCCAGCTCATCGACACCGAGCTGCGGTCGCGGCAGGCCAAGCTCGGCCGAAAAATGATCGAGGAAGAAGTCGATCAGGTCCGGCATGTCATCGACACGCTCGCGCAGCGCCGGCAGCCGGACGGAGACGACATTCAATCGATAGAACAGGTCTTCGCGAAAGCGCCCCGCCTGCACTTCGCTGGCCAGATCGCGATTGGTGGCGGCGATGATGCGTACATCGACGGGCGTTTCCTGATTACCGCCGACCGGCCGGATGGTTTTCTCCTCGAGCACACGCAGCAGCTTCGCCTGCATGCCCAGCGGCAATTCCCCGATTTCGTCCAGGAACAGGCTGCCGCCATGGGCAAAGCTGAACAGCCCTTCGCGTGACTGGTGCGCCCCCGTGAAGGCGCCCTTGACGTGACCGAAGAGCTCGCTCTCGAGCAACTCGCCCGACACCGCACCGCAATTGATCGGTACGAAACTGCCCGGTCGACCGCTGCGGGCATGCAGGGCGCGGGCGGCGAGCTCCTTGCCGGTGCCGGACTCGCCGGTGATCAGCACCGTCGAGCGCATGGGGGCGATGCGCTCGATGATGCTGCAGACCTCCTTGATCGGGTCACAATGACCGACCAGGCCGTCGATGCGATTGCGCTGCACCGCCTCGCGCTGCAGCAGGAAGTTCTCCCGCACCAGGCTGCGACGCTCGGTGCAGCGCAGCGCCGCGCTGAGGAGTTGCTCGAGCCGGAACGGCTTGAGAATGAAATCGGCGGCGCCGGCGCGCAGGGCACCGATGGCCGACTCGAGATCGGCATTGGCGGTGATGAAGATGACGTCGAGGTTGCCATGCTGTTCGCGCAGACCACGCACCCAATCGAGGCCGCTCTGCCCGGGCAGGCGAATGTCGGCGATCAGCAGGTCGAAGTGGCAGCGGTTCAGCAGCGCCTGGGCTTCCTCGACATCGGCGGCGGTCTCCACCAGTTGGAACTGTCGGGACAGACCCCGGCGCAGAAAACTGCGCATCCCGGGCTCGTCGTCGACGATCAACACGGCGTCACCGGCGGATAGCCTGTGGGCGCGGTCATGCTGCGATGACCCGACCGCGCCGGGGCGTGACCAGGTCCAGGGAATGGCGCCCATCACGTCTCCTCCTGCAGTTTCTTGTTTTGGTGGTGACAGCGCGCGCCAGCCCTGGTTTCGCCGATGCATTGGCGCATGGCGGGGCAGACGGGCCTGTTCTTGTTGTCGTTATCGATGCCTTCGGTGGGGCCACCGTTGACACCATCGCTGTGGGGGGTTGCTGTGGCGAAACACCCACCGACAGACCATGGGTCAATATGATGCAAATTGCCATTGAGAGAAACCCCAATCCGGCCCTCAGTCGGATGTGTCGGAGATGGCATCGATCCGACCGCGCGCGGATTGCAATGTGCGCGGCAGCGCGATCGCGTCCGGCGCCGCGGCACACCAGCATGCTCGTTGATGACGCAGGCGCCCGATATGCGACGATCGTGGCTCGGGCCGGACGGTGCCCTTGCCATTCGGCTGCTCGCCTACACTTTTTCGCGCAGGGCCGGTGGCGGCCGGATTGTCCCGTGTCATCACTGACAAGGATCCGGCTGCGGCGGGGACGGGAACAACTCAGGGGGGCGTTGCCGTGACGAGCGCACCGCAAACAGAGGACATCACCGGTGTCATTCTGGCCGGTGGTCGCGCGCGCCGCATGGGCGGCATCGACAAAGGCCTGGCCAGTTTTGGGAACCGCCCCCTGATCGAATGGGTCATCGACGCGCTACGGCCCCAGGTCGGGCACATCATGATCAACGCCAACCGCAGTCAGACCGACTACGCCCGCTACGGCTACCCCGTCTTCGCCGACGCCATGGCCGACTTCCAAGGCCCCCTGGCGGGTTTCTCGAGCGCCCTGGCGCGCATCGCTACACCCTGGATGCTGAGCCTGCCCTGCGATGGCCCCTATCCTGCGCCGGACCTCGCCACACGTCTGGCGGCGGCGCTCATCGAACAGCAGGCGGAATTGGCCGTCGCCAGCGACGGCGAGCGCCTGCAACCGGTGTATGCACTGATCCCCCGGCACCTGGCGCCGAGCCTCGATGCCTTTCTTGGCGAAGGCGAGCGCAAGATCGATCGCTGGTATGCACGGCATCGATTGGCCGTCGCCCGCTTCGACGATCGTCCGGACGCCTTCGCCAACATCAACTCGCTGGTCGATGCCGAACGCCTGCTCGGCGGAGGGATGCACCCATGACACCACAAGCTGCCGCCGGGGCATGCACCAGGCCATGACCACAGCGGCCGTGACCGACACCACCGCCGGCCAGACCCCCTTGCTCGGATTCTGCGCCTTCAGTGGCACCGGCAAGACGACGCTGCTGACCAAGCTCATTCCACTGATGCGCGAGCGGGGTCTGCGGCTCGGCGTCATCAAACATGCCCACCACAGCTTCGATGTCGACCAACCCGGCAAGGACAGCTATCGGTTGCGACACGCCGGCGCCGAGCAGATGCTGATCGCGTCGCGGCGGCGTCTGGCGCTGATGCGCGAGCTCGATGACCTCAGACGCGAGCCGACACTGTCCGACCTGCTGCCCTATCTGGATGGCGCCGGGCTCGATCTGATCCTGGTCGAGGGCTTCAAGCGCGCGCCTTTACCGAAAATCGAGCTCCATCGTCCATCGCTCGGTCACCCGCTGATGCATCCGCAGGATCCGAATGTCATCGCCGTCGCCAGCGACGCACCACTGACGCCGACCCGGCCGCTGCCATTGCTGGACCTGAATCGGCCGGAAGCGATCCTCGCCTTCATCCAGGGCTGGCTGCGCGACCGAGGCTGACGCCGCGCCGTCGTCTGGCGCTCTCCTGGACGCGGCTGCGAACCGGGTCCCGGGTCACGTCAGCCCGACGGGGACCTCGGCGCGGTCAGTCGATTGCGAAGGGCTCGACCATGACCCACTCGCCCGGCTCGACGGCGCCGCGATCGGGTGGCAGGACGATGAAGCAATTGCCGTGACTCATGGAGGTCAGGATGCCCGAGCCCTGACGGCCACTGCCGTCGACCACCGGATGGCCATCGGCGTCGCATGAGAGCAGGCCCCGGCGGTATTCGGTCCGCCCCGGCTTGTGCCGGAGCCCGGTCAGGCTGCGCGCCGGAAACCGCAGCGGCGCGGCGTCGTCTTCGCCGCTCAGCAGCCGCAGCGCCGGCCGTACGAACTGCTGAAAGCAGGTCAGCACCGCAACCGGATTGCCCGGCAGCCCGAAGAACAGGGCCTGGTCGATGGACGCAAAGGTCAGTGGCCGGCCCGGCTTGATGGCGACCTTGTGGAAGTGGATGCGCCCGAGGGATGGGATCAGCCGGCCGATATGGTCGGCCGCGCCCACCGAGATGCCGCCGGTGGTCAGCACCAGGTCGGCCTGCCCGGCGCCGGCGCGCAGCGCCTGTTCGATGGCCTCGGGTTGGTCGCGGACCAGCCCGAGATCGATGGTCTCGACGCCGAGGGCCTTCAGTGACCCGAACAGTGTGTAGCTGTTGCTGTTGAAGATCTGGCCGGGGCCGAGGGCGGCGCCGAGCGGCCTGATCTCATCGCCGCTGGCGAAGAAGGCGACCCGCGGCCGTCGCCGCACCGGCACGCGCGCGATGCCGAGCGAGGCCAGGAGCCCCAGCCGCGCCGGCGTCAATCGGCTGCCCGCCGCCAGCACCAGACTGCCCGCGGCGATGTCCTCACCGGCCTGGCGGACGTTGGCGCCGGCGATTTCGCCGGCGGGGATGCTCACCCGGTCGCCGTCGCGCGTGACCCGTTCCTGGATCACCACGGTGTCCAACGCCGGCGGCATGGGGGCACCGGTCATGATCCGGATACAGCCGTCGGCCGGTACCTCGCCGACGAAGGGATGGCCGGCGAAGGCCTCGCCGCACAGGTGCAGTTGCAGGGGACCGCGGCCGAGGTCTGCGCCGCGCAGCGCATAGCCGTCCATCGCCGAGTTGCGATGCGGCGGCACATGGGCGCTCGCGATCAGATCCTCGGCCAGGACGCGATTCGGGGCGTCGTGCAGAGCGACGGTTTCGACCGCCGCGATCGGCGCCACTTCGCGGCGGATCGACGCGAGCGCCTCGTCGGCCGACATGGCATTGTCCCAAGGATCGAGGCAGCTGGCAGAGCGGGCGGTCATGTGGGCTCGTCGGGATTGGGTGACTGGCATTGGACACGGACCGAGGGTCAAGCGGCACCGGCCCGGTCGGTCTGGCGAGCGTCCGCAGTGATTGGGGCGGGATGTTTCGCTACAACCTCGCCGATCCACCGCGACAAAATGACCCAGGCCGGGCCGTTCAGGAACCCGCATCAAGGGTCGGCTCGCGTCACCTGGCTCGATGTGCCCCGCCCCCGCTCCCGGCATGCAATGTGCATGCCGTCTGTCACGTCATGGACCCCCGAATGGAACCCCGGCACGCCAGCACATCGGTGTTCCTGGCCGACCCGGTCGCCAACCCGGCCCGTACGCCCACAGAGCCTCGCCATGCCGCCGCCAGCACCGCCACCGCCCCTGCACCGTTGCCTACCTGAGGAGGCCTGGGCCTGGGTGGATCGGCAAACGGCACCGGTGGCGATCGAACGGGTGCCGCTGGCCCGGGCGTCGGGGCGCTGTCTGGCCGCGCCCGTGCCGGCGCGTCATGCGCTGCCATCGCGACCAACCGCCGGCATCGACGGCTTTGCGGTGAACGCCGCCTCGACCCTCGGCGCCAGCGGCTACAACCCCCTACCGTTTCGGCTGCACTCGACGACCATCAACGGCGTCCTCGAGGCCGCGGCGGCGCAGCCGATCGCCATCGGTGAGCCGCTGCCACCGGGGGTCGACGCCGTCTTGGCGGCGGACGCGCCCGAGCCCGATCCAGCCGCAGCCGACGGCGCCGGGCTGTTGGTGTGTCGGCCGGTCGCGGTCGGCGAGGGGGTGCGCGCGCGCGGCGAGGACTGCCGCGACGGCGAAACACTGCTCGACGCCGGCCGCCGCTTGCGGGCGCCGGATCTCGCGCTCCTGCGGCTGCTCGGAGCAACCGGGGTGCAGGTGATCGGCCGGCCGCGGGTCGCGGTCATGTGCTGCCGGCCGCGGGCGGACGATGTCGATGCCGAAATGCTCCAGAGCCTGGTCACCGCCGACGGCGGACAGCCTTGCCTGCTCGAGGTGCATGCCGATGGCGAGTCGCTGGTGCGGCGCCTGCAAGGTCTGGATGGGGTCGACGTGGCGCTTTGCATCGGTGGTACCGGCCTCGGCCACAACGATGGGGCGGCCGCCGCCCTGGCGGCGGCGGGCGGATTGCAGCTGCGGGGGGTGGCGATCGCACCCGGCGACAGCCTGAGTCTGGGACAGCTCGCAGACCGCCCGGTCTGCCTGCTGCCAAGGTCGCCCATGGCCTGTCTGGGCGCCTACGAATTGGTGGTCGGACGCCTGGTGCGGCGGCTCGCGGGACTTGACCCGGGCTGGCCGCATCAGCGCTGCAGGGCGCGCCTGACGCGCAAGATCGCGGCGGCACTGGGCAGCCTGCAACTGTGCTGGGTGCGGCTGTGCGAGACCACCGACGGGCCCTGCGCGGAGCCACTGCAGGTGGCCGGCGAGCCCTGCTTGCGGGCGGCGGTGGACGCCGATGGCTGGGTGCCGGTACCGCTGCAGCGCGAAGGCTATGCGAGTGGCGCCTGGGTGGATGTGTACTTGACGCGCATATGAATCGATGGAGATGCTGATGTTTCGAATCCTGTGGACGGTGGACGCATGAGCGAGGCGCGCTCGGATGCGCCCGCGAGCGCGGACGCAACCAATAAACGGCAGCGGGCGCAGCTGCTCGCATCGCGCCGCGCGGCCGCGAGCCAGCGACAGTTCCTCGAGGTGGTCACCGCCGAGGAGGCCAGCCGGCGTTTCGCCGCGGCCGTGCGGCTGGAGCCGGTCGGGGTCGAGGCGGTGCCGCTGGCGGCGGCCCTGGGCCGGGTGCTGGCGCAGGATCTCGTGGCGCCGGTGGATGTGCCGGGGTTCGATCGGGCCAATGTCGATGGCTTTGCGGTGCGTGCCGAGGACACGGCCGGCGCCTCGCCGGCGGTACCGGTGCGTTTGTGCCTCACCGAGGACCTGCTGACGCCCGGGGTGGTGCCGCGGGTGCCGGTGGGCGCAGGCCAGGCCAGTCTGATCGCGACGGGCGGCATGCTGCCGCGCGGCGCCGATGCGGTCGTGCTGATCGAGGACACCGAGTTGGCGGTTGCACCCGCGGCGGATGCCGTGGATGCGGCTCCTGGCGCCGCCGGGGCCTTAGCCGATGGTGACGCCGGCGAGCCGTCCGATGCGGTCGATGCGGTGTGCATCCACCGGCCGATCGCCCCCGGCGCCTTCATCGCCTTCGCCGGGACGGACATCGGGCGTGGCGAGACGGTGCTGCGCGCCGGGCAACGACTCGGTTCGCGCGAGATCGGTGTGATTGCGGCGCTCGGTCTGGCCGAGGTCGCGGTCAACCGGCGCCCCCGGGTCGCCATCATCTCGACCGGCGACGAGATCCTGGCGCCGGGTATGCCGCCGCGCGCCGGCGGTGTCTACGACTCCAATGGCGCGATTCTCGCGGCCGCGGTCGAGGAGTTGGGCTGCGAGCCGATCCGCCTCGGCGCCGTCGGTGACGATCGCGAGGCGCTGGAAGGCGTGCTCGCGTCCGCGCTCGAATACGACGCCGTGTTATTGTCCGGCGGTACGTCGAAGGGTGCCGGCGACCTCTCCTACGAGGTCATCGCCCGACTGACCGATCCCGGCATCGTCGTCCACGGCGTCGCCATCAAACCCGGCAAGCCGCTGTGCCTGGCCGCCACTGCTGGCAAAGCGGTCGTCATCCTGCCAGGATTTCCGACCTCCGCCATCTTCACCTTCCACCGCTTCGTCGCCCCCGTGCTGGCGCGCCTGGTCGGCGCCGCCGGCGGCGCCGGCCTGCTCCCGTCGTCGCCGCCGGACGCATCCGGCGTGCCGGGAGAGGGGACGGCGTTCGCACCCGGGCGACAGGAGCCGCTCCAGCCGTCGGCCATCGCGACCGGGAGCGGCGAACCGACCGCGGGCGCCGATGGCGCCAGCGTGTCGGCGACGCTCGCGACCCGGGCCGACTCCGAGCGTGGGCGCACCGAGTTCCTGCTGGTCGGTCTGATGCCAGGCGCACAAGGTCTGGCCGCCTATCCGACCGGCAAGGGCTCGGGGGCGGTGACCGCCTTCAGTCATGCCGACGGCTTCATCATCATTCCGGCACAGACCGAAGTCGTCGCCGCCGGTACGCCGGTTCGCGTGCAACTCATCACCGAGCGCCTGCAGCCGGCCGATCTGGTCACCATCGGCAGCCATTGCGTCGGCCTCGACTACCTGCTCGGACGGCTGCAGCGCGCCGGCTTCACCACCAAATCACTGCACGTCGGCAGCCAGGGCGGGCTCTCGGCGGTGCGGCGCGGCGAGTGCGATCTCGCCGGCTGCCATCTGCTCCACCCGCAGACGGGACGCTACAACCAGGACTACCTCGGTCCGGGCATGACGCTGGTGACCGGCTATCGGCGCCTGCAAGGCCTGGTCTTCCGCCTCGACGACCCCCGTTTCGGCGCCTGCCGGGACGCCTCCGAGGCGGTTGCCCGGGCGCTCGCCGACGCCGATTGCGTCATGATCAACCGCAACCTCGGCAGTGGCACGCGCATCCTCATCGACGACCTGCTCGGTTCGGCGCGGCCGGCCGGCTATGCCATCCAGAGCAAGTCGCACAACGCGGTCGCGAGCGCCGTCGCCAATCGCCGCGCCGATTGGGGGGTCGCCATCGACACGGTCGCACGCCTGTACGGACTCGGCTTTCTGCCGCTTAGGGAAGAGCATTACGACCTGGTACTGCCGCAGGATCGCATGCAGCGACCGGCGGTGGCGCACCTGCTCGGGCTGCTCGCCGAAGCGCACACCAGGGACGATCTGCGCGTGCTCGGGTTCCGCCTCTGAGGGCCGGTGGCGGGGCCGCTCAGCGCTCGCCGAAGCGCTCGATCAGTTGCGCGAAGTTGCAGGGCTTGGTGCGGCTGTCGAGTTGCGGCTCAAGGATCTTGTTCCAGGCGGTGCGGCAGGCGCCGCTCGAGCCCGGCAGGCAAAAGATCAGGGTGCCATTGGCGAGGCCGGCGAGGCAGCGCGACTGGATGGTGCTGGCCCCGATCTCCTCGTAGGACACTTGCCGAAACAGCTCGCTGAAGCCCGCGATCTCCTTGTCGAACAGCGGCCGCATCGCCTCCGGGGTGCTGTCACGGCCGGTGATGCCGGTGCCGCCGGTGCTGATGATGACGCGCACACCGGGATCGGCGATCCAGCGCGAAACGACCGCGCGCAGTTGGTAGACATCATCGATGACGATGTCCTTGGCGACGACGCTGTGGCCTGCCCGGCTGAGCGCATCGTGTAGGAACTGGCCGGATTTGTCGTCGGCTTCGGTACGGCTGTCGGACACGGTCAGCACGGCGACAGCGAGCGGGATGAATACGGTCTGGTTCACGCGAGGACTCCTGGCGGCGGGCAGCGCATGTCGTCGCGCCCGATGGGCATATCGGGGCGGCGGCAGTGGATGTTCAACGGGCCGGCGCAGCAGGTCGCGGTCTTCGCGCGGGTGCCCGCAGCCGATGATGGCGGCGGCCAGGCGTTGGAGACCTTCTCCAGCGTGCTGTCGTCGAGCCGGTGCGGCCAGGCGTCGGGGACAAAGCCCGGGATCAGGTCGCGCACCGGCATCCTGAAAAGGCCGTAGACGCACAGACAAGTATCGTAGACGCTCTGCAAAGCATGCGCGTCATCCCCTGGGTAGCCTAACCCCACGGAGATGGGGGCTTGCGACAGCATGTCCGGAGTCTTTCCATGCTGTCGGGTACAAACCATGTTTTGAGATTCGCGAGGTTCAATCGATGAGCAGCAGCTCAACGGACGCAGAGCTCGGCAGACTCATTCTGCGGTCGTGGTACGGGACGAATGAATACACCGTCAAGATCGTCGGTCGTTTACTGTGGTGGTATCGCATCGAGGCGATCGAAACTACGACACTCAAGGACTACCGCTTGCTTATGCCCGGGGAACGGGCGTTCGTGCCCAGGCACGCGGTCTATCCGCTCCGGCGGCGGCAACGAAACTCCCAGACTGCGTCGTGAATCCGAGCGCTGAGGACCCGTGTGAAGCGCCACATCCGTCGGCCATTGCCAGCGTCCACCGCGGCCCGAGGCCGTTCCATACGGCGGCGCCCGCAGGCGTTCAGCGCCCTGGCCCGGACTGGCATCCGGACGGATACCGGGCTCGGGGACCGACCGTACCCACCGGCCGTGACCGACGCATGCACGGCATGCCGCAGAACTGCCCGCCCGCCGCCGGCGCAGGCGGCAACCGGGAGCGCCTTTGCGCTGTCCGCATCGCCGTGTATTGAGGATCTCTGCGCCGCTGTGGCTCAGCAGCCGACTTCATAGACCGACGGTACCAACGCTTCGTCGACACCGCCCGTCGCCGCAAGCAGGTCTCTCGAGTCCGCTTCGATGACCTCGATGCCCTTGTTGGCGCAAAAGCGCAATTCCTTCTCGGTGGGCTCAGGAATCAGTGCATAGCCTGCGGGCTCGCCGGCGCCGTAGACCACGTCCGCCATCACCATGCGCTCGGTGTCGCGGGTGAAGCGCATGCCGAGGAAGAGATACTGCCGGCCCACCCGATACCGCTTCAGGAACTCGGGCAGCCCGAACCCCCCCATGAGCTCGGTGATGTAGTCCACGAAGTCGGCATCGGAGGCGATGTATGTGGCATCGGGACGCGGGCTGCCCAGCGGCTTGAACAGGATCGGCAGCCGCGGGTCCACGCTGGCCTGGCTCGCCTCCCGGTACGCCTCACCGTCGTAGGTGTGCAGCTTGAACCGATAGTCCGTGCCGCCCACGCGGGCGATGCCCCGGATGAGCGTGTGCGGGCGCCCGGCGTAAGAATCCTGGAGCTGGGTATCGCGGTTGATGTCGATGACGTAGGGCGGCGCCATGGCGGCGAGCCAGTCGTGCAGCGCGGCCCGCGTCCAGTCGCGCTGCCCGTAGAGCTGGTCCAGGAAGCGATTGACGGCGCTGCGTCCGCGCTTCAGCTCCACGTCCATGGCCGCGCGCGGGAACTCCCACATGAGCCGCGGTGCCATGGGCCGCCCCTGGTTCATGGCCAGGATCAGGTCATCGCTCAGCGCCGGCATGGGCTCGCCGGATGCGCCGTCGCGCACGTCGGCGAGCACACCGGGGCCGAGGTAGGGCACCAGATCGCCGCGCTGCACGGCTTGGGCGAGGTCGGAAAGGGAGATCGGCATGGGCGGGGCTTCCGTCGTTATCGGGTCGAGGTTCATCCGAGGCTGGTCAGCAACCCCGGCGCCGGGGATGGGCACTCCCGGTCTCAAGGCCGTTAGCAATCCCGGTGCCAAGCCGACACGGCGCACTGCCCGCCCGCGCAACCCTGCCACGGCCGTCGTCGGCCACGGCTGCCGTTGGCCTCGGGCCTGTGCCAAACCCCTCACGCACTGCAGCTTGTCGATTTCCTGACAACACCCGCGCAGGCCGGCAGAGGCGGTTAGCCGGGCCATCCAAAATTTCCAAAACAAGGACTTAGTGCACATCGGGCGGCGGCGACGACGACTGCCCGCGCGCTGGCATGGCTTCTGCTTCATCCCCGCCGACACCCTTGCGCAGGACCGAGCATGAAGCAGAAAGACATCGCCGCGCTCTTAGACGAGCCGGCCTGCGAGCACAACCAGAAGGCCAAGTCCGGCTGCGCCAAGCCCAAGCCCGGGGCCACCGCCGGCGGCTGCGCCTTCGACGGCGCGCAGATCGCACTGCTGCCCATCGTCGACGTGGCGCACATCGTGCACGGGTCCATCGCCTGCGCCGGCAGCGCCTGGGACAATCGCGGCACCCGCTCCACCGGCCCTGAGCTGTTCAAGCTCGGCATGACCACGGACCTCACCGAGCAGGACGTGATCATGGGCCGCGGCGAGAAGCGGCTCTTTCACGGCATCAAGCAGGCCATCGAGACTTACCAGCCGGCGGCGGTGTTCGTCTACAACACCTGCGTGCCGGCGCTCATCGGCGACGACATCGGCGCCGTGTGCAAGGCGGCGGCCGAGCGCTGGGGCACGCCGGTGATCCCGGTGGACGCCGCCGGCTTCTACGGCACCAAGAACCTCGGCAACCGCATCGCCGGCGAGACCATGGTGAAGCAGGTGTGCGGCGGCCGCGAGCCGGACCCGGTGCCGGCGGGCGTCGAGGGCGACGGCTTCACGGTGCACAACGTCAATCTCATCGGCGAGTACAACATCGCCGGCGAGCTCTGGCACGTGCTGCCGCTGCTCGATGAGCTGGGGCTGCGGGTGCTGTGCACCCTCTCCGGCGATGCCCGCTTCCGCGAGGTGCAAACCATGCACCGCGCGGACGTCAACATGATGGTCTGCTCCAAGGCCATGATCAACGTCGCCCGCCAGCTGCAGGAGCGCTATGGCACTCCCTGGTTCGAGGGCAGCTTCTACGGCGTCGCCGACATGTCCCAGGCCCTGCGCGACTTCGCCCGGCGCATCGACGACCCGGCGCTCGGCGCCCGCACCGAGGCGCTCATCGCCCGCGAGGAGGCGCGTCTGCGGGCGGCCCTGGCCCCCTGGCGCGAGCGCCTGGCGGGCAAGCGCGCCCTGCTCTACACCGGCGGCGTCAAGTCCTGGTCCATCGTCTCGGCCCTGCAGGATCTGGGGCTGACCGTGGTGGCCACCGGCACCAAGAAGTCCACCGAAGACGACAAGGCACGCATCCGCGCCCTCATGGGCGAGGACGCGCCCATGATCGAAGACGGCAACCCGCGCGCGCTGCTGGACTTGTACAAGCGCCATGACGCCGACGTGATGATCGCCGGCGGGCGCAACATGTACACCGCCCTCAAGGCGCGTATTCCGTTCCTGGACATCAACCAGGAGCGCGAATTCGGCTACGCCGGCTACGCCGGCATGCTGGAGCTGGCACGTCAGCTCTGCGTGACCCTGGAGAGCCCCATCTGGGCCGCCGTGCGCAGCGCGCCGCCCTGGGCGCTGCCCGCGGGCGCCCCGGACACCGCGCAGGCGCCCGCTGCGGCGCCGTCGAGCGCGCGGCCAACCGCCGAGCACGAGGCCGCCAGCCATGCCTGAGACGACCGTCCAGCCCCCCGAGATCGTCAAGCGTCACAAGGCGTTGGCGGTGAGCCCGCTGAAGGCCAGCGCGACCCTGGGCGCCACCCTGGCCTTCCTCGGCATGGACCGCTGCCTGCCCATGCTGCACGGCAGCCAGGGCTGCACCGCCTTCGGCAAGATCTTCTTCATCCAGCACTTCCGCGAGCCCATGCCGATGCAGACCACGGCGCTGGACCAGGTCAGCACCATCATGGGCAGCGACGATGCCGTGGTGGCGGGGCTCGCCACCATCGCCACCAAGCATGCGCCGGCCCTCATCGGCCTGCCCACCACCGGTCTCACCGAGACCCAGGGCGCCGACATCGAGCGCGCCGTGGCCATGTTCCGGGCCAAGCACCCGGAATACGATCATATCGCCGTGGTGCCGGTCAGCACGCCCGACTACAGCGGCAGCCTGGAGTCCGGCTTCAACGCCGCCCTCAAGGCCATGATCGAACGCCTGGTGCCCAAGGCCAGCATCGCCGGCACCCGGCCCGGGCGCCGCCGGCGGCAGGTGAACGTGCTCGCCGGCGCACACCTGACGGTGGGTGACCTCGAGCACATCAAAGATCTGCTGGAGCGCTTCCGGCTGCGCCCGATGTTGCTGCCGGACCTGTCTGACTCCCTGGATGGGCACCTGGCGGACACCGACTACAGCGCGCTCACCATCGGCGGAACACGACTCGACGAGCTTGCGCACCTGGGTGACGCGGCGGCGACCCTGGTCATCGGCAAGTCCCTCGATGGCGCCGCCGATGCGCTGGCCGCCCGCACTGGTGTGCCCGACCACCGCTTTCCGCATCTCATGGGACTCGAGGCCATGGACGCCTTCATCACCACGCTGGCGGCCATCAGCGCCGAGCCGGTGCCCGAGCGCATCGCCCGCCAGCGCAGTCAGCTCCAGGATGCCATGCTGGACGCCCACTTCTCCCTCGGGCAGGCGCGCTTTGCCGTGGCCGCCGACGGCGACCTGCTGGCGGCGCTGACCCAGCTGCTGGCCGCCATGGGCGCGGAAACCTGCGCTGCCGTGGCGCCCACCAACGCCCCGGCGCTGAAGCACGTCGCGGCGGCCACGGTGAAGATCGGCGATCTCGAAGACCTGGAGCAGCGCGCCCGCGCCGGCGGCGCCGAGGTGCTCATCACCAACAGCCACGGCGTGCACACCGCCGAGCGCCTGGGCATCCCGCTGCTGCGCGCCGGCTTCCCGCAGTTCGACATCCTCGGCGGCTACCAACGCCAGTGGATCGGCTACACGGGCACACGCGCAACCCTGTTCGAGCTCGCCAATATCCTGCTCGGCCGGCACAAAGGCGTGATCCCCGCCTATCGTTCCAGCCTCAAGCAATGGCCGGCGGCGGAGCGCAACGCCGCCTAGCGGCCCACCCCGCCGACGCCGCCCTTCGATCATCGCCACCGCGGAAGACGACCATGACCTTCGAACGCAAGCTCAGGCTCATCGACGGCGGAACCACGCCCGGCGCGGCGGGCGCCGCGGCGGACCAGACGCACGCACAGGTCTGCGTGGCCTTCGCCAGCGCCGACCGCAAGCACGTGGACCAGCACTTCGGCGCCGCCGCGGGCTTCGTCATCTACCGCGTCGATGCCCACCAAGCCGAGCTGTTGGAGGCGGCCCAGTTCGGCCGGCTCGACATGGACGGCAACGAAGACAAGCTCGCCGCCAAGATCGACGCCCTCGGCGACTGTGTGGCCGTGTACTGCCAGGCGGTGGGCGCCGCCGCCATTGGCCAGCTCAAGACCCGCGGTATCCAGCCCATCAAGGTCCCCGCGGACACCGCCATCAGCGACCTGCTGCGGGGCCTGCGGCGCGAGCTCCGTGAGGGGCCGAGCGCCTGGCTCGCCCGGGCCCTGGAGCGCCGTGCGCCGCGCCGGGCCGATCGGTTCGAGGCGATGGAGGCGGAGGGGTGGACGGAGTGAGGGGGTTGGCTATTGGTTATTGGTTGATACCGCCGGGGGTCATGGCGTGGCGCAGGTGCCATCGGCCGCTGCCTGCGGAGCCGTTCACTGGGGGGGCTCGATCGTGATTGAACAAGACGCATCCGTGATCGCCGTCGCTGACGGTGCCGCGCTGGTGGAGGTGCCGCGGCGGAGCAGCTGCTCGGGCTGCGGACATGGCAGCAGTTGCGGGACCGCTACCGTCGCCAAGCTGTTCGGCCAGGGCAGCGCCACCCGGCTGCGGGTCGTCGACCACCTGGGACTCGCCGCCGGCGAGCGCGTGGTCATCGGCATTCGCAGCCCGCTGTTGGTGCGCGCCTCGCTGAGCGCCTATCTGCTGCCGCTGCTGGCGCTGGTCGGCGCCGCCGGCGGTGCCGATGCCGCGGGCCTGGGCGACATGGCCGGCGCCGCCAGCGGTTTCGGCGGCCTGCTCGCCGGGCTCTGGCTCGCCGGTCTCATCACCGGCGGCGGCGGCGCGCGGGCACGCTTTCGGCCCTTGCTGCTGCGCCGTGTGGCATGCGCCGGTCACGTCACCATCGAGCCGCCCCATCCGACGGTGGCGGGGTGATTGACGGCAACGCGCAGGTGCGCAGGGCGCGACGGCGCAACGGCACAACGCAACAGCCGCCGCACCGCACGCGCTCGGCGATGACGCTCGCCGCACTTGCGCAGGCCGCCCCCCCAGCCAACCAACAGGCCCCGTGCAACACACACCGACAGGAGAGCCAACAGCGCCATGACTACGACAGCCGCCCCGAAAATCGCCGCAGACGACCCGGTGCTCGCCACCGCCTTTGGCCAGGAGATGGTGCGCCAGATGCGCGCCATCGACGTCTACGGCAGCACCGACGCGCAGTCCGCGGCGGAGATCCTCGAGCCCTTCGTGCTCACCAAGGAAGAAAAGCGTGAGCTACCCATCGTGGGCGATCCGGACGAGATCGTCATCGCCCGCATCAAGGTCTTCTACAACGCCATCGCCACGCTCATCGAGCAGGAATGCGGCCGCATGGCCGTGCCGCTGGTGAACCTGACCCATGAGGGCTTCGGCCGCGTGCTCATCACCGTCGGCAAGCTGGTGGTGCTCGACCGCAGCCTCCGCGACGTGCACCGCTTCGGCTTCCCGAGCCTCGGCAAGATGAAGGACGAGGCGGACAAGTACCTGTCGGTAGCGCTCGGCCTGGTGGGCGAGCATTCGGAGGTGGCCGGGTTGTAGGCCATCGGGTTCGAGCCTCGGGGGGCGCGTGTCGAGCATGGATGGTCCACGATCCAGCCTTCCTCGCCCCCAGCCCCCAGCCCCCAGTCCCAACCTCCCAGCCCCCGGAGCACAGCAACAATGAACGACACCGATCTGAAAGCCCTGGAGAAGGCCGTGAAGAAGGCCAAGCGCATCGCCAACGAGCGCGCCAGCGCGCTCCACGACTTGGTGGAAGACCGCCTGCCGGCGGCCTACGAAGAGCTCCCGTCCACGACACAGGCGGCCTATGAGGCCTGCCAGGCCTGGGCAGAGGCCACCGCCACACTCGAGGCCGCGCAAGCAACACGCTGAGACCCACCCCTTGCGGCGCCGCCGGCCCGACCCGAGCCACGCCGCTCAAGCCCATCACCGGAGACCGACATGAGCACCATCACCGGCCTGACCCGCGGCGGCGTCGAATGGACGCCGGCCTTCGTCGTCGCCCTCAATCAGACCATCTGCATCGGTTGCGGACGCTGTTTCAAGGTCTGCCCGCGGGATGTCTTCGAGCTGATCGATCGCGACGACCTCGAGCTCGATGAGGACGACGACCTCGACGACGACTTCGACGAAGCGCCCGGGATGGTCATGAACCTGAAAAACGCCATGGATTGCATCGGCTGCGAGTCCTGCTCGCGGGTTTGCCCCAAGGGCTGCCTCGCCCACGAGCCGCAGGCGCTGGCCGCCTAGCACGGGGACACAGCGACCGCCTCGTCAACGACGCAGGGCAGGCGGTGGTGCCGCGGACGCGGCCGGCTCAGGCGTCGGCCTCGTCGCCCTTGGGTGTGGCCGTCTTCGCCACCGCTTTCTTCGCGGCGGTCTTTCTGGAGCCGCCCTGCGTCGCCGCTCCTTGCTTGGTTGCCGTGCGGCCAGTCGCCTTCTTGCGGGCCGTCTTCTTCGCCGCCGCTGGTTTGCTGGCGGCCTTTTTGGCCGTCGCCTTCTTGGCCGGCGCCTTCGTCGGGATGCCGCTCTGGGCCGGAGTTTCCGTAGGGCTGGGGGTCGGGCCTTGGGCTTCGTTGGGCACCGTGTTGGGCACCGACTCGGCCGCAGCATCCTGAGTGGGGGCCGCCGCCGCGGGCTGCGAAGGCGGCGTCTGGGCCCGGGGTCTTTTCTTGGGCCCCATGCCGAACAGTTCTTCCACCATCTCCTTGATCTGCTTGAACATGCTAGCCCTCATATGCTGTGCCGCCCGAGCGGCGGCTGGCGATGATTGTGTGGCTGCGCGGCGACACCGGGTGCCGCCACGACTCTTCCTCGGGCGAGCGCGCTGGTAAGACCGCCGCCGTGGGTGGGCATGCTAACACCCGCGATCCGCCACTGCGGCCGCGCCCGCCCGTCGGGCAGCCACTCCCGCGCGCAGGCGCGGCCCCACACGCCCGGCCGCGGCCGCCCGCGGGGCCGTCCTGAGACCCACGCGTCGACTCACCGCCGGGCCAATCGCTCGCTGCGCCGTTCGGGCATCGGGCTCGGGCGCGGGGATCAGGTATCGGGCTCGGGCACCGGCGCCCGGCAGGTCTCATAGTCGCCCGCTGGTACCGACGGACGTAGCGTCGAGACCGACGAGCAGGGTTCACGAACTCCAAGCACTGCGGCTAATCTATTGGCATTGGTCAATACGGTGAAGACGCAGCTATCTGCAACGGCATCAATGCGCACCAGTGATCGCAACATCCGTCATCCAAAAGCCGCTCGCGGTGTGCCTGCATGAAATCGCTTTTCACCTCGACATCGCTTGCCCGTCGGTCGTTTGCCCATCGGTCATAACAGCACGCTCAACCCCCCTGTCGAGAGCAACCGTTGGTAAATGCCACTGCGGCTATCGCGGGCAGTCAGCCAATGGGCTCAGCGATCTGACCATCGATCCCTAGCTGTGCGTCCTTTAGCGGCCAACCCCGGCCGCTTTTTTTTGCCCGCAACAATGGCAGCTGTGTGCCATGCGGGTGATGCGGCCCGTTATCTACGTGTATGCAATCACCGCTGCGGTTGCGTGTCAATGCCGCCCGGCGCTGTCGGCGCGAGCATGGCCTCCGAGCACACATGCTGCGCCAGCCCCGCCCCGGCTTCGGCGTACAGATTGAACACCTGATGCACACCAGCGGCGCGCAATGCCGCCTCATCGTCGGGAAATTTCGCGATGGCGCCAATGGTCCCCGCAAAGCCCTCCTTGAGCAAATGCTCCGCGGCGAACACATTCTCGGACGCCTTCGGCATGGCCAGCAGCACCAACTTGATGTGGCCGTCGTCGAGATGCAGCCGATGCCAGAAGTCCGCGTCCGTCGCCGAGCCCTGCACCACGTTGCGACCGCCGGCTTTCTGCCTGGCGACGCCGTCCGGATCGGCGTCGACGCCCACCGGACGCAGGCCCCGCTCCCGCACCAGGAAATCGTAGGCGCCGCCGCCGATGCGCCCCATGCCGACGATCATCGCGTTGGCATCCCCGGGGTCGATCTCCAGCTCAGCGGTGATGCGACGCTTGCGCTCCTGGCGGCGCAGACGACCACTGAAGAGCTCATAGATCACATGCGACTGGCTGTTGAGCGGCGAGGCGAGCACAAAGGACAGGGCCAGGGTGATGGCGATGATGGCCAGCCAGTCCGGTGACAGCCAGCCGTTCTTGGCGGCGATGGCGGCGACGATGAGTCCGAACTCGCTGTAGTTGAATAAGGCGAGTGCGCCCAGGAGCGCAGTGCGTGCCCGCAACCGCAAGGCGAGCATCAGCTGCTCGAAGAGAAAGCCCTTCAGCGGCAAGAGCAGCAGCAACAGGATCACCACCGGCACCATCTCCAGACTCGGCGTCACCGCCAGCCCGATGCTGAGGAAGAATCCCACCAGGAAGAGATCTTTGAGCCCGAGCAGCACATCGGCGAGCTCGCCGGATTTGGGGTGCGACGCCACCATCACCCCCAGCAACAAGGCCCCCAAATCGCCCTTCACATCGACGAGCTCGAACACCTCGGCGCCACCCAGACCCAGCGTCAGGCCGAACAGCAGCAGCAGCTCACCATGCCCGGCCCGCTCCAGCAGCCAATGCACCAGAGGGCGCGCCAACAGCAGTCCGAGCAGCAACAGCGCCCACAGGCTCGGCACCTTACCGGCGGAGAAAACCAGGAAGACCACCGCCGCCAGATCCTGCATGATCAGGATACCGATGGCGATGGTGCCGTAGAGCGAGCCCATTTCTCCCTTCTCCTCCAGCACCTTCACCGCGAAGACGGTGCTCGAGAAGCTGAGCGCGAAGGCCAGCACCAGCGCCGGGCCATAGTCCACGCCGGCCAGGTACGGCAGGCCCAGATGGCCGAGGGCGAGCAGCAGCGGCGCGAACACCGCCACCACCGCCACCATATGCAGTGACGCGACGCCCCACACCTGCGGTGCCGCGAGGCTCTTCAGCTTGAGCTTGAGCCCGATGGTGAACAGCAGCAGTGTGACGCCGAGCTCCGAGAGGGTGTCGATGACCGGGTCTTCTTGCGCACCCAGGGCATTGAGCACGAATCCGGCCACCAGATAGCCCACCAGGGGCGGCAGCCCCGTGTGCTTGGCGACCACACCGGCGGCAAAGGCGACGGCGATCCAGGTGATGGCGTCGAACATCGATGGGCTCCTCGGTGACCACGCAGGGGGGTGCGCCGCGGCGAGCCGCCGCCGAGCGCAGCGCCCATGCTACAGCGCGACTTGACGCAAAGCACGACCTGTGCCGATTCGCCCCGGTGGGCTGCCCCGCGTGACGGGACCGTTACGATATACTCGCCCTGCGTTGGCTCCTGTGCAGGACAACGCCCATCGCCTTCCCTGAAAACCGCTCAACGATCAAGGGTCAATCCATGTCCGAATACAACGCGGAGGACGTCCGCAACGTCGCCCTCGTCGGCCATGCCGGCGCCGGCAAGACCACGCTGGTGGAGGCGCTGCTCGCCGCCGCCGGGGCCATCAAGGAGCCGGGCAGCGTGGACAAGGGCACCGCGGTCTGCGACTGGGACGACATGGAAAAGACGCTCAAGCACTCGCTGGACGTCGGCATCACCGGCTTCACCACCCACGGCAAGCACATCAACCTGCTGGACACCCCGGGGTATCCGGACTTCCTCGGCCGCGCCCTCTCGGTGCTGAGCGCGGTGGAGACCACGGCCATCGTGGTCAATGCCGAGAACGGCATCGAGCCGCTCACCCAGCGCATGTGGAAAGCCGCAGACAAGCGCAACCACTGCCGCCTGTTCATCGTCAATCGCATCGACGCGGACGGCGTCGATGCGCAGGCGCTCACGGCGCAGATCCGCGAGGCCTTCGGCGCCGAATGTCTGCCCATCAACCTGCCGGCGGACGGGGGCAAGCGCGTCATCGACTGCTTCTTCAATCCGGCCGGTGACGGCGCCGACTTCTCCAGTGTGGAAGCGGCCCATAGCCAGATCATCGACCAGGTGGTGGAAGTCGACGAAGACCTGATGGAGCGCTACCTGGAGCAGGGCCAGGCGCTGAAGCCCGAGCAACTGCACGACGCCTTCGAGGCGGCCCTGCGCGAGGCGCACCTGGTGCCCATCTGCTTCTGCTCCGCCGAAACCGGCGCCGGCATGCCAGAGCTGCTGGAAATCCTGGTGCGGCTCATGCCGAACCCCGCCGAAGGCAACCCGCCGCCCTTCATGAAGGGCGAAGGCGCCAACCAGCGGCCGGTGAGCGTCGTGCCGGAGCCGGATCAGCACGCCGTCGCGCATGTGTTCAAGGTGATCAATGACCCGTTTCGGGGCAAGATCAGCATCTTCCGCATCCATCAGGGGCGTATCGCCACCAACAGCCAGCTCTACATCGGCGATGCACGCAAGCCCTTCAAGGTGACCCACCTCTACCGCATGCACGGCAACGACCTCATCGAGGTGGACGCGGGCGTGCCCGGCGACATCCTCGCCGTCACCCGGGTGGACGACATCCATTTCGATGCCGTGCTGCACGACTCGCACGACGAGGACCACTACCATCTCACCAGCATCGAGTGCCCCCTGCCGCTGTTCGGCCTGGCGGTGAACGTCGCCAAGCGCGGTGATGAGCAGAAGCTCACCGACGCGCTGCACAAGCTCGAGTCCGAAGACCCCTGCTTCCATGTCGAGCACAATGCCGCCGCCAACGAGACCGTCATGCGCGGCCTCGGCGAGCTGCATCTGAAAGTGCTGATGCGCCGCCTGTCAGAGCAGTTCCACGTCGACATCGAGACCAAGCCGCCGAGCATCCCCTACCGGGAAACCATCACCGCCAAGGCCGAGGGCCATCACAGGCACAAGAAGCAGACCGGCGGCGCGGGGCAGTTCGGCGAGGTGTATCTGCGCATCGAGCCGCGCGAGCAGGGCGCGGGCTTCGAGTTCGTCGATGAGACCGTCGGCGGCTGCATCCCCAACCAGTTCATCCCCTCCATCGAGAAGGGCGTGCGCCAGGTGCTGGAGGAAGGCGCCATCGCCGGCTATCCCATACAGGACGTGCGCGTGGCGGTCTACGACGGCAAGTCCCACCCGGTGGACTCCAAGGACATCGCCTTCGCCACCGCCGGCAAGAAGGCCTTCCTGGATGCCGTCGAGAAAGCCAGGCCCGCCGTCCTGGAGCCCATCGTCAAGATCCGCATCACCGCCTCGGACAGCCACATGGGCGACCTCGCCGGCGATCTCTCCGGCCGTCGCGGGCGCATCCAGGGCAGCGAGTCCAAGAGCCGCGGGCGCATCATCATCGACGGCGAGGTGCCGCTCGCTGAGCTGGAAGGCTACGAGTCCCGGCTCAAGTCCATCACCGGCGGCGAAGGCAGCTATACCATCGAGCTCAGCCACTACGAAGCGGTGCCCGCCCACATCCAAAAGCAGCTGGCGGATGCCTTCCAGCGCTCGAGTGATGACTGACGATGCAGCCCGGGGCCACAGATCCGGCGTAGAGCGCCACGCCGGACAGCCTTCGGCGGGCTGGGCACCGACGGCGCCGGCGCAGCGTCTGGTGCGCGCGATGACAAGGGCTGCTGAGGCCTGAGCGCCGACGGCCGGGGCCCGCAGGCCGACGCCCCGGCCGAGCGGCCCCGCCGCCGCTAACATCTCCCCGCCCGCCGACCTCCCCAAGGCCTGCAACCCCGCAACCGTCGACGCCCACCCAAGGGCCTGCCCGGCGCGCCGGCATCCTTCGAATGCCATGGACGCACAGACAAGTAATGTAGACGCTCTGCAAAGTATGCGCGCCAATCCTGGCGTAGCCTTATCCTGAGCAAGGCACTAAGGTATTAGGGAGGGACGACACGGCGGCGCCAGCCCATCGAGCCCAACACCACCGAGCGGGTGCGCCGTGCCGGTTGCCCGCGCCCCGGTGTGCCCACCGCGTGCCCAGAACCAAGCCCGGAGGCCCAATGCAATGACCGACGACGAGCTACAACAGACACTCGAGCTTTCCGATCGCCTGTGCGCCCAGATGGAGCAGCTCCTCGAGCGCGGGCAGGCCGCCCTCGCCGAGACCGAGGCGTTCTACGCCGAGCACGGTATCCCCCGCGACGCGCCCCGGCAATTTCTCACCAGTGCGCGCCGCACGCCCGAACAACGCCAGCAGATCGACGCGGAGCTCGCCGCGATGGAAGCGGAGATCGCGCGTGATCTCGAGGCCGCCGTCGAGCAGCATCGCCCGCGTCCGCAACAGCGGCGTGCACCCCGACCCGGCCATCTCAGCGTGTGACGCCGAGCCCGTGCGAGCCAACCGCCGCCCACAAGCCCCGACGGCTGAGATGCCATGACCGTGACGCGGCACCATCCCACCACGTATTCGGAGCAGGTGATGACAGCCAAGATCCCAGATTCCCACACCGCAAACTATCGAACGAACGATTACGCGCCAAAGGAACCGGTCGTTTGGACGCCGGACCAGGACCGCATGCCGTCGTGGCAAAAAGACCTGCTTCGGCATTCCACGCCGGTGAAGAACAATAACCAGCATTCGGAGAACGTGATGACAACAGTGCAATCATCCGCCACGTCAGGCGTCGAATCCCTGGGCAGTGACCGCTTCGCAATGGACGGCAGCACCCTGGATCTGCAAACCCTGATCATGACCCTGCAAGCGGAACGGGCCAATAATCTGGAAGCACAGCTCGCCGCTCAAGGGAACGAAATCAAGCAGACCACTGCTCGTCTGCGCGAGGCTAGAGATATGATGGCGCAGATGCAAGACTGCAAAAATTCTCAGAAGCATGCCCCTGCTGAACTGGTTAATTATTGCAAAAAAATTGGCTTGGAGCTCCACAAAGATAACAGCAAGGAAGCCTGGGATACCAACATCACCCGACTGAAGGCATATAAAGACGCGCTCAACAGCCAATCGCAACTGGACATGATCCGCATGCAGGGCCTGATGCAGAAGCGCGATCAAGCCTTCCAGCTCATGACCAATACCATTCAAAAGCTCGGCAAGACACTCGACGGCATCATCGCAAACATGCGCTGAGGTCTTCGCCGCCACGCCCCGGCTACCGCCACAAGACCCACTCAAAGGACGCCCCATGACCGCCGACGCCATCACCCGCGATCAGATCGACGCGTTCGCAAACACCGATCTCGCCGCCTTCGCCACCGGGCTCGCGCAGGCCGGCGGCAATCTCGGTGCCCTGCGCGGGCTCACGGACGCCGATCTCGAACGCATTTACACCCTCGCCTACCAGCTCGCTGGGCGGGCACAGTGGCATCAGGCCGAGCCGCTGTTTCGCTGTCTGTGCTTCTATCAGCATCGGGCGGCCCGCGGCTGGCGTGGCCTGGGGCTGTGCCGACGTGAGCGCGGTGATCTGCCGGGCGCCTTCGAGGCCTTTGACATGGCACTCACCAGCGATGATCCGGATCTGGACGATGCCCTGAAGGCGGCGCAGTGCCTGATCACGGCCGGCGCCACCGGGCAGGCCCGCGACTACCTGGAGCATCTGCTCGCCGTGACTGAGCAGGCGTCCGTTGCGGAGACCCAGTTCTCACCTGCGGCGGCGAGCACCGCCACCACCGTGCGTGAGCAGGCGCAGTTACTGGTGCAACGCCTGCAACAATGACGCCGGTCGGCGCCTGCCCTGGTCAGGCTGCCCGGGTGGCCAATGCCGAGGGCCCGGCCCCAGCTGACTCAGCCCAGCCTGCTCAGCCCAGCCTGCACGGCCCAGGAGTGCCCAGCTAGATCCCCGTCCCTCGCCAAGATCCTCATGCAGGAGATCACAAGCATGTCCAACACACCCATCAATGCGCAACAACATCCCCCCCTGCCGCTTGGCTACACGCCGGAAGCCGCCGAGTCTACCGCCGGCGGAAAAACGGCGGTCGCCGGAGACGCTGGTGTGCCTGCCCCTCCGGCACCCAAGCCCCGTGACCTCGACGGCCTGCCCAGCCCTCGCCCCCCGAGTGGCGCTGATACCACACAAACCAACGCGCGCATCAATGCGCTCACCGCAAACCTGCACACCGATGTGACTGCAATGCTGAGTCTTATGCATGAGGTGAGCCGCGAAACGCGCAAGTCCGCCGCGGAAGTCCGCGCCGCCGAACGGGAGACACGCTTCAACCTGCTGCAATCCGGCGTCGATGATCTTCGCGAGGCCGCCAAATGGGCACTCGCCGCGGGTGTGGTCGCCGCCGCCGGCAAAGTGGTGCAGGGCTTTGCGAGCATGGGGGCCGGTGCCATAAAAACCGGGGCTGGCGGGCTGGCGGCGCTCGGTGGTGGCTTGAGTGCAGCCGGCGGGATCAAGGGGCAGGGTATGATGAGTACGAATCCCACGGGAGCAGAACTCGTGGCGCAACAGTGGAGTGGCTATGGCAAGGTCGCCGAAGGCGCCGGCAACGCCGCCTCGGGTGCCGCCGATGGTGTCAGCGGCTCAGGCGGCGTGGTCAGCGGTATCGCGGATGCCGTAGCCGCAGGCTTCAACTACAAATCGAAACAGAAAGAGGCCGACCAGAAGGCCAAGGAAGCCGAGGCTGAGCGCCTACAGGCGGGCATCGAACGCAGCAGCGAATTCATCCAGAGCATGCGCGATACCCTGCAGGACATCCAGCAGCGCCTGGCCGCCATGCAGCAATCCGAGCACGACACGGCGGTGGCCGTGGTGCGGGTCTGATGCGGAGGCGAGCATGAGCGAGCCCACCCATGACGCAGCGGCGCGGACCCCCGCCGAGGACCAGATGGACCTGGACGCACTCCTTGAGGCGTTCAGCCGCGAAGGTGCCGTTCTCGGCGATTTCGAAGGCCTGAGCAAGCACCATTACGAAGCCCTGTATGGCATGGCCTACAACCTGTACGAGGCCGAGCGCTACCGCGACGCACGCGAGCTATTTTGCTATCTCTGCAGCCGCAATCATCTCGAGCAGCGCTTTTGGCTGGGGCTGGGCGCCTGCCAGCAGATGCTCGGCCTGCACGATCAAGCCACCACCGCCTATGCCTTCGCCAACCTGCTCGACGTGGACGATCCCCGATCGGCGTTACACGCGGGTGAATGCCTGCTGGCATCCGGACAGCACACCGAGGCGGCCGACGCCCTCAACGATGCCCTGACCACAGCCGGTGCCGGCACCGGGGGCATCAACACCGCCGTCGCCCAGCGCGCGCAGGCGCTCCTGGCGACGGTCAGCAGCCAAGACAGCACGGGGATGGAAGCATGACCAGCATCAGCACCTCCAATCCACCATCACCGTCGAGCGTGCCGGGCCCCGGTGGCGTGGCGGGCGACGCCCGGCCGGCGGCGACGGTCGACAACAGCACCATGACACCTCCCGGCCCCAGTGCCGGTGATACGCTGCGCAACGCCAACGGCGCTCCACGGCTGGCGAAACCGGGCGCGGACAACGCCAACCTGTCCACCGCCATGCTGGAGCTCCAGAGTCTACTGGCCGGAGAGCAAATCAAGCAAAGCAAGCAACAGATCGAGAGCAACCAGGCGGAGCGGAAAGCCCGCTACGAGGAAGCGGCGCAGAAGCTCGAGAAGGCCATCGACAAACTGAAAGAGGCCGAGAAGTGGCAAAACATTGCCAACAACCTGTCCCGGCTCTCCAAGATCGCGGCGTTCGTAGGCGGCGTCGCCGGCGCGGTGGGTAGCGCCGCCGCCTTGATCGGCGGCACAATGACCATCGTCAGCGCCGTTTCCGCCGGAAGCCTGAGCTGGATACAAATTGGCTTTCTGACCGTCGGCGCCATCGGACTCGGCATCGCCGCGCTCAGCACGGCTGCGGCGATCGGTCTTGAAGCCAGCAACAGAACCGGTCTGACGGACAAAGCCATCGATGCCGCCATTGATGAGTTCCTGGACAAGACCAATAAGGACATGAGTGAGCAGGATCGAGAATGGATAAAGCTTGGTGTGAAAATAGCCATGCAGTTGGCCATCACCACCGTTGGCATGGTGGGCTCAGTCATGTCCACGGGCGTGGGCGCCGCTGCTGCGGTCACCAAAGTCAGCGGCTTCTGCGCGAAAATCGCCGACGCGATAGCCGCAGCCGTCAAAGGGCTCGTCCAAGGGATGGCCAAAGCGGCCCCCAAGCTGATCGCGACCGGCATAACACAGTTTGTACAAGGTGCTGCGCAAACGGGTATAGGCGCCACCGAAATCGTACAGTCGATCAAACGGTTTGAGGCGGACAACGAAAAAGCCGACGCCGCGGCGGACAAAGTGCTGATCCAAAAACTGTCCGCCCTCCTCGAAGAAGAGTCGGAGCGCATACAGGAGATGATGGAGCAGTTGGACGCCACCGTTGCCCGGGTAATCGCGAGCATGCGTGCCGACGCCGAGACCAACAGCCTGATTGCGCGACAGATGGTATAACCGGCGCACAGCCATGATCGGCGCTGCCCGCTACCGGGCCGGGCAGACGCCGTCGCGCACCGGGGGGACGGCGCATGACACTGAGTGAGATCGATACGCTGCTAGCACGGGAGCTCGGCCTGGATGCCTGCGGCCTCGCAGACACGGGCGAGCAGGTGCTCACCATCGATGACGTCCGCCTACGACTGCAGGCGCAGGGGCAACGCCTGCTCCTATTGGCGGAGCTCGAGCCACTCGCGGCCACCACCCGAGACCAAGCCCCACAACTGCGTGCAATGCTGCAACAGAGCCTGGGCCACTTCGCGCAAGCGCCGGCGCTTTGTCTCGATGCCGCCACCGATACCCTCCAGCTTTATTCCGCAATTGACATGCCAGGCTTGGAGCCCAGCGCGCTGATCGCCAGCCTGGAAACCCTGATCGCCACAACCGAGCGATGGCAGAGCGGCACCGAAGCAAGCTCGCCTGCGGACCTACTGGCCTGGTCTGCAGGGTTTCTACGGCCATGATGGGGCGGATCGTGTCGCTGTATGTGCTGCTCTGCGTCGTCTCCGGCACCGCGGCGGCCGAGCCGCCCTGGCGCCCGGAGCCCTATGCCGTGCATTGCGACGACGAAGCCCTACACGCCCTGCTGCGCGGCTTCGCGGCCTCCCAGGGTCTGCCCCTGGACATCGCCGCCGCCGTGCCGCAGCACCGCATCAGCGGCACCTTCCCGCCGCGGGCGCCGAGGCAGTTTCTCGAAACACTCACGGCGCTGTTCGACCTTGGCTGGTTCTACGATGGCAGCCGCCTCCATGTCTTTCCGCTGACTGACGTGGCCGGCGAGATCGTGGCCTTGAACCGCGTCCCGAGCGGGCGCCTCGAGCAGGCCCTGGCCGCCATCGGCGTCGGCGGCCACATCCGCTGGCGCTCCCTCGGCGGCGACGGCACGGTCTATCTGTCGGGTCCGGCGCTGTTCCGGACCCTCGCCAAGCGCACCATCGACACCCTCAACGACGAGCTGGCCGCGGTGGCCGCGCCCGCCGGCGAGCGTATCTATCATTGGGTGGACGAGCAGGGGGTGCTCCATTACAGCTCCAGCCATCCCGATGCACCCTCGACGCTGCAGGCGGTGGGCACATCGCCGCGCTCGCGATCCGGCGCCGCAGGCGCGTTGGCGCAGTCGCGCCCGGCGACGGAGGCCCGGCCATGAACGCATGGCTGTTCAAAGTCCTCACCGGCGCCCAGGCCGGCGCCGCCGCAGAAATCGCGCCCGACGTCAGCTACCTCATCGGCGCGGACGACCAGGCGGACATCGTGCTGCGCGATTCCCGGGTCCCGCGGCACCTGGCACGGGCACGACTGACGCCCGACGGCATGCGTCTGGAGGTGCTCGACGACGGCCTGGGCCACGACGGCGCCCGCCTCGCCCGGGGCACGACCCTCGACCTCGGCCCCTTTTCGCTGGTCGCCTGCGGCGCGTGCTGGTGTGCCTTTGGCCCCGCCGATGCGCCCTGGCCACAGTTGGCGATTCCCGCGGAGATGCCCGCGGCGCAGGCGACCACGGCACCAGCAGCCGGCGAAGCGCCGCAGCCCAGCGAGCCACACCAGGCGGCGGCGGACGCCGCATCAGACGGTGCCGCGGCGCCGCCGGCACCATCGCCGAGCACCGCCACGGACGGGGATACGCCCCTGCCGTCGGTGTCCATGGCGCAGGCGGACGAGGATATCCGTGGACCGGCGCGAGGCAACGGGGGACCGCCCTTCTGGGCCTTTGCACTCAGCGCCGTGGTCTTGGGGGGCGGCTTGCTCGCGCTCCAGCTCACGAACCGCGCGACGACCGCCGATGCCGGGGGGGCGGTCAGCATCAGCGCCGATCCGGCCGTGCTCTCGCGCTGGCTGGATGAGAACGGCTTCTCGCAGCTGCAAGTCGAGCCGGGGACGCCGCCAATCCTCACGGGCGTCGTGGCGACGCGGGTCGATCGACGCGCCCTGGCAGAGGCCCTGCGCAGCAACGGCCTGGTTGCGCAGAACCGTGTCGTCGCCGAGGACGCCGTGCTGGCGGCGGCGCAGACGGTGCTCGACAGCTTCGGCGCCGGGCTCGACGCCGTCGCCATCGGTGATGGCACCCTGGCCGTTCGCGGCGAGCCGCCGGCGGACCTCGGCTTCCAGGCCATCGCAGCACGGCTGCGAACGGACCTGCCGGGCGCCTTCCAGATCGAGGACCAGACCACCACCAGCACCGACACCACGGGCATCGACACCGCGGCACCGCGGGCGCCCACCCCGCCGGACCTGCGCATCCGCCGCATTGGCCTGCAGCCCGTGCCACATGTCGTCGATACCAATGGCCACTACTATCTGGTCGGCGCCGAATTCGATGGCGGCTATCGCTTGACCGCCATCACCCTGGACCATCTGTTGTTCATGCGCGGCGACGAAGAGCGCCGCTTCTCACTCGGGGACCTCGCCGGAGGCTAACACCATGTCCCAACAACCCATGCTGATGCTGGATCTGGAAGAGCGGCTGCGCGACGACGCCGACGGTGAGATGCGCCAGCGCCTGTGCGACGACCTGGACACGGAGCGCCAACGCCTCAGCCGCCTACTCGACCAAGGTGCGCCGCCGGCCCATGCCGAAGCCCTCAAGACGCTGATCGGCGCCTACCAGGCTGCCCACGAGACCGTGCAGCGGGTGTGGGCGCGCTTTCATCCGACCCAAGCTGATCGATAACATACACCCAGGAGAACGACCATGGCTTACGACTACACCGCCATCCAGAACAGCATCGGCAGCCGCGTCGCCGAGATGGAACAAAAGCTCAGTGCAGATCACGATATGAATAACGCCAGCGACATGTTCGCCATGCAGATGGAGATGCAGCAGTGGTCCCTTGCGGTCAGCACCCAGAGTACCGTGGCCAAGTCCATCAGCGACGCCCTGCGCGGCATCGTGCAGAAAATGGGCTGAGCCGGATCACACGGAGGAGCCAACACCATGCAGGCCATCGCAGCAACCGAGCCGGAGCTGGTCAAAACACTTACCGAAGTCGGGTTCATGGCGGCCGGCCATGGCCTGCGCACCCAGGCGGAGACCATCTTCTCGGGTCTTGCACATCTGCGCCCCGACAGCGAGGTGCCGGCCATCGGGCAAGCGCTCGCGCTGCTGCAGCAGGGGCAATATCCGCAAGCACAATATCTGCTGCGCGAGCAGGCTTTGAAAATTGCGCCGGAGAGCGGCATGGCCCTGTGCTTCCTCGGCCTGGCGCTACAGCTCGACGGCCAGAGGCAGGCCGCACGCCATGCCTGGGAACAAGCGCGCAGCGGCGCCGATGAGCAGGCGGCGGCGCTGGCCCGCTCGTTGCTCGACGCCGCCTGAGGCCCGAGCCCACACACACTCATGAGGGAGCACCCATGACCATCGATCCCAACGCCACCCCGATCGCGCCGCCGGCGGCCGACGCCGGCGCCGGCACCGGCGTACCCATCGCTCCCGCAGCCGGAGATCAGGCGGCCTTCGAGCAAGCCCTGCACCAAGACGCACAGCAGCCGGAGGATAGCGGCACAGCGGCCCCGGAGGGCATCGAAGCCGCCGCCGGCGCACAACAGCCAACAGCGGCACAACCGACCCCCGCCACACAACCGTCCGCACCGGTCGGCCCCGATGGCCCCCCCATGGCCGCAGCCCCCGTCGAGGCGCCGGGCGATCGACTCATCGCAGGCTTGGAGCGGCTGCGCAGCGCAACACAATGGCCCGCGCCGCCGTCGTCAGAGGCTGCGCTCGACACGCCGGGGCTGCTGCAGTACCAGGCGCAATGGCTGCGCGCGCAGTTCGACATCGAGGTCACCGGCAAGGCCGCATCGGTCTCCAAGCAGGACCTCGAAACCCTGCTCAAGGCGCAATGACGCGCCGCCGGCTGCGATTGCTGCTCCCCTGGCTGTTGCTACTGCTGCTAGCTGGCTGCGGTAAGGTTCCGCTCTACGACGATCTACCGCCGAAGGAGGCCAATGCCATGCTGGCCCTGCTGTTACAGCATGGCATCGATGCCGAAAAGCGCTCGGACCGCGACAACCGGGCGGCGGTCAGCGTGCCCGAGCGCAGTGTCAGCGATGCGATTCAGCTGCTCGAGAGTCATGGCCTGCCGCGAGAGCAATTCGAGAGCATTGGCAAGGTGTTCCGCAATTCCGGGCTGGTGTCGTCACCGCTCGAAGAACGCGTGCGCTTCATCTACGCCCTCTCCCAGGACCTCTCGGACACGCTCTCGCGCATCGATGGCGTCACCACCGCGCGGGTGCATGTGGTGCTGCCGGATAACGATCCGCTGGCCGAAGAAGCCACGCCGGCGTCGGCGGCGGTCTTCATCAAGCATCGCGAGGATGCCAGCCTGAGCGCCATGGCGCCGAACATCAAATCGCTGGTCAGCAACAGCATCGAAGGGCTGGACTACGCCAACGTGTCGGTGACCCTGTTTCCAGCCAAGGTCCCGATGATGCGCCCGCAACCGCCTCTGCACAGTATCGGCCCCCTGCGGCTCACGACCGACTCGATCCTGCCCTTCTGGCTGCTCACCCTCGCCGGCATGGCAGTCGGCGGTGCCCTGACCGGCAGCCTGACCTGGGCCTACCTGCGCAAGTGGCGCCGGCACGACCACGACGCGGCCGCCTGAGCCCATGCCCGAGACCGCTCGTGCATCACTGGCCTGGTGGCGCGCCCACTATCGCTTCAACCGCCTCGCCTGCGGCGACATGGATCCGAGCTGGTGGCCATCCCTGCGCCACGGCCACCTTGCCCGCCGGCTCGCGGACTGCGAGCGCGCCCGGCGTGCCGTCTCGGTACACCTCTATCAGCAACAGGGGCTGAATCCGGACGCCTGGCATGAGTGCCGGGATGTGCCGGCGTGCTACGGCCTGCTCCCACCGGCGCTGCTCCAGGCGCTGCTGCGGCGTCTGGGCCTGGTGCTGGCCGCCCCGGCAATCATCGCTGAAATCCGCCGCCCCCACCTCGAGCACATCCGACAGCAGTTGGGAGCGGACTTTGTCTTCGCCCGGCAGCGGGTGCCCTTGCTGGGCGTTACGGTCGACATGACGCCACCGGTGCCGCATGATGCGCAACCCTGGCCACAACACGCCCTGGCGCTGGGCTACGCCTGGGCACGGCTTGCGTGGGCCGACTGCGATGCCGACTGGCACGGCCGCGTGCGATGGAAATTGCCCGCCGCACTGCCCGCAGCCCCCGGCCGTCCCGACACGCCACCGCCCGCGTGGCTCTGGCCCAAGTTGCTGTACGAGCTCGACCGCCCATGGCAAGACTTCCTCGCCTCACACGGGACTTCACCTGCCCCCCCGGACCTGGCATCGTCCGCGCAGACGACTACCGGGCGCTCGTCGACGCCCGAAAGCTGATCGAAGCCGCGCAGCGCGATGCCGATGCGCTGCGCCAGCAGGCTGCCGAGGCCTTCGAGGCGGAAAAGCAGCGCGGTTATGAGGCGGGCCTGGCGCAGGCGGGCGCAGAGGCCGTGGAGCAACGCCTGCGTCTCGCCGCGGAAACCGTGGACTACCTCAACACCCTCGAGAAAGACCTCGCGCGCATCGTCTCCGAGGCCGTGCGCCGGGTCCTGTCCCACCACGACGACGACGCGCTGGTGCTCGACGCCGTCCGCCGGGGCCTCGACGCACTCGGCGCCCACCGCCAGGTGACGCTGCGCGTGCACCCCGAGCGCAAGGCCGGTGTCCAGGAACGGTTACAGACCTTGGCTCGCCACCGCGGCACCCCCAGCCATGTCGACGTTGTCGCCGATCCCGGGCTGTCTGCGCGCGACGCGGTGCTCGAAAGCGCGGCGGGCGTGGTCGACGCCAGTGTCGATGTACAACTCGCCGCCATCGAACAGGCATTACACAGGCAGATGGGGCACGGCGAGCGCTGAACGGCTCGCAACAGCACCCATGGCATCGCCACCGCGGTGCCAGCCGAGTCCTCGTCTAGTCCTCGGCCCTGCGCTGCTCACGGACCCAGCGCAGCACCTCCGCGACGGGCTCGACCAGGTCTCGGGGAATGTACTGATCGATGTCCACGTCCGCATAGAGGCTGCGTGCCAACGGCACGTTTTCCATGATCGGCACACCCGCCTCCCGGGCAATGGCAATGATCCGCTGCGCCCGTAACTGCTCCCCCTTCGCCACCACCAGCGGCAGCGGTGTCTCGCCGTCTTCGTAGTACAGCGCAACGGCGATGCGCGTGGGATTGGTAATGACCACGGAGGCATGGCGGACGTTGTGCTCCGCCGCACTCATCGCCATTTGCTGGTGCAGCTGTCGACGCTTGCCCTTGATGAGCGGATCCCCCTCCATCTCCTTGTACTCGCGCTTGACTTCATCCTTGGTCATTTTCAGCTCCTTGGTATGCTGAAAACGCTGGAACGCCAGATCGAAGCCGGCGATCACCAGAAAGGCGACACCGGTATAGGCGGCGACGGCCAACAGCGACTGCCTCAGGATCGGCAGCAGGCAGCCCTGGCCGCAGTACGGTAACTTCAGCAGCGGCTCGAGCGATTCCATGATAACGATCGTGCTGAGCACGCCCAGGAATATAATCTTCACCACTGATTTCAGCAGCTCCACCAGATTCTTGAGTGAAAAGATCTTCTTGATGCCCTGGCCGGGATTGAGCTTCTTCAGATCCGGCTTGACGGGCTGGAAGCTGAGCAGAAAGCCCACCTGCATGATGTTGCCGATAATGCCCAGCAGCGCCGCGGCGAGCACCACCGGCAGGACCAGCAACGAGACCTGCACGAACAGTGTCGTTCCCAGCTCGCTCATGGCCTGTGCAATGGGCACGTCCACGAGTCGGGTGGGCGCGAGCAACAACGCCTCCAGCCGTCGCAGCATAAATGGCAGATAGGCGTACAACACCGCGAACAGCCCCGCCAATACCACCACAGACGTGAGATCCTTGCTCTGCGCAACCTGCCCTTTCTGACGCGCATCGCGACGCTTTTTCGGCGTCGGCTGCTCGCTTTTCTCGCTCATTCCAGTACCTTGCGCAGCATTAGCAGACGTGCATCGAGCGCGCCCAAACCTTCGGCGAAGACCTGCAGCAGTACGCCGAGGTAGAGAATCAGCACGAAGAAAGCGATGCCACTCTTGATGGGCATGGCCAGAAAGAACACGTTGAGCTGCGGCGTGAAGCGGCTGATGAGCCCCAGCGCCAGCTCGGCGAGAAACATGGCGATGACCACAGGCGCGGCATAGAACACGGTCGCGACCATGAGCTCGTCGAGGAGACCCAGGAAGTATAGCGCCGTGCTCGACGACACCTGCGGCGTAAAGGCAGTGACGGGCCAGAAATCATAGCTCTCGTACACCAACAGCAACAATGCCAGTAAACCGCCGCCGACCAGGAAGAAAACGCTCAGGGTCTGACTCAGGAACAATCCCAGCGGTGACGTTTGCTCGCCGGTCATGGGGCTGACGCTGCTGGCCATGGTCGTGCCGCGTTGGTTATCGATGAAAAAGCCCAGCCCTTCGATGGCCCAGAACAGGATCGCCACCGAAAAGCCAATGGCCACCCCCAACAGCAGCTCCTTCGCCACCAGGCCCAGCAGATGCAAAAACACGGGCTCTGTCGGCACATGCTCGCGCATGGACGGCAGCAGCGGCAGGGCCAGTACCACGATGAGCGTGTTGCGCACCTGTCCCGGCAGCATCTGCTGGCTCATGAACGGCAGCATCAGCAGCAAGCCGGTCAGTCGCGGCACCGCCAGCACCAATGCCAGCAGCCAAGGCTTGATGACGTCCACCAGCTCCATGCCGTCGCCGTCTGCTCACAAGTTGCGAATGCTGTCGAAGGTGCGCAGCGCGTATTGGTACAGCTCGCCCCCGACCCAGGTGACGGTGAGGGCAATGGTGATGGACACCGCGATCAGCTTGAAGGCGAAAGACAGGGTTTGCTCCTGTACCTGCGTCAGCGCCTGCAGCAAGCTCACCAGGGTACCCACCACGGCCGCCACGATGATGGGTGGCAGCGACAGCAGCAGCACCAGGGTCAGCAGCTGGATCGCGAGCTCGATGACGCTTTGCTGTGACATAAGCCCCTGCCGCCCCGCTACTGATACGTCAGTATCAATCCCTGCAACAGCCGCGTCCAGCCATCCAGGTACACGAACAAAAGCAGCTTGAAAGGCAGGGAGATGGTCATGGGCGAGACCATCATCATGCCCATGGCCAACAGGATGTTCGACACCACGAGATCGATGGCGATGAAGGGCAGGTAGATGAGCAGACCGATCTCGAAGGCCGTGGTCAGCTCGCTGACGACGAACGAAGGAATCAGGATCGCGAGATGATCAGACGCGATCTCGGGCTGGAAATCCGGCGGCCAGATGCGTCGTGCGGCGGTGATGAACATCTCCTGCTCGTGGCCGTCGGTATGGCGCACCATGAACTCCCGAAATGGCGCGATACCCGCCCGGAAGACCTCCGCCAGCGAGGCCGGATCGCTGGTATCCACCTGCTCCAAGGCGACAACGGCGTCGTAGGACTCGGTGGCGACGGGTGCCATGATGAACAAAGTCAGCACCAGCGCCAGGGCATTGAGCACGATGTTCGGGGGGACCTGCTGGATGCCCAAGGCGTTGCGCAACAGGTGCATCACCACCACCAGCTTGATAAAGGCCGTGACCATCATGCCAAGAAACGGCGCCAGGCCGAGCAGACCCAGCCCGACGATCAGCAGCAGGGGATCCGGCAGCCCGTTAGCCATGGGCGTCCTGCCCCGCGCCGAGCACCCGCAGCACCACCTGCTCATCGATCTCCATGGCCTGAGCCAGCACCAGCACGTCGCCGTCGTGGGTCACCCGGAGCGGTCCGCCGAGCGATTGGCCAACGTGCAGACGACTCCCCGGGTGCAGCGCCGCCGCCGTCGCCGCATCCAGTGGCACCGGCGCGTAGTCGAGACACACACCACCGGCCCGTGCATCGGCCCCGGGATGCCAATCCACCAACGCCACGCTGTGCATATCCGCCGGGTCGTCCTGTTGTAAGGTCCAGTGGCCGTCGTCCAGGACGAGCACCGGCGCCGGTAGGGCCGTCCAGCCGGTGAGGATCAGATCATCGCCGCCCAGCGTCCCGAGCGCATCCACTGCGAGCGGCAGGGTGCCCAGCGTCAGCGTCGCCGCCACCGGGCAGTCGTCGCGCAGGGGCAGGCGCTGCAGCGATTGCAGCAGGCTCCCGGTGAGGCGCTCGTGCAAGCGCAGGCCGACGCGACCGAGAGGGTCGTGGGCACCGCCGATGGCCGCGACCAGCCGCACGTCTGCGCCGTCTGCCGTGTCCGTGAGCGCGGCATCCGGCCCACCGCTCGCCGGCGTCATCGTCAGGTGGTCGATGCGCACGGCGGTGCCCCAGGCCTGCTCCCAAACACCGAGGACCGGGTCCAGCACACAGGCCAGCGCTGCTTCCTGCAGGGCCTGGGGCAGGTCGTGCCAACGCTCGGCCTCCGGCAACGCCGCGGCCAGTAATTGTGTCGTCGCCGCCGCGTCCAGCTCCAGCTCGGCGGGGGCGTCGCCAACGCGCAGCCCAATGCGCAGTGCCGGCTCGGGCCAGTCGGCTTGCGCCAGACCATGCAGGTAGCGCGGCGGCTCCAGCGGCAGGCGCAGCGGTGCGCAGCGCGCGAGCTGCTCGGCATAGGCGGCGGCGCTCATGGACCAGGCTCGTCTTCGGGTCCTGGCAGCACCTGACCGCGTGAGCGCCGGCGTTCATCGCCGCTGCCATCGCCGGTGCCCGCTCCATGCCCGCCGGGGCCACCCTGTAGCTGGACCGTCACGCCCTGATCGAAGCGCTTGCTCAGATGCTCGGCCAGCTGCTCCTGGCGCCCCTGGAACCATTGTTGGCTGCCACCGTCGCCGGGGATGATCTGCAGTCGCAGCTCACCGCCCTGGCGCTCGATTTGGATTTCGGAGCCTTCCAGACCCGGTATCTGCAAGGTCATTCGCACCCGCGCCTGATCCTGTCCGGGCGCATCCACCAGCAATTGGCTGAGCAGGTCCCGGGCGATGCGCGCGAAGGGCTCACCCGCAGCCGCGGACGTGCCCGCCGTCTGCTGTGCCGGCGCCGACGGCGGCTGGGTCTCGGCGTGCAGCCGATCGAGGATACGCGCCCCGTCGAAGCCGAAATCCGCCGACGGCATGGGCTCCGCCGCGGCGGTCACGGTCGGCCTGTCCGACGGTGTCTCTGCGTGCTCCGGGTGATCGCTGCGGCCGACGCCGGGAAGCGCATTGGCGTCGGGCGCCCGCGCCGGCGGTGCAGGCGAGGTCGCGGCCGCCGGGGGGGCGGCCGCACGGGCCGTCTGTTGCGGGGTGCTCGCGCCTGGCATGGCGGGCGCCGCCGGATGCGCGTCGCCGGGCGCCGCGCCGTCGCGTATCACCGCCATGACCTGCGGCTTGGTCGGCGGTGGCGCCGGCGGCGTATCCGGCGCCATCGCCGGGCGCTCCGGGCGGTGGTTGTGACCGATATCGGGAGGCGCGTCGACATGGTGCGCACGCGCCTGCGCAGGCGCCGCAGGCGCAGCCGCCGGGGGCGTGGGGACTCGGGCCCCCGGGCGCCGGGCGGAAGCATCCGCCTGGGCACGCGCCGCCGGCGACGCTCGGCCGTCGGCCGCCGCGGCGGGCTTGGCTGCGAGCGGCCCGGCATCCGCTGCGGCGGTGCCACGGGTGTCTGTCACCGGCGCATGGACGGTCGGCCGGGCCGCATCGAAACGGCCGTCGGCGCCGGCTTCGTCCGCTTCATCCATCATTCCGCCATCGGCCGACGCGGGCTCATGGGCGATGGTCTGTTCGGTGTCCTTCGCCAGCAGCCGCCGCAGTCGCTGTGCATCGGTATGCAGCGTCTGCGCCACCGGCGTATCGCCGGTGTGCCGCGCCGGCGGCGCGGGCGACGCCTTGGGATCAGCGCCAATCTTCGACATTCAGGTCACCTTCGGGTGGCGGTAGTCCTGGTCCGGCGCGCGTTGGGCCGAGGTCCTCGACGGCGTGCTCTGCGCTGCGCTCGCCGGCGCGTCGCTGTTCATCACGCCAAAGGTCGGCCTGTTCATCAAATTTCTCCCGACTGCGCATCGTCACGCGATGGCGGTCCACCGCCTGTTGGTAGTCGGCGTGCGCCTGTTGCCAACGCGCCTGACTGGCGTCCAGGGCCTCCGCCAGCCCCAGCTCCTCGGTCCGCAGGGACGCACACGCATCGCGGTAGCGTCGCAAATCCTGCGGCGACGCCGGTCGCGGCAAATCATCGAACAGGCGCTGGACCTCACGGGGTCGCCACGCCTTGAACGCCCGCAGGCGCTCGCGCGCCGAATCGCGCTCACGCGTCATCTGCTCCAGACGCTTCATGCGGCGGTGACGCGCCGCCGCCGCCGAGTGTTCACGGTGGCGCTTGACGGCGAGCAGCGCATCAATCACACCCTGTTCGGGCAACTGCGATCGCACCGGTCACCTCCGCACAGGGCATCAGGCCGCCGCGGCGGGCGCGGCATCCTCGGCGAGCGCCGCGAGCGCGGCCGCGGTATCGGCGAAGGCCGCCTGCTCGTCGATACCCTGGCGCAGGAAGCCGCGGATGGCGTCGATACGCTGCAACGCCACATCGGCTTCGGCATCGCTGCCGCGCTCGTACTCGCCCAGGCGCACCAACAGCTCCACCTCGTCGTACTTGGCCAGCAAGCTCCGCACCCGCTGCGCCGCTCGGCGATGGTCAGCATGCGTGATGGCGCCCATGACGCGGCTCGCCGATGCGAGCACATCGATGGCCGGGTAATGACCGGCGGCGGCCAGCTTGCGCGAGAGAATGATATGACCATCCAGTATGGAGCGGGTCTCGTCGGCGATGGGCTCGGTCATGTCGTCACCCTCCACCAGCACGGTATACAGGGCCGTGATCGAGCCACTCGCCCCCATGCCCGCACGCTCCATCAGCTTTGGCAGGGTCGCGAATACCGATGGCGGAAAGCCGCGCCGGGTGGGGGGCTCGCCCGCCGCCAGACCGATCTCGCGCAGCGCCCGCCCGAAGCGGGTCACCGAGTCCATCAGCAGCAGCACGCGCTGGCCCTGGTCGCGAAAGTACTCGGCGATGGCCGTGGCCACATAGGCGGCTTTCACGCGCTCCATGGCCGGTCGATCACTGGTGGCCACCACGACCACCGAGCGCGCCAGGCCCGCGGCGCCCAATTCCCGTTCCACGAATTCCCGCACCTCGCGGCCGCGCTCGCCGATGAGCGCCACCACGGTGACGTCGACGTCAGCCCCCTTCACCAGCATCCCCAGCAGCGTGGATTTGCCGCCGCCGGCGGCGGCGAAGATGCCCATGCGCTGCCCCTCGCCGCAGGTCAGCAGGCCGTCGATGGCGCGCAGGCCCAGCGGCAGCGGTGTCGCGATGACGCGCCGCCGCAAGGGCTCCGGGGCATCGGCGTAGACCGGATAGTAGCGCTCCGGGTCGAGCGGTCCATGCTCCGCCTGGTCGAGGGGACGCCCCATGCCATCGAGCACCCGCCCGAGCAGCCCGCGGCCCACGGGCACCTGCTGCATCCGCCCCGTGGGCAGTACCTCGGTGAGGGGCGAGACCCCGAACATGTCCCCCAGCGGCGTCAGCAGCGCCACATCCTGTGAGAAACCGACGACCTCCGCCAGCAGCTCGCCGGTGCCGTCCGGCTCGCGCAGCACACAAAGCTCGCCGATGCGCGCCCGCGGCACCATTGCCCGGATGATGGTTCCCACCACCTGCAGCACCCGCCCGCGCACCGCCAGTGGTTGTATCCCCCGCACGGCATCCTCGAGCAGCCGTGTGATGTAATCCAGCTTCATAGCGACACCCGCGCCAGTGGCTGAATATTGATCTCCTGGGTCAATTCCTGATAGCTCAGCACCGGCAGCTCGAACAGCTCGGGCTCGATCAGCTTGCGCACATAGCGGCGAATATCCATGGACGTGATCAGCACCGGCCGGCTCGTCTGCTGCGTCAGGTCGCCGACGCTGTCTTTGACCCTGGCGACGAAACGCTGGCTCGCGGCGGGCTCCAACGCCAGATAGCTGCCGGAGGATGTCTGCCGCACCGCGTTGCGAATGGTCTCCTCCACGTCCGGGTCGAGCAGATAGGCGGGCAGAATATTGTGTCCGGCACTGTACTTATAGCTGATGTAACGGCGCAGACTGCCGCGTACATATTCGGTCAGCAAGACCGTGTCCTTCTCCTTTTGTCCCCACTCGATGAGCGCCTGCAGCACCGCGCGCAGATTCCGGATGGAAATATCCTCCGACACCAGGCGCTGGAGAATCTCGGTGATCTTTTGAATGGAGAGAATCCGCTGGGCCTCTTTCACCAGCTCACCGCAGCGCGGCTCCAGCTGATCCATCAGAAAGCGGGTCTCCTGGATGTCGATGAAGCTATCGGCATACTTACGCAGGATCACGGAGAGGTGATAGCCCAGGATGCCGCTGCCGTCCAGATAGGCGAGACCGCCCTGCGCCAACAGCGGCTGATGGCGCGACTCCACCCAGAGCGTTTTCACTCCCGGCAGAAACGGGTCATCCGGCGTGTATGGGATGGCGAACAGCTCGAGGTTGTCCACACGATCCCGGACCAACAGCCGGTCGGCGCGCACGCGGCCCTGCGCCACCGGGATCTCCTGGAAGTAAATGTGATAATCATCGGCATCCAGGGCCTCGTTGGCGCGCACGTGGATGCCCGGAAAGGGCACCCCCAGATCCAGATACAGGGCGCGGCGGACCCGTACCAATTCGTCGTTGAGCTCCGCCACCGGCAGCCGCGCCTGCAACGCACCGGCGAGATCGATGAGCAACGGCACGGTCAGCGAGAAGTCCTCGGGCTCGGAGAGCTTCTTGCTGTCGCCGCCGCGGCGCTGCTGGGGCTGACTGGCGGCGCGCGTGGCGGGCAGCGCGGCGACGCCGGCCTGGCCTGTGGCTTCCCGCGCACGGGCGCGCAGCAGCCAAAAGCCCAGGCCGGCGAGCAACAGCGCCAGGATCAGGAATACCAACGCCGGGAAGCCCGGCACCAGTGCGAAACCGATCAGCATGGCGGCCGCCACCAGCAGCGCCTTGGGCTCCTGCCCCACCTGGGTACCGATGTCACGGCCGAGATTGTCGGAGTCCTCGGTGGTGACACGGGTGACGATGATACCCGCCGTCATGGCGATGAACAGCGCGGGGATCTGCGCCACCAGGCCATCACCCACGGTGAGCGTGGCATACAGCTGCAGAGCCTCACCGCCGCTCATGCCCTCCTGCAGGGTGCCGATGGAGAGCCCGCCCAGGATGTTCACCACGATGATCACCAAACCGGCGATGGCATCGCCCTTGACGAACTTCATGGCGCCGTCCATGGAGCCGTAGAGCTGACTCTCCTTTTCCACCAAAGAACGCCGCCGCCGGGCCTCGTCCATATCGATGACACCGGCGCGCATGTCGCCGTCGATACTCATTTGCTTGCCGGGCATGGCGTCCAGCGAAAAGCGCGCGCTCACCTCGGCGACGCGCTCCGAGCCTTTGGTGATGACGATGAACTGGACAATGGTGATGATCAGGAAGACCACCAGACCGACGACGAGGTTGCCACCGACCACGAAATTGCCGAAGGTGGTGACGATGGCGCCGGCGTCGGCCTGCAGCAGAATCAGGCGGGTGGTGGTGACCGACAGCGCCAGGCGAAACAGGGTGGTCAGCAACAGCACCGCCGGGAAGGCGGAGAACGCCAGCGGCGTGGCGAGATACACCGCCACCATCAGCAGGATGACGGCGATGGTCATGTTGCCGGCGATGAGCACATCGACGATGCCCGTGGGCATCGGCAGGATCATCATGAAAATGATGGCGACGACGAACACCGACAGCAGCAGATCGGTGCGCTGCGCGAGAAACGTAAGACGGTGCTGGAGCTGCTCCACGCGCGATCCCGCCACACTCAGTCCGGCCGCGGATACAGTCTGTCGAGCTCCAGGAAGCGCTCGAGCGCCCGCCGGGCGGCGGCATGCTCGCCCTGGGCGAGGAGCGCCTGGGCACGCAGCAGATGCGCCCCCGCCGGCGCGTCCGCCGCCTCGACGCTCAGCACCGCCAACGCCGCCGCTGGCTGCCCGGTGCGCAGCTGACAATACGCGAGCGCCAGACGACAGGTATGCTCGTTGGGCGCAAGGGCATGTAAGGCGGCGTAGAGGCGACGCGCATCGTCGAAACGGCCCTGGCGCAATTGTACGAAGGCCAGCATCTGCAACGCCTCGAGCTCGGGTGACATCGCGCCCTCAGGCCCGCAGCAACAGGCCCCGATAGGTGTCGAACAGGCGTTTCAGGGTGGCCTGCTCCTCGAGCACGGCGAGCGCTTCGCGGCAAGCCTGCTGGTGTGGACCCGGCTGCTCGGCAACGCCGGCGAGATACTGCTGCGCCGCGCTCAGCAGTGCCGGGTAGCGGCGGCTGCCGAGGATACTGCGATCCGCTGGATGGGGCATCACCATCGCCTCGATGCGCTGATCGAGCCCCGCCGGCAGCAGATCGCCGAGGCGGCTCAGTGGCGGCAGCTCCGCCGGCGAGAGATCCTGGCTGTTGGGCAGGGTCGTCTCGGGGCCCTCGAGTCGCACCAGGCGCTCGATGCCCACATCGAGTCGATAGGCATCAGCCACCTCATTTTGCATCTGCATGCCGTTCTCCAATGCTGCTGCGAATACCACGCCGGATGATGGTCATCCGTGCCGTCGGCCCTCACTGCGCTTCAAGCGCCATCGCGCATCCGCGCGTGCAGGCGGGTGAGCAGATCGAGCCCCTGCGTCAAGTCCGTCGCCCGTACGCCGCTCGGCAGCAGTAGCCCAAAGACCAGCTCGTCGCCCTCCGGGCCGCTGTGCAAGCCGGCGCGAACGTCGTACGGATACCGGTGACGCGGGTGGCACAGATCGAGGGCCAGCCGCCAGTGCGGCAGCCCGTCGTCGGCCATGGGTGCCGCAAGATACATGAGCAGCCCCGTGGACTGGCGGTCCAGATACAGCCGGCCGCGATGCTCGAATGCCAGCCGCAGGGGCCACTGCACCTCACCCCCCGCGACCGGCGGCGTAAACCCGAGCAGACCGAGAAACTCGTCGACGGCGGCACTTTGTAGGGGGTCGGGATCAGCCATGGCGGCGGCTCAGGCCTCGTCTGCGATCAAGGTGTCGAGGGCATCCTGCACGGCGCGTACGAACTTGTCGCGACGCTCGGGCTCGGCGTAGGCCTTGGGTGGGATTTGCCAGACCAGCTCGCGCAGCTCGTGGAAGAAGCGAATCTCGCCGCGGCCGTCGGCCAGTCCCAGGGTCTGGGTCAGATTGTGCAGACGTTGCTGCGGCATCCAGTCTGCATCGGTGAGCTCCAATAACCCTTGCAACAGCCGATGCCCGTCGGTGCCCGCCGGCGCCAGTCCGCGGGCCACGAAGCGGGCCGCCAAGGCGTTACAGGCCTCGTGCAGCCCACCGAGCACTTCCAGACGATACAAATCGTCCACCACACCGCGCAAGGCCTCGGGCTGGCGCGACGGGCGCGCCGCCGCCAGGTCCTGCGCGGCGGCGCGCAGGAGAAAATCCACCGTTTCGCGCAGGGCCGCCTCGCCCCGCAGCTGCACCGCCGCGCCGTACATGCCGGCGAGGGTGGATTGCTCCAACACCACGGCGCGGTAAAGCGCCTTGAGCGCGGTCTCGGTGTCGTAATCGGCGCCGCCGGCGGCGTCCAGCGCCGGCACGATGTTCAGGCCCGCCCGAATGGCCGGCCCCGCCGCCGCCAGCGATAACGCCATGGCCGCACTCACCGTGTCGGCATCCATGCCCGGGGGCGGCTCCGCCTTCAGGCGCGCCAAGGCGGCGAACTGGTCGCTGGGGTCTTGCAGGTGGGCCGCGGCGCGCTCGACCAGGGCGCTGGCGGAGACGGGCGGCTTGCTGCTCACATCATCCAGAAACGCCCGCAGCAGTTTGGTCAGCGCCAACAGCCGCCGGGCCTGCTGCTCCCCGCGTTGTTGCTCGGAGGAGGCCGCATCCGACGGCGCACGGCTCGCCCGCTGGCCAACACCCACACGCCGATCCTGCAGCCGCCGCGCCGGCCGCTCCTCTTCGGCCTGATCCAGCCCCTCCGCCAGTTCCTGCACCAGGGAGGTCGCACCGGGGTCGAGGGACACGCGCTCGCCCTGATAGCGGGATTCCCTGCGTCCCGAATCGGCGCCCCGCCCTGCGTCCGGACCCTGCGGCGTTTTCCCGATACCAGTAACGTCCATTGGCGACCTCGACCTATGCGGACAGGTTATTGTCGCTGGGATTTCAGAGTTTGTACCAGCACAGGGCGCATTTCGTTAGCACCACCGGCTTTTTCCAGCATTTCCTTATTGCCCTGATCCATTGCCGATAGCAGTGCGTCGTCAATTGATTGTTTGAGTGAGGAGGCAGTCAAATGCCCCACCACCGGCTCGCTCACATCCTGATGCGTGCCAGCAACCCGCACGAATTCACTAAAGACATCAAGCCGGGTATCGCCGCCATACAGGCTCGTAATCTCCCATAGATCAGCGCCGGACTGTCGCATCTTGGTCAGCGCCTCCGCCGCCGCGCGATCGAGATGATGAAGCGTGGTAATCATGCCGTCAGTGTCTTGCCTCTGCGCGTGTTCAAGCAGCGTCTGCAGACCACTTTGCATGACGCTGCTCATGCTTTCGTACTGCTTAACTTGCTCCGGATCCATCCGCCGTGATTGAGCGATGTCGGTGAGCAGCGCTTTTTGCGCATCTGTCAGTGTCGCGCTTTTATTGATTGCCTGGACAGCATCTTGATGCCGTTCAATCGCATCGGTGATTTTCTGGCTCAAGTGCTTATCGAGGGTATAGCGAATAGACTGCAGATCAGAGCCGCACCCGAAATGCTCGGGCGCTGCGCGCCAATTCCCTTCCACATACTCAGTCATCCCTTTCGCGATGTCCTTGGCCGCTGCTTCAAGGGTCGGATTCTGCTGCACGTTAGCGGCTTGTGAGAGACTCGATGCTGGGTTTTTGAGGTCAAGCTTCGGTTTCAACAGGTGCATCAACGCTCCCTCCCGCGCCGTATTCTCGATCGCCTTGACGGTTGGCTTGGTCGACGCACGCTGCAGAATCGTGCTCAGTGCGTCCTGATCCATGCCCGGCAGGTGCTTCATGTCAGCGTAAAGGTCAAGCACGCGCCCGGCGACATCGGCGATGTCTTGGTTCGTCAGTATGCCGTTGCCGTTGCTGTAATTATCCAGTCCTTTACAGCCTTGGCGGATCGCGTCTTTGATGGCTTTGGCGCCGTCTTCGCCGACAATGCCTGACAAGTCCGCTGCGTCGTTGAGCTTGAAGCCCTTGTCCAAGCACAAGTTGATGATATCCGTCTCCCCAGGGCCGCGGTGTCCACCCTGCACCGGACTGTCTACAAATAGTGTTATTCGCCTATTACTGATGTCGCGGGCCTGATCGCGGGCCTGATCGATGTCCGACAGTACGTTCTTGACGGCCCGCGCAGTGAGCGGGGTCGGAGCGTTTACGTCAATACGCTTCGTCGCCATATCGGCAGCGCCTTCGCCAAGGTCATGGTGCAGTGCTTTGACGAAACCGGCGCGCACCTGGCGGTTGGAGACCGAGAGGTTGTCGAGCTGCTGCTGATACTGGTTCACTTCCGCGCGTGCGCTTTGCAGTGCACCCAATCGTCCCAGCAAGGGCACCTTTGACAGCCCGGCCTTCAAATTGGTCCAAGCGCTGGGCGGCGCCGTGGGTGTCTCGAGCTGCAACTGCTGGTCGGCAGCACCTATCGTATGATCCAGCTGCTGCTGCTGCTGTGCCTGCTGCACGATCTGGCGGAAACTGTCGATGCTCGGCATGTCGTGAGCTCCTGATTAGCCGAAGATGATTTGCGCGTGGTTGACGCCGTCGGCGGCGGGCTGGGAGGCGTTTGACGCCTGTGCGCCATCTGCCCGCTCGCGGATGCGCGCGCGCCACGACTCGGCTTCGGCGACCAGATTTTCCACGATGGTGGCGAGGGCGGCGGTGTCGAGGCCTACCAGGGTGTGGGCATAAGCCAGGATGATGCCGTTGGTGCCTGTCTCCAGCGACAACGTCGCCCCGCGGGTGCGGTGCCAGTAGAGGTTGGCGGCCAGCAGCTCGCGCAGGAGTGGCTCGCAGCCAGTGTCAGGAATCTCCCCCAGATAGACCGAAAAGACCAGGCGTTCCTGCACGTCGTCATATTCGATGTTGAGCACGATGTCATCTTCGAACACGAGGAGGCAGCTGTTGGTCTCTTCACCGATGCTAAGATCGTTGAGGGTCAGCTGGCGACCGAAATCCGCTAGCAGTTGGTTGACGTGTGTAAGCTTGCTCATCTTCCGTACCCTGATGCTGCTGATGTTGAACAGGTAACGATCGGCGCCGTCACCACGGCCCGGGCTCAGCCCCGGCAGGGGAGCATAAACCTACGCGCGGACTGCGACTTATCCCAGCGTCCAACTTGCTTGACTGAGCGTCCAGCAATGGGCGGTTTCGGCGTGTCTCCCCGGCCGGCTCGGCGTCGGTGCATCTGTACCGCGGATCGATGGCACGCCCCCGGGGATGGTTACCCGGGGCGGCACATCGCGACGCGTCTCAACGGCAGGGAGCGCTGCCCCAGTCCTGATGCCCCCGACCGGAGCGGCATTGCACCTGGCGGCCGACCCAGGTCAGCCGCCAGCCGGCGGCGGCCGGCACGAGTTCCAGGCGATAGCGTTGGCCGCGCACGGCATCGTCCGGCAGCCCGACTTGGGTGAACAGCACCACCTGCCGGCCGGCGGTCTCCGACAGCAGCTCCACGCCTTGGGAATAATTGCCTTCCACCGGCCCGTCGATGCCGTAGAGGCGCGGGGCCAGTGCCAGGGGATCGGCGCTGGTGGTGTCACCGGCGGGCAGAGGCAGGGGCTGGAATGGGGCGCGGCCGGGGTCGGTGCTCAGGACCTCGGTGCGGGCATTCTCGGGGGGAGCGGCGCAGCTGGTGAGCAGGAGGACGATCAGGGGGATACCGAAGGACAGGTACGCCACGCGCGCCCGGTTGGATGGCCGCTGGCTGCGGTCGCCATCAAGCATGTTTGAGACCTCGATCTGGGGTTGGGCCCCAGATCATACTGCAATGCCCCCGTCCGGACGGCTGCGCCGCGCCGGCCGTGGCCGGCCGCCCGTGCCGGCCTTCAGCCCGCCGCGCTGTACTCGCTCTTGGAGCCGGTGAGATCCCAGGCGAAGGTGCAGTCGAGATGCGAGAGCACGGAGATGAGCCCGCTCTCACCGTCTTCGACCATGACGGCGACGGGCGCGCGCTTGCCGAACTGCTTGTTACCCCGCTTCACCCACATGTCGCGCATTTCCGGGTTGCGCGGAAAATAGGTGTGCAACGCATCTTCGATGCGCAGCAGGTAGGCGACCCGGCGATCGACGGTGGCGTCGACCGGGAAGGCCTCTTCGTCACGGAAGCGGGCGAGATTACGCGGCTTGACGCTGTCGGGCAGCTGCAGCAGCCGGATCATGTCCTGTGCGCTGAGGTTCCAGCTCTCCAGCATGCTCATGACCTTGCGCGTCATGGTATGGCGTTCTTCGGCGGTGAGCTCTGTCATGGGCTTTGACCTTGGTTGGCGATGGGCGGTGGGGCAGGCGCGGCCGGGTGCAGCCGACGATGGCGGCGATGGCGGCGGGTGCGCAGCGCGACGGACCCGCCGGGCGCCTGTGCTTGGTCCGACGGGCCTGCGGCGATCGCGGGGCCTTCGATGCTGCGACCGACATGCAGGCGAAAACCTAGTATACAACCCGGAAATGGCCGCCGCACCGCGCAGCGCCTCAGCGCCTCAGCGCGAAGCCGCCGCCCGTCAGCCGCCCGGATTCACACGCGTGGTGTCCAGCCCGATGCCGATGGGGCCGCGCGGCAGCCAGACCTCCAGCAGCTCCCCGCCGCGGCGCACGCTCACGGGCACCAGCTCGCCGCGGGCGCCGGCGCTGGTCGCCGCACGCAGATCCCGGAAGTCCAGAACCTGTGCATCACCATAGCGCTCGATGACATCCCCCGGCTGCAGGCCGCCGTCCTCGCCGGCGGAGCCGGGGATCACCGAGTCCACGGCCACGCGATTCGGCTGCCCGGTGGCGTAGAGGTAGCGGTCGTAGGCGTCGACGCCGATCTCATCCTCGATGGACACCTGCTGCTCGTTGATGCGGCGTAGCTCTTCCTGGTAACGGGCGGAGCCGAGCCAACCGTCGCGGGCCGCCTCGTCGCGCAGTTCCAAGCGTGCGAGGGAGAGCTGCGAGCGCCGCCAGACGAGATCGTCGGCCAGATCCGGTGTCACACCGGCTCGCAGCAGCGCATCCCGCTGCTCGACGGGTGATGCCGGACGCCGCGGCTGCGCCGGCTCGTCGGTGTCCGCCGCTTCCGGCTTGCGCCGCTCCATCAGTGCGACGCGCTGGCGCAGTTCCGCAAGCTCCGCCTGCATGCGGCCCCAGCCGTCGGTGAGCTCATCGATGCGAACCGCCAGTGCCGCGGTGACTTCCGGGGAGACGGCGGGTGGCGTCGGCTCAGGCGCAGGCTCTGGCTCGAGCGCAGGCTCTGGCTCGGGCTCGGCGTCCACAATGCTCACCGCCGCGACATCGGGCGGCGGCGCCGGTGGCGGCGCTGGCACCGGCTCCGGCGTCTGTTGCGGCGGCGACGGCGTGCTCGGCTGCTCGCGCAGGACGTCGGAGAAGACGGCGGCGCCGGTGAGCAGGCCGACGAAGAAAGTGGTGGTCGCAGTGAGGATCAGTCGGTTACGTGGTTGCATCATGAAGGAGCATTCGTGGCCGAAGTTGAGAAAGTGTCTCGAGACTCGGCGCAAATCAATGTCTGCGTGTTGCTGCTATGGGCTGGCCTGACTGCCGGCAGCCCTTTAGGCCATCGTCCGGGGCTTGCGTTCCGCAGCCCGCCGCGCCCCGGTCCGGGGCTGGCGGCGTGACACACGATGTGCGCTGGTGTCCCGCCTGCGCCCCGGTGTCGCGATCCAGCGGTTCTCTGCGGGACACCGCGGGGGCAGCACACGGCCGCTTCGCCCCAGGTCACGAGCCCGGGCGTGGTGCGCCTGCGCCCCTCAGGCCGGCAGCCGGTCCAGCAGCAGCTCCAGGGTGCGGCCGACGGCGGCGTACAGGCCTGGATCGACGCCTCGGATCTCGGCGGCGGTCTGCACCCAGCGCGCCGCCACCAGCTCGTGCGCGCATGCGCGGCACAGCGCCGCAACGCTCGCGGGGGTGGACTCCAGATGGAACTGCAGGCCCAGGACCCGGCCGTGGAGCAGGAAGGCTTGCTGGCGGCAGGCGGCGCTGGTGGCCAAATGCACCGCACCGTCGGGCAGCTCGAAGGTGTCGCCGTGCCAATGGAAGGCCGGCAGCGAATCCGGCAGATCATCCCACAGCCCCAGGCCTCGGGCCTGGGACGTGAGCCGCACGGGGAACCAGCCGATCTCTTTGTGGGGGTTGCGAAACACCCGTGCGCCGAGCGCCGCGGCGATGAGCTGGGCACCCAGGCAGACGCCGACGACGGACTTGCCCGCGGCCACGGCGGCGGCGATGAACGCCTGCTCCGGCACGAGCCAGGGATGGGCATCCCTATCGCCCACCCCCATGGGCCCGCCCATCACCACGAGGCGATCGAACGTGCTCAACGCCGGCAAGCTGTCGCCGGCGTCGAGACGCGTCACCGCGAGGGAGTGACCCCGGCGCCCGGCCCAATCGGCGATGCGGGCCGGGCCTTCGAAGGGCACGTGCTGCAGGACTTGTATACGCATCAATTGCCTCCGCCGCCGGCACCGGGTCTGTCCCGGCCCCTGCCAGGTCCAGCGCCGGCGCTGGCGCTGGCGTGACTCTGTCCCGAGGGTGCTCCGGACGCTGCTTCAACGCCGCAGCGACGCCAGCCGGGCCTCACCCGGCCGCCGCCAGTGCCTGATCCAGATCGGCGATGATGTCGTCGACATGCTCGATGCCGATGGATAGCCGCACCAGATCCTCGGACACGCCGGCGCTGGCGAGCTCCTCGGGCGAGAGCTGGCGGTGGGTGGTGGTGGCGGGATGGCAGGCCAGGGTCTTGGCATCGCCGATGTTCACCAGCCGCACCGCCAGCTGCAGCGCATCGATGAACTGCGCGCCCGCCGCGCGCCCGCCCTTGATGCCGAAGGACAGGATGGCGCTGGCCTTGCCGCCGTCCATGTACTTTTGCACCAGCGGATAATCCGGGCTGTCCGGCAGGCCCGCGTAGCGCACCCATTCCACCTTGTCATGACTTTGTAGATATTGCGCCACGGCAACGGCGTTCTCGCAATGGCGATCCATGCGCACGGGCAGGGTTTCGATACCCTGCAGCACCAGGAAGCTGTTGAACGGTGAGATGGCGCTGCCCATGTTGCGCAGCGGCACGACGCGGGCCCGGCCGATATAGGCCGCCGGCCCCAGCGCCTCGGTGTAGACCACGCCGTGGTAGGAGACATCCGGCTCGTTCAGCATCCCGAAGCGCTCGGCATGCTCGGCCCAGGGAAAATGGCCGGAGTCCACCAGCACGCCGCCGATGGTGGTGCCGTGGCCGCCCATGTATTTGGTGAGCGCATGCACGACGATGTCGCAGCCGTGCTCGAAGGGCCGGCACAGGTAGGGGCTCGGCACGGTGTTGTCGACGATGACCGGCACGCCATGGCCGTGGGCCATGTCCGCAATGGCCGTGAGATCGGCGACGTTGCCGGCCGGATTGCCAATGGACTCGCAAAACACGGCCTTGGTGCGGGCGTCGATCTTCGCCGCCATGGCATCGATGGCGTTGGGGGCGACCATACGCACCTCGATGCCGAGCCGCGGCAAGGTGTGGGCAAAGAGGTTGTAGGTGCCGCCGTACAGCGTGCTGGTGGCGACGATGTTGTCGCCCGCCTCGGCGATGGTGAAGATCGCATAGGTCACCGCCGCCATGCCGGAGGCGAGGGCCAGCCCGCCGACGCCGCCCTCCATGGCCGCCACCCGCTGTTCCAGCACATCGCTGGTGGGATTCATGATGCGGGTGTAAATATTGCCCTGCACCTTGAGATCGAACAGGTCCGCGCCGTGCTGGGTGTCGTCGAAGGCGTAGCTGGTGGTCTGGTAGATGGGGGTGGCGACGGCCTTGGTGGTGGGGTCCGGCTGGTAGCCGGCGTGGATGGCCTTGGTCTCGATTTTCATGCTGCACTCCTCTGGTGTGATCGTGGGGCGGTTACAGTGTTGTCGTCAGCGCGCTCGTGTCGGCGCGGCCATCCGGGCCGCCCGCTGCCCCGGCGCAACGGGCGCTAAGCATAGCGCATGGCGCCCGCGCGCTCAGGCGCCTCGCACACACGGAGCGTTGTGCTAGATTTAGGGTCAGGGGAGAGCACCACGGGGACGCTGACGATGATCGACATTAAGCACAAAGAGACGGGTGAAGTCCTCGCCAGCATCGATGCTGGCGAGTTTGCGGGCGCCGATCTGCGCGACATGCGCTTGAACGGCGCGGACCTGACGGGCGCCGACCTCAGCGGCGCCAATCTGGAGTTCAGCGACCTCGTGGGCGCGGATCTCTCGGGGGCCAGCCTGCGCGGTGCGGTGCTGCTGAGTGCGCACCTGAACGATGCAGACCTCACCGGCGCCGACTTGACGCGGGTACGCGCGGGCTCCGAGCGCCCGGCACAGGCGGCGGTGCTGTCCGGTGCGAGCCTGCGCAGCGCCAATCTGGAAGGGGCGGACCTGCGCAACGCCGAGGTCCGCGGCGCCAACCTGCAGCAGGCCAAGCTCACGGCGGCGGACATGCGCGGCACGGATTTCTCCGGCAGCAACCTGTGCCACATCACAGCCACCAAGGCGCTGTTCATCAAGGCCAGTCTGCGCGAGGCCAACCTGTGCGGCGCCGACCTGCGCGAATGTCACCTGAACGATGCCAACCTGGTGCGCGCCAGCATGCACGACGCCGACCTCACCAGCGTGCAGCCCGGCGGCTTCACCGTGGCCAATCTGGCCAATTTCGAGGGCGCGGATCTGCGCAATGCCCGTTTCAGTAAAGCCGTTGTGCAGGACGCGAACTTCCGCAACGCCAATCTCACCGACGTCGACTTCACCGGTGCCGTCCTCGGTGGTGCCATCCTGCGGGGGGCGAACGTGGCGGGGGCGGATTTCCGCGGTGTGGAGCTCGCGAGCGTCACCATGGAGTTCGCGAACTTCTCGAAGGCGCTCAACGCGACGATTCCAAGTTACAAGAAACACCTGCGCTGAACCGGTTGGGCGGCGGACCGGGCGCCACCGCAGCCGGCGAACGCGGGTCGGTGTGCCCGCCGACCCCGCCTGAGGCGGGATCCCAGGCCGGTGGGAGCGCCGTTGTTGCAGGCAACGACGAGCCGCAAGCGCTCGGCCCGCAGGACAAATGAAGGCTCAGCGCGCGAGGCGCGAGATGCGCACCACCAGCGGGATTTGCCGCAGCCGGCGCATGATGTTGGCGAGATGCGCGCGGCTATGGACGTTGATGGTGAAATCCAGCGTCGAGGTTATACCGTCCTTTTCGCGGGAATTCACGTACTCGATGTTGGAGCCCTGCTCGGCGATGGCGGCGGCGATGGTGGCCAAGGCGCCGCGGCGATTGCCGACCTCCACGCGGATTTCGGTCTGGAACTCCGCCTTGGGATCATCCGACCACTCCACGTCCAGCCATTTGTCACGCTTGGACTGGAACTCGCCGAGGTTTCGGCATTCGCAGCGATGGATGACGATGCCCTTGCCGGGGCTGAACAAGCCAGTGATGGCATCACCGGGGATGGGCCGGCAGCAGCGCGCCAGGTTCACCACCATGCCCTCGGTGCCACGGATGGCGAGCCGTCGGGGACTGCCCTCCTCGGACACTGCGGTCTCGGCGCCGGTGTTATCGACGCCGGCGAGACGGCGCGCCACCAACAGGGGCAGGCGGTTGCCGAGACCGATCTCGGTAAACAGCGCCGCCGGCGAGTCCAGCTGAACCTCCCGGGCGTAGACACCGATGACGGATTCGCCGACGTCGTCGACGTCCAGTCCAAAGCGCGCCAGCTCGGCGTTCAGCATGCGCCGGCCCAGCACCTCGGCCTCCTGCGCCTGCAGATTCTTCAAGTAGCTGCGCACATTGGCCCGCGCCTTCCCGGTCACCACGAAGTTCAGCCACGCGGCATTGGGCTTGGCACCGGGCGCGTTGATGATCTCCACCGTCTGGCCGCTGCGCAGGGGCGTGCGCAGGGGGGAGAGCCGGCGATCGATGCGCGCGGCGACACAGGTGTTGCCCACATCGGAGTGGATGGCATAGGCGAAGTCGACGACGGTCGCCCCTTTCGGCAGCACCAGGATGCGTCCCTTGGGGGTGAAGACGTAGACCTCGTCCGGGAAGAGATCGATCTTGACATGCTCCAGGAACTCCTGAGAGTCACCGGAGTCCCGCTGCATCTCCAGCAGGTTCTGCAGCCAATCGTCGGCGAGCGCCTTGGCACCCACCCCCTCGGCGGCATTCTTGTAGAGCCAGTGCGCGGCGATGCCGGCGTCGGCGATGCGGTGCATGTCCCGGGTGCGAATCTGCACTTCGATGGGCGACCCCTGCGGCCCCACCAGCACCGTGTGCAGGGACTGATAGCCATTGGACTTGGGGATGGCGATGTAGTCCTTGAATTTTCCGGGCACGGGCTTGTACAGGTTGTGCACCTGACCGAGCACCCGGTAGCAGTCGTCCACACGCTCCACCACCACCCGGAATGCGAACACATCCACCAGCTCTTTGAAGGATTTGGCCTGCTCATGCATCTTGCGGTAGATGCTGAACAGGTGCTTCTCGCGCCCGGAAACCTCGGCGTCTATCTCCTCCTGGTGCAGACGCCGGCGCACGGCGGTCTCGACGTTGGCCACCAGCTCTCGCTGGTGCTGGCGCGCGCGGCGCACGGCGCCCTCGAGCACTCGATGGCGCCAGGGCCAGAGGTGGCGAAACCCGAGATCCTCCAGCTCAAGGCGCAGGCTGTTGATGCCGAGCCGATTGGCGATGGGGGCGTAGATCTCCAGCGTCTCGCGGGAGATGCGCCGGCGCTTCTCCGGCGCCATGACGCCGAGGGTACGCATGTTGTGCAGCCGGTCGGCGAGCTTGATGAGAATGACCCGAATGTCGCGGGTCATCGCCAGCATCATCTTGCGGAAGTTCGCCGCCTGGGCCTCGGCGCGGGATGGGAAGTCGATCTGGGTCAGCTTGCTGACACCGTCCACCAGCTCCGCGACCTCGTCGTCGAAGAGCGCAGCGAGCTCGGACTTGGGCTTGCCCGTATCCTCCAGCACATCGTGCAGCATGGCCGCGATCAGACACTTGTGGTCCATGCGCAGCTCGGCGAGGATGCGCGCCACGGCGATGGGGTGATAGATGTACGGCTCGCCGGATTGGCGCTGCTGGCCCGCGTGGGCCTCGGCGCCGTAGAGGTAGGCGCGATACACCTCCGAGACCTGCTCGGGCGGCAAGTAGGCGTCGAGCTCGGCGCACAAATCGCTGATGAGGTAGCGTGGCTTGCGCGGCGCAGACGCCGGCGTCGGGCTGTGTCGGCGACTCGTCGTCGTCGGTGCGCCACCGCGTGCTGTGTCGGCGGCCGGCTGATCGGCGTCGTGACGTCTGCCCGCCGGGGCATCGGCCTGCGCCTGGGCCGCCGGCAGCGCAGCCCCCATGTGCGCCAGCGGCGTGCTCACCTCGTCGGCCTCCGCCGGAAGGCCGGGGCTGCGCGCACCGTTGCGGTGCGTATTGGGGGCAGTGGCGGGCGCGGCGTTGGAGCCAGCGCCGGAGCCAGTATCGGGCTGCCGGGGGATAACCAGCGCATGGATGCTGCCGAGCGTGTCTCAGGCTGTTCGGCCCGTGGCGCCTAGGCGGACTCGTCGTCTTCGCCGCCGCGCATGCCGAGCTCTTCGGCCAGCGCCTTCTCCAGCGCCTCGGCCGCATCCGCCGCCGCCCGGTCGGCCTCGGCGAGGGTCTCGGGCTTGACCTCGCCCCCGGCAATTTCGCGCAGCGCCATGACCGTGGGCTTATCGTTCTCCCAAGGCAGCATCGGCTCGACACCATTGGCGAGCTGGCGGGCGCGCTTCGAGGCCAAAAGCACGAGGTTGAAGCGATTGTCGACGTGTTCGAGGCAATCTTCGACGGTGATACGGGCCATGCTGGCGCTCCTGATGGCGTGGGCTTGATCGCAGAAACCGAGGCCGGGGCCGGCGGCATGCCTGCCGCGGCCGGTATCCGACGTCTCCGTTGATGATTGTCGTCGCCGCGCGGCAGCGCAAGGGGCTGGGCCGTGTTGGGCACCGGCTGCGCTGCCCACGCTCGCGTTCGACGTAGGGCTTCAGACAATACCAGAAAAGTCGTCCCCCAGCCTGTGCCGGGCCCGGCGAGTGGCGCAACGGCGCTGTGGCCACCCGGCGCGCTGGGGGCGAGTCGCACCCGGTTGGGTCAGCGTTGGGTCGGCGTTGGGCCGGCCTTGGCCCATGGCCGGGCCGGGGCCGGGTGCTCAGTCCCCGGCGAGCATGGCCGCCAGGGCCGCGGCGTGGCGCCTGGCCTGGCGGCGCTCGCGCAAACGCTCGGCGGTGACGATGGCCCGCAGCTCATCCAGTGCCGCGGTGAAGTCGTCGTTCACCACCAGGTAGTCGTATTCATCGTAATGGCTCAGCTCATCCCGCGCCTGGGCCATGCGCGCGGCGATGACATCGTCGGCATCCTTGCCGCGGCCGCGCAGACGTGTCTCCAGCGCCGCCAGCGACGGCGGCGCGATGAACACGCCGACCGCTTCCGGAAAGCGCGCACGCACCTGTCGGGCCCCCTGCCAATCGATCTCGAGCAGCAGATCGGCCCCCGCATCCAGGCGCTCGCGCAGCGTCGCCGCGGCGGTGCCGTAGGCGTTACCGAAGACGCGGGCGTACTCGACGAACTCGCCCGCCTCGGCCATGTGCTCGAAGGTGGCGGCGTCGATGAAGTGATAGTGGATACCGTCTGCCTCGCCCTCACGCGGCGGCCGTGTCGTGTAGGACACGGAGAGCTGCAGTGATGGCTCCACGTCCAACAGCGCCCTTACCAGGCTCGTCTTGCCGGCGCCCGAGGGCGCGGACACCACCAACAACAGGCCGGGCCCGGCTGCCTGCGCGCCGTCGGCGGTGACGGCTGCGAACGGCGGGGTTTGCGAGTCAGCCATCGTCATCACTCCAGATTCTGCACCTGCTCGCGCATCTGTTCGATGAGCACCTTCATCTCCACCGCGGCGTGGGTGGTGTCGGCGTCTGCGGATTTGGCGCTCAGCGTGTTGGCCTCACGGTTCAGCTCCTGCATCAGGAAATCGAGGCGTCGGCCCACCGGAGTATCGGCGTCCAGTGCTTTGCGCACCGCGTCCAGGTGCACGCCGAGGCGATCCATCTCTTCGTCCACGTCCAGGCGCTGTGCCACCAGTGCGATCTCCTGCTCCAGGCGTGTCGGGTCCAGCTCAGCACGCAGCTCTGACAGTCGCTCGCGGATACGGTTGCGCACGGCATCCAGCACCTGCGGCAGGCGCACGCGCACGCCTTCGACCAACTGAGCAAGCTTCTCGCAGCGCTCCAGCAGCAATGCCCGCAGCCTGCCGCCCTCGCGCTCGCGGTTGTCCACCAGCGCATCCAACGTGCGCTCCAGCAGCGCCAGGGCCGCCACCGCCACGGCGTCCAGATCCTGCTGCGGCGTCTCCAGCAAACCGGGCCAGCGCAGCAGATCCAGGACGTGCGGGGTGGCGGGCTCGCCGATGCGGGTGGCGATCTCGTCGGCGGCGGCGAGCACCTGTTCCAGTAGCCGGCGATTGACTTTGAGCCCATCTGCGCGCTCCCCGGCGGGGACGAACCGCAGGGTACAGTCCACCTTACCCCGGCCCAGGCGCGCCGCAAGGCGCTCGCGTACCGGCGTCTCCAGCGTGCGCAGATCGTCGGGCAGGCGCAGGTGGGGCTCGAGAAAACGGTGATTCACCGAGCGCAGTTCCCAGGTGAGCTCACCCACCTCGGTGCTGCTGCTTTCTCGGGCGAAGGCGGTCATGCTGCGGGTCATCGCGCACCTCTGGCGTCATCGTTGCGGCACGCCCGGCGGGCGCAGTGCAGGGCCGAAAACGGTATCATACCGGGCTTCGGCGCTCGCCGGCTCGGCCATGGCCACCATTGGCCGTGCGCGACCACGGCCCCTCGCCAGGCCAGGGCGACGCCGACGCGCGAGCGCACGAGTGCTTGCGCCGCCGCGCCGACGTCGCCAGCGTCCCCGCGCAACCCGTCGCCGCAGCACCCCAACAACCCGGCATGCAAACAACCCTGGGAGGAACCCGACTGATGCGCCCATCCCAGCGCACACCCGACGAACTGCGCCCGGTACGCCTCACCCGCGGCTGGACCCGGCATGCCGCGGGCTCGGTGCTCGCCGAGTTCGGCGCCACCCGTGTGCTGTGCACCGCCAGCATCGAGGAGCGGGTACCGCCGTTCCTGCGCGGTGCCGGCCAGGGTTGGGTGACGGCGGAGTACGGCATGCTGCCGGGCGCCACCCATGATCGCACCGCGCGGGAAGCGGCCCGCGGCAAACAAAGCGGTCGCACACTCGAGATCCAGCGGCTCATCGGCCGCGCCCTGCGTGCGTCCATGCACCTCCCCGCGCTCGGCGAGCGCACCATTACGCTCGATTGCGACGTGCTGCAGGCCGACGGCGGCACGCGCACGGCGGCCATCACCGGCGCCTGGGTGGCGCTGCATGACGCCCTGACACAACTGCACGACGCCGGCCTGTTGCCGACCTGGCCACTGGCGGCGCAGGTGGCGGCCGTCTCCGTCGGCGTGTTCGCCGGCACGCCCGTACTGGACCTGGATTACGCCGAAGACAGCAAGGCGGAGACGGATATGAACGTCGTCATGAACGCCGACGGCGGCCTGATCGAGGTTCAGGGCACCGCGGAGGGCGCCGCCTTCTCCCGCACCGAGCTCGACGCCATGCTGGATCTGGCGGAGCTCGGCATCAAGCAGCTCGTGGCCGCCCAGCGCGCCGCCCTCGCCTGAGCGCCGGCCGTCGTCCCGGGCCCCAACAATCGTCCTGCGCCCAGCCCTGAGGTACCTCGCATGTCAACCGCCCGACCCGCCCGCATCGTGCTCGCCAGCAACAACCCGGGCAAAGTGCGCGAGATCAGCCAGCTGCTCGCAGACGCCGGCGTCGCGGTGCTGGCGCAGCGGGACTTTGCCATCGGCGAGGTGGCGGAGACCGGCCTGACTTTCGTCGAGAATGCCATCATCAAGGCCCGCCATGCCGCCGCCGGCAGCGCATTGCCCGCCATCGCCGACGATTCGGGCATCGAAGTGGACGCACTGAACGGCGCCCCCGGCATCTACTCCGCCCGCTATGCCGGGCCCGCCGCCGATGACGCGGCCAACAACGCCAAGCTGCTGGCGGCGCTGGCGGACGTCCCCGATGCCGCGCGCAGCGCCCGCTATCAATGCGTCATGGTCTACCTGCGCCATGCCGAGGACCCGACGCCAATCATCTGCGTCGGCACCTGGGAGGGGCGCATCCTGCGCGAGCCCCGCGGCGACAACGGCTTCGGCTACGACCCGCTGTTTTTCGTGCCCACGCACCAATGCAGCGCCGCGGAGCTGGCGCCGGCGACCAAGAACGCCCTCAGCCACCGCGCACAGGCGCTGCGGGGATTGGTGGCACAGCTCACCACCGATGCGCCTTGAGCGACGGCGTGGGAGCGCCCCGGCGGCCACCGCCAGCCCGACCCGTCGCACAACCGCCAGTGCTCGCGCCCGTGCGCACCAGCCGCGCCTATCAGCCGAACCTCCCGGGGCCCAACCTCATGGACACCGAGCTCAACCGCAGCATCGCCGACAACCTGGCCCGGGTGCGTGAGCGCATCGCCGCCGCCGAGGCGCGCTATGGCCGCCCGCCCGGCAGCGTCGCACTCCTGGCGGTGAGCAAAGTCCAGGGCGCCGAGCGTATCGCCGCCGCCTATGCCGCAGGCCAGAGCGCCTTCGGCGAAAGCTATGTGCAGGAGGCGCTGGACAAGCAGGCCGCCCTCGCCCATCTGCCCCTCGGCTGGCACTTCATCGGCCGGGTCCAGACCAACAAGACGCGCGACATCGCCACTCACTTCGACTGGCTGCATAGCCTGTGCGATCTCAAGCATGCACGCCGACTCGCCGCCCAGCGCCCCGCCGACGCCCCGCCACTGCAGGTCTGCGTACAGGTGAACCTCAGCGGCGAAGCGAGCAAGGCCGGACTGGCGCCGCAGGACGTGGCTGCGCTCATCGACGCCTGCGGCGCGCTCGCCGGCATCACCGTCGCGGGCCTGATGACACTGCCGGCGCCGGCGCAGGATCTGGCCGCCCAGCGCCGGCCGTTCGCAGCGCTGCGGGCGCTGCGCGACCGGCTGGCGACGCCCGACCTGCCGCTGACCACGCTGTCCATGGGCATGAGCGCCGACCTGGAAGCGGCCGTTGCCGAGGGCGCTACAATGGTGCGCATCGGCACCGCCGTCTTCGGCGCCCGCCCGCCGGCGGGCGGGCGCTGAGCGGCGCACGTACAACGCCGGTAACACCCGCTCACCGCCGCCTGCGACGGCGTGCATGGGAAATCCCACGGCGGCCGAGCCGAGCCGATTGAGCCAACCAAAACCCGAGCCACCCGACGGAGGCCCGCCACAGCATGTCCCCGAGTCAGACCCGCATTGCCTTCATCGGCGGCGGCAACATGGCCCGCAGCCTGGTCGCCGGCCTCATCGCCGACGACCACGCGGCGAGTGCGCTGACCGTCAGCGACCCCATCGCCGACACGCGCAGCCAGCTCGCCCGAGCCTACGGCGTCCACACCACCGACGACAACGCCGCGGCGGCCGCCGCCGCCGAGGTCGTCGTGCTCGCCGTCAAGCCACAGACAGCCCCTGATGTCTGCCGCGCCTTGGCACCGCACCTACCCCGTCCGGCGCCGCTGGTGATCTCGGTGATGGCCGGGGTCACCGAGGCCGCCATCTGCAGCTGGCTGGGCGGCGACACGGCCCTGGTGCGCAGCATGCCCAACACCCCCGTGCTGGTTCAGTCCGGCGCCATTGGCTTGCATGCGAATGCGGCGACCACGGCCGCCCAGCGCAATCTGGCGGAAGAGGTTCTGCGTGCCGGCGGCCTCACGCGCTGGGTGAGCACCGAAGCCGACCTGGACGCGGTCACCGCCGTCTCCGGCAGTGGTCCGGCCTACGTCTTTTTGTTCATGGAAGCGCTGGAGACGGCCGCAATGGCCGAGGGCCTGGACGCGGAGACAGCACGGCTCCTTGCCATCCAAACGGCCCTCGGCGCCGCGCGCATGGCGGTGGAGAGCGATGAGTCGCCCGCCGAGCTGCGCCGCCGCGTCACCTCACCGGGCGGTACCACCGAGCGCGCACTCGCTGTCCTCACCGACGGCGGACTCGAGCCCCTGCTCGGTCGCGCCGTCGCCGCCGCCCGCACCCGGGCACAGGAGCTGTCACAACTGTTGGGAGCCGACGCATGACCGAAGCCTACTTTACGAACCCGCTCATTTTCCTGGTCAAGACGCTGTTCGGGCTGTACATCGCCTTGGTGATGATTCGCTTCCTGCTGCAGTGGGCACGGGCGGATTTCTACAACCCCATCTCGCAATTCGTGGTTACGCTGACGTCGCCCGTGCTGCGGCCGATGCGCAAGCTGATCCCGGGCTACCGCGGCGTCGACACCGCCTCGCTGGTGCTCGCCTGGCTGCTGAAATCCGTGGAGCTGGCGGTGCTGGCGCTGCTGTTCGGGCTCGACCGCAATGTGCTGCTGGCCCTCGCCTGGGCCATTCCGGCGCTGGTGGGCCTGGTCATCAGCATCTTTTTGTTCGCGATCCTGATCCGCGTCATCCTGAGCTGGCTGAATCCCGATCCGTTCAACCCCGGTGTCGAGCTGCTGAACCGGCTGACCGACCCCATTCTGGAGCCGGCGCAGCGGCTGGTACCGCCCATCAGCGGTATCGATCTCTCGCCCATGGTGGCCATGATTGGCCTGGTGCTGCTGCAAATGCTGCTGCTGCCACCGCTGCGGGCGCTGACCGGCACTCCCTTCTGAGTGCGCCTGGGCGCGGTGTCCGCTTGCCGCACGGACACCGCGACAGTACGCCCTGTGTCGGTGATGTGCTCGACCACGCCATCGACGGTGGCGGGCACACCTCACCGCGGGTTCTGTAACGCGATGATGCCGGCCCGCGCGAGCCCCGAAGGGCCGATGGCCGGCGAGCGTGCCAGAACACCAGCGTTCGGTGAGGCTCTCCTCAATCCAGCGCGGCGAGCAGCAGCACCAGCACCAACGCGCCGCCGAGCGCGACGGCCCAGCCCGGCGCGGTGATGGTCACGTCCGACCGCAGCCAGGTGCGCAGGCGCTCGAGGGGTGATCCGCCTGGGGGGTTGGGGGCATTGGACATGTCAGAACCTCTCGTTGGGATGTTTGCGGGCAAATGAGGGATGGCGCGCCGCAATCAAGACGATCGACGAGGGACGACGATTCCAAGCCGCCGGGGGCGTCTCAGGTGGCCGCAGGCACCGGGACCGCAGGGGCGCGCTGCGCGGTCAATGTCGCAACGGCGGTGCGGACGAATGGACGCCGTGCCCGGCTTGATGGGCGCTTGGTCGACGCCGTCGCTACGGGAGACACGAACGCCGCCGTCCTCACCCGGCTCGCCCGTCCCGGCCGCCTGCTCACCCCGTCGCCAGCAGCTGCCACAACGCATAACCGCCGAAGCCCAGCACCAGCAGCCCCGCCGCCCGGCGCAGCCAGATCGCCTCCAGGTAGCGGGCGGCCGCCCCCGCCAGCAAACCGATGCCGAGCAGGTTCGGCAGGGTACCGAGACCAAAGGCCAGCATCAGCAGGGCGCCCTGCACCGGCGAGCCCGTTCCCAGCGCCAGGATCAGGACGCTGTAGACGAGTCCGCAGGGCAGCCAGGCCCACACCAGCCCCACCGCCAGCGCCCGTCCGACGCTGCGGATGGGCAGCAGCCGGCGCCCCAGGGGCTCGAGGTGCCGCCAGAGCAGGCCGCCGGCGCGCTCTATCACCACCAGCCCGCGCCACCAGCCGCCGAGGTACAGCCCGAGCGCAATCATCATCACCGCCGCCAGGCCATAGAGGGTGCGCTGGCCCCAATGGAGCACGCCGGACTGGGCCAGCAGCGCGCCGACCCCGCCCGCCAGCGCGCCGGCCAGGCCATAGCCCGCGACCCGCCCCAGGTTGTAGCCCAGTTGCAGCGGCAGCGACGCGCGCAGGTGGTGGCGGCGCGCCGGGTCGATGCCCAGGGTGAGCATGGACACCACACCGCCGCACATGCCGACACAGTGCACGCCGCCGAGCAGACCGACCACGAAGGCGGTGGCCAAGGATGTCAGCATGTCGCAAGCCCCCGCAGCGCGTTACCATCACCGCCGGCCGCGGCCGCTGCCGCACCAGGGGCCAGCGACCGCCGACGGGCAATGTCAACCGCTGCGCTCACCACAGACCATCGAGACCGCATCGCATGCAAGACTATCAGCGCCAATTCCTGGAGCTCGCAATCGCGACGGACGTCCTGCGGTTCGGCGACTTCACCCTCAAGTCCGGGCGCAAGAGCCCCTACTTCTTCAACGCGGGCGCCTTCAGCACCGGCGGCGGGCTGGCCCGGCTCGGCGAGCACTACGCGGCGGCGCTGATGCGCTCGGGGCTGGCGGTGGACATGCTCTTCGGACCCGCCTACAAGGGCATACCGCTGGCCGCCTGCACCGCCATCGCCCTCGCCGAGCGCCACGGCCGGGACCTGCCCTTCGCCTTCAACCGCAAGGAGGCCAAGGATCACGGCGAGGGCGGCAGCATCGTCGGCAGCGCCCTCGGCGGGCGCGTGCTCATCGTCGATGATGTCATCACAGCCGGCACCTCCGTGCGCGAGTCCGTGGACATCATTCGGGCCGCGGGCGCCGTGCCAGCCGGCGTGCTGATCGCCCTCGACCGCTGCGAGCGCGGCACCGGCGAGCAGTCGGCCACCGCGGAGATCGCCGCGACCTTCGGCTTGACGACGGTGAGCATCGTCACCCTGCACGACCTGGTGGAGCATCTGCACTCGCACGCCGAGCTGGCTGCCTTCCATGATGCCCTCGCCGAGTATCGGCTGCGCTACGGCACGGCGGCCCCGGGCTGAGCGTCTTCGCACGACGGTTTCTCTCCCAGATGACGCGCGCGGCTCGCGGCGAGCGTCCGCGATCCAGCCAGGTGCACCTCAGCGCGGGCGGATCTTGGTGCCGACGCCCTCGTCGGTGAACAGATCCAGCAGCACCGCGTGCTCGACGCGCCCGTCCAAAATGTGAGCGGCGCGCACCCCCGCCTTCACCGCCTCCAGGGCGCAGCGCACCTTGGGCAGCATGCCCCCGGCGATGACACCGTCGCCGATCAGGCGCTCGACGCGACTCAGCTCCAGCTCGCGGATCAGCTCACCCTCGGCGTCGATGATGCCCGCGGTGTTGGTGAGCAGGATCAGCTTCTCCGCGCCCAGCACCTCGGCGACCTTACCGGCCACGAGATCCGCATTGATGTTGTACGAGAAGCCGTCGGCGCCGACGCCGATGGGCGCAATGACCGGGATGAAATTCCCGCCCACCAGCATATCGACGACGCCCACGTCGATACTCTCCACCTCGCCGACATGGCCCAGGTCGATGATCTCCGGCGCGGACAGCTCGGGCGCATCACGGCGCAGCAGCATCTTGCGCGCCCGAATCAGGTCTCCGTCCTTGCCCGTCAGGCCCACCGCGTGACCGCCGTGCCGGTTGATGAGATTGACGATCTCTTTATTGACCAGCCCGCCCAGGACCATCTCCACCACGTCCATGGTCTCGCTGTCGGTGACCCGCATGCCGTCGACGAACCGGCTCGCCTTGCCGAGGCGCTCCAGGACCTCGCCGATCTGTGGGCCGCCGCCATGCACCAGCACCGGATTCAGCCCCACGAGCTTCATCAGCACGATATCGCGCGCAAAGCCCTCCTTGAGCCGCTGCTCCACCATCGCGTTGCCGCCGTACTTGATGACCATGGTCTTGCCGGCGAAGCGACGGATGTACGGCAGGGCCTCGATGAGCACCCGGGCGATATTGCGGGCGCGATCTTCCGGCAGGGACATGACTTGGATTCCTCGTTGAAGACGGCGACATGGGGCCGCGGCGCCGCGCGTGCCAACAGGCGTCGGCACAGATTCTGGGGCTCGTGCGATTGCCCGGTGATCCGCATCGATGCGCAACATCCGGCCCGGCTGCGTGATCGCGGGGCGGGCCAGCCGCCGCCCAACCCGCGAAAACCAAACATGCAGGGGCGATGGCGGACCTGCTAAAGACGCCCGCTGTGACCGAAACCGCCGCTGCCGCGCGCCGACTCGGCGAAATCCGCCACCACCTCCAGCTCGGCATGCACCACGGGCACGAGCACCAGCTGGGCGATGCGCTCGCCCACCTCGATGCGAAAGGGATGATCGCCGCGGTTCCAGCAGGAAATCAACAGCTCCCCCTGATAGTCCGCGTCGATCAACCCCACCAGATTACCCAGCACGATGCCGTGACGGTGCCCGAGGCCCGAGCGCGGCAGGATCATGGCCGCCAGCCCCGGCTCGGCGATGTGCACCGCCAGGCCCGTGGGCAGCAGCTCTGCGGCACCCGGTGCGAGCTCGATCGGCGCCTGTGGCAGCGCGCGCAAATCCATGCCCGCGGCGCCCTCGGTGGCATAGGCCGGCAGCGGAAAGTCCCGCCCGAGCCGAGGGTCCAAAATCTTAACTTGAAGCCGATGTCGCATAGCGTTCCGCAATCAGTGCCACGAGTGCCGTCGCCAGCGCGGGCTTCGGCATCAGGGCCAGCGACTTGCCCCCGCCCGGCCAGAGGACCGTCAGGGCGTTGTCGTCCGCCTCGAACCCGCCGGCGGCGGCGCCGACCCGATTGGCGGCGATCATGTCGAGACCCTTGCGCGCCAGTTTCTCGCGCGCATGCCGCTCAATGGCCTCGGTTTCGGCGGCAAATCCCACGGTGAACGGCTTATCGGGGCGGGCCGCCACCTCGGCGAGGATGTCGGCGTTGCGCACGAGCGCGAGGGTCAGGTGATCGGCGTCCTTCTTGAGCTTGGCCGGCCACGGCGCCGCCGGGCGATAGTCGGCCACAGCCGCGGCGGCGATGAACAGGGCGCAGTCGGCCACCCGCGCCATCACCGCCGCGTGCATCTCGGCGGCGCTTTCCACCGACACCCGGCTGACCCCGGCGGGGCACGGCAAGTGCACCGGCCCCGAGATCAGCGTCACCCGGGCGCCGGCGCGGGCCAGCGCCGCCGCCAGTGCATAGCCCATTTTGCCCGAGCTGCGATTGCCAACGAAGCGCACGGGATCGATGGCCTCGCGCGTGGGCCCCGCCGTCAAGAGGACCGGAACACCCGCGAGCGCCCGCTCGGTATCGACCACGCCTGCGAGCATCGTCGCCGCAATGTCCGCCGGCTCCAGCATCCGCCCCGGCCCCGTGTCACCGCAGGCCTGCGCGCCGCTGGCGGGCCCGAGCAGGCGGCAGCCGTGCTGCGCGAGTCGATGCACATTGGCCAGCGTCGCCGGATGCAGCCACATCTGCTGGTTCATGGCCGGCGCGATGGTGACCGGTGCTGTCGTCGCCAAGACCAGGGTGGTGAGCAGATCATCGGCCAAGCCATGGGCCAGGCGCGCGATGAGATGGGCCGTGGCCGGCGCCAGCAATACCGCATCGGCCCAGCGCGCCAGGGCGATGTGGTCCATGCCGGCCTCGGCCTCGGGCGCCAGTAAGTCGCTGCGCACCGGCCGCCCCGAGACGGCCTGCAGGGTCAGGGGCGTCACAAAGGATGCCGCCGCCGCCGTCATGACCACCTGCACCGCGGCACCGCCCGCCACCAGGCGCCGCACCAGCTCCGGCGTCTTGTATGCGGCGATACCGCCGCTCACACCCAACAGAATCTTCGGAGAGCCTTGCTCGGACACGATGCTCGCTGAGGCGGCTGGACAACGCGGCTTTCGATCAGCCCGGGATTGTAGCGCAGTCGACATCGCCGATGCGGCATACCGCGAGCCAGCCTCCACCCATAGGACCCGACTCGCAGATCGCTGCTTGGCTTCGCGTGTACGGTCGGTTAACCTGCCCCCATCGCCACCATCAGCAGCCACTGCCAGGGGAGATGCCCAGATGTCGATCAGTGATTGGCCGGAACAAGAGCGGCCGCGGGAGAAGCTGCTGTCCCGGGGCGCGGAAGCGCTCGACGACGCGGAGCTACTGGCCATTTTCCTGCGCACCGGTGTCCAGGGCCGCAGCGCCGTCGACCTCGCCCGGGATCTGCTCGCAGACTTCGGCGGGCTCGTGGGCCTGTTGTCTGCGAGCCAAACCGCGTTTTGCGCCGGCAACGGCCTGGGCACGGCCAAGTACGCACAGCTGCAGGCGACGCTCGAGCTGAGCCGGCGCTACCTGCGCAACGAAATCGCCGAGCGCGATGTGCTCACGAGCCCCGAAGCCGTGCGCAATTATCTAAAGAGTCAACTGCGCGTACATCCGCACGAGGTCTTCGCCTGCCTGTTCCTCGACAACCGCCATCGCGTCATCGAATACCGCGAGCTGTTCCGCGGCACCATCGATGGCGCGAGCGTGCACCCGCGGGAAGTCGTCCGCGAGGCCATGCGCTGGAACGCCGCCGCCGTGATCTTCGCCCACAACCATCCCTCGGGCGTGGCCGAGCCGAGCCAGGCCGATTTGCGTATCACACAGCGACTACAGGATGCACTCGCGCTGGTGGACGTGCGCGTGCTCGACCACATCATCATCGGCGAGGGCGATGGCACATCCTTTGCCGAGCGCGGACTGCTGTGAGGCCGGCCCCGACGAACCTGGCATCCACGCGTACCCAACCCCTTGAAGATATGGCCGGAGAGGGGTATTCTGACCGGCTTTGCGGCCGAATACTTAATCGATCCCGCTTGTCCTGCGCCCCGCACGACGCCAGGCCCGCACGCCGCAGCGCCGGCTGCCGCGGCCAGCAGGCGACCCAAACAAGCGACCCAAGCAAGCGACTCAAGCAAGCGACCCAAACCCAGGAGCCTCGGGCCATGTCCAAAGTCTGTCAGGTGACCGGCAAGCGCCCGGTCACCGGAAACAACGTCTCCCACGCGCACAATAAAACCCGCCGGCGTTTTCTGCCGAACCTGCACTACCATCGCTTTTGGGTGGAGAGCGAGAAGCGCTGGGTGCGTCTGCGCGTCTCCACCAAAGGCATGCGCATCATCGACAAGCTTGGCATCGATGCGGTGCTCGGCGATCTGCGCGCCCGCGGCGAACGGATCTAAGCCTCCGGGGCGCAAACAACGCCCGGGGCGCCGCCCCCGCACCGCGGCATCCGCCCGCCGTTTATCATCCAGCAACGCGCGTTACGAGGTTCAACGCCCATGGCCAAGGCAGCACGCGAGAAGATCCGCCTCAATTCGAGCGCCGGAACCGGTCACTTCTACACCACCACCAAGAACAAGCGCAATCAGCCGGGGAAGATGGAAATCAAGAAATTCGACCCGGTGGCTCGCAAGCACGTCATGTACAAGGAAGGCAAAATCAAATAGCCGCACACACGCGGCCGCCAAGCCGCCGTGTCTCGTTTCAAAAGCCCGCCGCCGCGGGCTTTTGTCGTTTAGGGCCACAAGAGCGCATCGACCATACCCGGCGTCGACCCGGCACGACGCTCACTCACCGCATCAGCCAGTCCCCGGCGCACGCATTGCGCCACACCGGGTGTCAGCGGTGCGCCCTCAAGGGCGTCACAGACGCCGGCGTATCAGTGTCCGGCGGGCATCCCCGCCAGGGCAAATCCGCGCAGCTGCCGCGAGAAGCGCTCCAGGGCGTGAATGCCGGTGGTCTCCGCCTGATGGCACCAATTCTGCAGCTGCTGCAGCAGCGCCTCCTGGGAGGGGGCATTGCGCTCCCAGATCTGATGCAGGCGCTCGTTGAACTGATAGACCACGGCGAGCTCCCGGCTCTGCGCAAGGAGTTGCTCCAGCCGCCGTCGGCTGCTCTCGTCGAGCTGGCTCCAGGTGCGCGCGAGCATGCGTGCGGCGCGTCGCGGGGAAATGCCGCAGGCGTCCTGCGCGTCGCTGCTCAGCGCCTCGCGCGTCACCGGTCGCAGCACATCCAGACTGAAGCGTCTGACGACGTGCATGCGGCCCACCAGCAAAGCCCGCAGCGTATCCAGATCGATGGTGCACTTACCCTCGATGAACCGCGGCGCAGGCGCCACGCGCTTGACCCGCGCAAGCCGCAGTGCGCTCAGGCTGCGGATATACAGCCAGCCGACGTCCAGTTCCCAGCGTCGCATGGACAACCGCGCCGACGACGGAAACGCGTGGTGGTTGTTGTGCAGCTCTTCGCCGCCGATGAGCACGCCCCAGGGCAGAATATTGGTGGCAGCATCCGTGGTCTCGAAATTGCGATACCCCCAATAGTGGCCGACACCGTTGACGACGCCTGCGGCGAGTATCGGAATCCATAGCATCTGCACGGCCCACACGGTGAGCCCGTAAACGCCGAAGAGCAGCAGATCCAGCACCAGCATGAGGCCGACGCCGTGCCAACTGAAACGGCTGTAGACATTGCGCTCCAGCCAGTCGTCGGGCGTGCCATGGCCATATCGGACCATGTCATCGGCGTTCCTGCCCGCGGCCATGTAAAGCTCGGCGCCGCGCCAGAAGACGGTTTTCAGCCCCAGCACCTGCGGGCTGTGCGGATCCTGCGCGGTCTCGCAATGGGCGTGGTGCTTGCGATGCACAGCCACCCACTGCCGGGTCACCATGCCCGTGGTCAGCCACAGCCAAAAACGGAACACGTGGGCCACGGCGGGATGCAGGTGCAGCGCGCGGTGGGCCTGTGCACGGTGCAGGTAGATCGTCACGGCAATGATGGTGAGATGTGTCATCGCCAGCGTGGCGAGCACCGTTTGCCAAGGCGGGAGGTCCAGCAACCCCTGGTACGTCATCAAGCAAGTCCTCGGGCAATCCACAGGTGAATTCATGGTCTCCCCGGATTGTCATTATCGGTTATCCGGGAGACGAATACGGCATGCCACTATAGCCAATCAGGCCTCCTTGCACCAGCAAGGCGCCGCGCTGATCAGCCTTGCCGCAGCAGGAGGTTGCCGAACACGTCCCGCTCGGCCGTCCAATCCGGCGCCAGCCAAGTGGTGGCAACGTCATCGAGGATGACGGCCGGACCGGCCAGCCGCTCGCCGATGGCGAGCGTCGCCCGCCCGCGCAGTGGCACGGGCGTCGGGCAGCCGGCCAGCACGACGGCGGCTGCATGCCCGCCTGCACTTGCACAATCCATGGTCGGCAGCACCGGGGCGCGCGGCGGCGCCGTGAGGCGTACCCGGAGATTGACCAACTCCACCGGCAACGCCAGGGCGTGGCCATAGCGTGCGGCATGCAGCGCCTGAAACGCCGCCACGGTGCGCTGGATCCCGGTCCAGGGCACATTCAGCGTGTAGAACTGTCCGCGATAACGCAGGTCCAGACTATCCTCCCGCCGCAGGTCGCGCGGGGCGATGCCCTCCGCCGCCAGCGCGGCCCGGCCCTGATCGGCGAGCGCCGCCAGCGCGCGGCTCACCTCGGTATCGCTGCGCCCGCCCAGCGGGCCGAGCCAGGCGCGCGTCAGCAACCGCCCGGGCGGGGCCGCGAGCATGCCGAGGGCCGAGAGCACGCCGGCACGCGCGGGCACCAGCGCCCGGCGCATGCCGAGGGCCTGGGCCAGCGCGCACACATGCAGGCCGCCGGCACCGCCGAAGCAGCAGAGCCAGCCGCCGCTGGGATCGATGCCCCGCTGCACGGAGATCACACGCAGCGCCTGGGCCATGTGCGCGTTGACGATATCGATGATGCCGCGTGCCGCCGCCTCCGCCAGGGCCTGCTCGGACGCGGCCACCAGCCCCAACTGCCGGCCGAGGTCCGCCAGGGTCGAGCGGGCCGCATCCAGGTCCAGGGGCATGCGCCCGCCCAGGAAGGCGTCCGCCCGCAGGCGCCCGAGGACGAGGTTGGCGTCGGTGACGGTGGGCTCGCGGCCGCCGCGACCATAGCAGACGGGTCCGGGCTCGGCGCCGGCGGAGGCCGGGCCGACCTGAAGGGCACCGCCGGCGTCGAGGCGCGCAATGGAGCCGCCGCCGGCGCCGATGGTGTGCATGTCCACCATGGGCACCGCCACCGGCAGGCCGCCGATGCGCCCTTCCAGCGTCAGCCGCGGGGCGCCGTCCACCAGCGCCACGTCCGTGGAGGTGCCGCCCATGTCGAACGTCAGCATCTGGCCGAAACCCCCGGCGGCCGCCACAAAGCCGGCACCGGCGAGCCCGCCGGCGGGACCCGAGAGGAGCAGCCGCACCGCCGCCTCGCCGGCGGCGTCGGCGGTCAGGGTTTCGCCACTCGATTGCATCACGGCCACACCCGCACCCGGCAGCCCGGCACGCAGCCGCCGCAGATAACCGCTCACCACCGGGCCCACGCGGGCGTTGAGCCAGGTGGCGACGCCGCGCTCGTACTCCCCCATCAGCGGCAGCACCGCAGAGGACAGGGAGACGAACAGCCCGGGCGGCAAAGCGCGGGCGATGGCGCGCTCGGCGCTGGCGTCGAGGTAGGAGAAGAGCAGATTCACCGCGACCGCCTCCACGTCCAGCGCCGCCAGCGCCGCGCGCAGGGCGTCGAGGTCGTGGGGTGTCAGCGCCTCGATGGGCCGGCCGTCGGCGCCGAGACGGCCGCCGGTCTCCAGGCACAGGGCCGCTGGCACCGGCGGCGTCGCCGGCGGTGGCTGCAGATCATAGAGCGCCGCGCGGGCCTGACGCCCGATGCTGAGCAGATCCCGAAAGCCGCGGTTGGTCACAAAGGCCGTGCGTGCGCCTTTGCCTTCCAGGACGGCATTGGTGGCCACGGTGGAGCCGTGCACGATGCTGAGATCCGCCGGCGCCAGGCCCAGTTCCTGCACGCCGCGCAGGATCGCCTGCTCGGGTACCGCCGGGGTCGACGGCACCTTGTGGATGCGCAGCCCGCCGGCGTGCCAGAGGACGAAATCGGTGAAGGTGCCGCCGGTGTCGATGCCAAGCAAAGCCATGCGTCAATCCCATTGTCTGCGGTGAGCCCCCGGTGCGCCTGCACGACACCGCTGGACGAGCGTCGAGGTTACACCGGCCCGCGGTCATACCCAACGCCGATGCGTGCCGGCGCGCGCTTGGCAGGCGCCCACGCCCGCGCTATGGTCGCCGCCATGGATGCATTGCTACGAGTACACGCCCTCACGCGTCACCGCCGCCGAAACCGCCGCCCCACACGGCACCCGATCCGCGCGCAGGCGCCGGAGCACACCGCGCCGGCGGCGGACACCAGCGGACCGTTCCCGGGCCCGCGCCGCGCATCACCCGCCGCCGCCGCGCCCCTCACCGCGGCCCGGCGCAGCACAGGCCCAGTCGCCGCGGTAATGGCTCACGGCGGGCGCGTCGCGCGCTGACATGCCAGAACTGCCGGAAGTCGAAACCAGCCTGCGCGGCATCGCCCCGCACCTGCGGGGCCGACGTATCGTCCGCCTCGTGGCGCGGCAGCGGCGGCTGCGCTGGCCGGTGCCCGAGACCGTGGACGCCGCCGTGGCGGGCCAGCCCGTCGAGTCCCTCAGCCGCCGCGCCAAGTACCTCTTGCTGCACCTGCCGCGGGGAGCACTGATCCTGCACCTGGGCATGTCCGGCAGCCTGCGGGTGCTGCCGGCCACCACGCCTGCCGGGGCACACGATCACATCGACCTGGTACTGGACGACGGCCGCTGCCTGCGGCTGCGGGACCCGCGGCGCTTCGGCAGCCTGCACTGGGCGGAGCCGCCCATCGCCGCGCACCCCCTACTGGCGCGCCTGGGCCCGGAGCCCTTGTCGCCGGGCTTCGACGGCGCCCACCTCTTCCGGTTGAGCCGTGATAGCCGCGCGCCCGTCAAGAACTTCATCATGGACAGCCACGTCGTGGTGGGTGTGGGCAACATCTACGCGAGTGAGGCCCTGCATCGCGCCGGCATCCATCCCCATCGCCCGGCGGGGCGCATCGCGCTGGCCCGCCACGAGCGCCTGGCGACGAGCATCAAGACGGTGCTCGCGGCGGCCATCGCGCAGGGCGGCACCAGTCTGCGGGATTTCGTGCAGGAGGACGGCGCGCCGGGCTACTTCGCGCAGGCGCTCAAGGTCTACGGGCGCGCGGGCTTGCCCTGCCCCGGCTGCGGCGAGCCGGTGCGCCAGCAGCGCATCGGCCAGCGCTCGAGCTTCTACTGTCCGCGCTGCCAGCACTGAGCCGCGGAGCGCGCCGGCGGCAAGCAACCGCGGGCTGGGTGGCGGCGGGCGGGGGACGCCGTGAATACATCCCTGTAGGCTTCACGACCGCATCCCTGCGGTCGAG
>NZ_CAJXWY010000016.1 GCF_913062725.1 uncultured Thiohalocapsa sp.
CACGAGGACTGGGGCACCACGCCGGCCGCCATCGACTGCTGCCTGGGCGTGGCCGAGAAGATGGACGTGCAGGTGGCGATCCATACGGACACCCTCAACGAGTCCGGCTTCGTCGAGGACACCATCGCCGCCTTCAAAGACCGCTGTATCCACACCTACCACACCGAGGGCGCCGGCGGCGGCCATGCGCCGGACATCATCAAAGCGGCGGGGCTCGCCAACGTGCTGCCGTCGTCCACCAACCCCACGCGGCCCTACACGGTGAACACCGTCGATGAGCATCTGGACATGCTCATGGTCTGCCATCACCTGTCGCCGTCCATCCCGGAGGACGTCGCCTTTGCGGAATCGCGCATCCGCAAGGAGACCATCGCCGCCGAGGATATCCTGCACGACTACGGCGCCTTCAGCATGATCGCCTCCGACAGCCAGGCCATGGGCCGGGTGGGCGAGGTCATCACCCGCACCTGGCAGACGGCGCACAAGATGAAGGTCCAGTTCGGCAGCCTGTCATCGCCGGATGGGCTCAGCGACCCCGCCGAGCACGACAACGCCCGCGCCAAGCGCTTTGTGGCCAAGTACACCATCAATCCCGCCATCACCCATGGCATCGCCCATGAGGTGGGCAGCGTCGCGGTGGGCAAGCTCGCGGATCTGGTGCTGTGGCGCCCGGCCTTTTTCGGCACCAAGCCGAGTCTCGTCATCAAGGGCGGGCTCATCGCCACCGCCGCCATGGGCGATCCGAACGCCTCCATCCCGACGCCGCAGCCGGTGCACTACCGGCCCATGTTCGCGTCGGTGGGGCGTGCGGTGGGCGGGACCAGCATGACCTTCGTCTCCGGTTGGGCCATGCAGGATGCGGTGGCGCAGAAGCTGAACCTGAAGCGGCTCATCGGCGTCGCCCGCGACGTGCGTCAGGTCACCAAGGCGGACATGGTCCACAATGCCTGGCTGCCCCACCTGGAGGTGGACCCGCAGACCTACCAGGTCCGTGCCGACGGGCAGCTCCTCACCTGCGAGCCGGCGGATGTGCTGCCCATGGCGCAGCGGTATTTTTTGTTTTGAGGAATTGATCCACACCGGGTACCACCATGTCTGAGCTTGGCCTGCCGATGCTGACGCGGCGCCTGCCCGCCGGCACCGAGGTGAGCACCACGGCGCACCTGACCCTGGAGCAACGCGGGCGCTCGCGCCAGCGTATCCGACTGGACGACGGCCGTGAGGCGGGCGTCCTGTTGCCCCGGGGGGAGGTGCTGCGCGACGGCGATGTGCTGGGCGCCGAGGATGGGCGGGCCGTGCGTATCGTCGCCGCAGCCGAGCCACTGTCCTGTGCCGAGAGCGATGATCCGCTGCTGCTGGCGCGGGCCTGCTACCATCTTGGCAATCGTCATGTGTCGCTGCAGATCGCGCCGGGGCGGCTGTGCTGGCTCCATGATCATGTGCTGGACGACCTGGTGCGTGGTCTTGGCTTACGGGTCAGCCGGATGCAGGCCGCCTTCGCGCCCGAGCCCGGCGCCTATGGCGGCGGCCATGGGCACGGGCACGGACACGGGCACGACTGATCGGGTCATGACGGATACGGCGTCACGGGTGCCGCCCGCACTGCTGCGGCTGATGCAACTGGTGAGCCCATCGCTGCCGGTGGGCGCCTTCACCTACTCCCAAGGGCTGGAATGGGCGGTGGAGGCGGGATGGATCGGCGATGCCGACGACACCGAGCGCTGGCTCAGCGATGAGCTCTGGGCGACACTGGCCCATCTGGACCTGCCCGTAGCCGCACGCATGATGGCGTCGGTGGCGGCCGGCGACCGCGACGCCCTGGCGCACTGGGTCGATCTGCTGCTCGCCGGCCGCGAGAGCGCCGAACTGCGCGCCGAAGAGCGCCAGCGCGGGCGGGCCATGGCTGATCTGCTGCGTGTCTGGGACCTGCCGGGCAACACCGAGTGGCGGTTGCTGTTGGCCCAGAGCCAGACGGCGGGCTTCGCCTTCGCGGCCGAGCGCTGGCATATCCCGGTGGCGGACGCTTTGGGCGGGCTCGCCTTCGCCTGGGCCGAAAACCTGGTGCTCGCCGCCGTCAAGGCGGTGCCGTTGGGGCAGAGCGATGGGCAGCGGGCACTGGCGCGGATCGCCGCGCAGGTGCCGGGTGCCGTTGCACTGGCGCTGGCCTTGGCCGATGACGACATCGGCGCCGCCAGCCCGGCGCTGGCCATCGCCAGTGCCCGCCACGAGCGCCAGTACACGCGGCTGTTTCGCTCTTGATGCAACTTCCGGATACGACTGGTCTACCGTCGAGCACGCCTATCATGACTGTCAATAATCCCCTGCGCGTCGGCGTCGGCGGCCCCGTCGGCTCCGGCAAGACGGCACTGCTGGATGCCCTGTGCAAACGCCTGCGCGGCGAGTACGAGATCGCCGTGGTCACCAACGACATCTATACCCGCGAGGACGCGGAGTTCCTGATCCACTCCAAGGCGCTGGACGCCGCGCGCATCGTTGGGGTGGAGACCGGCGGCTGTCCGCACACGGCGATCCGCGAGGATGCCTCCATGAATCTCGCCGCCGTCGAGGACCTGCAGGCACGCTTTCCGGCGCTCGACATCATCTTCATCGAGAGCGGTGGCGATAACCTGGCGGCCACCTTCAGCCCGGAGCTCGCCGATCTCACTATCTACGTCATCGACGTGTCTGAGGGAGAGAAGATCCCGCGCAAGGGCGGGCCTGGCATTACCCGCTCGAATCTGCTGGTCATCAACAAGATCGATCTGGCGCCCTACGTGGGTGCGTCGCTGGACGTCATGGCGCGGGATGCCGCGCGCATGCGCGGCGAGCGTCCGTTCGTGCTCACCAACCTGCGCACCGGCGAGGGCCTGGATGCGGTGGTGGACATGGTCCGCCGCGAGGGACTGCTGTCGGCGGCGGCTGGCTGAGCCGATCATGACCAAGGTCAGCACGTACCGCCAGACCTGGGCGCGGCGGCTTGCGCTCGCGCCACTCGTGGTGCCGATCAAGGCCTACCAGTACATCATCTCGCCGCTGATCGGCCCGCGCTGTCGTTTCCTGCCCACCTGCTCCGATTATGCGTTGGAGGCGCTGGCCCGGCACGGTGCCGTGCGCGGTGGCTGGCTCACGCTGCGGCGTCTCTGCCGTTGCCATCCCTGGGGCGACTCGGGCTTCGATCCGGTACCGCCTGTGTGTGGCGAAGCGCGGTGCGGGCAGCCCGCCGAGGATACCGAAGCACCCGGCGACGCCACGCGTCCTGGCCCGCCTCGACGGTAATCCCGGACCACCAAGGCCCACCGCCCACGACCACTGACAACGGGTGACGACGCCATGAGCGAGACCCACACCACCGAGGCCCAAGCACCGGCCCGGTCGCCGGTCCTGCCGCGTGCACAACACGACCCGGCCATGGAAGCCGCCATCCGTATCGGGCTCCTCGGTGCCCTGTTGCTGCTGTGTTATCGCATTATGGAGCCCTTCCTGGTGCCCATCGCCTGGGGCATTATCCTGGCGGTGGCGACCTGGCCGGGCTACCGGCGCTTACTGGACCTGCTGGGTGGACGGCCTGCGCTCGCGTCGGTGGCGTTCGTGCTCATCGCGCTGTTGGTGCTGCTGGTACCGGTGGCGATGCTGAGCGGCACCGTGGCCCATGGGGCGGAGTGGCTCGCGCAGGGATTCCAGAGTGGTGATCTGCAGCTGCCGGCGCCGCCCGATCTCAGCGGCGTGCCCCTCATCGGCCCGGATCTCGAGTCCCTCTGGCGCGACGCCTCGACCAACATCGAGGGCACCCTGCGCTCGCTCGAGCCGCAGCTGAAGGCGATGGGCGGCTGGCTGCTACATCTTGCCACCAGTGCCGGCATGGGCCTGTTGCACTTCGTGCTGGCGATTTTCATCGCCGGCGTCCTGCTCGCGAAGAGCGATACCGGCCGTCGCGCGGCCGATGCCATCGGCTGGCGCCTGGCGGGCAGACGCGGTCTGCGCTTCGTGCGCCTGGCGGAGGACGTGGTGCGCAGTGTCTCCCGCGGCATTCTCGGTGTGGCGTTGATCCAGGCGGTGCTGGCGGGGCTCGGCATGCTGGCCGCGGGCGTGCCCATGGCGGGGCTCTGGGCGCTGGTGGCGCTGCTGTTGGCGGTGGTGCAGATTGGCGCCTTTCCGGTGTTGCTGCCGGTCATCATCTATCTGTTCTATACCGCTGACCTCAGTACGGCGGTGCTGTTCGCCCTGTGGTCGCTGTTCGTCGGCTCCATCGACAATGTGCTCAAGCCCGTGCTGTTGGGCCGTGGCGCCGCGGTGCCCATGCCGGTGATCTTCATCGGCGCCATCGGCGGTTTCATCGCCGCCGGCATCATCGGCCTGTTCGTGGGTGCCGTGATCCTGGCCCTGGGCTATGAGCTGTTCCTGGCCTGGCTGGCGGCGGTGGCGCCGCCCGGCGTCGAACCGGGCGGCGCGGCTGTGGCATCCGCGCAGAAGCCGATGACCGGCGACGCGGCCATCGGCGACTGAGCCGCCTTCCGGGCCGTGCCTGTTGGCTTGGCTGGTGGCGTCAATGATGCGATTTCAGCAAGAGCCGCAGAATCTTGAAGTTGATGATCCAGAACCGAAAGAACTGCCAGACAATGCTGGTGCGCAGCCAACGGACGAGCTTGGTGGGCACCGGCGGATAGTAGGCCTGCTGATAGGGCTCTTTGTTTTTGGGCCTTGGTGTCAGGGTGTCGGTGGACATGGCGCAACCTCTGCATGCATGACAGGATTAGGTGGATCCGATGCGCCCGCAGCCGGGCCGACCGCTGTGCGGTGCCGCCGGGGCCACGGGTGCTCGCCCGGGTGTAAGGCGCGTCCCAGTCCGCTCAGTCCGGGAGCACAGACCAGCCCGGGCGCAGCTTGGCCTGATACATGAAGACGTGGTGCAGGATGTACTTCATCCAGTGGCCGGCGAGACCGATCTCGCCGAAGGTCAGGTGCATGTCACGGCCGTACTCCGGGTAGGTCTCATAGTCCGGCACCACGGGGAACACCGTCATGGTGGCCGCCGTGCCCTTGAGCACATGGAAGCCCGTGGAGGCGACACAGGCGGCGCCCATCTCCGCCATGGAGGCCGAGTGGCTCAGCTCGGTGGCGCCCTGCAGCAAATCGCGGATGTTTTCCGCCACGGCCTTGCCGATGGCCGCCGAGGGCATGCCCGTGCGCGGCGGCGTCGGACTGATGGGCGTGCCGCTGGGGCTCTTCATGGGCTTGCTGATGGGGTGGGGCGGTGCGAAGGCGATACCGATGGCGAAGATGTTCTTGTACTTGGGCGTCTGGTAGGTGCGCGGCCAATCGGCCTTGCTCCACTCCTCGTAGGGCTTCGGCGTGTAGTCGCCGTCCACCTTCATGAAGCCGTTGGGGGCGAAGAGCTCGGCGGTGATGTCGGTTCCGCCGGCGTCGAAGGCCTTGAGCGGTTGGCCGGCGAAGGGCGGAATCAGCATTGCGAAGTCGAACGCCAGCGTGTGCTCACTGCCGTCGAGCAGCTCGTACGTGAGCTCGCCGGGCTGCACCTGTTTGACGGCGGCACGCACGATCCACTCGATGCCACGCTCCACCATGAGCGACTCGGCGAACACCTTGCCGTTGGTGATGTAGCCACCGCGCTTGATATGCACGCCACCCATGCCGAAGTCGCCGAGCTCGTACTCGTTGCTGATCCACACCAGCCGGCCCTTGTCGCGCACACCGGCCTGGCGCAGCATGTGGTCGACGTTGTAGATGTACTCGAAGGCGGCGCCCTGACAGGTGCACATGCCGTGCCCCGTGCCGACCACGAAGGTCTTCTGCTGGCCCTGTCGCATGGCTGCGATGGCCGCCTGCAGCTGCTCGTTGGCGTGCAGCGCATGCTGCGGTGTGCATACGGAGGTGGTATAGCCGCCGTCCGGCCCCAGGCCCGGGGTGGCGCCGAAGTTGAGCTTGGGCCCCGTGGCGTTGACGAGATAGTCGTAAGACAGCGTCGTGGTCTCACCGGCGCGGTCCGGGTCCGTATACTCGATGGTGACGTGCGGCTCCCGTATGGCGCCGCCGCCATCGGGGTGTATGGATAACGCCCGGGCCTGGTGGAACTTGACGTTGATCTTACGGTAGATCGGTGCGAGCGCGAAGGTGACCTGCTTTTCGGTCATCTCGCCGACACCCACCCAGATGTTCGATGGGATCCAGTTCCACTTGGCGTTCGGCGACACCACGCTGACCTCGTGCTCGTTACCGATCCACTTGCCGAGATAGCGGGCGGTTGTGTGTCCGGAAATGCCGGCACCCAAAATCAGAATACGTGCCATGGGGTGACCTCCTCTGATGATCGCCCGCCTACGCTACTCCCCTTGGCGTGCGCCGGACAAAGACACAGATCAATGGCGATGGAGCTTGAACGATTGGCTGGATTCAGGCTTTCGCGGCCGTGACCCTGTCAGCCGTGCGGCGGCCTCGCCGCGGGACTGACCGGGCGCCGAGACGTCCCCGGCCAACTGCGGCCACGATCGCCACTACCCGCTGCGCCGCGCCCAGACCGCATGCAGCGGATCGGATAGGGTGAGCCTGCGCGCGTAGCGGTCGTCCGCGGGCCTCGGCAAACCGCGCAGGCTCCAGGTGTTGAGGGCCCGAAAGCAGTCCGTGGCGCGGAAATACTCCAGCACCAGCCCGGGACGCTCGAATGCGTGCAGTTCCTGCCAGAGGCGGATGGCCTTGGTGGGGAACCAGCGATTGGAGAAGGTCATCACCGCGATGCCGCCCGGGCGGAGCACCCGGCCCAGCTCACGGAACACCGCGAAGGGGTTGGTGAGGTATTCCACCGACACGGTGCAAACGACGGCGTCGAAGGTTGCGTCCGCGCAAGGTAGGCGTGGCTCGGTGTTGAGGTCGTGGAGCATCCGCTGCGTGAGCGCCGGATTCCGTGCCAGCTCCTCCGCGTTCATGCCGACGCCGGCGACCTGTGCCGGCGCCAGCGCGGCGGGCAGGTGGGAATGCCAGCTGGCCATCAGATCCAGGATGCGGCTGCGGCGGGGGATGAGGCGGCCGTACAGTGCCCGGATCTCGGCGATGGCGGCGCTGTCCAGGTGGTCCACCAGCCGTGGGCGGGCGTAAAACCCCGGGTCGTCGTCATCCGCGCGCAGGAATGGCTCATCGGCGAAGAAATCCGTCGGCTGGTCCCGCCAGCGGCCCTGCATGCCGGGTCCGTTGGCGGTGAGCAGCGCGCGAAGGTCCTTGGGCGAGTCCTCCCCGGCGACGACCGGGCCCGTCGTCGGCGCGGAGATGCTGCCGGTACAAACCTCCAGGGGCTTGCCGGCCAGCGGGTGGTTGAAGTCGATCCTGAGGCTGTGGGTGTCGACATCGACGACGCGCAGGGGTGCGCCGCCGCCGGGCTGGTCCCGGGCGGTCACCAGGAGGCTTCCGGGGTAGAAGCGTCCCCGCCGCGGCTGTATCGGCCCCCCGCCGAGATCGCGCCCATCGAATGTGCTCGGTTGTACGGTCACGAGGCCTTGGGGATCCCAGTCCGCCAGTAGCTCGCCGGGCGCGAAGCGGTGGGTCGTGACAGCGCCTGCGGGCGTGTCCGTCACCGCTTGCGCCAGTGGCTCCGGCAGTACGGCCTGCGCCAGTTGCGCCCGGGGCAGGACGAGGCTGTCGCAGTGCTGCACGCCATCGCTGCGCCAATGCAGATCCAGGCGTAAATCGAGCGGTGGGGTCGCGATGTCGGGAACGCTTGCGCGCGGGGCTCGGCGACCTGTGTCGGCCGCGGGCGCCCCGCTGCTCGCCGGGGACTGGCTCGTCATGACAGTGGCCGTCGCAGCTTCATCGGTATGCCAGTGGTGGCGGTGCCCGGCTCGGTCGACGCGGCTCAGGTGCTGGCTGCCGGTGCACGCTCACCGTGTTGCCGGCCCAGCAATGCACGCACCAATGCCACCACCTGCAGCAGCAGGAACAGCGTGAACGGCAGGGCGCCGATGATGGCCACGGCCTTGTTCACATCGACATCGTTGCGCAGCAGGAGTCCGGCGGTGAGCGCCGTCAGTAACAGGCCCCAGCCGAGCTTGCTGGTCAGGTCCGGCTGGGTGCGGCCGCTCGACAGCATACCGAGCACAAAACAGGCCGAGTCCGCGCTGGTGACCATGAATATGAACAGGAGTGCGCACACCAGCCATGCCAGCAAGTTGCCCGATGGCAGGGCATCCAGCCACAGGAATAGGGGGCGTGTGTAATGCTCGGCCAGGGATGCGTGCAGCAGCTCGCCCTCCGCCGCATCGTAGGCCAGGGCACCGCCGCCGAGCACGGCGAACCACAGCATGGAGACCAGCGTCGGCACCAGGATCGCGCCCAGCAGGAAAGTACGCAGCGTTCGCCCCCGGCTGATACGGGCGATGAAGAGCCCAACGAAGGGTGTCCAGGCGATCCACCAGACCAGGTAGGTGATGGTCCAGTCGCCGGCCCAGTCGTCCGTGGCGGGCGCATCGGCGGCGTGCATACGGATGGGCGCCAGCGACCAGTCCGGCATGGCGGCGAGCCAGGTGCCCAACGCCTCGACGCCGAGCGCAGCCACCGCAGCGGGGTTGCCGAGTACCAGCAATGCCAGCATCAGCGCCAGCGCGGTGGCCAGATTCAGATTACTGAGCCAGCGGATGCCGCCGCCGATACCCGTGGCCGCCGAGCCCGTGAAGGCCGCCGCCAGGAGCGCCAGCAAGGCCAGCTGCAGGCCCATGCTGGACGCCGTCCAGCCGATGGCAGAGTCGATGCCCGCCTGCAGCAGGATGATGCTGTTGGCCAGCGCCCCGGCGACGCCGAAGATCACGGCGGCGACGCCCACCAGATCCGCCGCGCGCCCGAGGGCGTGACACAGCGGCCCGGGGAGCCAGCCGCGCCAGCCGGCGGCGATGCTGGCGGATGGCGTCTCCGGGAGGCCGCGACGGGTATGAAACCAGGCGATGGCCAACGCCGCCAGCGCGTAGATGGCCCAGGCATGCAGGCCCCAGTGGAACCAGGTGATGGCCATGGCCGTCGCCTCGGCACCCGTCGTGCTCACGGCGCCGGCGGCCAGGGTTTGGCTGTGCGTCAGGGGCTCGGCGACGCCCCAGAAGACCAGGCCCGAGCCCATGCCCGCCGCGAAGAGCATGGCGAGCCAGGACAGCAGACTAAACTCTGGTGTCGCCTCCGGTGGGCCCAGGCGAAGTCGCCCCGCCGGGCTCACGACGATCAGCGAGCCGAGCACGAGCAGGGCGGTGGCGAACAGCAGCACCAGCCAGCCGGCGGTATCCACGATCGCGCCGGTGATGGCGCCGATGGCGCTGGTGGCGGCCGCCGGCCAGCCCAGGATCCACAAGGTGAGCAGGGCGACCACCGCCAGCGCCGCTCGGGTCCCGCGACGTCGGTCAGCGACAAGCTGTGGCTGGCTCGGGGGCGGTGTGTGCATCAGGGGCAGGCGGTGGCGAGTGGCGGGGGCAGATGCCCGAACCGGGCGCCCCGGGTAGGACCGGCGCCGGTACGCGTTATCAGCCGAGACAGCGCGGCTCGCCGCACAGCGATCGGCGGGACAGGATCTGGGTCAAGGCAATAATATAAGCTTATGCTAATGTACCGATTGAGATGCCGCCGGCCGATGGGCCGGGGCGAACGGTTGCTGTCGTCGCAGGAGGTGGTCATGTTTCCTTCGCTGGTCGCCAGTGGTTTGACGTTGGTGCTCGCCGCGGCCAGCCAGGTGGCGGCCGAAGGTGGCGCAACGGTCGCCGTCGCGCAGTCATCGGTGCCCTTGGTGGCCCAGACCCCCGACGCCACCGCCGCTCCGGACCCCGCCCGGTTACCAGGTGGCGGCTTGTTCCGCCTGGACCAAGGCACCGGTGGTGGCGACGGCGGGTGACGCCATGCGCCATTGCCCGGCGGCCCGGGGCAGTTGCATGGTGATGCAGTGCAGGCTGCCGCCTTGGCGGATGAGCGCCCGGCAATCGATGATCTCCACGCGACGCCCGGGAAAGCAGGTGGCGAGCCGCTCGGCGGCGACGGCATCGGCGGCATCGCCGTAGCCCGGCAGTAGCACCGCGCCATTGATGATCAGGAAATTGGCGTAGCTGGCGGCCAGCACACGCGCGTGCGCATCCGTGAGCGGCGCCGGTGCCGGTAGCGGCACCAGTTGGTAGGGACGGCCGTCGTCACCGCGCAGCGCGGCCAGTTCCGAGCGGAGCCCGGCGAGGGCGGCCCGCTCCGTCGCAGAGGCGCTCGGGTGGGCGGTGACATGGCAAATGACGGCGGGCGCACAAAAGCGTGCCAGGGTATCGATGTGACCGTCGGTGTCGTCGCCGTCGAGCTGCCCCTGTTCCAGCCACAGACAGCGGCGGATGCCGAGCGTCCTCGCGAGCTCCGCCTCGACCGTCGCCTGCTGCCAGCCCGGATTGCGTGCGGGGTCCAGCAGCGTACGGCGGACCGCCAGGAGCGTGCCCGCGCCGTTGGTATCCACGGCACCGCCCTCCAGCACGAGCCGGCTCGTGATCAGCGGCGCCGTCCCGAGCCAGCCGCCGGCGTGCAGGTGCCCTGTGATGCGGTCATCGAGGTCGGCCGCGAACTTGGCGCCCCAGCCGTTGAAACGGAAATCCACCGGCCGCGCCCCGCCGGCGCTGTCCAGGACCGTGAGTGGGCCGTGATCCCGTGTCCAGGTGTCGTTGCTGGGTGCGATGGCGAGCGCCGCCGCATCGGGGGCGATGCCGTGTGCGACGAGGCGCGCGCGCACGTGCCGGCGGTGATCGGTGTCGTGGCAGACGACCAGCAGGCGCTGGCGGGCCGTGATGGCGGCGGCGATCTGCAGGTAAACCGCCTCGACCGCGTCGATCTGCGCCGCCCAGTCCGTGGCCGGATGCGGCCAGGTCAGCAACACCGCGTACTGCGGCTCCCACTCCGCCGGCAGGCGTGCCATGGTGCAGGGGTGGGACTCAGACAGACGGCACGACGCGATGGCGCGGGTCAGGCGCGGGTCAGGCGGTTACCGAGCCCCGGGCCTTGCGCTCCTTGGCCGCCGTGCGCGCCGCCAGCGCGACGAACACATAGGCCCAGCCGTTGAAGATCAGCTCGATGGCGATGAAGAGGCCGATGACCCAGAGTCCGGACTGTGGCCATTCAAGCAGGATCATCACACCCAAAAGCACCGAGACGACGCCGGATAGCAGCGGCCACCACCAGCCCTTCGACGGGCGCACCTGAAAGGCCATGACGGCCCGCAGGATGCCGACGGCGATGAGGGCGTAGGCGATGATCAGCGTGAGCGACAATGCGGCGAGCTCGGTTTGCAGCAGCATCAGCAGGCCGGTACCCACGTAGAGCAGGGCGATGAGGACATGCCAGGCGATGCTCTTCCAGCCGCGGCACTTGATCGCATCCAGCAGCTGGAACACGCCGCCGACCACCAGGAGCACACCGAAGAACACCACCGAGAACTCGGTCAGCAAAAAGGTCATGCCAAGCCCGAGTGTGCCCAGCACGATGGAGACCAGACCGAACAGCAACAGCCAGCCCCAGTTCCTTTCGAGCTCGCCGAAGACGGGCGGTGGTGGTGGTAGCAGCGTGCTGGAGTCGGTGCTCATGTTGCTCTCCTGGTCAGTGGGCATGCGGGGGTGGGACGCCGGTTGCCGGTCGCCGGGTCAGGGCGGAGCGCCGTGCTCAGCCCCCGCCGGCGGCCACGGCTTGCTCGGCCTGGAGCTTGGCGTGGATGAAAACATTGTGCGGCACATAGAGTAGCTCGGAGAGCTTGCGGACTAAATACTCTTCGTAGCAGCCCAGACGCTCGTCGGCATAGGCGACCTGCCATAAGGCAGACACCAGGCGCGCCTTGTCCTCGGGCCCGTAATGCTCGTTGATCAGCGAGGTGAACTGGAAATAGTCAGTCGATGCGCTGCGCTCGGCCTCGGCGCAGCCCAGCAAGGCTTCGGCTTGGGAGTAGGTCATGCCGAAGCACTCGCGCACCAGGGACATGACCGTTTCACGCTCGATGGCCTGGGGCTCCTCCGACATATGCGTCATCTCGAGCAGCAGCGCTGCGGCCGCACGGCGCACGGCCTGCTCTGCGGCCTCGGGGGCGCGCTCGCTGGGACGAGACAGGTGGGTATTGAAAAAAGTACGAATGCTGTTGAGCATGGTGATTTGTGTCCTGTTCGCGCCTCGGTATCTCGGCGTTGCGAGGGGCCTCGGCGGGCCCGGAGTCGACTTAGATGGGGGCGGCGGCGTCAGCTTTCCGTAGCCGCCGCGGGTGCACGCCCGGGGCGCAACGCCTGACCGCAGGCGCGGCAACGATAGCGGGCACCGCGCAGGATGCGGTTGTGGCGAATGCTCGTGAGTGCATGCTCGCCGCACTGGCAGTGATACGGATGACGCCGCAGGCGTCTCGTCGTCAGCCCGGCGACATCGAAATCGTGGCAGCGTCGGGGATCGGCGCCGAGTGCGCGCATGAGCTGCTGCCACTGCGGGCCGTGCGGGCGGATGTGGCAGCCGAAGCGCAGATAAGCCAGGTAATGGGCAACTTCGTGCGGCACCGTCTGGGCCAGGAACTGCGCCTCTTCGCGTGCCAGCAACGCGCAGTTGTAGCGAATACTGGCCTCGCCGCCGTCCACCCGGAATTGGCCCGCCGAGCGGCCGCGCAGATCAAAAGTGATCCGTGGGCGCGGGACGGGTCGCGCGATGAGCGTGCTGCCGGCGGCCAGCAGCGCCGTGGTCTGCGCCAGGGCGCGCTCCCGCGCGGCTTCGCCAGCGTCGGCCTGCGTGCCGACCGCAGCGGGTGTTGCCCGCCCGGCGTCGGGGCTGGCATCGGGGGTTGGCACGCACGAGATCGTCATGGCACGGATTACACGGGAATCCATGCGCTCTGTCCAGACGGCGCGCTCAGGATGCCGGCGTGGTCGCGTCGATCGAGCCGGCCCGCATGCCTGGCGGGTCGAGCGGCGGATGTGCTGAAGTTGGCGTGCACCTTGCGGAAAGTGCGGAGTCGGGGTACTATTCCGCGGCTTGGGCACCAGACCCCCAGGTCGCGTCCGAGCAGCGCCACAGGCATTGCCGACGGTCGGCCAAAGGTGCGGTGATGCTGGTCTGCGCCGCTCGCGGAGGCTGACACCGCCTGCTCGACAGGTTCGGGCACAAACGATTGGGCCGCCGGCCCATTTTTTGTTTCTGGTGAAACGCAAAACGCCGTGCGTGGTCAATGGCCGGCGGTCACGCCAGCGGCGACCGGCACGTCGCGGCGGCGCATGCCATCGATCCATGGGGCCCGGCAGCCGCTCACACGGACACCTGCACGGCAGGCTAAGAGGTATTTCCCGACGGCGTCGGGCACAGCATGAAAGGCGTTCAATCTCAGCTCCGCGATCTCGTCTGCTCCGTGGTGGAGCCCATGGGCTACGAATGCGTCGGCGTCGAGCACGAGGCCGCCGCCGCAGTGCTTCGGGTCTATATCGACCATGCCGACGGCATCGGGCTCGATGATTGCGAGTCGGTGAGCCACCAGCTGAGCGGCGCCCTCGACGTCGCTGATCCCATCGCCGGTCACTACGATCTGGAAGTGTCCTCGCCGGGTCTCGACCGACCGCTGTTCGCGCTCGAGCACTTCCAGCGCTTCACCGGCGCGCGGGTCCGCGTGCGGCTGGCCGAGAAGCTCGATGGACGCCGTCGATTCGATGGGCGCATCGCCGGCGTCGACGGCGAAACGGTGTGGCTCGACGCGGAGGGCGGGCGCCTTGCGCTGCCCTTCGCGCAGATTGAGTCGGCGCGGCTCGTGCCCGAATTCTGATTACCGGTTTACACTATGAGTAAAGACATTTTGCTGGTGGTGGAGGCAGTCTCCAACGAAAAGGACGTGCCCAAGGAGATCATCTTCGAAGCCATGGAGGCCGCTTTGGCCTCAGCCACCCGCAAGAAGCACGGCGGCGACATCGAAGCGCGCGTCGCCATCGACCGCGAGAGCGGCGACTACGAAACCTTCCGGCGCTGGGAAATCGTCCCCGACACCGACGGCGAGCCGCTCGAGGCGCCTGAGCGCCAGATCACACTGTCCGCCGCGAAGGAGCTCGAGCCCGCGCTGGACCTCGGTGATTACATCGAAGAGCCCGTGGAATCCGTCCTGTTCGGGCGCATCGCTGCGCAAACCGCCAAGCAGGTCATCGTGCAGAAGGTGCGCGAGGCCGAGCGCGCCAAGGTGGTGGAGATGTTCCAGCACCGCCAGGGCGAGCTGGTGACGGGCATCGTCAAGAAGGCCGAGCGCGGCACCATCGTCCTGGATCTGGGTGGCAACGCCGAGGCGCTGGTACCACGGGACCAAATGATCCCGCGCGAGAACGTGCGGCCCAACGATCGGCTGCGCGGTCTGCTCTACGAGGTACGCTCCGAGCTGAAGGGCCCCCAGCTTTTCGTCAGCCGAACGGCGCCGCAGCTGCTGATCGAACTGTTCAAGCTGGAGGTGCCGGAGGTGGGCGAGGGCACCATCGAGATCCTCGCCGCAGCACGCGATCCCGGGTTGCGCGCCAAGATCGCCGTGCGCACCAAGGATGCGCGCATCGATCCCGTCGGCGCCTGCGTCGGTATGCGGGGCTCGCGCGTGCAGGCGGTCTCCAACGAGCTCAACGGCGAGCGCGTGGACATCATCCAGTGGGATGAGAATCCGGCGCAATTCGTCATCAACGCCATGTCGCCGGCGGATGTGGTCTCCATCGTGATCGACGAAGATGCCCGCAGCATGGATGTGGCGGTGAAGGAGGACAATCTCTCCCAGGCCATCGGGCGCGGCGGCCAAAACGTGCGCCTGGCGAGCCAGCTCACGGGCTGGGAGCTCAACGTCATGAGCGAGGAGGACGCCGCCGCCAAGGGCGAGGAGGAGGCCCGGCGCATCGCCTCGCTGTTCATGGACCAGCTGCAAGTCGACGAGAACGTCGCCTTCGTGCTCGTCGAGGAGGGCTTCACGAGCATCGAAGAAGTGGCGTATGTGCCCACGGCGGAACTGCAGTCAATCGCCGAGTTCGATGACGAGATCATCGCCATCCTGCGCCAGCGTGCCAAGGACGTGCTGCTCACGCGCGCCATCACCGGCACCGACGACGACGAAGGCCAGCCGGCGACGGATTTGCTCAGCATGACGGGTATGGATGACGAACTGGCCTACGCCCTGGCGCGGCGCGGCATCGCCTCGATGGAGGAGCTTGCCGAACAGTCTGTGGACGAGCTGATGGAGATCGAAGGCATGGACGAAGAACGGGCCGCCCAACTCATCATGACCGCGCGCGAGCCCTGGTTCGCCGAGTCGGAACAGGCCTAGCTTGCGGAGGTGTCTATGAGCAGCGATGTAACGGTCAAACAACTTGCCACCACGGTGAACATCCCGGTGGAGCGCCTGCTCGCCCAGCTGAATGAGGCCGGGATTCAGGCCGACGCCGCCGAGGCCACCATCACGGAGCAGGAGAAGCTCCAGCTCCTGAACTATCTGCGCCGCAGTCACGCGAAAAAAGAAGCGCCCGAAGAGCCGGCGAAGCGTCAGGCGACGGTGCACCGACGCGAGTCTCCGGATGCGCGCGCTCGCGGTGCGCAGACGCGCCCATCGCGACCGACGCTGAGCAGCCGCGGCGGTGGCGCCCAGCGCACGCAAAAGACGGTCTCGGTGGAGGTCCGGCGCAAGCGCACGCAGCTGCGACGCGACGAGCCCAAGGCACCCGAGCCCCAGACGGCGCCGGCGCCCGCCGAGGCGGCGCCGAAGCCGGCGCCGGTGCCACAACCACCGCCACCACCCCAGCGCAAGCCGCAGCGCGGTGTCTCCGACGAGCAGCGACGCCGCACCCAGCTGGAAGCCCGCCGGGCCGAAGAAGACGCCCGCCGCCTGGCCGAGCAGGAGGAACAGGAACGCCTGCGCGCCGAAGAAGAGACACGCCGCCGCGCCGAGGAAGAGGCGCGCAAGCGCCGTGAGGCGGAGGTGCGGGCGCAGAGGCAAGAGCCGCAGCAGGCAACCATCGCTGCGGCTGCGCCGCCGAGTGAAGCACCCGGTGAAGCGCCCGGTGCCCCAGCCGCAGAGACAGCGCCTGCGCCTGCCGAGGGTGTCGGACAAGCACCGGCGGGCGCGGAAGCGGAGACGCACGAGCGCCATCGCAAGCACGTCAAAAAGCACGAAGAGCGCCCGGAGCGCGATAAGGAAAAGCCGGCGAAAAAGGTCGGCAAGAAGGATGCCGGCAAGGTCCGTCGCAGCACCGGCGGCCGGGTGGACGACGACGACGATGCCGCGGCGCTCGGTGTCATCACCCGGCCCTCCGTGCGCCGGCGCAAGAAGTCCGGCAAGCCCCAGCTGGCCGAGAGGCACCAGTTCAAGAAGCCCACGGCGCCGGTGGTGCGCGAGGTGGAAGTGCCGGAGTCCATCTCCGTCGCCGATCTCGCCCAGCGCATGTCCGTGAAGGCCGCGGATCTGGTGAAGATGCTGTTCAAGCAGGGGATGATGGTCACCATCAACCAGATGCTCGACCGCGACACGGCGATGCTGCTGGTGGAGGAGATGGGCCACCGGGCCGTGGAGGCGCAGGACAAGAGCGCCGAGGACAGCCTGATGGAACTGCTCGGCGAGGAAACCGAGCAGGCCGAGAGCCTGCCGCGGCCGCCGGTGGTGACCATCATGGGTCACGTGGACCACGGCAAGACCTCGCTGCTGGATTATATCCGCCGCACCCGGGTCACCGCCGGCGAGGCGGGTGGCATCACCCAGCACATCGGCGCCTACCATGTGGAGACGGACAAGGGGATCATCTCGTTCCTCGACACGCCCGGCCACGCAGCCTTCTCGGCCATGCGCGCCCGGGGCGCCAAGGTGACCGACATCGTCATCCTGGTGGTCGCCGCCGACGACGGCGTGATGCCGCAGACGATCGAGGCGATCCAGCACGCCAAAGTGTCGGGGGTGCCCATGGTGGTCGCCATCAACAAGATGGACAAGCCTGAGGCCAATCCAGATCGCGTGCTGCAGGAGCTGACCCAGCACGAGGTGGTCGCCGAGGATTGGGGGGGCGATACCATCACCGTCAAGGTGTCCGCCAAGACCGGCGACGGCATCGATGACCTGCTCGACGCCGTGCTGCTGCAGGCGGAGGTGTTGGAGCTCAAAGCCCCCAAGGACAGCCCGGCACACGGCACCATCGTCGAGTCCAGTGTGGAGAAAGGCCGCGGTCCGGTGGCCACGGTGCTGGTGCAGTCCGGCACGCTGCATCAGGGCGATACCATCGTCAGCGGCTCCGAGTATGGCCGCGTGCGCGCCATGTTCAACGAGAACGGTGATCCGGTGCAGCAGGCGGGGCCTTCGATACCGGTGCAGGTGCTGGGGCTGTCGGCGGCACCCAATGCCGGTGATGATGTCATCGCCGTGGCGGACGAGCGCAAGGCCCGCGAGGTGGCAGAGCTGCGCGCCGAGCGCGACCGCCAGTCGCGCATCGATCAGCAGGGCGCAGCCAACCTCGATCAGCTCTTCTCGCAGCTCAAGGAGAGCGCGGTCAAGTCGGTCAACATCATCCTCAAGGCGGATGTGCAGGGGAGCGTGGAGGCCTTGCGTGAGGCGCTGGTGAAGCTCTCCAACGACGAGGTGAAGGTGTCGGTGGTCGCCTCAGGTGTCGGCGGTATCACCGAGTCCGACGCCAACCTGGCGGTGACCTCCAACGCCATTCTGCTGGGCTTCAATGTCCGCGCCGATGCGGCCGCGCGTCGGGTGGTGGAAAGCCACGGCCTCGACCTGCGCTACTACTCGATCATCTACGAGCTGATCGACGATGTGAAGCAGGCCATCGTCGGCATGCTGAGCCCCATCGTCACGGAAGAGATCATTGGTCTCGCCGAGGTTCGGGACGTCTTCCGCTCCTCCAAGTTCGGCGCCATCGCCGGCTGCATGGTGGTGGACGGCGTCATCAAGCGGAACAATCCGATCCGCGTGCTGCGCAACAATGTCGTCGTCTACGAGGGTGCGCTGGAGTCGCTGCGCCGATACAAGGACGATGTCGCCGAGGTGAAGGCCGGCACCGAGTGCGGTATCGGTGTGAAGAACTACAACGACGTGCAGCCCGGTGACCAGATCGAGGTGTTCGAGCGCACCGAGCGGGCCCGCGAACTGTGAGCGAGGGCGCGCGGGCCGAGCGGGTCGGGGCCGAGCTGCTGCGCGAGCTCTCGACCCTGCTGCGTACCGAGGTGCGGGACCCGCGCATCGGCCCGGTCACCCTGCAGGAAGTACGGGTGAGCCGGGATCTGGCCCACGCCAAGATCTACTTCACTTGTTTCCCACTGGATGAATGCGACGAGACACAGACGCAGGTCCTCAACGGCACGCTGGCGGGCTTCCTGCGCCGCGCGTTGGCGCGGCGGGTACGCCTGCGCGCCGTGCCCGAGCTGCGCTTCATTCACGACACCTCCGTACGCGATGGTGAGCGCCTGAGTACGCTCATCGACAGCGTTGTGCCGCCGCCGGCGTCGGGCAACGGCGATTCCTGAAGCCCGACGACCCAAGGCATTCCACAGGCTCACGAACACAGTGCCGACCCGCCCTGCGCGCGTCGGGCGGATGTCCATTATGGCGAGAAGACGCAAACAAGGCCGCCCCGTCGACGGCATCCTGCTGCTGGACAAGCCGAGCGGCCTGTCGTCGAACCAGGCGCTGCAACAGGTCAAGCGTCTGTACAAGGCGGCCAAGGCCGGCCACACGGGCAGTCTGGATCCCCTGGCGACGGGCCTGTTACCCCTGTGCCTGGGGCAGACCACCAAGTTCTCGTCCTTTTTGCTGGATGCGGATAAGCGCTATCGGGTGGGCGTCACCCTGGGGATCACCACCGACAGCGCCGATGCCGACGGCGAAGTGCTGCGGACCCGGCCCGTCGATGGCGTCGACGCCGATGCCGTGCGGGCCGTGCTGCCGCGCTTCACCGGGAGCATCGAGCAGTTGCCGCCCATGTACTCCGCGGTCAAGCACCAGGGGCAGCGGCTCTACAAGCTCGCCCGCGAGGGCAAGGAAGTGGAGCGTCAGCCGCGCACGGTGCAAATCTTCACGCTGGCGCTGACGGCGTTCACGCCGCCGACGCTCGAGCTGCTCGTGCATTGCTCCAAGGGCACCTATGTGCGCACCCTTGCAGAGGAGATCGGCGAGGCGCTGGGTTGTGGGGCCCATGTGTCGGCGCTGCGGCGCACCGGCGTTGGACCCTATGTGGAGGGCGAGACCCGGTTCGTGACCATGGCCGATGTGGAGGCCGCCGCCGAGCAAGGGCTGGCGGCGATGGATGCGTTGCTGCTGCCCCTCGACAGCGTCCTCGGCCATTGTCCGGCGGTGCGGCTGTCGGCGGACGCCGCGTTCTACCTGCGCCAGGGACAGCCGGTGCTGGTGCCGCAGGCGCCCACCGAGGGGATGGTGCGCCTGTACGCCGGCGGTGATGCATTCATCGGGGTGGGCGTCATCCTCGACGACGGCCGCGTCCAGCCGAAGCGATTGATCTGACCGGCGATCCCGCTGCCGTGGTCGACGCTCGCCGGTGGCCTGCCACGCGACTGTCACAATCGGTTCAACTGGATCGGAAAGGCCGTTAACATACGCTCGCTTTACAAGTTCCCGGACGGCGAATGCCGGCCGGGAATCCCGGCGCCGCGATGGTGCGCCCTGGAGTCATTGCCGGGGGACACACGCGCTGCGCCGTCAACCAGGTGCCGCAGCCGGCGCCGCTCACCAGGAGCTCAGCAATGACAGTGACCACAGAGGACAAGCGCCGCATCGTCGAGGAGCACGGCAGCGGCCCCAGCGACACCGGCAGCACCGAGGTGCAGGTCGCACTGCTCACCGCGCGCATCAAGGATCTCACCGAGCACTTCAGTCAGCATAAGAAAGACCATCATTCCCGCCGCGGCCTGGTGCGGATGGTCAACTCCCGGCGCAAGCTGCTTGACTATCTCAAGCGCAAGGATCTCGATCGCTACCGGGCGCTGATTCAGAAGCTCGGACTACGCCGGTAACCGCGCATCCTTATCCGGCGGCGTCCATCGGGCGCCGCGGATGCGGCGGCCGGCGCCACCGGCTGCGACCGACGAATCGGTCCGCCGCAGCACAGCAGCCTCGCCGCCAGCAGACGCCGACCGCACCCCGTCAGGACATCCTGAGGACCCATCCAGAGGACCCAACCCAGTGACCCCCATCCGCAAGACCTTCCAGTACGGCGACCAGACGGTCACACTCGAGACCGGCGAAATCGCCCGCCAGGCGGACGGCGCCGTGCTGATCAACGTCGACGACACAGTGGTGCTCTGTACCGTGGTGGTAGATAAACGCGCCACGGAGCTGAAGGACTTCCTGCCGCTCACCGTCGACTATCAAGAGAAAACCTATGCCGCCGGTCGTATCCCCGGCGGCTTTTTTCGTCGTGAGGGCCGGCCCAGCGAGGCCGAGATTCTCACCTCGCGCCTCATCGACCGGCCGATCCGGCCGCTGTTCGCCGCTGGCTTCGGCCGCGAGATCCAGGTCATCGCCACGGTGAAGTCCCTGAATCCGGCGGTGAACCCCGAGGTCCCGGCGATGATCGGCGTCTCGGCGGCGCTGGCCATCTCCGGGGCGCCCTTCAACGGACCCATCGCCGCCGCCCGCGTCGGTTACAAAAACGGCCAGTACATCCTGAACCCGGCGGTGACGGGCCTCGGTCCCGACAGCGATCTGGATCTGGTGGTGGCCGGCACCGACAACGCCGTGCTCATGGTGGAGTCCGAGGCCCGCGGCCTGTCCGAAGACGTCATGCTCGGCGCCGTGCTCTTCGGTCATGAGCAGATGCAGGTGGCCATCCAGGCCATCAACGAGCTCGCCGCCGAGGTCAACAAGCCGCCGCTGCCGTTCGAGCCGCCGGCGGCGGATCCGGCGCTGGAAGATGCCGTCAGCGCCTACACGGACCGCCTCGCCGAGGCCTACACCATCAAGGACAAGATGGCGCGCTATGCCGCGCTGGATGCCGTGCGCGGCGAGGCCTTCGAGCAGCTCGCAGGCGATGGCGAGGGCCAGTGGCCCCAGCCCAAGGTGTACGGCGCCATCGAAAAGCTGGAAAAGCAGATCGTCCGCGGCGCCATCCTCCAGGGCAAGCCGCGCATCGACGGCCGCGACACCAGGACCGTGCGGCCCATCCACATTCGCACCGGTGTGCTGCCGCGCACCCACGGCTCGGCGCTGTTCACCCGCGGCGAGACCCAGGCCCTGGTGGTCACCACCCTCGGCACCGAGCGCGATAGCCAGATCATCGATGCCCTCGAGGGCGAGCGCCGCGAGCCCTTCATGCTGCACTACAACTTCCCGCCCTTCTGCGTCGGCGAGCTCGGCCGGGTGGGCAGCCCCAAGCGGCGCGAGATCGGCCATGGGCGGCTCGCCAAGCGCGGCATCCTCGCCGCCATGCCGGCGCCGGACGCCTTTCCCTATTCGGTGCGTGTGGTCTCGGAGATCACCGAGTCCAACGGCTCCAGCTCCATGGCCTCCGTGTGCGGCACCAGCCTGTCGCTGATGGACGCCGGCGTGCCCGTCAAGGCGCCGGTGGCGGGTGTCGCCATGGGTCTCATCAAAGAGGGCGATGCATTCGCCGTGCTGACGGACATCATGGGCGATGAGGATCACCTCGGCGACATGGACTTCAAGGTCGCCGGCCCCGCCGACGGCATCAATGCCCTGCAGATGGACATCAAGATCGAGGGTATCACCAGGGAGATCATGGAGACCGCGCTGGAGCAGGCGAAGGCCGGGCGGCTGCACATCCTCGGTGAGATGAACAAGGTCATCGCCGAGCACCGCGCCGAGATGTCCGACTACGCGCCGCGCATCATCGAGTTCAAGATCCACCCGGAGAAAATCCGCGACGTCATCGGCAAGGGCGGCGCCACCATTCGCGCCATCACCGAGGAGACCGGCGCCACGGTGGACATCAACGACGACGGCGTGGTGAAGATCTTCTCCGTGCAGCGCAGCGCCGGCGAGGAGGCCAAGAAGCGTATCCGGCTCATCACCGCGGATGTGGAGGTGGGCAAGATCTATGAGGGCAAGGTGGTGCGCCTGATGGACTTTGGTGCCTTCGTCACCATTCTGCCCGGGCGCGACGGCTTGGTGCACATCAGCCAGATCAGCGAGGAGCGGGTGCAGAAGGTCTCCGACAAGCTGAAGGAAGGTGATGTGGTCCGCGTCAAAGTGCTGGAAGTGGACAAGCAGGGCCGCATTCGCCTCAGCATGAAGGCCGTCGCCGAGGACGAGGTCCAGGCCCCGGAGTAGGGCGTCCGACGCCCCCAAACCGCGCAAGGACGCGCAGAGCCTCCCACGCGATCTCGCCACCGGGTCCGCACGTCGGCATGAGCACGATGTTCGTTGTCCTGGCGGCGCTCTGTTGGGGCCTGTCCGGCGGCATCGGCGGGATGCTCATGGCCGACGGCTGGGATCCGTACGTGGTCTCTTTCTACCGCGGCGCCATCGGGCTGTTGTTCGTGCTCGTCTGGCTGGCGCTCATGCCCCGCGGCAGCGGACTCGCAAGCCGCCGATTATGGCTCTGGTCGGCACTGGCCGGTGTTGGCGTCGCCGGCAATTTCGCCTTCTATTTCCTGAGCATCGCAGAGGGTAGCGTGGCGGTTGCGGCGACGCTGATGTACTGCGCGCCGGTGTTCGTCTACCTGGTGTCCTTCGCCCTCAAGCTCGAGCGACCCACCGCACTCAAATGGGCCGCAATCGCCGTGGTCATGGTCGGTGTGGTGCTGCTCACGCGCATTTATGAGACGGGTGCTGGCGGTGTCACGCCGATGGGTGTCGGCGCCGGGCTGCTGTCGGGCCTGTCGTACGCGGTCTTCATTTTCGGCTTCAAGTATGCGACATCCCATGGCAGCCCCCAGGCGATTCTCGCCATCGCCTTCGCGGTGCTCATGGCCATCCTCATCTGGCCGGGTGATACCCAGCAGGCCGTTGCGGTGCTGAGCACGCCGAGCTGGCCGTTGTTCGCCGTGCTGGGTGTGCTCGGCGCAGGCCTGTCCTTCATGCTCTACATCGTCGGCCTGGCCCATACTGCCCCGGCCGCAGCCTCCATCATCGCAATGGTCGAGCCGGTCACCGCCTCCCTGTTCGGCGTCGTGGTCTTGCACGAGAGTCTGGCCGGTCTACAGATGCTGGGGATGGGATTGATCCTGCTCACGGTCACCGCGCTGAGCATCAGCGCGAGCGGTCGCTGGACATGAGCACGGCGCAGCACCGACGAGAACGCGCAAGGACACCCATGCCGCTGGACGGATTGCCGGATTGGGCGCACACTGATGGATTAGATCTGCGAGCCGACGCGCTTGACTACCGCCACAGCCGGTTCCCTCCCGCCCGCCCAACCACCGCAAGAGCCCCCGCCCGGCCCACCCGAGCCCCCTGGCTCACCTGAACAGATCGCCGCCACCCTGGCCGAGCAGGGCTGGTGCGTGAGCGATGCCTTCGTGCCGCCACTGCTCGTCAGCCAGCTCCGACACGAAGCGCGGCAGGGTTGGGAAGCGGGCGAGTTTCGCCGCGCCGGCGTTGGCCGCGGCGCAGATCGTGAATTACGATCCGAGGTCCGTACCGATCGCATCCTCTGGCTGGAGGTCGGGGCGCTCTCAGGTGCCCAGCGGGCCCTTTGGGAGCGCCTGGAGGGGGTGCGCCTTGCGGTCAACCGGCGCCTGTTCCTGGGGTTGTATGAGCTGGAGGCCCACTTCGCGGTCTATCCGGCGGGTGCTTACTATCGCAAGCATCTGGATCAATTCCGCGGCATGGGCCGGCGCCGGCTGAGCTGCGTGCTTTACCTGAATCACGGCTGGCAGCCGGCGGATGGTGGTGCGCTTCGCATCTACACGGACGCCGCGGACACCGCCGCGTTCGTCGAGGTCCTGCCCCTTCACGGGCGCCTGGTGACGTTCTTGTCTGCGCGCTTCCTGCATGAAGTGCTGCCGGCGCGGCGCGAGCGTTTCAGCATCACGGGCTGGTTCCGTACCCGCTGAGACGCGGCCCGGCGGCAGGTGACTGTGGCCCGTGATGCCGACGACGACACCCGCGATCCACGGGCGCTCGGCTCAGAGCTTGGACTGCACGTCCTTCGGCAGCGCCTTCACGAGCAGACCCGTGACGACGGAGAAGGTGGCGGTGACAGCGGCGATCTTGGCCAGTTCCTGTGCCGGTGGCATGGTGAGCTTGAATTCGCCTTTGGCCTTGGCCTGACCCATGTTGTAGTGAATCAGGGCCTCGGTCATGAACACGCCGAAGGTGATGCCGGTGACGATCAGGTTACCCACGGGGCAATCGACTCCTGGTTGCGGGGTGATGCTCGAAAAGATAGCACAGGGACTGAAGCGCGCCGCCCGGCGCCTGCGCGCAATCTAAGGATGACTCGTGGCGCCGGTGGCGGAGGGGTGATGGGCGTGCCCGGCCGCCGCGTCCCGCTCCATGCGCATGCCGACGGCGAGGTCGACGATGTAGAGCAGCATGGTCAGCGCCGGCGCCAGCAGCTGGCCCCTGAGCAGTTGGTGGATGGACAGCGTCGCCATGATCAGGAAGACGACGATGCGCATGTCGTTGATCGTGACATGAAAAAGATGGCGCTCTGCGTGCTTCGGGTGGCGTTGGTGGTCGTCCAGCGGTGCCAGACCGCTGCGACTCAGCGCGGCCGGAAGGGCTGCGTCGTGTACGGGGTCGAACCAGATCAGTACGCTGGCGGTGGCGGGATTGATGGTGACCTCATCGATGATCGGCTGTGTGCGCAGCGATTCGTACAACGACAGGAAAAAGGGCAGATCGTGACGGCGCTGCGGCAGGCGCAGGCGCATGCGCCCGGTGCTGCGGTGGCTGATGCGGGCGGTTTCGGCGGTCACGGTGCTTGCGTCAGGCGTCCTGATCGGTGCCCTGGTCACGGGTGTCTTGCACGCTCGACAGGCTGGCCTCGCGCTCTTCGCGGAGCTCATCACGGACTTCCGCCACCAGGTCTTCCATCAGCTCGCCGAGCTCGGCGGCGGCCTCTTTGCTTTTTTCGTAGGCGATGAGGCCGGCCTTCAACGCTGACCGCGCCGCCGGTCGCACGTAGGGCGCGAGCAGGGTCACCGCCACCGGCACCAGCACGGCCACCCCGATGCCGACAGCCGTGTTGCGCACCATTTTGTTGCGGCCCTTGTGATTGGGTTGGGGCATGTTTGCGCCTCCACTGATACCCGGCGGACGTCAATGTCCGGCGCAGACGCCAGCGGACCGGGTGGCGGCGGGCGGGGGACGCCGTAGATTACGTCCCTGTAGGCTTCACGACCGCATCCCTGCGGTCGAGACCCCCGCCCGCCGCCACCCGGTCCGCAACAACCGAGCACACCGGGTGCGACGCGTCTGACGCTCGCGCTCGGGTCCCGGAAAGCCGCTGGCCGGTTTTTCACATCGTAGTCTAACGCAAAGTGGTGCGCAGGGTTTCGGTCCGCTGCGGGGGACGTCGTGGCCCTCGCTCTGCAGGCTTCACGGCGGCAGCCCTCCTAGGTAGACTGTGGGTGTTCGCCGCTACCCGCATGCCCATGAACCTTCTCGTTGCTGTTCTGATTCCGCTGCTCGGTGCGCCTCTGGTCGCCTGGGTCGCGCACTTCGGTCGCTACCGAGCCGCTTGGGCGGCGGGTCTGCTGGCCGCGCTGGCGCTTGCGGTGTTGGTGCCGTCCATGCCGGCGGTGTTTGCCGGCGAGACCCTGGTGGCGACGATCCCATGGCTGCCGGCGCTGGGGCTGAACCTGGCCTTTCGGCTGGACGGGCTGGCGATGCTGTTCGCGATTCTGGTCCTGGTCATCGGCCTGCTGGTGATCCTCTATGCCCGGTACTACCTGAGCGAGCGCGACAGCACCGGGCGCTTCTTCGCGTATTTCCTGTTGTTCAAGGGCTCGATGCTGGGCATCGTGCTGGCCGAGAACATCCTGTTGCTGCTGATGTTCTGGGAGATGACCAGCCTGTCGTCCTTCCTGCTCATCAGCTACTGGCAGCACCGCAGCGATGCCCGCAACGGCGCCCGCATGGCGCTGGCCGTCACCGGGCTCGGCGGGCTCGCCATGCTGGGCGGTTTTCTGCTGCTGGGGCATATGGCCGGCAGCTATGCGCTCTCGGATATCCTGACTCAGGGCGATGCCATCCGCGCGCATGCGCTGTACACGCCTACGCTGGTGCTGATTCTGCTTGGGGCCTTCACCAAGTCGGCGCAGTTTCCGTTCCACTTCTGGCTGCCCCAGGCCATGGCGGCGCCGACACCGGTGTCGGCCTATCTGCACTCCGCCACCATGGTGAAGGCGGGGGTTTTTTTGCTGGCACGCCTGTTTCCGGTGCTCTCGGGCACCGATGCCTGGTCCAGCCTGGTGATGGGGGCGGGGTTGATCACCCTGGTAATCGGCGCCTACTTCGCGCTGTTCAAGCACGACCTGAAGGGGCTGCTCGCCTACTCCACCATCAGCCATCTCGGGCTGATCACCCTGCTGTTCGGCATCGGCACGCCGCTGGCGGCGGTGGCGGGCGTTTTCCATATCATCAACCACGCCACCTTCAAGGCGTCGCTGTTCATGGCTGCGGGCATCATCGACCATGAGTGTGGCACCCGGGACATGCGCCTCATCAACGGCCTGTGGCGCTACATGCCCTACACCGCCACCCTGGCCATGGTGGCGGCGGCTTCCATGGCCGGTGTGCCGCTGTTCAATGGTTTCCTATCCAAGGAGATGTTCTTTCACGAGGCGGTGAACTTCGCCCGGTATACCCCCTGGGACTGGCTGCTCACGGTATCCGCCGCGGCCGCCGGCGTCTTCGCGGTGGCCTATTCGCTGCGCTTCATCCACGATGTCTTCTTCAACGGCGAGCCGGTGAATCTGCCGCGCGAGCCGCATGAGCCGCCGCGCTGGATGAAGGTGCCGGTGGAGATACTGGTGGCGCTTTGCCTGCTGGTGGGCATCCTGCCGGCTTACACCGTCGGGCCGTTGCTGAAAGTCGCCGTGGTCGGCGTGCTGCAGGCGCCGCCGCCGTACTACAGCCTGGCCATCTGGCACGGCTTCAACGCCGCGCTGGTGATGAGCGTCGTGGCCCTGGTGGGAGGGGTGCTGGTCTATCTGGGACGGCGGCCCTTGTTCAGGCTTGCGCAGCGCTGGCATGGGGTGCTGGACGCCCCGGCGGTGTATCTGTGGATCCTGGAGGCGGTACTGGCGCTGGCGCGCAGCGTCACCCGGCTGCTGGATACGGGCTCGTTGCAGCGCATGCTGGCGGTGCTCATCGTCACCGCCATCGCAGCGGGGGCCATGGGCATCATCCCGCCCCATGTGCCCATTACCGGCCCGGTGCCCGTGAGCGTGCCGGATGTCGCCAGTGTGCTGGTGGCGGCGGCCCTGGTGGCGGTGGCGCTGGCGTCTGCGCTCATCCACCAGCGCCGGCTCACGGCGCTCATCGTGCTCGGCGCCGTCGGCCTGCTGGTGTCTCTGATCTTCGTGAAGTTCTCGGCGCCGGACCTGGCCCTGACGCAGTTGTCGGTGGAAGTGGTCACCATCGTGCTGTTGCTGCTGGCCATGTACTTTCTGCCTCGGCGTACGCCGGTGGAAGCCGACACCGGCCGCCGGCTGCGGCATTTCCTGATCGCGCTGGCGTCAGGCAGCGGCGCGGGTATTTTGTCCTGGGCGGTGCTGACCCGCCCACACACGCCGATTTCCGACTTCTTCCTCGACAACAGCGTCTCCGGCGGCGGCGGCACCAATGTGGTGAATGTCATCCTGGTGGACTTCCGGGGCTTCGACACCCTGGGCGAGATCACCGTGCTGGCGCTGGCCGGGCTCGGCATCTATGCGCTGCTCAAGGACCTGCGCCTGGCCGCTCCGGCCTACGACATCCTCGGCCGGCCCTGGAACTGGGATCTGCACCCGCCCATCATGGCGGCGCTGGTGCGGCTGCTGCTGCCGCTGGCGCTGTTGGTGGCGGTGTTCATCTTCCTGCGCGGCCACAACCTGCCCGGCGGCGGCTTCATCGCCGGGCTGGTGACGGCGGTGGCCTTGATCATGCAGTACCTCGCCAACGGCGTCACTTGGACCCATGAGCGCATGCCCGGTAATCTGCATCCGGCCATCGGTCTCGGGCTCCTCATCGCCGTGGCCACGGGCGTCTTCAGCATGCTGTTGGGCTATCCGTTCCTGACCTCGGCCTTCACTCATGTGCACTGGCCCTTCGCCGACTTCGAATTGGCTTCGGCCATCGCCTTCGATCTTGGTGTCTATCTGGTGGTGGTGGGGGCCACGCTGCTGATCCTGGTGCACATGGGCCTGATGCACGGTGCGAGCCATGCGGTGGATGTCGCTGATGCCGGGGCAATCGTCGAGCCCGCCGTGCACCCGCGCCCGCGCCCGGATGCGGTTGCGGATGCGGCGACGGGTGGGGCGGCCGTGTCCGGCCGCGCGCCCGACCCCTCCCTCACGACCGCTGACTGACGCCCCTGCATCGTTATGGAAGCCCTGCTCGCCGGCATCATCGCCAGTCTGACCGGTTTTGGCGTGTATCTTTTATTACGCGCTTACACCTTCCCTGTGGTCCTGGGGCTGACGCTGTTGTCCTACGCCGTGAATCTGTTCCTGTTCGCCACCGGTCGGCTCACCGTCGGCCAGCCGGCGGTGATCGGCGCCGAGGCCGCCGGTTATGCCGATCCGCTGCCGCAGGCGCTGGTGCTCACCGCCATCGTCATCGCCTTCGCCATGACCGCCTTCGTGATCGTGCTCGCGCTCAAGGCGCGGGCGGTGCTGGGCAACGACCACGTGGACGGCCGCCCCGTCGATGGCGGTGAAGGCGGTGCGGTATCCCACCGGGGCGATGCGCCCGAGGAGGGCGCTTGAGTCAAGCCGTCATTTTGCCGCTGCTGCTGCCGCTGATTGCGGCCATCGTGCTGCTGCTGACGCGGCGGCGGGTGTCGCTGCGCATGCGCCGGGGCATCAACCTGGGCGCCACCGTGCTGGAATTGCTCGCGGTACTGTGGCTGCTGGTGCTGGTGACGGCCGAGGGCATCCTCGTCTATCAGGTCGGCGACTGGCCCGCGCCCTATGGCATTTCCCTGGTGGCCGATCGGCTCAGCGTCTGGATGCTGCTGATCACCGCCCTGCTGGCCTGCTGCGCGCTGTACTACGCCGTGCAGGGCACCGACAGCGGCAGCCGCCATTTTCATCCGCTGTTCCAGCTGCAGATCTTCGGGCTGAACGGCGCCTTTCTTACCGGCGATCTGTTCAATCTGTTCGTCTTCTTCGAGGTGCTGTTGCTGGCTTCCTACGGACTGCTGCTGCACGGCGGCGGCCGCGCCCGGGTGCGCGCCGGCCTGCACTTCGTGGTGTTGAATCTGGCGGGCTCCACCCTGTTTCTGTTTGCGGTGGGTACCCTCTACGGCATCCTCGGTACCCTCAATATGGCGGATCTGGCCGTTCGGGTGGCGGATACGGCGCCCGCGGATGTGGGCATCGTGCGCGCCGCCGGCCTGCTGTTGTTCACCGTCTTCGCACTGAAGGCGGCCCTGGTGCCGCTCTACCTGTGGCTGCCGGGCGCCTATGCCAGCACGTCGGCGCCGGTGGCCGCCCTGTTCGCGATCATGACCAAAGTGGGTGCCTACGCCATCCTGCGGGTGGAGACGCTCATCTTCGGCGATGCGGCGGGGCCCTTGGCCCATCTCATCGAGCCCGTGCTGCTGCCCCTCGCCCTGATCACCATGGCCGTCGCCGTGCTGGGCGTGCTGGCGGCCCAGGGCCTGCGCCGGCAGGCGGCCTACCTGGTGGTGCTGTCCATCGGCACCCTGCTCACCGCCTTTGCGCTCGGCACCCGAGCGGGTATCGCCGCCGGTCTCTACTATCTGCCGCACAGCACCTTTGCCGCCGCGGCCCTGTTCCTGTTGGCGGGCATCGTCGCCCGCGGCCGCGGCGCCATGGGCGAGCGCCTGGAGCCGGGCCCGGCCGTGCCGGCGGCGCCGCTGGTGGGCGGCGTGTTCTTCCTGCTGGCGGTGCTCATCGCCGGGCTGCCGCCGCTGTCCGGTTTCCTTGGTAAATGGATGCTGCTGCAGGCGGCCCTGGCGCAGCCGGCGATGGCCTGGATCTTCGCGGTGGTGCTGACCGCCGGCCTGCTGACCATCGTGGCACTGGCCCGCAGCGGCAGCTTGCTGTTCTACCGGGGCGCGCAGGGCGGCGGAGACGCCAGCGCCGTGGCCTGGGCCTCAGGACTCGCCGCCGCCGTCGAGCACGATGCTGGCGGTGGGCACGGTGACGGTCGGCGCTGTGACATCGAGGCGCCGGCGGTTGCTGCCGGGCCGGACTGGAAGCGGCTGATCCCCGTCATGGTCCTGGCGGGGCTCTGCCTGGGGCTGGTGGCCGCCGCCGCCCCGGTGACGGCTTTCAGCGCCGCCACGGCGGAAGCGCTGCTGACGCCCGAGCGCTACATCGAGGCCGTGCTCGGCGGCGCCGCCGGAGAGCCCTGAGCATGCTGCACCGTCTGCTGCCACATCCGCTGCTGACCGTTACGCTGGCGCTGACATGGCTCTTGCTGGTGAACAGTCTCACGCCCGGTCAGGCGCTGATCGGGCTCATCCTGGGCTGGGCCATTCCGGTGTTCACCCGGCGGTTTTGGCCGGAGCGGGTGCGTATCGCCCGGCCCTGGTGGCTGGTGTTCTTCCTGATCAAGGTCCTGTGGGACATCCTCGTCGCCAATGTGGCCGTCGCGGTGCTGATCGTGGGCGGGCAGCGCTTCGCGCGGCCGGCGTTCGTGGCCGTGCCGTTGGAACTGCGCACGGAGCTTGCCATCGGCATCCTGGCGAACACCATCTCGCTGACGCCCGGAACCGTCTCGGCGTGGCTGAGCCCGGACCGCAAGCTCTTGATGGTGCATGGCCTGCGGGTGAATGATCCCGACGCCCTGGTGCAGGAGATCAAGACCCGCTACGAGCGACCGCTGGTCGACATCTTCGAGCCGCCCTGCTGAGTCCCCGATTGAGCCACTTGTTGAGCCCCATGTTGAGCATCGCCCTGATCATCGCCTTCACGCTCGTCTGCGCCGCGCTGATTCTGAGCCTGTGGCGCCTGCTGGTGGGGCCGGATCACCCGGACCGCATCCTGGCGCTGGACACCCTGTACGTGAACACCATCGCGTTGCTGGTGCTGCTCGGTATCCTGCTCGGCAGCGCCCTCTATTTCGAGGCGGCGCTGCTGATTGCGATGATGGGCTTCGTGGGAACCGTCGCGCTGTGCAAGTACCTGCTGCGCGGCGACATTATCGAATAGGTGCAGCATGCTCGAGATTGCCATCTCGGTACTGATCATCATCGGCGCCGCCTTCACCTTCATCGGCTCACTGGGGCTCGCGCGGCTCGGGGATTTCTACACCCGCCTGCACGGGCCCACCAAGGCCACCACGCTCGGCGTTGGCGCCCTGCTGATCGCGTCGGTGATTCACTTCAGCACCACCGGTCAGGGTGTGAGCCTGCACGAAGTGCTGGTGACGATCTTCCTGTTCATCACCGCACCCGTCAGTGCCCATTTGCTGGCCAAGACCGCGCTCCATCTGCGCGTTGGCTCGCTGGCGCCGACGCCACCCCGGGCCGAGGCGGCCGCCGCGGCGAAAGCGCAGCGCGACGACTGACACCGGGGCCGATCCGTCGGATGTCGAGCCGCCGCGTTGTTCTTGCGCGGCCTCACCCCGACTTTCCCTGACCACGAGAATGCAGGCGCGCGCTGTGCCCATGAGCCGCCCGAGCAGCGCGCGCCTCGAATACAGACCAGCCAACGATTGCAGCCAGTCCGTGCGTACCGCCGTCAAATTCCTGTTGCCCATCCTGGTGCTGACCATCGGCGTCGGCGCCTTCCAGGTGCTCAAGTCCACCAAGCCCGCGCAGACACCGCCGCAGGTGCAAGAACGGGTCTGGCGCGTGGCAGTGGAGCGCGCCGTGCCCCAGCGCCTGGCACCCGAGCTGACGCTGTATGGCCGGGTGGAGACGCCCGACTTGCTGCGTGCAACGGCCTCCGCAGCGGCCTGGGTCACCGAGGTGGCGGTGGAAGACGGCCAGCGTGTGGCGGCGGGCGACGTGCTGGTGCGCCTCGACGAGCGGGATTTCCTGCCGCGCATCGCGCAGGCCGAGGCGCAGGTCGCCGAGCTTGAAGCGGAGATCGAGAGCGAGCGTAACCGCTACGAGACCGACCGGCTGGCGCTCGAGAAGGAGCAGCGTCTGCTGCAGCTCGCCCGTGACGCCGTTGCCCGTCAGGAACGCCTCAAGACCCAGCGGGTGGGCGCTGAGCAGGCCCTGGATGAGGCGGAGCAGGCCGCGGTACAACAGGCGCTGGCGGTCTCCAACCGTGAGATGAGCCTGGCGGATCATCCCATCCGCGTGCGCGCGCTGCAGGCGCGTCTCGCGAGCAGCCAGGCGCGCCTGCAAGAGCTGCAGCTGGAGTACGAGCGTGCCACGCTGCGCGCCCCCTACGACGGCATCGTCACCGCCGTGGACGCGACCGAGGGCGATCAGGTGACGAAAGGGCAGGTGCTGGCGCGTATGTTCGCGCTTGCCAGCCTGCAGGTTCGCGCGCGCATCCCGGCCCCCTACCAGGCGGAGCTGCTGACGGCCCTCAGCGAGGCCGGCGTCCTGCCGGCGGAGGCCGAGATCGGCGATGTCCGCCTGGCACTGACGCTGGAGCGCATCGCCGGTGAGGCGGGGCCGAGTGGCGTCGATGGACTGTTTCATGTGGACAGCGATCCGGCGGCGCTGCGGCTCGGTCAGATGCTGACGCTGCGCCTGGCGCGTCCGGCCCGCGACAACGTCATCGCCGTGCCCTTCCGGGCGGTCTACGGTGGCGGGCGCATCTATAAGCTCGAAGGCGGCCGCATGGTAGGCGTGGACGTGGAGACGCTCGGCGAGCGCAGCGGCGGTGGGGACGACGATGAGCGTCTGCTGGTGCGCTCACCGCAGATCCAGGCCGGCGATCTCATCGTCACCACGCACATGCCCAACGCAGTCGACGGTCTGCGGGTCGAAACCCTCGCCGAAGGTCGGGTGGCGAAGGCGCCCCCGGGCCGTGCCCGGCAGGTGGGCGCATCCGGCGCGGATGGCTCTGTTCAACCGCAGGCGGTCCAATGAGCGAGCCCACCTCCGCGTCGACGGGTGGCGCAGAGCGCAGCGGCGACTCGCGCACCCCGGCACGACAGCAGCCGCAAATGCACCACCGCGGTGACCTGATCGGGCTCTTTGCCCATCACAAGGTCGCCGCCAATCTGCTGATGATCATCATGATCCTCACCGGTGTGTTCGCGCTGGACCGGCTCAACGTGCAGTTCTTCCCCACGTTCGAGCTCGACATCGTGCAGGTGCGGGTGGTCTGGACCGGCGCCAGCGCAGAGGACATTGAGGACGGCATCACCGAGCCGCTGGAACAGCGGCTGCGCAGCGTCGATAACCTGGACAAGATGACCAGCACCTCCAGTCAGGGCATTGCGGCCATCACGCTGGAGTTCGACGAGGGGATAGATCCGCTGCTGGCGCTGGATCAGGTGCGTCGTTTCGTCGATGAGTTCCGTAACCTGCCGCAGGACGCCGAGAAGCCCGAAGTGTCCCTGCTCACGCGTTACGAGCAGGTGGCGCGCCTGTTGGTGACCGGTCTCGAGGACCCGGATGAGATGCGCAAGCTTGCGCGCCGCTTCGAGTCCGAGCTTCTCGACCGCGGCCTCGACAAAGTCAACATCAACGGTCTGCCGGACGAAGAGATCGCGATCGAGGTGCCCACCGAGCACCTCGAGCAGCTGGAGCTCGGCTTGCAGACGCTCGGCGATCGCGTCGGTGCCTTCAGCCGCGACCTGCCCGCGGGCGCCGTGGGTCGGGGCGAGGGCGCCCGCGAGCTGCGCAGCCTGGACAAGCGCCGCGACCCGCTGGCCTTCGGCGATCTGCCGGTGAAGACCGGCGACGCACTGCGCATCGACCTGGGTGATGTCGCCGACATCGACCGCGGCCCCAGTGACAACACGGTGGACGTGACCGTCGACGGCAAACCGGCGGTGGAAATGGTCGTTCAGCGTGCAGAGAGCGGCGACACCCTGGAATCCGCCCTTGTGCTGGCGGACTGGCTCGCCGAAACCCGGCCCACGCTGCCGCCCGGCGTGGAGATCACCGTCTACGATGCCTCCTGGGAACTGGTGCGCGAGCGCATCATGCTGCTGGTGCGAAACGGCTTGGGCGGCCTGGTGCTGGTGGTGCTGATCCTGTACCTCTTCCTCACCGGGCGGGTGGCCTTTTGGGTGGCCTGGGGCATTCCCGTGTCCTTCGCCGCGACCCTGTTCATCCTCTACCTCACCGGCGGCAGCATCAACATGATCACGCTGTTTGCGTTGATCATGGCCCTGGGCATCATCGTCGACGACGCCATCGTCGTCGGCGAGGACGCCATGGCCCACTACCAGATGGGCGAGGCCCCGCTGTTGGCGGCGGAAGGCGGTGCCCGGCGGATGCTGGCGCCCGTCATCGCCTCCTCCCTCACCACCATCGCCGCCTTTCTGCCGCTGATGCTGGTGGGCGGGCGCATCGGCAACATCCTCGGCGCCATCCCGCTGGTGATCATCTGCGTCATCCTCGCCTCCCTGGTGGAGAGCTTCCTGGTGCTGCCGGGGCATCTGCGCAATGCCTTCGTGCACACGCACAAGCTCAAGCCCAACTCCATGCGCGCCCGCCTGGACCGGGGCTTCGAGGCCTTCCGCGACCGGGTGTTCCGACCCTTTGCCAGTGCCGCCATCGCCAATCGCTTCACAACGACGGCGGCGGCGGTCAGCTTGCTGCTGTTCGCCCTCGGGCTCATGGCCGGAGGACGCATCGGCTTTACCTTCTTCCCGACGCCCGAGTCCCAGATCATCAACGCCAACGTCACCTTCGTCGCCGGCACGCCGCAGTCCACGGTCGACCGCTTTCTGCGCCATCTGGAGGAGACCCTCTACGCCACCGAGGCGGCGTTGGATCACCAGCCCACCGACGGTCAGCTCATCAACGCCGTCGTCGCCTACCATGGCACCAAGACCGGCGATGGCGGCAACGCCGACCAGCTCGGCGGCCTGACGGTGGAGCTTATCGACGGCGATCTCCGTACCGTGCGCAACACCGAGCTCATCCGCGCCTGGCGCGAGCGTATCGCGCTGCCGGCGGGGCTCGAGAATCTGAACATCGGCTCGCGCCGCGTCGGCCCGCCGGGGCGGGACCTCACCATCCGTCTCACCGGCCGCGATGCGGAGCGGCTCAAGGCGGCGGCGGTGGATCTCTCCGAGACCATCGCCGGCATCGAAGGTGCGCGTGAGGTGGAAGATGACATGCCCTACGGTCGCGAGCAGCTCATCTATTCCCTGACGCCCGCCGGCGAGGCCCTGGGGCTCACGGTGGCGGATCTCGGGCGGCAGCTGCGCAACGCCTTCGACGGCCAGCTGGTGCAGATTTTCCAGGACGGCCCGGACGAGGTCGAAGTGCGCGTGCGCCTGCCGGACGCCGAGCGCGCGAGCCTGGCGAGCCTCTATCGGCTCAATATCCGCACACCCGCCGGCGAGTCGGTGCCACTGACGGCGGTTGCTACGTTTGACTCACGCCGCGGCTTCGAGGTGCTGCGCCACGCCGATGGGCAGCTGGCGGTGGAGGTGACGGCCGATGTCAATGCCCAGGTCAACAATGCCAACCGCATCATCGAGGCGCTGGAGCAGGGGCCGCTGCCGACGCTGGCGCGCGAGTACGGCATCGATTACTCCTTCGAGGGACGCTCGGCGGATCAGCGCGATACGCTCTCCGATATGCGCAAGGGCCTGGTGCTGGGCCTGATCCTGATCTACCTGATCCTGGCCTGGGTGTTCTCGTCCTACGGCTGGCCGCTGGTGGTCATGGCCGTGATTCCCTTTGGTCTCACCGGCGCCCTCATCGGGCACTGGGCCATGGGCATCGACCTCACCATTTTGTCGCTGTTCGGCATGTTCGGTCTCTCCGGCATCGTGGTCAACGACAGCATCATTCTGGTGACCTTCTACAAGCACCTGCGCGCCAGCGGCATGTCCATCCACGAGGCCCTGGTGGAGGCCGCCTGCCAGCGCCTGCGCGCCGTGCTGCTGACCTCGCTCACCACCATCGCAGGACTGATGCCATTGCTCTTCGAGCAGTCCTACCAGGCCCAGTTCCTGATCCCCATGGCCACCTCCATCGCCTTCGGTCTCGCTTTTGCGACGGTGCTGGTGCTGCTGGTGATCCCATCGCTGTTGTCCATGCACGAGAGCGTCCACGGGCTGCTTCAGCGCCTCGGCGGCAAGCCCGAGCCGGCACCCAGCACCTGAGAGCGCACCGGCGACGGAGTGCATTGGTCCATGTGGCGATAGCAGCCGGTGGCCATCGCAACCGCGGGCGGGGATTCGCGGCGAGCGCGGACGACGGCGGGCGCCCGGGCCGGCGTCGGAGGCTAACGACGCGTCAATGGCCGCGGACTTACTGCTAGACTGCGGCCCGTGGTCGGTGTCTCTGCGGTGCATGTCGCAGCAAGGCCGGCGTCGCGCGCGGCGCGCGGCAGCCATCATCATCGAGGTCTGATTTCGCCCCATGGCCCTGCTCACCTATGCACTGGTGTTGCTGATGCTGTGCTCCGCGCTGGCGGTGCAGCTGAGCGCACCGCGGCTCGGCGAGGGCATTGCGCGCATCAGCGTCGCTGCCAGCGCCATCACCTTTGCGCTCGCCGTGGTGTTGTTCAGCTGGCGGCTCGGCACCGGCGACACCCCGCTGCTCAGCATCGGGCTCGGGCTGTTCTCGCTCTATGTGGACGCCCTCAGCACCCTGATGGCCGTGCTGGTGAGCGCGGTGGGGCTGGTGGTGCATGTGTTCAGCGTGCGCTACATGCAGGATGATCCGGCTTACACCCGGTTCTTCGTGCTCCTGGATGTCATCATTGGGGTGATCCTGCTGATGGTGCTGGCGGGAGACCTGCTGACGCTGCTGCTCGGCTGGCACCTGTTGGGTGTCTGCCTGTATTTCTTGCTCAACCACGACACGCGCCGTCCGGCGGCGAATCGCTTCGCCTTCTGGACACTGTTCACGCATCGGGTGGGGGATCTGCCGCTGCTGGCGGCCATCGCGCTGATTTACCATGCCTATGGCACGCTGAGTCTGCCGGCGGTGTTCGAGGCCGTCGCCGCCGAGCCCGACAAGGCGACGCTGCTGGGGCTACCGCTGGCGGAGACCCTGGGCCTGCTGGTGCTGCTGGCGGCCTTCGCCAAATCCGCCCAGTTCCCGCTGCACACCTGGCTGCCCTACACCATGGATGGTCCGACGCCGGTGTCGGCGCTGATGCACGCGGGCATCGTCAATGCGGGGGGCTTTCTCATCAATCGCTTCGCGCCGGTGTTCGCCGAAACCCAGTCGGTGTTGCTGCTGGCCTTTGCGGTGGGGCTCATCACGACCATCATGGGCGCGCTGATGATGCTGATGCAGAGCGATATCAAGAAGGCGCTGGGCTACTCCACCATGGGCCAGATGGGCTATATGGTGATGGAGTGTGGGGTCGGGGCCTTTTCCCTCGCCATCTACCACCTCATCGCCCATGGCGTCTTCAAGGCGACGCTGTTCCTCGGCTCCGGCGCCATCATCGCCAATGCCCGCAAGGATCCGAATATCCCCGAAGGAGAAATCTACAAGTTCATGGTGGAGCGCAAGGTGCCGCATCCGCCCCTGTCCTGGGTGGTGTTCGCGGGTATTACCATCACCGTCCCGCTGCTGATCGTGCTCGCGGCGCACCAGTTGGTGGATGAGGGCTTCCTGCACCACCAGGGCGCCTTGATCTTGCTTCTGTTCGGCTGGATCACCGGGGCGCAGACGCTGTTTTTCGTCTACAAGATCGGCGGCGAGCGGCCGTTCTCGGTGCTGCTCTATGTGGCACTCTCCTTCGCCGCCGTGATTCTGACCTATGTCCTGGTCGGTCACGCCTTCGATGCGCTGCTCTATCCCGATCCGGCCTTGCGCGAGGCGCTGTATCGGGCGGCTTCGGTGAATGCCACCACCTTCGCGCTGGTGCTGGTGCTGCTGATGGTGCTGATTTCCGCCGGCTGGCTGGTGGTGTTCCGCTCCGAGGCGGCGCAGCAGCCGTTGACCCGGCGCTTCCGGGAGCTGCATCTGCGCCTGTATGCGCTGCTGTCGCGGGAGTTCTATGTGGCGGACTTCTACAGTCGCCTGGCCGAGCAAATGCTTGCGGCGTCCCGACGGTTGAACGCCTGGCTGCGGTGGGTCTGACCGATGGGCGGGTTATTGGGCTCGATGCTGGCGCTGCCCTGCTTTGTACTGGCGGGACTCTGTCTGCCGCTGTTTCCGCTGAGCGTTGGCGTCAATCGCTTGTTGCAGCGCCAGCCAACGCGCGCCGGCGATCGGCTGGCGCAGCCGGGCACCAAGGCCTTGGTGCTGGTGACCCTGCCGCTGGTGGGCGTTACGCTGCTGGCGGCCGGGCGCTGGCTCGCGGCCGATGATGGCGGTTGGCTGGTGCGCGGCTTCGCGCTCTGGGGCGGGCTGACCTCGCTGCTGTACGCCTTTCGGCTGCTCAGCGCGCGGGATGGGCAGATCTGGATCGGTCAGCTCTACACCTCCGCCCTGGCGCTGGTATGGGTGGGTGTCGCCCACGACGTGCCGCCATTGCTGCCGGCGCTGGGACTGGCGCTGTCGCTGCTGCCGCTATGGTTCCTGCTGGACGGCCTGACGCGGCGCTTCGGCATCGCCCGCACCGGGCTCTATCCAGGGCTCGCGCTGCGCATGCCGCGATTTGCGGCGCTGTTCATCGTCGCCGTGCTGGTGGCCGTGGCCGTGCCTTTCTCGCCGGGCTTCTTCGCCATCGCCGACCTCGCCTTCGGCGGCGTCGGCGCCAATGCGCTGCTGACCCTGCTGCCGCTGAGCCTGGCCTGGCTGCTGTGGACCTGGGCCGGCATCAATCTCCTCGCCGGTATCGTCTTCGGTGAGCCGCGGGTCGACCTGGACTATGCGGACTTGGACGGCCGCGCCGTGTTGGGGCATGCGGGCGGCATGATGTGTCTGGCGCTATTCGGCCTGGTGCTGGTGGAGCGCATGCTATGACCAAAGCGGTGTACGACGAGGCAGCAGGGATGACCACAGACGTCCATGGACAAGCCCCCGCCGACGAAGCGGCTTCGGGGCAGCGCCCGGGGGATGGCGGTAAGCATCGTCTGGCGCTCGGCAAGCAGCTCAAGATCCGCAGCATGGTGACCGTGGCCGGGGAGGTACTGCCGTTCTTCTGGCCCATGCGTCAGTTCATCCACCACAATCCACTGCACGGGTTGGAGCATCTGCCGTTCGAGGACGCCGTCACCGAGGCCGCGCGACTCTTCCATGCCCGGGGTTGGCTGCCGCGCTCGGCGTATCAGCGTATGCTCGCCGAGGGCGCATTGAACCGAGATGATATCAGCGCGGAGGTTGACGCCTTCGTGACCGCCTGGCTCGGCGACCGGAGCCAGGGCGACGCCGCCGCGACGGACGGCGAGGTCGCCGCAATGCTCCGGGAGATACTGCTCGCCATGATGACCGCCACCAGCCAGCCGGGTCCCGGCGACCGCGAGCCCTGCGCCGAGGACGTCCTCGCCTGTCTGCGCCGCGGCGGGCGCGGCTGAGCCGCAGCGGCGAGTCGTTCTGCGTACGCTGTCCATCATGACCACCGCCTCCGCCAAGCCACTCGCCGAGCAGCTCGGGCGCGACCTCACGCTCTACGATGCCGCCGATCAGCTGTTCGGCACCCGCATCGGCGAGACGCTGAACGAGCTGCTCATCAAGGGCCTGATGGACTTCTTCGACGAGGGCCAGTCCGTCTGGCGCATGCCCGGGCGCCAACAGGGCCTGTTTCGCGCCTGGGCCAACATCGCCCGACGCAACCGTCGCCTGCGCATGCGCGGCCTGGATGTCGCCGCCATCCTCGATCGGGCGGACGAGCCCGAGGCCATGATCGACCTGGTGATGACGCGTCTCGGCGTGCCGGAACAGCACTGGATGCGCTATGTCACCGTGGAGCTCTCCCGCCTGCACGGCTGGGCCGGCTTCGTGCGCTGGCGGGCGCAGGCGGTCCACTATTACTGGCAGCAGCGCAATCCTGCGGACCTGACGGATTACCTGGCGGTGCGCCTGGTGCTGGCGCTGGCGCTGCTGGAGGACGCCGGCCGGCGCCTCAGGCGCGACCTGCGCTGGCCGGCGCTGCTCGATTTTGCGGCTGCCCATCCGCGCGAGTGCCTGCTGCGTCGGGAGCTCAACGCCGGCACCGTCCTGCCGGACTTTGCGCACCGCATCGAAGTGGCGCTGGATGCGGGCGAGCCGGCGGGCCTCGACGCCCTGTACCTGGACTACGAGCGCGAGAAGATCACCCGCGAGGCCCGCACCCGAGCACGGCGGGTGGAGACCATGGCCGCCGCCGCGGGGATGGGCCGGGACGCCTTGCTCGGTCGCGACGATGAGACGCTGCACCAGGTCATCGACGGTGTCTACGCCGCCAAGGCCCATGAGGGCATGCTCTGGACCCGGTCGCTGGAGCGGGCGCATCTTCGCTGGCTGCTGGCGCAGATCGATGCGGCCGCGGCGGCGGATGCGCCCGGCGCGGCGCCGGCTGGCCCCATGGCCGGCGGCATGCCGCAGGGCCCGGGCGATGCGGTACAGGCGTTGTTTTGTATTGATGTTCGTTCCGAGCGCCTGCGCCGGCATCTGGAGGCGGTGGGCGACTACGAGACCTTCGGCATCGCCGGCTTCTTTGGCATACCCATCGCTTTCGTCGAGTTCGGCAAGGGGCACGAGACCGCCCTGTGTCCTGCGGTGGTGACGCCGAAGCACGTCGCCGTGGAGATGCCCCACAGCCATGCCAAGCACGCCGAATCGCTCTTCGAGCTGGCGCACGAGGTGGTGCATGACCTCAAGAACACGGTGCTCGCGCCCTATGTCACCGTGGAGGCGGTGGGGCTGTTGTTCGGCTTCGACATGGTGGGCAAGACCTTTGCCCCGCGTGCCTACAACACCTGGCGGCAGCGTCTGGAGACGCGGAAACCGCCGGCGCGCCTGCTGTTCGACAAGCTGTCCGAGGCCGACGCCTTGGAGTTGGTGGCCAATCTGCAAGACGAGATGGTGCTGCGCGCCGTGGAGCGGCACTTCGCGGTCAAGCGCGAGCAACTCACCAGCCCCATGATCCGCGAGCTGCGGGAGACGGCACTGGAAAACCGCAAGGGCCAGACCGAGCTCGCCCGCCGCTTCGGGCTGGATGCCGCCGGTGAGGCGGTGTTCATCCGCTCGCTCCAGGTTGAATACCGGGTCAATCCGGATCAGGCGCGTATCCAGCTGGAGCACCTCGCCAAGATCGGCTTCCGCCCACAGCGCCAGGCCCAGCTCGTCGGCGCGGCCTTGCGCGGCATCGGGCTGACGGGCGGATTCGGGCGGACGGTGCTGGTGGTGGGCCATGGCAGCACGTCGGAGAACAACCCCTACGAATCGGCCCTCGACTGCGGCGCCTGCGGTGGCGATCACGGGCTGGTGAATGCCCGCATCTTCGCAGCCATGGCCAACCGCCCGGAGGTACGCAAACTGCTGAAAGAGCAGGGCGTGGACATCCCCGCCGCGACCCGGTTCATTCCGGCCCTGCACGACACCACCACCGACGAGATCCGCCTGGCGGACCTCGACGAGCTGCCGCCGGCGCTGCTCAGACGCATCGACCGGATTTGCGAAGACCTCACCGCCGCAGGCCGCCTCACCGCCGCAGAGCGCTGCCAGGCGCTCGGCGAAACCGGCATCAGCGGCCCGGACGCCGCCGCCCGCCGGGTCAAGCGCCATGCACTGGACTGGACCCAGGTGCGCCCGGAGTGGGGCCTGTCGAAGAACGCGTCCTTCGTGATCGGCCGCCGCGAACTGACCCAGCGGGTGAATCTGGACGGCCGCGCCTTTCTGCACAGCTACGACTACCGCGTCGATCCCAAGGGGCGTCTGCTCGAGACCATCCTGACGGGGCCGCTCATCGTTGCCCAGTGGATCAACCTGGAGCATTTCTTCTCGGTGGTGGATAACGAGGCGTTCGGCAGCGGCAGCAAGGTCTATCACAACGTTGTCGGTCGCTTCGGCGTGGTCACCGGGAACCTGAGCGATCTGCGCACCGGACTGCCGGCCCAGACCATGCTCCGCGGCCACGCGCCCTATCACCAGCCCATGCGGCTCATCACCGTCATCGAGGCGCCGCTCGCGTTGGTGGAGGCGTTACTGGCCAAGCTCTATAAACCGCGGGAGCTGGTTCACAACGGCTGGATCCGCCTGGTGGTGCTGGACCCCGAGACCGGCCGAGCGCAGGTGTACGATCCGGAGCACCGCGAGGGCGGTGCCTGGCGGCCGCAGCCCATCCGGCTCCCGGCGTGGGCAGAGCGCCATAACATGCAGGCGCCGTCATAGACTTTGCCGCAACCGGGGTTGCGGTGAGGCGGTGTCAGTCGGACCTTCTAACGCCATAACCCGGAGACCCCTCATGCACGCGCTCAAGCACAGTCAGTTGAAAAAGCTGGAGATCATCGTTCAGGGGGAGCAGCAGGAGTTCGTGCTCGATCTGCTGGAGCGTGCCGGCGTCAGCGGCTGGACCGTGTTCCATCATCTCTCCGGCAAGGGCAGCCACGGCGCCCACGATGCCCATCTCATGTTCAACGAGGACGACGTGCTGGTGATGATCATCACCGCCGTGCCGGCGGACATCGCCGATGCGATCCTCGAAGGCCTCACGCCCTTCTTCAACCGCCACATGGGCGTCGTTTTCAGCACCGATATTCAGGTGAGTCGACTCGCAAAGTTTCAGCCGGTGGGGGGATGACCGCCTTTGCGAGGCGTGGATTGGATCGGGTGTCGCCGGGCAAATGCCGCACGCGTAAGCCGTCTGTGACCGACGCCGAGGATGGCATGCCGAGTGTACGCCGCGTCATGCGATCCTCGTGCCCCGCGGCGCTGACCACACCCGCCTAGCCCGACGTCACCACCTGCCCGGCGCGCTCCGCCACCGCGCGCTTCAGCGCATCGGCGCGCTTGTCGATCCAGTTCTCCATGCGCACCACGCGTTCCAGACGCAGGCTGAGCAGGCGCTTGCGGGGCTGGGGATTGAGGCCCGCGAAGTAGACGCGGCAGCCGTGATGCACGGCATCGCGGACCGCGCCTTCGATGGCGAGCGCCGTGGTCACGCCCAGGTGGGGCACGTCGGTGAGGTCGACCACAAGGCTTTTGGCCTCGGCCATCTCGTGCTGCTGGCGGGTGATGGCCTTGGCGGCGCCGAAGATCAGTGGCCCGCTGAGGCAGAGCAGGGCAATACCGTTGCTCGGGTCATCGAGAATTTTCTTTTCCTCTTCGGTCGCCTCCACGCCCTCGGCACAGCGAACGCCCGGTTCCTGACCTGGCAGGCCGAGCAGCTTGACGCCCTCCGATTGCAGGTCGGCGAGTCGGCGGATAGTGAGCACATTGGCGACGAACAGCCCAATGCCGACGGCGGTGATGAGATCCACGAAGACCGTCATCAGGATGACGCCGTACATGATGAGCGCACCGCGCTTGGAGACCCGCTGTGCACGCCTCAGAAAGCCCCAGTCGATGATGTCGATGCCCACTTTGATGGCGATGCCGGCGAGCACCGCTTTGGGAATGGGCTCCACGAGGGAACTGGCGCCGAACACCACCACAGCCAGGATGACGGCGCGTGTCAGGCCCGATAGCGCCGTACGCGCACCGGTCTGGATATTCACCACCGTGCCCATGGTGGCGCCGGCCCCGGGCAGGCCACCACACAAGCCCGAGACGAGATTACCGAGGCCCTGGCCCATGAGCTCCTTGTCGGAGTCGTGCTGGGTGCGGGTCAGGCTGTCGGCGATCACCGACGTCAAGAGGGCGTCGATGGAGCCGAGCAGCGCCAGCACCACGGCATCGATGACCATGGTCTGCCACTCGGCGGTGCTGAATACGGGCATCTGGATGCTCGGCAGGCCGCCGGGCACCGCGCCGATGGCCCGATAGGACCCGCTGCCCAGCAAGAAGACGGCCAGCAGTGTGCCGACCACCAGGGCGAGGAGCTGCGGTGGCATGAACCGCCGCCAGCCCCGCGGCATGAGAAACAAAATGGCCAGCGCCAAGCCGCCGAGGGCCGCCTCGCCCGGGTTCACATTGGCGACCAGCTCCGGCAGCGCCGTGAGCGACCCTAGCACGCCGCCGGCGGGGGACGCGAAGCCGAGCAGCGGTGGTAGCTGGATGATGATCAGGATGAAGCCGATGCCGGACATGAAGCCGGAGATGACCGTGTAAGGCATCATGGTCACGTAGCGGCCCAGCTTGAGCACGCTGAACAGCATCTGGAACAGCCCCGTCATCATCACCGTGGTGAAGGCCATGGCCAGGCCGTTCTCGGGGTTCGTGGCCACCATGGTGGTGATGACCGCCGTGAAGATGACGGTCATGGGCCCCGTCGGCTCGGAGATCAGCGTTGGCGTGCCGCCGAAGAGCGCCGCGAACAGCCCCACGAGCACGGCGCCGTAGAGTCCCGCCTCCGCACCGGCACCGGAGGCCACCCCGAAGGCCAGCGCCATGGGCAGCGCGATGACCGCCGCCGTGACGCCGCCGAAGAGATCGCCCTTGGCGTTGTCGAGTCTGATGTCGTTGAAGATCCGCATGCCGTAGTCCTCCGCCGGGGCGCGGGTGCCGTGCGCAAATCGGCCACGCAGTGTCGCGATGTCCGCACCCTAAGGGAAATCGATAAATCGAATCGAGAAAATAGAGGTTGGTTTATACCTGCAGCCACATTCTACGCAGGTGTGACAGCGTCACCAGTAACGACGAGAAATGTCTGCATAAATGGCGTTTGCGGGGACTGCTGAGGTCGGCCAGCCGTTGCCAACCGATGCCGGCCACCCTGCATACGTGTCCGGTGATGCGAAATCGCCAGCATCTTCGTCCACAACTGAGCCGTTCGATTGCGATGTCCAAGCACGGCCGACGCGGGTTAGGCGAGATTCGCAACCGTTCGGCGGATGCCAATGGCGACATTGGGCTCAGATGTCGATACTTAAGCGTGCGTGTCGTCACTCGCCGAGGCCAAAATCCTTCATGAGCCGTTGCACTGCGCTAGCCATCGATATGCCGAATTGCAGCTCTCGCTGCGAGCGCTCGCGTCTCGGCGATCGTCGGCGGGCGGCCTTGCTCGGCGGCTGGTCTCGGTTGACGCCGCGCCGATCGATTGGGCACACGGCCAAACCGACGGTCTTGATCATCACACGGCAATCCGAGGGCGGTCTTGGCAATCAGGTGTCTGCTCGGACCAGGCCCGACGGCCGGCAATGCGTGCGCACGTCGCCCGGCATTCAATGGCCATGTGGCCGGCCATCAGCCCTAGCCCTACCGCCCCCAATCGCCCGACGTGCCTGCGAGTTCACAGGCGCGTATCCCTAGTACCCAACCGGGCTCGCCGTCCGTTGCGAAGCCCGGTGGGCCGACTGCCCTCGATTATCTCCCATTTCCACTCGGCTCGCGCCATTGCGCTTGCCATGGGTCGTCCTTTGCCTGCGAGCATCGTCACTATGAACAATCCGATTCTGTCATATACACTTAATTTAATATTAGTGCGCCCGGCACGGGCTGTGCGTGTATTGCGCATGTTCGCCATTGGCCTGGCTGGCGTGTTTGCCGCTTCGTCGGCGCTCGCCACCGATTATTATGTGTCTGCGGCGGGCGCTGACGGCAATCCGGGGACGGCGTCCGCGCCCTGGCGTACCATCGCCAAGGTCAATGCCACCTCGCTCGCACCCGGTGACCGTGTGCTGTTTCGCCGTGGTGATGCCTGGGCTGAGACCCTTCGCCCCGGCGCATCGGGTGCGCAGGGCAATCCCATTACCTATGCCGACTACGGCAGTGGCGCAGCGCCCGTGATCACCGGTGCATCCAACAACGATTGCATCGGCTGGACCAGCGCCCGCAGTCACCTGGTGTTTCGTAATCTCCACCTCAGGGACTGTGGTCAGCCGAGCGGTGGCAATCGCGGGGGTATCAATGTCTACAGCAATGCTGGCACGTCACGCGACATTACCGTGGAGAATTCACTGATCGAGAATGCCCAGACCTGGAACATCTATATGTCCGGCATCGACGGACTGGTGATCCGGGGCAATACGCTGCGCAACGCCGAGCTGCAGCACGGCATTTATCTGGACGGCTCGCTGGGGGCGGATAACGCCTTGATCGAGGACAACCATATCTATGGCAACCCCGATATGTGCGTGCAGTTCAACTCCAATGGCCAAAACCGCCTGAGGAATTTGGTCCTGCGTTACAACCGACTCGAGAACTGCGGCGCCGGCGGCCTGAATAATATCGGCGCGGATGGTCTGCTCGCGCATCACAATCTTTTCCATGGTGCCATGCCTGCGATCTACAATGGCTGTGATGGTGCGGACAGCGGCTGCAGTCGGGGCGCAATCAATGGCGTCTATGCGAACAACACCATCGTCACTTCGGGTGGCGGCTGGGCCACCTGTTTCTCGAACTCGTCCTCCCTGGGGACGCCAACCTTCAGCACGTTCGTCAACAATATCTGTGTGCACGACGCCGCCCGCGGTCCCGCCTTCGAGAATGTCGAAGCGATCAGCGGCCAGCGCGTCGACTTCAATCTGTTCTTCTCGACGCGTACGAGCACCTTGGCGTTCGTGTGGGCCGGTCGCGAATACCAAGGCCTTGCCAGCTACCGGGAGGGTACCGGCAATGAAGCCAATGGTCTCAGCGCCGATCCGGCCTTCGCCGATCGAGCAGCGTCGGATTTCCAGCTCTCATCCGGCTCTCCGGCGGTTGACTCCGGCACGTCCCTGGGCTACAGCCGGGACTTGGCGGGCGTCGCCGTGCCACAGGGAGCGGCGCCGGATCGGGGCGCGTTCGAGCTTGCCGACGATGCTGGTGGGAGCACTCCACCAGCCACACCTGAGGGCCTGCGGATCGAGTTCTAGCCCCTGTCTGACGCGGGGCTGCGCCGAGCGCATTTGCGGGCCTGTACCCGCAAACAGGTCAAGGAAATGACCAGCGCCATGCCGGGCAGGGATGCCCAAAACCGCTAACCCGCCTTCCCGGTTCTGCCGCCGGGCCGTGGTCATGTCATCGGCCTGGTGGGCCCGCCCCATCGTCACCCCCGACGCGAACCTCAGGCAAATGCTGATCATGCCCTAGGGCCGGTTGTTCGCCCCTGTGCGCTGACTATGATGCTGCATCATGCACCGCGCGAAACCTTGTGCCTGAAGCCTGGTTGCAAGAACGTCGATTCATGACAGCAGGCACATCAACGTGTGGTAAGACCGGCTGACGCGCACACCAGACCGGCCAAGGTCCTAAAGCCGTCATCCGGATTCCGCCGGGAATGGTCAGTTATCGGCCAGTGCGCGCTTATCCGTCGCCATCCAACCGGCTAACCCGCTGTGAGCAGCAAATCAGGTGGAGCATGAAATACGAGGCGGATTCAATTTCGACCCAATTGGAGCGGGTGTCGACCTCGGAAGCGCAAGCCGTCGACGAGCCCGTCATGACAGGGCATGTGCTGGCGATCACCGCCGCCGAGCATGGCGAGGGGGTCACGACGCTGGCGCGACGACTGGGACAAGGGCTCTGCGGTCATTTGGGCGATACCATCATCATCGATACCAACATCCGCGAGGGCAGATGGCGCGATGCCAGATCGGGGCAGGGTGGCCGCCGGCACCCCGGCTTGACCGAGGTGCTGGTCAACGGCGTGCCGCTGGAAAACGCCGTGCAGGTGGACATGGTGACGCAGCTGCATCTGCTCGGGGCCGGCGGCGGCACGCCGAAGGCGTCGGCGCTATTGGCCTCGGGCGTGCTGCGCCGACTGGTGCAGAAATTGCGCAGAAGCTACCGGTGGGTGCTGCTGGATATGCCGCCCGTTGGGCTGTACCCCGATGCCGGCGCGGTGGGTCGCCTCGCCGACGGTGTGATTCTGACGGTGCACGCGGAAAAGACACGGGCCGAAGCAGTCGCGGGCGCCCAGCAGGCCATTCTGCGCGGGGGTGGGCAGTTGCTCGGATCGATCCTGAACCGGCGGCGCGCGCATACGCCCGAGTGGCTCGAGCGTTATCTGTAAGGTCTGTCGCGCGCAGCGATAGTTTCGTGAGGCACACGCACAGGAGGACGCGATGATCAACGCAGAGGCTTTGCCAGGCAAGACGCGCGTCTGCATGCTCGTCTTCAGCAACTATCCGAATGACCCCAGGGTGCGGCGCGAAGCCGCAGCCCTGGTCAGAAAAGGTTTGGATGTCGATGTCTATTGCCTGCGGCAGCCGCACGAATTGAGCGAAGAGGTGTGTGATGGCGTCACTGTCTATCGGATCATGGACACACCGCGGAGCAAGGAAGCTCTGACACGCTACCTGTGGCATACGCTCCGCTTCACCTGGCGGGCATTGGTGCGGGTGGGTAACCAGGCGGGTGCCCGGAGCTATGCGCTGTACCAGGTCCATACCATGCCGGATTTCCTGATCTTTGCCTGTCTTGCGGCCAAATGGCAAGGCAAGCCGATCATTCTGGACCTGCATGACCTCTCGGTGGAATTGTTCGCTGCCAAGCTGCAAGGCGCCAGGCGACACCTGCTTGCATTGGTGGCGCTGCAGGAACGCCTCGCCTGCCGGTTTGCTGATCATCTGATCACAACCTCCTGGGGATTCAAGGCGCGACTGCTTCAGCGTGGCAACCCGGAGGCGAAGATCACGCTGGTGTTCAATTCCGCAGACCCATCGTTGTTTTGGCTCGATGACAGCCGACAATTTCGCCCCATCGGCCATCGGCTGCGGTTGCTCTATCATGGCACCATCGCCGAGCGCTTCGGCCTGCATCTGTTATTGGAGGCCTTGCCGCTGATCCGCTCCAGACACCGCGACGTTAGCTTACGACTGTACGGCAAGATCGATCCGAGCTATCAGCGCAGACTTACGCAGATCGTGCGTGAGTTTGGATTGAGTCAGCATGTGGAATTCGCCGGCTGGCGGCCGGCGGCGGCCCTGATGGATTGCTTTCGGGAGGCGGATCTGGCGGTGGTGCCCTATCTGCATGATGCATTCATGGATCTCGCCGTATCGACGAAGACTTTCGAGTATGCAGCGGCCGGCCTGCCAGTGGTGGCGACCCGGTTGCAAGCGATGACCTCGATCTTTCCGGAGGATAGCATCACCTATGTGGCACCGAACGACAGCGAGGCGCTGGCGCGGGGCGTGTTGCAGCTGGCCGCCGACCCGGCGCGCCAGGCCCACCAGAGCCGCGCCGCCTATGCCGCACAGCAACAGCTCAGCGGCGAGGTCATGGCCGAGCGCTACACGACGCTGGTGGAGCGAATGCTGGGGGCGCAGCATGACGCCGCAACGAGCGTATCGGCACCCTCGCGTCCGGGCTGAGCAGCGGCGGTGGCCCTACTGGCGTCGGCGTTTGCACGACGACGGCACGTACCGGCGACCGTCTGGCACACCCTGGCATGACTGGCGGGACGATCGTCCGGGGGCGAAGCGGATGCAACCGCCATCGTGGTTGGATTGCGGACGCGACTGCAGGGGACAGCCATGGACATGCGCGTGAGTGGATCGGACACTCAACCGGGTTATTTCGTGCTCTCGCTCGACACTGAGCTGGCCTTTGGACATTTCGACCGTGATGCGCAGTGGCCGCGGCTGTTCAGCCCTGACGGCAGCCGCGAGCGCGCAGCCATCCAACGGCTGCTGGAACTGTGTGAGGCGTTCGGAGTGCGCGCCACCTGGGCCGTGGTGGGGCACCTGTTCCATGCCGGCTGCGAGCATTGCCCGGAATGTCCCATTGAGGCCTGGCAGGGTCGTTACAGCAGCTATGCGCAGATCTACGAGCGCGATCATCCGCTGTGGTATGGCGCCGATGTGCTGCAATGGCTGCTGGCGCACCGCGATCGCCTGGAGATCGGTTTTCACGGCTATACGCATCGTCCGTTCACGGCCCTGAGCGCTGCCGAAGCGGCGCAGGAGGCGCGGCTTTGGCAGGCGGTGGCGGCGCGCCATGGCATCGAGCCCGGCGCGGTGGTGTTTCCGCGCAATGCGGTGGCGCATCTGGCGGTGCTGCGTCAGTTCGGGTTTCGCAGCTTTCGCAGCGCCGACGCCGTGCGCCCACGGGGCTGGCGCTCCACCCTCGGTGCGCCGCTGAAGTTGTTGTCACAGATGGCGGGCTGGCCGCCCCCCGAGACCTGCGCCGTGGCGGCCATCGGGTTGCGCGACGGCCTCGTGGAGTTACCGCCCTCGGCGTACCTGTTCGACATCCGCCGTTCGGTGGAATGCCTGCTCGACGGGCTTGGACTGCAGCGCCTGCGGTTGCGCGGCATCGTCGCCGGCATCCGGCAGGCGGCCGCCACCGGGCGGGTGATCCACCTTTGGGCGCACCCCTGGGAGTTTCGCACCGAGGCCGACTTCGACAAATTGGCGCATGTGCTCGCGGCCTTCGCCGAGCAGCGCATGGCCGGTCGGATGCGCTCGGTGACCATGTCGGAGCTCGCCGCGCTCAGTACCGGCGCTCGGCAGGCGGCATCTCAGGGGGGTGAGCCGTGATGGACGAACTGATCAGTGATGGTCACCCGGTGCCGCTGTCGGTGCTGCTGGTGACCAATACCTTTCCCACCGCCGATGAGCCGGGGGCGACGCCCTGCGTGCGCGATCAGGTGGATGCGCTGCGCGCAGCCTGTGGCGTGCAGGTCGATGTCCTCCACATCGACCGCCGGCGCAAATCGAATTACCTGTGGGCCGCACTCAGGCTGTTGCGCATGAACCTGGGCCAGCGACGCTATGACCTGGTGCATGCCCATTATGGCCACTCCGGCTTCGTCGCCTGGTTGCAGCGGCGCGTGCCCCTGGTGGTCACCTTCCATGGCTGCGATCTGCTGAGCCCGCGCGAGGGTGCCCTGGGACGCTGGCTGGCGCGGCGGGTCGCGGGCGTGATCGTCATGAGCGAGCAGATGAAGCGGGTGTCCGGTCGCAGCGATGCCGAGGTGATTCCCTTCGGCGTCGACACCGGCAGCTTCTATCCGGTCGCCAAAGCGGCGGCGCGATCACGGCTGGGGTTGGCGCAGGATCAGCGTTATGTGCTGTTTCCCTACGATCCGCAGCGTCCGGTGAAACGCTTCGATGTGTTGACGGCGACGGTCGAGCGGCTCGCCGCGCAGGGTGAACCGGTGGAGATCCTGACGGTGCACGGCCAGTCGCGCGAGCGCATGCGCGACTTCATGAATGCCGCCGACCTGATGGTGCTCACCTCCGACCGCGAAGGCTCACCGATGGCGGTGCGCGAGGCCCTGGTCTGCGGCCTGCCCGTGGTCTCGGTGGATGTCGGTGACGTCGCCGAGCTGTTGCACGGCGTCGACGGCTGTGCCCTGGCGCGTCAGGATCCAGCCGATCTGGCACGCCAGATCCGCCTGGTGCTGGCGCGCGATCAACGGCTGCCGGCGGTCGTGCACGCACGCAGGCTGGATGCCGCCGCGGCGGCCCGGCAGGTGCATGCGCTCTATCGGCGCCTGGCGCCAGCGGGACGATGGATCGGTAATCCAAGCCACCCGGAGTGCCCGGACTGGCTTGGGAAAGGGCGATAGCGGTGACTTCAAGACGCCGCGCAGGTCGTCGGCGATGGCCCAGAGGGTTTTGCCGAGTTGGCTGAGTTGTTTTTGTGGCATCGGTCAAGGCTTCATGGTGACGGTGCGTGTGTCAAGACCCAGGCGCATGAAGTCGCTGGTGTTATGGGTGATGACGGTCAGGTCGTTGACCAGGGCCTCGCGCACCGCCATCGGCCAGCCTTCGCGCGCCGAGGCGAGGTACTGGTCGATCTCCTGCCGCGAATGGTGCGCCGCGCCATAGAAGCGCTGAGGGTCGAAGGGCTCGGCCGCGGGCTGCTGCGGTGCCGATGCCGGCGCTTCCTGGGCGAGTTGCTGCAGGACGATCTGCGCTAAGCGGAGCTTGTCGGCATGCGAGAGCGCGCCGACGGAAGGCAGGAGTTCATCAATGGTCATGGGGAATAGCTTCTGCGATGAGCTGAAATGCTTCAGCTTTGGTTTCCGCAGCGGCAATGCATCCCGGGATGTCCGGCACATAGGCCCCGACACTCGTCGCGCCGTGCTCAAAGATGACGGTGTATTGCACTTAAGAGATACCTCAATCTGTCATGCCGGCTTGTTTGAGAACATTCTTCAGCGTTCCTGGTGGAATGTTTACGCTGAGTTTTCCGGCTACGGTTACCGTGCCAGACTTGGTGGGATGGTGAAACTGTCTGTGGCTCCCGCGAGTTGCTTGGCAGGTACAGGCCACGCTGTGCTTCATCGCTCAGCGGCCCCAAGCCCTTGATTTGCTGACCATTGACGTCCAGCTCGGTGGTGTCCTGCAGGCACAGCACCACCGGGTGAGGCGCCATGCGTTGCGTCGTGCACGCGTGGTGCGGCTCCAACAGATCCGTCCAGTCGAAGGTCTCTTGGCGAAACAACCGATAGGCCCCTTGCGTCTCCGCCCAGCCCGCACAGGCACCCGGCAGGCTCGCCGTGGGACGATCGGCCAAGCGTTACGCCAGCAGCACGCTGCGTGCCTTCCGGCGCTTGTCGCCCAGATCCAGATTCCGACATTCCTCGGCTGCCCAACCCATGTTTACCCTCACTGATCAGCATGCTTTCCAGCATGTTACCGGAGGAATCCGGAGTTGTGTGCGACGAGATGGCCTTTACCCGATTGGGCGTGTTGATGCTTTGGCGATGCGTATGAGCGACAACAACGCCTCGTTGACGGCCTCCTCCGTCGGGAATACCTCAGCAACTTCGGGCCTTAGAAGCACGAGGTTGTTTGACTCCATATATGCTTCGTAGTGCTTGCCTCGAACACCGGTACCGAGATCCTCGCGTCGATACTCAGGGCGCATTTCGTCGTCGTCGTGGGCGTTATCCGTTTTCATATATGTCACGCTCTTGGCGGCTCATCTTTCGCGCGCTAATGATTCTGGTCAAATCGCCCCGCTCGGTGTAGGAGACGATCAGAAATCGGTGCGCTCGCGATACGCCGAAGGTTAAGAAGCGCGCCTCCCCGGAGGAGTGGTCGGGATCATCGAAGGTCAAAGCCATCGGATCTCCGAAGACCGTGCCAGCCTCGTGGAACGACACGCCGTGCTTCCGAAGATTAGCAGCGGCTTTGCTTGAATCCCAGTCGAGTTTCACGTGACTTGATCAGAGGGCGGCTATCCTCGCCCAACAGGATCGGTTCGTGCCGTTGCCCGAGGCGCTGATCCCGGAGCTGAAGCAGTGCAAATTGCCGGCGCAAGCTTGAGCGGGCTGGGTGGCGGCCGGCGCGGGCCCCACCCGTGGCCGGCGAGCCGCCCTCAGGCAGCCCGCGACTGCCCCAGCGGCGCGTTGGCGGCGACGGTGGGTGCGGCGTCGATGTACAGGCGGTGCCAGAGCTCCAGATTGATCAGGCCGACGATCATGGAGGTGTGGTCCTCGCTGCCGCGCGCGTGCTCGTCGAGCAGTCGGGCGACGAAGCCGGCATCGAAGAGCCCGCGGCGGGCGATGGTCTCGGGGCCGAGGAGATCGTGGGCGAAGTCACGTGCCGGGCCACGCAGCCAGACGCCGACCGGGACCGGAAAGCCTTCCTTCTTGCGGTGCAGGATGCTGTCCGGCAGCCATTTCGCGCACAGCTGCTTGAGCAGGTGCTTGCGTGTCCATCCCTTGAGCTTGAAGTGCGCCGGCAGGGAGGCGGCCAACTCCACCAACTGGTGATCCAGGAAGGGCACCCGCGCCTCCAGCGAACTGGCCATGCTCAGTTTGTCGCCCCGTGCGAGCAGGCAGTCGGGCAAATACACCTTGTTGTCGACATAGAGCATGCGGTGCAGGGCGCCGTCGGCGTCGGTGCGCGCCAGGTGCTCGTGGAACGCCGGGCCGGTGAGCTCACCGGCCACCAGATCCAGGAAGTCGGCGCTCAACAGGCCCGGCTTGCGACGGTCATCGAACAGCGGAAACCAGTTCCGCAGCCGTTGCGCCTCATCGCGGTAGCTGAGCGCCTGCAGCATCAGCTTCGGGCGCCGCAGCCCCGGCAGCAGGCGGCTGGCGGATGCGCTCAGCCGGGTCAGGGCCGGCGGCAGGGCGTTGCACAGCGGCGCCAACCGCTCGCCGGCGTAGCGGCCGTAGCCGGCGAACAGCTCGTCGCCGCCCTCGCCGGTGAGCACCATCTTCACCTCCCGGCCGGCGGCCTCGCAGACGCGGTGATAGGCCACCAGGGCGGCGTCGGCGATGGGCTGGTCCAGATGCCAGATGACCCGCTCGCTGAGGTCGACGAAGTCGTCGGCGCGCAGCATCACCTCCTGGTGGTCGGTACCGAACTGGCGCGCCACCTGGCGGGCATAGGGTAGCTCGCTGAAGCGCTCGGCGCCCTGATCGGCATAACCGACGGCGAAGGTCTTCACCGGTGCATCCAGGTACTCGGTCATCACCGCAACCACGGCGCTCGAGTCGACGCCGCCGCTGAGGAAAGCACCGAAGGGGACGTCGCTCATCAGACGCAGGCGCACCGACTCGCGAAACAGGGGCTCCAAGGCCTCCAGCGCCGCCGCCTCGGTGGTCAGCTCGGGGTGCGCACGATAGGACAGATCCCAGTAGCGACGCAGGTGCAAGCCCTTGGCATCGACCGTCGCCGTGAAGCCGGGCGGGAGGGCACGGATACCCTCGAACAGCGTCAGCGGCGCCGGGACATACCGTAACGACAAGTACTCGCTCATCGCCCGATAGTCGGGCTGGCGCGGCACCTTGGGGTCTTGCAGCAGCGACTTGATCTCGGAGCCGAACAGCAGCCGATCGCCGGTGTCGGCGTAGTACAGCGGCTTGATGCCCATGCGGTCGCGGGCCAGCAACAGGCGCTGGCGGCGCTGATCCCAGAGGGCGAAACCGAACATGCCACGCAGGTGCTGCACGCAGTCCTCGCCATGTTCTTCGTAGAGGTGGACGATGACCTCGCCGTCGCCCTCGCTGCGAAAGCGATGGCCGGCGGCGCGCAGGCGTCGGCGCAGTTCCCGGTAGTTGTAGATCTCGCCGTTGAAGACCAGGATCAGCGACCGGTCTTCATTGCTGATCGGCTGCTGCCCGGTGGCCAGGTCGATGATGCTGAGCCGGCGCATGCCGAGCGCCACCGGTCCCTGCAGGTAGCGACCATCATCATCGGGGCCGCGGTGGCCGATGGCCTGCAGCATGGCATCGAGGATGCCGGGATCAGCGGCGGTGGGGGTTGCATAATGAACGCTGCCACAAATGCCACACATGGGATGAACGTCTCCTGCGCTGCTGGGGTCGCTGCAAACTGGGGTCGCTGCAAAACTGTCGTGATCGGGTCCGCGCGCGCCGGCGCGATCCGCGCCTTAGTCCGGCGGTGTCGCGGCGGGTTGTGGGGTGGTCTGTGACGCTCGGGCGGCGCCGGTCTGGCTCAGGCTCGGATCGCCGGCGCCGAGAGGCGTGCCGAGATGGCTGCGCAAGGCGTCGCTCAGGCGTTTGGCGGAGGCCGCCCAGGTCCATGCGTTGGCGTCCCCGGCGGCTTGGGCGCCGAGCCGCCGCAAGCCGCTGCGGGTCTGCCAGATCCGCTCCAGGGCACGGGTCAGATCCGCGACGCTGTTGCTCTCGGCCCAGTAGACGAAGGGGCGCGCGCCGAGCACGTCGGTGTGACAACGGATGCGTGTGGCCAGGATCGGCAGCCCGGCGGCGGCGTATTCGAATAACTTGATCGGGCTGCTGACCCGGAACTTTTGTTCGTCCGGAAACGGCAGCGCACCCAGGTGCGCCTGCTGCAGTAGTTGCGGCACGCGTGCGTGCGCCACCGGCGGCAGGACCCGAATGGTGCCATCGGAATGGGCCGCGATCCGTGCCAGCTCATCGCGTGCCGAGCCGTCACCGACCAGCGTCAGATGAAAGCGCACCCCCGCCGCATTCGCACGCAGCACCGCGGCGCACAGACTTTGCAGACAGCGCTCCGTATGCAGCACTCCCACATAACAGAGCATCACCGGCGCCTCCCCCTGCGGCCACCGGCGGGCGTGCGCTGCCACGGCGAAATCCGCCGCCGACACCGCCGACGGCCAGATGCCCCACAGCTTGTGGGCTGGCACCTGGCATGCCTCCGCCATGGCGGGTGTGATGCAAAGGCGCCCGTCCGCCAGCCTGTTGCCCAGTCGCCGCATCACATGGAGGTAACCCGCGCGCAGGCGGGCCTTGAGCGAGAGGCCACGCGCCGGCGCCATGAACAGGGTGCGGGTGTCCATCACCAGCCGCGGCCGCCGTCGTCCGAGCAGCCGCAGTGGCAGCAGCCAGAGTGCCGACATCTCGTGAAAGAGCACCGCATCGAGGGCCTTGCGCCTGGCCAGGATCAGGGCAAGCGCCCGCAGGTGAAACAGGGTCTGCCCCAGAAACCACAACCGCGGTGCCGCAATGGCGTCGATCGCCACATCATCGATCTGGTCGGGACCGGCCAGTGCCGGGTCCGGCGTGGCGGTGACGAGCGTCACCGCCCAGCCGAGCCGGCGCAAGCAGTGGGTCGCCTGCAGCCAGGTGGCCGCATCCAGATCGCTGCGCAGATCCCCGCTGTAGATCCAGACGAGCCGACCGGCGGCTCGGGTAGGGTGCGTGTGGATGGTTGGGCCCATAGCAGGATCGGGTCGAGTCTTGTTCATGCCGGGTTGTGCCTCTGCAGCGCCAGGGTCGTGAGCTCGTCCATGGTGATGCTGCGCAACTGGCCTCGCTGCATGTGGTGGGCGGCGATGCCGAAGAGTTGTTGCAGCTTGTCCCGATCGGCCTCGGTGCGCAGCTCCCAGGGGTGCGCCCACAGATGCACCACACCACCATGAGCGGCGGCGTGCTCAATGGCTTGTCCGATGCGGCGGAACCGCAGCTGGGACAGGCCTCGTACGTCGAGCGCCTGCTCCAGCGTGCGCGGAAAGTCGAACAGGTGGGCGCTGGCCGGTATCCGCAGCAGGCCGTGCTCGGGGCGCAGAGCGTCCAGTGTGAACACCTCGAGCCGGCTCAGGGCCAGCACGTCGTCGGTACACTTCAAGGCCGGGCCGAAGCGACGCAGATGCCAGCGCGGGCTGCGATCCGGGCTGCGAAAGCAGCGAAATCCGGCGGCGGCGAAGGCGTCCAGATGCGCTGCCCGGTTGCGCGGGAAGACGATGCTCCGTGGGCGGATGCCAAAGCGTGCGCCGAGCGCCAGCCAGGCATCGATCTCGCGCCGGGCAGCGTCGCCGTCCATGTGCGGGAAGGGCCGATGCGTGAAGCCGTGGAAGGCGATTTCATGGTGATCGCCGGCGCCGAGCAAGCGGTCACGCACATCTGGTGCGTACCAGAGCGCCGGTGCCGGTCGGGCCGGCGCGTACACCTCGCTGAAGCCGCGATGACTGCGTTGCCAAGCCGCCACCGGGCAGGGCTGGCAGTCCTCGCAGCGGTCGAACAACAGATGCCCCACCAGGGCCCAGGTGGCACGGATGCCGTGGCCGTCGCACAAGTCGAGCAGCCAGGTGATGGCACGCCGTTCCCGACTGCCGTCGGCCGAGAACAGCCGCGCGCGCATGGCATCGAGGTCGTAGTAGCCCCAGGCCAGCTCGGTGTCCAGCGAGAACACCAGGTAGCCCGGTTGTTTGGTTGCGGTCGCCGTCACCATTATCGTATTCCAGCACTTCCCGTGCCCAGGCCAAGTCTTGCGGCGAAGATGTCACCAATCGTCTTTGCGAAGACGAGCGGTCCGAAGCACAAGGCGCGGCTGATTGCAGCCATCGCCGGCAGCGGAGCGCCACTGGCGAAGAAGCCTTTGCCGAGACGCAAATAGGCGTGGGTCTTGCCCTCACGGTCGAGCCACCACATGCGCGGTAGATGCCTGTCCAGGATGCGCTGATGCACGGCAAGAATTTTTGCGCGCGATTGTGTATTGGTAAGCGTTTGCGCATGCTGACGATAGAATGCGAGGTCGCAGTGCACGGGGGCCAGGCGAAAGCGCATGAATGCCCTGATCCAGAAGTCAAGGTCCTCTGCCAGAAAGAACTCTTCGCTGAAGCCGGTGCTCGCAAAAGCATGGTATCTGGCAAGGTAGCAGATCCCCACTGGCTTGCGGATGCCTAATTCCTCAGGTTGGCCAACGCGAACTCTTTCGCCGACGGAGCCGTCTGCGTACAGGAGTGAATAATCCGAATAGACGATATCGATGTCGGGATGACTCGACAGGAAGTCGAGCAGACACTCGAGGGCGCGTGGCCGGAACAAATCATCATCGGAAAGCCAGGTGAGAAACGCGCCCCGGGCTTGCGCGATGCCGCTGTTCAACGCCGCCGGCAAGCGGCGCTTGGCGGGGTGGCGCAGGCATCGGATGCGCTCATCGCTGGCGACATACTCGGCAATGACCGCAGGACTCTCGTTGGTGGAGCCGTCATCGACGATGATGAGCTCCCATCCCCGGTGGGTCTGCTCGAGACAGCTTGTGATTGCCGCATGCAGAAAGCCCGTATTGGCGTTATGCGTCGGCATGATGATCGAAACGCTGGGCTTGTCGTTCATGGCTCACCGGTCCGTTGTAGGGGCGCTGGCTCGGTCATATCGGTCGTCGTCGCGAAGGGCTCCGCCAATTGTGTTTCGCTGGTGAGCTGCTTGCGCCCGCGGTGCGGTGCCAGCCGCCGAGAGAGTAGCCCGAAGGCGGCGGCGAGCTCGTGGCGTCTGACGACTGACCCGATGACGGCCACCGGGAGATAGGCCAGTATCAGCAGCACCTGAAAGGCAGGGGGGAGGGTGCTGCTCATCGTCAGGGCGGCGGCGATGAGGCCTGCGATCAGCATGGGCTTGCCAAAGGCGAAGCTGTCGACCGCGAGCGCGCGACGGCGCAGGAAATAGACATTGATCGGCAGCACGGCGGCCGCTGCGACGAGGGCGGCGAGCGCCGCACCGGCGATACCGAGCGGCGGAATCCAGAAGAAATAGGCGGTCAGTTGCAGGCCGGTGCGCACGATATTGATGAGCAGCGGCTTATCGGAGTCGCCGAGCGCCGCCAGGGTCGAGCCCAGGGTGGTTTCGATCATGAGCAGGCTGGCGACCACCATGAGCAGGGTAAAGGTCGTTGCGCTTGGCAGATAGGTCTCCGAGAACAACAGCACGATGATCTCATCGGCGAAGACGAAAGCGATCAGACACGCGAGGCCCAGGGCAAAGGCGCCAAAGCGGGTGGAATTGTTGAGCAGTGTCGACACCTGCCCGAGTGCATCGTCGGCGATGCCGCGCACGACGAAGGGGAAGTACACCTGCCGAAAGGCATCGTAGAGCTGCATCAGGCTGTCGGGGATACGCCGGGCGACTTCGTAGTAGGCCACTGCGGTGGTGCCGAGCATGCCGCCGATGAGCAGCGTGTCGGCGCGCACCGACAGGAACGCCAGGAAATAATTGGCATACAGCGGCAGGGCGTAGCGCAGCATGCGTCGGAGCAGACCGGCGTCGAACAACAGGCCCAGCGGCAGCGGTCTGGCCCACCAGGCGTAGCCGAGTGCCAGCACCCGTGATGCGAGCTTGGCGTAGAGGAGCCCCATCAGGCCCGTCTCCAGCACCAGCACGAAACCGAGAATGCTGGCGAAGTTGACCAAACTACTGAGTGCGTTGGCGGTGCCGATGGCATTGAATGCGAACTGCGTCTGCAGATAGGTGAGCACCAGCTTCAAGACCGCTTCGAGGATGAACCAGGCCAGCAGCAGGGCGATCAGCGTCGGGGTTGGCGCCAGCGCGAGCCGGGCCAGCACCGACGGCATCACCAACGCCAGCACGAGCACGCCAACGGCGACGGTGAGCAGGCGAAAGAGCAGGGCGGTGTTCAGCGTCAGCCTGCGTTCCTGCGGCGCGTCCATGCCCGGCAGCCAGCGCTCCAGCGCCAGGTGAATGCCAAACGAACTGCCCTCGGCGGCGAACAGCACCAGCACCTGGAGCAGGAAGAAGGCGCCGAGCTCGTCGGTCGTGAGCAGGCGTGCGCTCAGCATCAGGCCAAACATGCCGAGCAGCACGACGGACGCACTGCCGATGCCGGTGGCGAGCATGCCGGTGAGAAAACGTTTGAGGATGGGCTCGGCCATGTCGGGGTCAGCGCCTCGGGTTGGCCGCGAGCGTGGTGGCCATGGGCCCCACCGTCCCCGGCAGCGATGGCAGGGATGGGCCGTGCCACCAGTGCACGCTCGCGAGCATGATGGCGATGACCGGCGTCCAGGACCAGATGAAGATGTAGGGCTCGAGCAGCAGCGCCGGCAGCAGGGCGGCGAAGGCGACGGTGCTGCCCAGCACCTGTACCGTCGCCGCCGGGTCTGGCGCCGCCGTGCCCGGCACGGCGCCGGCCCGTCGCAGCCGTGCGGATGCCTCGAATCCGCCGCGCAGTGTGCCGACGCCGATCCAGACGAAGGCGATCGCCCCCACCAGGCCAAGCTTGAACAGCACCGAGACATAGGCGTTGTGGATGTAGCTCGGCGCCACACAATCGCGGCTGTCGAGCGTCAGGCAGGGGCGGTAGGCGGCCCCCAGGCCGTGACCGATCAAGGGCGGCGGCAGCACCTGCGGCAGGGCGTATTCGATCTCGATGAACCGCTGCTCGAGGGTCTGCTTGTTGCTGTCGCCGCGCTGGTAACTGTCGAGGTCGAACATGCTGGCGATGCGGGTGCCGGTGGCCTGCAGCGAGCGGCTGAGCTCGCTCTTCGGCGCCATGGTGAGGAGGCCGGCGACGCTCAGCGCCAGCAGGGTCGCGGCGAGCAGCCCGGCGCGCAGCAGGCGGGCGCGCTGGATGGGTGTGATCAGCGGCAGCGCCGCGAGCACAGCCAGCGCCGCGCTGCCCCAGAGCGCGCGTCGGTAGGTCAGCAGCAGACCCACCGCCAGCAGCCCCATCACCAGCGCACGGCGCAGCCGCCTGAGCGCCTGCTCATCGCTGGCATAGGCGAGCACGGCGACGATCAGCAGCAGGTACAGCAGCGATTCCCCCGGCGGGATGACCCGGGCGACGTCGTACACCGCCAGTCCCTGGGTGCTGAGGGCCTCGACGCGGCCGGGGATGATCGGCACCGACGGGCCCAGCACCGCCTGCAGGATGGCGGCGATGGCGGTGAGCACGGCGAGCAGCATGACCCCGCCCCAGAGCCGCCGCATCTGCGCCGGCGTGTGCAGCAGATTGGTGATGACGAAATAGAGCACCAGATAGCCGGCGCCGCGCAGTTCGCGGATGCCCGCGTCGAAGGCGATGTCGCCACTGCCAACGCCCCGCAGGGTCGCGGCGATGCCGACGCCCACGAACAGCGCCACCGGTACATCCAACGCGGTGCGGCGAAAGCGCAGCTGGGGCTGCAGCAAGAGCCGCAGCACCAGCAGCGCGAACAACCAGAGCACGATGAGGTCGGACAAGTGCAGGCTGCCGACGCCGATGGGCAGGGGTGGCAGCACCTCTTCGCTGAGGATGGTCGAAGTGTAGAGCAGCACCAGCAGCACACCGAGCTCCGGCCAGCGCGTGATCAGCCACAGCCCCAGTACGACGATCGGCGCGAGCAGCAACACCGGCGGCGGCGCCGTCAGCGCCAGCAGCCCGAGGATGGCACCGCTGGCGGTCATCGCCAGCAGCACCGGCAGCGGCATGACGGCGCGCGCGCTCGCCCGGTCGAGCACGCGGCCCATGCCCGTGCGGATGGCAGTCACGTTGTCCATCAGGCCGGCGTCGGGTAGATCAGTGCCGGTGGCGAGAACGGCGGCTGGCCGGGCGGCCGCGGGTCGTCATCGCTGGCGTCCGGGAACATCGCCGCAAGCCCAACGTCGAGGGGGCCGTCGGTGGCGCCTTCCGGCACCGTCCCCAGGGGTGACATGCCGAAGTCGCGCTCGAGCTGCTTCGCGCTCGAGATGCCGGCATCGAGGGCGTTCAGTACCAGTGCCAGACCGACACCGCCGGCGGCGGCGGCGAAGATGCCAAGCAGCAGCAGCACCGACTTGCCCGGCCCCACCGGCTCGGCCGCCACCGTCGGTGGCTGGGCGACGCGGGTGTTGACCAATTCCTCGCGCGACATCGCCGCTGAGATGGTGGCGGTGTCGGTCTTGCTGCGATACAGCGTATAGGCCTCCTCGGCGCGGGCCAGCTCGCGGCGCAACTCTTTGGCGCGTGTGCCCTGGGTATTGAGGGTGATCAGTTGCTGGCGCACCTGCTGTGCCTGCGCCTCCAGATCGAGGATGCGCGCGCGGGCGCCCTCCAGCTCGGCCTCGGTCTCGATCATCGCCGCGACCCGGGCCTCGAAGCCCTGCGCCAGCGACGTACGGTCGTCCATCGTCAGCACCGCGCCGGCGCGGGCGAGCGCCGCCCGGGTCTGCTCGATGTCGGTGGCGATGTCGTCGCCGCCATCCGCCAGGGCGACGGTGACCGGCGCTGGTAGCGTCCCATCGAGGTCCGCCATGCGCTGGCGCATCATCGCCGCGCGCTCGTCCAGACCGCTGATGCCGACCTCGGTATCGAGGATTTCGGTTTGCAGATACTCGTACAGGCCGGTGTCCTGGCCGACGTTGAGGTCGTAGCGGCGCAGTTGTCCCAGCTGCGCCAGCTCCCGGTACAGGCGGTCCACCTCCGCCTTCAGCGCCTTGCCGGTGGTGCTGCCCTGGTCGCGCAGCAGCAGGCCCCGCAGCTTGTCTTCGAGCACGCGGATACGCGCCAGCTTGGCCGAGACCTCGGCCTGCTGTGTCTGCAGACGCTGCAGCCGGATGGCCTGCTCGCCGCGGTCCTGCTCGACCTGCATCAGCTGGCCGCGCAGCGTGGCACGCTGGCGCTCGAGCAGCTCGGTGCGCACGCGAGCCGCCTCGGCGCGCGTCTGCTGGCGGTGTTTCGTCAGCAGGCTGGCGAGCTGACTGGCCTGGGCGCGGGTCTCGCTGAGGTCTTCGTCGATGCGCTGCTGGCGCGCCAGCATCGACTGCTTTTCGGCCTCCAGGACATCGTGATCCTCCGGGACGTCGATCATGGTGATGCCAGCGTCGCGGAGAAAGTTGTGCAGCTCGGTCTCCGCCGCATTCACCGCGGCGGCGGAGGCGGCGGCCTGGCGGCGGAAGAAGTCCGCGGCACCGGCGGGCTCGTAGAGCTCGGTGCGGTGGCTTTGGTAGCCGTCCACCAGGGCCTCCAGAAAGACCCGGGCGGCGGTCGGATCGGGCCAGACGAAGCGCAGCGCGATGATGTTGGATCTGGGCTCCGGCTCCACCTCCAGCGCCGCCTCCATGGCCGCCACCTGCGCATCGAAATCCGATGCATGATCCGGCTCGGCGCCGACCGCCTTTGCGAGCATGTGCTCGAAGGGCCGCGTCACCGCCGACAGCCAGTGTGCGAGTGTCCGCCGCCACGCCGGCGGCTCGCTGGTCACGGGCTTCAGGCTGGGATCATCACGCACCGCAGCTGCCGCGCGCTCGATCAGGAGGTGGCTGGTGAGGATGCCGATCTCGGTGTTGATATCCTCCTCGTAGAGTTGGTCACTCACCCAGACCGGGGCCTCCCGCGCGCTCAGCGGCTCGCGCGCGGCGCCCTTCTTGACCAGGATCTTGGCCGTCGCCTCATAGCTGTTGGTATGGAACGCCAGCCCGATGACGACTGCACCGAGCACGCCGATACAGAACCAGAGCACGATCCAGCGGTGGCGGAACAGTCGGTGCAGGAATTCGCGCAGGTCATGGCCGGCGCCGCGCGACGCCAGGTGGAGGGCCGAGGGCGATAGCCAATGGGCATAGGTGGGGTGCGACTGCATCGGGTCCACGGTGGGCTCCTAAAGTGGTCGACGGGAGGGTCAGCCGCCCAGTGCGGCGTCGGTGGCCAGCCGGTTCGGGCTGGTTTCGCGCTGTCGTGCCATAGCCTGGCCGTCATGCCAGTCCGCGATCAGGGTGGCGACCCGTTGCAGCTTCTCCATGCCCAGCTCGGGATATAACGGCAGCGACAACAGCTGATTGGCGGCCTGCTCCGAGACCGGAAAGCAGCCCTCGCCGTAGCCGAGGTCGTGATAGGCCGGCTGCAAGTGAATGGGCCGCGGGTAGTGGATGGCGCAGCCGACATTGTGCTTGCTCAGGTGGCGCAGCAAATCGTCGCGTCCGTCGCAGCGCACACCATAGATGTGATAAACGTGCCGCGCCGAATGGGCCTCGGTGGGGGCGCGCAGACCGGGCACACGCGAAATCAGCTCCTGGTAGGCATAGGCACGCTCGCGCCGGCGCTGGGTCCAGGTATCGAGATGGCGCAGCTTGACCTCCAGCACCGCCGCCTGGACGCCGTCCATGCGTCCGTTCCAGCCCACCAGCTGGTGGTCGTGCTTCCGCGCCTGGCCATGATCGCGCAGCATCCGCACGCGCGCGGCGAGGTCGTCGTCATTGGTGGTGACGGCACCGGCCTCGCCGGCGGCGCCGAGGTTCTTGCCGGGATAGAAGCTAAAGCAACCGGCCCGCCCCAGGCCGCCTGCGCGCCGGCCGTGGTAGCTCGCCCCGTGGCCCTGTGCGGCGTCTTCGATCACCGAGAGGCCATGCCGGTCAGCGATCCGGTTGATGGGATTCATGTCCGCGATCTGGCCGAACAAATGCACCGGGACCACGGCTTTGGTGCGTGGGGTGATGGCCGCTTCCAGCTTTTTGGGGTCGAGCGTCAGGGTGGCCTCATCGACATCGACGAAGACCGGCCTGGCGCCGCACACGGTGATCGCCTCGGCGGTGGCAAAGAAGCTGTTGGGGACGGTGATGACTTCGTCACCGGGGCCGACCCCGACTGCCTGCAGGGCGAGCCAGAGCGCATCCGTGCCGCTGCCGACACCAATGGCGTGGCGGCAGCCGCAATAGTCCGCAAAGGCTTTCTCGAAGCGTTCGACGAAGGTGCCGCCGGCGAACGCGCTGCTGGCGAAAACGGCGTCGATGGCGCGGATGAGCTCGCGCCGCAGCGACCTATGCTGGGCATTCAGGTCCAGATAGGGAATGGGCTCTTGCATGTCGATCATTGGCTTGACTCTTGGGTGCAGGGTCTCTCCACAAGGGCGCGCGCGGGATTGCCGACCACAATCGTGTCCGGCGGTACATCCCTGGTCACCACAGCGCCGGCGCCGACGATGGCGCGCTCGCCGATGGTCAATCCGCACAGAATGGTGGCGGAAGAGCCGATCGACGCGTGCCGTTTGACAACCGTCGGGATGCACTGCCAATCCTCATCGCGCTGCAGCTCGCCCTGCTCGGTTACCGCCCTGGGATAACGATCATTGATGAAGGTGACGTTGTGTCCGATGAAGCATCCGTCTTCGATGCGCACGCCCTCGCAAATGAAGGTATGGCTGGAGATCTTGCAGCGCCGACCAATGGTGGCGCCGCGTTGGATCTCGACGAAGGTGCCAATCTTGGTGCCATCGCCGATCTGGCAGCCGTAAAGGTTGACGAACCCGTGGATGACGACGTCGACGCCGAGCTCGACATCATCGGCGATGCGATGCAGCAGCGGCTGCTGTTGCCGTGCCGATTCGCGTCCCCGACGCAGTCCGTATTGCGATCGCCTCATGACAGCGGCACGGATGTGGTGTGGTTGGCCAGGGAGTGAGAGGCCGCCTCCAGGACACGAACGACGTCGAGTCCGTGGCGCCCCTCGGAGTCGCTGTGGCGGCCATCGCGAATGCGGTCGAGAAAGCGCCGGCTCTGTACGCGCAGGGGCTCGTCCTGCTCGATGAAGGGGCTGTAGACACCGCCGTAGTGATAGGAATAGAAGAATTCCGCAAAGGTGTCATAGGTGCGCGGCACTTCCACCCGCTTGTCGAAGATCTTCAGCTTTTCCAGCGGCTCGGTGTCCTCATAGACGATCATCTTGCTCTCGCCGACCACGGTCATGCGACGCACCTTGTTCGGATCGAGCCAGCTGCTCTGGATGGTGGCAAAGGGACCACCGGAGAACGACAATGACATATTGGTGACATCTTCGATGCCTTTGCGCACATGCGCCTTGCCCTGACAGCTCACCGCGTCGGGTGCATCCTCCAGGAGATACAGCAGAATCGAGATATCGTGGGGCGCCAGATCCCAGGCGACATTGATATCCTGCTGGAACAGCCCGAGATTCAGGCGCTGACAGCCGATGTAGAGCACCCGGCCGATTTCGCCGCTGGCAATGATCTCCTTCATCTTCCGTACCGCGGCGTTGTAGATGAAGGTGTGCCCCACCATCAGCGTCAGATCACGCGCCTCCGCCAGGGCGATGAGCTGGCGGCATTCGTCGCTGGAGCGCGCCAGGGGCTTCTCGATGAGGGTGTGCTTGCCCGCCGACAGGCTGCGACTGCCGAGGGGGAAATGTGTCGATACCGGTGTGGCGATGGCGATGGCATCGACGTCAGGATCGTCGAGCACGCGCTCGAAGCTATCGGTGCAGCACACCTCCGGATGCAGACTGGTGACGCGCGCCAGCTTGCTTGGGTCATGATCACAGGCCCATTTGACCCGGCAGTCGGGCTGGGCATTGAAGTTGCGAATCAGGTTCGGTCCCCAGTAGCCACAACCGACGACGGCGACATTGATTTCTTGATTCATGACGGTACCTTTCCTGCGGTAGGCTGTTTTACTCAGTGGTGTCTTGCCAGGGTTGAAGCGTCCGCTTCGAACCGGTGCTCAGTGGCTGTCGGGTGTCCGGATTCGCAGTCCGTCTCTGCGCGTGTATCCGGTGTGTTGCGTGCCGCCGCCGATTGGTGGGCCCGGGCGTCATAGGCACTTTTAATGACCGCAGCGGGCGTCCGCAGCAGAATGCCAAGGTCATGGAGTAGCCGCACACGCTGCGCATAGCGCAGATCCAATTCCAACATTTGCTGAAAAGTGGTGCGATTCTTGCCGCTCACTTGCCACAGACCCGTGAGGCCCGGGCGGACCCGAAAGCGCTGGAAATGCCGCTCCTCGAAGCAATCCAGCTCGTAGGGCATGCAGGGTCGTGGCCCGACCAGGCTCATGTCGCCGCGCAGCACATTGATCAGCTGCGGCAATTCGTCGATCCCAAACGCGCGTATCGCCGTGGCACCCGGCACGATGCGCTGATCGCCGATGCTGTCGAGCTTGGTCAGGCGTGCATTGCTGGCGATCAGGGCGCGCAGATGATTGCGGTGATGATCTTCATCGGCACGGGCGCGCATGGTCCTGAGCTTGAGCATTTGGAACGGCGCGGCGCGATAGCCGATGCGTTGTTGCCGGAACAGGATCGGGCCGGGGTCGCGGAGCTGGATGAAGAGGATGCAGGCGCCCAGCACTGGCGACAGGGCCACCAGCAGCGCCAGCGCGCCCAGTACATCCAGAGATCGCTTCCAGCCAGGTAGTGGCTGCGGCGGGTCTGACAGCAGGCATGAATCCGCGGCCTGGTCCTGGGCGCGATCGCCCGGGTTCGCTGCGGTGGTCAAAGATTCGCTTGCGTGGCTGACGAGATTGATATGCAGCACTTTCGAAGTCCCATCGTCCGGCCCTGATCCAACCATTGATGTGATTGGAGCGCTGTCGCTAGGGCGTGGCGGTTGATTGTCCAAGGTTGGCGCTGATGAACACCGCTTAGCTCGGACACTTGGGCTGCCGTACTGCGGCAAGGCCCTGTTCGCGTACCTGGCCAGCAGGAAGCGCGAAAGCGCCACCTGGCTAGCAGCCATGGCCACCAGGCGACGGCGGCTAGAATGACAACAAGCCGAGTGATTGCGTATCGGCCGGCTACCGGGTGGTCGTTACGGAAAAGGCCTTTAGAATGGATAAGGCGGAAGCGCGCAGGGTGTGGGTGTGGTGCCGCCGTGGTGTCGTCGGCGGTTCTCCGAGCCGGATGCCGGGGGAGACGGACTGCTGAGTCGGCGGTTACGACCGCTCGGCCCGATTTGGGCAGGCGATGGGGAGTGAATCGCCGACAAGCGGCAATCTGCGCTCGCGGGAGGGCATTGCGGGCATCGGGGCAGAGGATGAGGGGCTTGCCCCGAGCGCGGCGTTTTGGTCCCCGCGAATGGGGTGCCGGCGCAAAAAAGCCGGCGTTGCGCCGGCTGTGAATCTGCAGGTATGGGCGCTGGCGCGGCGGCGGTGCGCCACGCCAGCCCATGGCCGTGTCAGTCGGTCATCAGCGTGACCGAAGCCTTGCGAGGTGTACTCAACGCATCTGGATGTTGTCGACCCGGCCGCTGCCGCGGATCAGGAAGGCGTTGACCCGCAGCAGTTCCGCATCCGGGAACGCATCGGCCAGATCGGCGACGAGGTCACGCTCGAAGGTGTGCCAGCGGCCATCGACCACATCCGTGCCGACGCCGTGGTGCACGTAGTTCTCCCAGACCCAGGTGGAACGCTCGTCGACCGGCGTGTACTCCAGATAGACCTGGCCGATGCTGGTGTCGATGTCGACATAGACGTGGAAGGGCTCCGCGTACTTCAGATCCCAGGCCAGGAAGCGGTGCTCCGCGTCGGCCCAGGGGCTGCCATCCTCGCGCCTCAACCGATAGCCGTTGGACCAGCCGGCGCCCTCGAGCACGATCACCCGGCCGTCGACGTCGGGATCGGTTTGATTGGTGATGCTCGCCCCACCCGGGCCGGCATAGACACTCCAGCCCAGCGTGTCGCCGTTTTCGGCGTCTTCGTAGACGAATTGGGTTTCTGGTGGGGTTGGCGTCGTCCCATTGGCACTCAGCAGCAGATAGCCCACCTGCTCACGCGTGTGCCGGACCTCACTGTCACGCGACTGCTCTTCATCCACCCACACATCCACCGCATCGGTGCTGCGAAACGACCAGCGCAGATTGGCGGTATCGCCACCGTTGGTGGTCTGCATCTGCGCGAGCAGCAGCGGCGGCTCGGCGGTGGGCTGGGCAAACACCAGTGAGTAGGGGTGATGAGTGACCGCCTCCGGCGTCGCACCCACTTCGGCGAGCCAGTCGCCGATGGGGCCGATGCCAGGCTCGATGGCGATATAGTCGATGCGCTCGCTGGCGTGACGCTGATCCGCCGCCTCTTCTTCGCGCAACCCGATCTGCATCGCAGTTGCCGTCACCGAGCGCAGCCGCGAAATCACCGGCGTCTCGTCGCGATTGCTGGTGACCGCAGACAGCACCACCGGCGGCTCGGCGAAGGGCGCGCTGAACTGGTACCACCGGAAGGCCCGCCGCGTGCTGCTGATGTGGCCGGCCTCGAGCCAGCGGCCGTCGGCGCTCTGCACGGTGCCCGCGTTCATCACCATCCAGCTGAGCAGCTCGTCGGCATGCCGGTCATCCAGGTAGGACCATTCCTGGATGCGGGCCCAGAAGCCATCGTTGCTGACACCGTCGATACGCACCAGCGCCGGATCATCATCTTCCGCGCTCAACGGCCGCGCCACCACAACCGGGTCGTCCCAGGGGCGCTGGAATGGAATCCATTGCCAGTTATCGGTGAGCAGGGTCTCGCCCGCCTCCAGCAGGGCCTCGTCAACCTCGACGGGCGTCACCTGCACATAATCGACGCGCGTCTGGGTATCGCTGCCACCCGGACCGCGGGCGGTGAGGGCGACGGTGTAGCTGCCGGGCTGCAGGTAGCGGTGCTCCACCCGGGCGCCGCTGGCGGTGGTGCCGTCGCCGAAATCCCAGGTCAGGCTATCGATATTGCCGCTGGACTGATCACTGAACACCACGCGCAAGGGCGCCGGCCCGGACAAGGGACTGGCCGTGAACCCAGCCTCTGGTGCCGTGTAGGGCACACTTGCGACCAGCGACGGTGAGAATTCGCCGCAGAGCGCGGCGTCGGTGACACAGGCACGCACCGCAAAGGCATAGGCCTCGCCTTGCGCCAAGTCCGGGACGACCACGAAGGCGGCATCGGTGTCGAGCTGTTGCTCGAAGCCCGTCGCGCTGGGACCGTAGTGTAGTTCGTAAGTGATCGGACGTGGATCATTGACCGCAGTCCAACTGAGTCTGGCATCAGCCGCCGCGGCGGCGCCCGCAAACGTCAGCCAGCCGCAGAGCGTCATGCCGCCCAGTGCCAGGCTGGCCAGTGTCAGATTGAGCCGCCGTCGCCCGGGCGGCGCGGCGATCGCTTGCCGTTGCGTAATGTCTCCAATGCAATCGACTGTCATGGGAACCCCCGTCTTCATCGTGTTTATAGTGATTACATCGATATCTAATTGTGTAATCACCCGGCATCAGGGGGCTCATGGCAGGCACGCAGCAGCCCGAGCGGCTCGGTCGAGGAAGACCCCGCTACCGTCGGCGGCGCTTGTCTGCGATCCGTGTTTTACCAACCATTCCAGGCAGGTCGGAAAAGGGTGCGTCCATGCACCCGGATGCCTGTCGGATGGCCCCCCGAACACCCGACGGCGGCTGCCGCGGCGTCGTCACCGGCGCTGTTGCGCAGACCGACCCAAGCGCGACCCGGGGTCTCGACGGGCGGCCGACGGTCAAGCCCGCCGGCGCGTTGCCGGTACCGACACCAGGTCACAGGTCGACCGCGATCGCGCACCCCCGGTGGCCGGGTCGAGGGTCTCGACCCCGCCTTTCGAGCAAGACGCCGCGGCGACTGCGCGGCCCGTTGCGGGCCGCAAACCAGGGTTGTTCTTGGTTGTTTTAAGGGATGGCCCGATTGACTCGGGTCTTGGTTGGTGGGGGCGCAGTATAGCCGGTAGTGTTAGCCGGTCAAGCGGTAGCCGGTGAACGGTCGCGCTGAGCCAAGGCCAGCGCAGCCAAACACCAAACGTGGGATCGAGTGCGTTGCACGCTCAAGCACACATATTTAGGCCCCGGCAATGATGGATCGCCGATGCCTTTGGGCTGGGCCTGTTCACGGTGGTTGGTACGCAGGTCGCGCTGATGGCGGGCACCCACGGCGGCATCGCGATCGTGAGCGGTAGCAAGTGCCGGTGATTGGCACAGGGCGCGTCTGCGTCGCTGGACCGCGCAGACCATCGAGCTGGCCTGATGCGCCAGGCCATGTTGCACACTGGATCAGCGAACACTTGCGACATTGACTGTCGCCTCGTGGTGTTAGCTTGATGCGGTCGCGTTGGCACAGCCCCTCACAGGGCCCGCGCCGCAAGATCAACGCAACCCGGGAGGAACCTCGCATGCAGGGCGCCGGCTATTGGATCGACCCCGATGGACAAATCGAGCGACTGCCGGGCGGTCGGCATATCGATCAGATGATCACCAACCCCGAGCGCTTCGGTCTGACGCGCGCGGAAATCGTGCAACGCTATGAGCAGGCGGGCGAGCCGCTGGGTTTGGAGGGTCGTGCGCGCCGCGCGCTGATCCTCGAAGCCATCGAGCGCGGATTCATCCACATTCGGCTCACTGTGAATCGCGGCTGGCTGGTCTCTCTTTCACACCTCGGCGCCGACCAACAGTCTGCGCTGCGCCGCTGGGCCCTTGCGGCCCGCCAAGAGCGGTGGGCCGGCGAGCATACCCCGCTGTTCATCGATTGCAAGGCTGACGGCACGACCCATCGCACCACCATTGGGATAATGATCGGTGACTATGACGGTTAACAAGGTACCCCGACCGATCCAAAAATTGCTGCGTGGTTGTCAGCCGGCTCAGTTTGTTCGTTAGCTTTCGGAGGCGTTCAAGTATGTCGCACTACTTAGAAGCAAAGAAAATGCTGGCTGATCCTCAAATAAGGCAATTTGTAAGTAGCTCGCTTAATGCTGTTTTTAGAGACGGATATGCTTTTCATGATCCTCACTATCCTGGACAAGATCCTGGAGTTGAGATATTTATAAATAATATTACAGATGGGAAATCGAATCTTTTTGACGCAGTCATGCGCATCATGAAGATCAAGGTATCGTATCCCAGTGGGGTAACTCGACAAATTGATGGCGTATTTCGGGCTGAAATTAGAGAGCTAAAAAAAATGCTGATTGATATCTCGGGTATCGAGCCTGATGAAGATACCAACCTTTCGGTGCGTGATTAGCTTCACTAACCGTCCATTACTAACGTCCCGAGGACACGCGTCATCGCGGCCTTGGCCCAAGGGTCGAGCGCGACAGTGCCGGGATATAGAAGTCCTGCAGGATGTCCACCGGACGACCATCCTCGCGGATATCCGAAGTCGCGTGACACTGCTCCCAGGGATAGTCGCGCAGGCCTCCGGCGATCATGACCTACACCCACAAGGTGGCCAGCTCCAACGCCA
>NZ_CAJXWY010000017.1 GCF_913062725.1 uncultured Thiohalocapsa sp.
GCACCTGACGCGAGCCTGGTGAGCACGGAACTGTAGAATTAAAAAGTGCGTGAAAAGGGCGAGATTAAACATCCTAGGCGCGAGCATTCATACATCAGCCTGAAAAACGGCTAGGAGCAATTAGGAAATGCGCATTGATCCCCAAAATCTGACCTTGAGTGAATTACTCAATCATCGGCTCTTCCGAATTCCCGGCTATCAACGAGCCTATAGTTGGAAAGAAAAGCAACGGGCTGAGTTGTATAGCGATCTGATCACTCTTTACCGGAAGAATCACGACTTCCACTTTATGGCGACGATCGTGGGAGTCAATCGGGGGCGTCAGACGCTTGGTACCGACGAGTATCAGGTGGTGGACATCGTCGATGGTCAACAGCGTCTGACCACACTGATTCTTGTATTGAAGGCAATTGCGCTGGCATTGAATGAGGATGACTCAGAGCGCACTAAGCTGGAGAGTCAGTTGGTGATGGGTGATGACCATACCTTGGTCCTGCTCCAGACCAATCATGATTACTCTGGTTATTTCACCAATTATCTGCGACACGGCGTCAAACAGGATGCGACAGACTTTTTCAGTGCAGTGGATGCAAACATCGTCGCCGGCATCAATAGTGCAGAAGGCTTTATCACGCGCTGGCAGAAGGAAACCGGCACCTCCGTGATGCAATTATTGGCGTTGATCAAGAACCGGTTGCGCTTCATTTACCATGCGCTGGACGACGAGGGCATGGTCTACACGGTATTCGAGGTGCTCAACACGCGTGGGTTAGATGTTGCCTGGCTGGATCGCTGTAAGGCAGTGTTGATGGGCATTGCCTATGAAGAAGCACCAAACCGCGAAGACATGCTCCAGGAATTGCAAGATGTTTGGCGCAGAATTTATGAAAAGGCTGGACTTCGCCAAGGCTTGAGTTCTGAGGCGCTGCGTTTTGCGGCGACACTTTGGTCGCCAGATGCCACCAGTCGAGTGTTGTCCGATGAAGACGCTCTGGAGGTCTTTCGCGCTGCCGCAACGGGCAATCCGAATCGAACTGTTAAGATCTCGACGTTCATCGAGCAGGTCGCAGGCGCCGTGGACGATCTACTAGCTGACACCCAAAAGGCGGCGGTCACGAAAATCGCACATGCCCGACTGCTGGCGGTGGCCATTGATCTCCGTTTCAGTGGTGTTCAGCGCGAACGGCTGCTGACGCAGTGGGAGCATGTCTCTTTTCGGATATTCGGACTGTCGGGGCGCGACTCTCGTACTCGCGTCGGCGATTATGTTCGCCTTGCCCGGGCGGTTTTTAGTAGTGCTAATGATGAGACAAAATATCGGCGCTATATGGAACGTATCCGGGACTTGGCAGGGGAGGAATTTTCAGCTCAGAAATCGGCGGAGTATTTGCGAGGCAAAAATTGTTATGAAGGCTGGGAGGAGTCGCTTCGTTACTTCTTCTATGCTAGGGAGCGCTGGCTAGACGCCCAAAAAGGGAGTGTACTATCATCGCGCGCCTGGAATAAGATCTGGGAGCAAAGCGCCAGCCGGAGTATTGAGCATATCCTTCCGCAGAATCCGGACCCCGCGAGCGGTTGGGCGAAGATACTGAGAGGCGTCGGGCACGAGGCTACTTTTCTGTGTCACCGTCTTGGAAACCTGGTGCTCCTGCCCTCGCCACGTAATAGCGAGGCCAATAACAACGTTTACAGCAAGAAGAGAGAGATTTATCGCACCACCGGGCTTGCAATTACCGACGAAGTAGCTGCCTACAGTCGGTGGACACTGGAGGAAATCGAGCAGCGGGAAAATGATCTGATCGACTGGGCGGCAGCCTATTGGGACGATGTTCTGCCATGACCCAAGGAAGAGGGGCACACGACTCTCAATCCGGTCCAGCTAGTGCAGTACTGCTAAAGTCCTGAGACCAGTTCTGGGGTTATGAGGTAAGATACCGGCCACTATTATTGTCGCTGTTCAGAGGTCCATGCACATGCCCCTCCTCGCTGCCACCCCCGTGCACCTTTAGGACAAAGAGCGTCGCGCGTTGGAGGCGTTGGTGCGGCGGCGCAGCGCGCCGCAAGTGCTGGTGACGCGCGCGCATCGTTCTGTTGGCGGCGGCGGGCGTTGGTGTGCGTGCCACCGCGGCCAGGTTGGCGCTCGGGCGCGCCACGGGGGTGACTTCGCTGCGCCAGCCCTTGGCGGCGCAATAGGTCTCCAACATCTCGTGCTGATGATTGCTCAAGGCCCGCCGGCCGCGGCTGTCAGCTGCACCCAGGCTGCCAGCCCGCCCCCGGGCCGATTCTCCAGCCAGACCCGCCAGCCGTTCGCCTGCGCGAGCTGTCTGACGATCGCCAGGCCCAGGCCGGTGCCGCCGGTGACCGGACTGCGGGAGTGTTCGACCCGGTGAAAAGGCCCGAACACGGCATCGAGCTCGGCCTCCGGAATCCCCGGCCCCAGGTCCAGCACGCCGAGGCGACAACCGCCGTCCGCGCACTCCGCGAGCAGCTCCACGGGATGCTCGCCGGCATAGCGCCGCGCATTGTCGAGCAGGTTGGCCAGCACGCGGCGCACCGGCTCCAGCGGCAGCTGCAGCGTCACCGGCGGGCAGCGCAGCCGTACATCGGCACCAGCGGCCCGCGCGGCCTCGGCAATCTCCTGCAGCAGGACTGGCAGCTCGACCGGCTCCGGCGCCCCATGGCTGAGCCCGCGTGCGAGGGTCAGGACATCCGCCACCAGACGGTCCATCTCTTCGATGTCCTTGTCCAGACGCTCGATCCAGGCCGGATCGGGCCGGCGGTGCAGCATCTCCAGCGCCAGCCGCATCCGCGCCAGCGGTGTGCGCAGATCATGGGATAACCCGGCGAGCAAGGTGGTGCGCGCCTCCAGCAGATCGGCGATCTGGCGGCTCAGCAGATTGAACCGGTGCGCGAGCCCCGCCAGTTCCCGCGGCCCCTCCTCGGGCAGCAGGGTCGGCGTCTCGCCGCGACCCAGGATGGCGGCCGCGGCGTCGAAGCGACGGATCGGCGCCAGGATCTGTCCACCGAGCCACCAGGCGGCCACGGCCGCCAGCACCAGGCCGCCGGTCAGCGTCAGCGCCAGCGTGGCCAGCGGATGCGGACCCACCCGGTGATGCGAAAAGCCGAGCCACAGGGTCTGGCCGCCACTGGGCAGGGGTGCCCAGAGCCAACGCTCGCCGGAGCGCTCCGCTCCCAGCAAGGCCACGCTGTCGCCCACGCGGTCGCTCAGCCGCGCCTCCAGTGCGCGTAGATAGAGCCCGCGGCGGTGCGGCGGACCCGCCTCCGCGGGGGCGGTTGCGGTCAGGATCAGCCCGTGGGCCTGCTGCAGTTCCTGCTCGAAGGCCGGCCGGGTGCCCGGCGGCAGTTCGCTCCAGGTCTGCGCCGACAGCACCATGAGTCCGGTCAGATCGGCCGAGGCCCGCTGCGCCATTGGCAACATCAGCAGGAACACCACCGCCAGCGCCGCCAGCAGCTCGAACAGGACGAAGATCAGCGCCAGACGCAGGGCATTGAGCTGACGCAGGCTGAGGGCGCGGGCCATGGCCGGGGATCAGGCCTCGGCGCCTCGGGGATTGAACAGGTAGCCGGACCCGCGCACCGTGCGGATGTAGACCGGCTGTGCCGGGTTCGGCTCGATCTTGCGCCGCAGCCGCGCGACCCGTAGGTCCACGGTACGATCGAAGGGGTCGCGATCATAGCCCTTGAGCAGATCCAGCAGCACATCGCGGCTCAGCACCCGCCCGGGGCGATCCACCAGCACCTCGATGAGGTCGTATTCGGCACCGGTCAGACCCACGTCAGCATCGTCCCGGAGCAGCCGGCGCGCGTCCCGGTCAAGCCGGTAGGGTCCGAAGCGATCACGTCGGGACGCTGCCGCCGGCGCCGCCCCGGCGCGCCGGAGCAGGGCCCGCAGCCGGGCGAGGAGCTCCCGCGGGCTGAAGGGCTTGGCCAGATAGTCATCCGCCCCGAGTTCCAGACCCACCACACGGTCGACCTCCTCCCCTCGCGCCGAGAGCATCAGGATCGGCACCTGGGACTGCGCACGCAGTTCCCGAGTCAGGATCAGGCCATCGGCCCCCGGCAACATCAGATCCAGGATGATCGCATCCGGAACCGCCCGCTGCATGGCCTCGCGCATGCCCTCGCCGTCCACCGCCAGGTCGACGACGAAGCCGGTGTCGGTCAGATAGGCCTGCAGCAGATCCCGCAACGCGGGGTCGTCGTCGACGACGAGAATGCGGGCAGACGCAGGTTTCATGACAAGAGCATACCCCGGATCATCCCTGTGCAGACCCTCTGCGAGACGGTCTGATACGGAAGGATACAAAAGGCGCCTGCCGCGACACACCAGGGCTACAGCCGCGGCGCAGACTCACCCCGTCAGCACAGAAGACACCCCGATAATGAAGCACGCCACCCGGTTCGGACTGTTGATTGCCTTGCTTGGCCCGCTCGGGAGCGCGGCCGCGCAGGTGCCCGAGCCCAACCCCGGAGCCCTGGATCTCAGGCTGCTGCGGGAAGATCTCCCCACCGGGGGCCTCGGTAGGCGTGGCGGCGGGATCTGGAAACCCGCGCCCTCGGCGCCGGTGGGGTCTCTGCCGGACCTCGGCACCGGCGCGGCCCGCCAAGGGAGCGGCAACGCAGGACAGGGACGCCGTGGCGGATTCCGCTCTGACCTGCCCTATGGATCGGGCTACGAGGCCAGGCAAGGCCAATCTGGCTCCCAATCCGGGAGCCAGGACATGGGGTCCGGTTCGGGATATGGCTCTGGGAATCGCTCGGGATTCGGCGGTCGCGGTAGGGGCGGTGGTCGGGGGCGTTGAAGGCTGACGATTCATCCATTGAAATCGGAGATGCAAGCAATGAAGAAGTCGGCAATGGTCACACCTCTGGCGCTGGTTGGGGTGCTCGCCCTGACCCTGTCCCTGGACGCCCAGGCCCGCGGTGGCGGCATGGGCGGCGGTGGAGGCGGCGGCTATGGGCAGGGCGGCGGTGGTTATGCCCAAGGAAGCGGCCAGGGTGCTGGTCAGGGCACCATGACCCAGCGCCGGAGCCAGTCGCGCACCCAGTCCGGCAGCGGCGGCAACCAGCAGGACGGGCAGATGCTGCAGCAGCGTACCCAGACCCGGAGCTTCTCCGAGGACATGGCGCAGCGCCGCAACATGCGGCAGACCTATCAGCAATGACCCGGCGGTTGCCATCGTCCTGGTCCGTCCCATCCACTCACAGAGGTCTCGTCATGACTATCCGTTCACTGGTTCTTCCGGCTGCCATCGCCCTCTGCCTCGGTTCCCTGCCTGCCATGGCCAAGGGTCCCGGCGGCGGTCCCCCCGCTCCGACACCCGTGCTCAGCGCCGAGGAGGCCGGCACCCTACTGTGGATGCGCGAGGAGGAAAAGCTGGCCCATGATGTCTATGTCGCGCTGGATGCCCAGTGGGACCTGGCCGTGCTGGAACGCATTGCGGCATCCGAACAGCGCCATTTCGACGCCCTTGGCGACAAGCTCGACCGTTACGGCCTGACGGATCCGACCCTGCCCGGCGAGGGTACCTTCAGCGTCGCCGACCTGCAGGCGCTGTACGACGACCTGGTGGCTGCCGGCCTGGGCTCCTCGGCGGAGGCCCTGACGGTGGGCGCCACCATCGAGGACCTGGACATCCTCGACCTGCTGCATGCCATCGAGCAGACCGACCAGCCAGACCTGGAACGGACCTACGACAACCTGCTGGAGGGCTCGAAGAACCACCTGCGGGCCTTCGTCCGGGAGCTGCGCGCACTCGGACTGGACTATGAGCCGCAGTACATCGATCCGCTGCTGTTCGACGCCATCGTCGGCGTCTGACGCCCAGGGCGGCCTGAAGCCCCCCGGGTGGTGCTCAGGCCGCCGCGCCCAGGTCATCAAGGCACGGCATCCGGCCGCTGTCCGCTTCTCCGGATCCGCTGTTGGTGCAGGGATGGCCTGACCGAGACCGTTCGAATGGTCTAACCGGGTGTGGCGATTTCGACAAATCGATAGTCCAGATCGGACTGCTCCATGATCTGCTTCCACACCATCACGCTCAGGCCGTCCCATTTACCCTCGGCGTCCTTGAAGGCAAATGGCGCAACCGGCAGGATGCCGACCTGATGAATCCTCCCGTCAGCCCCTGAGTCCGGTGTCCCGTCGATTGCACCCGCCTCAAGGCTGACGAGCAACAGCATGACCCACAGGAATCGCAACATGTTCCAAGGTTCCACGATGACGGTTGTCCTTTGACGGTGTTGATCTGGAAAGGGAGACATGATGCCAAAGATTCCCAAGAGAGACGCGACAAGGCGAACAGGGCAGAGGCGCTGCGCGAGGCTTGGAACGCGAAGCGGGTGAAGATGGCTGAATTGTGGCACTGTGCGATAAACCGGACCCGTCCCCCTTTTTTGTGCCAGGACAGGCCGTGAGGTGCTCCGGCCCTGCGGCGAGCGCGGGAGATAATCGTGTGCGATAAACCGGACCCGTCCACTATGTTTTGCGCGGATTTGGCAACGCAAAGCAACGTCTGTGAGAATGTATTCGAGCCTTTACCGTGTCCGTTATCGCGAGTCGCCCCATGACGCCAACCTCTCCCTCCCGTCGTCGCTTCCTCAAATCCTCAACCGCAATGACCGGTTCCTTGCTCGCCGGATCATGGTTCACTGCGGCTACCGCGGCAGACACCCGACCTGATCACTGGCCGGGGTCCGCGGCCTGGCATGCGCTGAACGAGGCGGTTGGCGGTCGGCTGATCCAACCCAAATTGCCTTGGATTTCGCCTGCAAGCCAGGAGGTATTCTCGCTGCTGAAGAATCCATTTTGGAACGAGGAGCAGCCAGGCGCTTTGCAGTCGACGGGCTGGCTCGAGGCCTGGCAGGCCGTAGCCAGTCCCTACGCGGTGCGTGCCAACAACACCCAAGATATCGTTGCTGCAGTCAATTTTGCGCGGGAACAAGGGGTTCGGTTGGTCGTCAAGGGAACCGGGCATGATTATCTGGGCCGCAACTGCGCGCCGAATTCGCTACTGGTCTGGACGCATGAGATGCGCGAGATCCAACTGCATGATGCCTTCGTGCCGGAGGGTGCGCCGGCGGGAACCAAACCGCAACACGCGATGACCGTCGAGGCAGGCACCCGCTGGCTGGAGGCCTACACGGCGGCAACCCAGGCCGGACGCTTCGTGCAGGGTGGGGGTTGTACCAGCGTGGGCGCGTGCGGCGGTTTCACGTTCGGCAGTGGTTTTGGCTCCTTCTCCAAACGCTTTGGAACCGCTTCCGCGGGCATTCTCCAAGCCGAGATCGTCACTGCAGATGGACAGGTTCGAGTCGTCAATGCCCATCAATATCCCGATCTCTTCTTTGCGCTTCGGGGTGGCGGCGGCGGCACCTTTGGCATCGTCAGCCGGGTGACCCTGCTGACCCATCCCATTCCCGAAACGGTGGGCATCATTACCGGATCGGTCAAGGCTAACAGCGATGACGCCTACCGTCAGCTCGTTCAGGCCTTTGTCGAATTCTATCCCCGGGTGCTGGACAATCCGACTTGGGGTGAGTCAGTCGCCTTCGGCCCCGACAACAGCCTGGGGTTCCGGCTCACCTTCCTGGATCGTTCGCTGAAAGATGCCCAGCAGGATTTGGAAAGGTTTTTCGCCCCATTGCGCGCACAGCCCGATTTATTCGATATCGCACCCGAGTATCGATTTCTCCCCTTCTCTGATCTCTGGAATCCCGACTACTGGGACGCCCAGAATCCGGATTTCATCACTCGTGATCCACGCCCCGAGTCGCCCGACAACCAGTTTTGGTGGACGGGCAACCAGGGCGAGCTCTCGGTCTTCTGGAACAGCTACCAATCCCGCTGGATCCCAGCAGCCTTGACGCGCGAGTCACCGAGCGAACTGGCCGAAGCGCTCTACAAGGCATCGCGGCTTCGGCCCTTCATCTTTCAGATCAATAAGGGCCTGTCCGGCGAGCATCCCGAGGCCCGGGCCCGTGATCAGCAAACGGCGCTACATCCTCAGGCCCTGGAAGCCGCCGCGCTGGTCATCATGGCCTCAGCGCAGCAATATCGCTATCCGGGTGTAGCCGGCAAAGAACCCGATCTCGCAGCATCGCGTCGGGATCGGGATCAGGTATCGCGTGCCATGGCCGCAATTGCAGCGGTCACGCCGGGTGCCGGCAGTTATTCGACAGAAGCGGATTATTTTCTGGAGAACTGGCAGGAGGCGCAATGGGGTAGACATTATCCGCGACTGCTGAACATCAAACGCAAGTACGATCCGCAGAACCTGTTTCGTGTCCACCACGGTGTGGGCAGCGAAAACCTGGCTTGAGCCGAACTTCTCAACAATGTAGCGTAAGAGGATGAAACGATGTGCAAACGTTGCGAACCGACCATTCAATCGGAGGCACAACAGGCGTTGTCTGAAGAGGCAAGTCAGACACCATCGTCATCGTAAACGCGGGTGCGGTAGCGTCGCTCGGGCCCCGGCAGCCGCTCGATGGCCCCGGTGCGCAGGCGAAAGTGCCCGGCGCTGCGATCGCGGTAGTAGAGCCGCAGGGATTCGCTGATGACGGGGAAGGCGATGGCGTCCCAGGGGATCTGGTCCTGGCGCAGCAGCGCCACCTCCAGGCTTTCGGCGCCGGCGCCAAAGCTCGGGCGCTCGAGCTGCGCCCGAAACAGCATGTAGACCTGGTTGATGTGCGGCAGGTTGAATAGCGTGTAGAGGTCACCGACGACGACCGTGGCGCTCGCCTCTTCGAGGGTCTCCCGCGCGGCGCCCTGTTGGACGGTCTCGCCGTTCTCCATGAAGCCCGCGGGCAGGGTCCAGAGGCCGTAGCGGGGCTCGATGGCGCGCTTACAGAGCAGGATGCGATCGTCCCACTCGGGGATGCAGCCGACGACGATCTTCGGATTTTGATAGTGGATCGTGGCGCAGGCATCGCACACGTGGCGCGGCATATTGTCACCCTCGGGCACCCGCAGAGTCACCGTTTCGCCGCAGTGGCTGCAATAGTTCATGTGTGTCGCCTCCACAAAGCCGGTCGCGGCCGGAACAGGGTCCGGGCTTCGTCGAATGGACATGCAGCCCATCCCCAGCCGGCTTAAGATGGGGCCGGTCGCCGCGAGCGCCAGTGCGTGGGCAACGGGCGCATCGGTTGCGAGCGCCGATATGGGCGCCACGGCGGTCTGCGGCGCATCAACCCACCTCTGCTCCGGGGAGCCCCATGCCAGCGCGCACCTACAGCATCCAACCCGGCACCTGGGATTCGACAGGCGCCCACTTCGTCGACGGTGGCGTCAATTTCTGTTGTTTCTCGCGACACGCGACGATGGTGGAGCTGCTGCTCTTCGATGGTCCGGCGAGCCCGAAGCCCTTCCAGATCGTGCAACTCGATCCGCGGTTGCACAAAACGTTCTTTTTCTGGCACGTGCTCGTGCAGGATCTGCCCGACGGCATCTGCTACGGCTGGCGCATGGACGGCCCCGGTAACACCACCGAAACCGGCTGCCGCTTCGACCGCGAGAAGCTCTTGCTGGACCCCTGGGCCGTCGCCGTGGACGACCGCCTGTGGGACCGGGATGCGGCGAGCCGTGCGGGCGATAACCTGGCCACCGCCATGCGCTCGCTGCTGGTGCGCGACGACTACGATTGGCAGGGCGATACCCATCTGCACGTACCGCTGACGGAAGCGGTGATCTACGAGATGCACGTCGGCGGTTTCACCCGTCACCCGTCCGCGGATACGCCCCATCCCGGTACCTTCAGCGCCGTGGTCGAGAAGATCCCGTACCTGCAAGCCCTCGGCATCACGCATGTGGAGCTGTTGCCGGTGATGGCGTTCGATCTCCAGGACGTGCCGCCGAAGACCGCCGCCCTGGGGCTGGAAAATTTCTGGGGCTACAGCACCCACAGCTTTTTCGCACCGCATCCGCACTATGCGATAGACGCCAGGGCGGCCCGTGACGAGTTCCGCGACATGGTGAAGGCGCTGCATGCGGCCGGAATTGGTGTGATCCTGGATGTGGTCTACAACCACACCGCCGAAGGTGGCGTCGACGGGCCCACCGTCTCGTTCAAGGGGATGGGGAACGAAATCTTCTATCACCTGGATTTCGGCGACAAGACCCGCTACCGCGACTACACCGGCTGCGGCAACACGGTGAACTGTAACCACCCCATGGTGACGCGCTACGTCATCGACAGCCTGCACTACTGGGCGCACGACATGCATGTGGATGGCTTTCGCTTCGACCTCGCGAGCGCCATGGCCCGCGGCGAGGACGGCGCGCCGGAGCACCACGCGCCGGTGCTCTGGTCGGTGGAGCTCTCACCCGAGCTGGGCCGCGCGCACATCATCGCCGAGGCCTGGGATGCCGTCGGCCTGTATCAGGTGGGGGACTTCCCGGGCTTTCGCTGGGCCGAGTGGAACGGCCATTACCGCGACGTGGTGCGCGCCTTCGTGCGCGGCGACAAGGGGCTGGTGCAGCAGGTCGCCACCCGCATCGCGGGCTCCAGCGATCTCTACGAGCACCGCGGGCGGCTGCCGGCCAATTCCATCAACTTTGTCACCTGCCATGACGGTTTCACGCTCCACGACCTGGTCGCTTACAACCAGAAGCACAACCAGGCCAACGGCGAGGACAACCGCGACGGGCACAATGACAATCTCAGCTGGAACTGTGGCGCCGAGGGGCCGACGGACGACCCGCAGATCCTGGCGCTGCGCCGGCGCCAGGCGAAGAACCTGATGGCCATCCTGCTCTTGAGCCAGGGTGTGCCCATGATTCTGGCCGGCGACGAGCTGCTGCGCAGCAAGCAGGGCAACAACAACACGTATTGCCAGAACAACGCGCTGTCGTGGATCGACTGGCGTCTGGCGGACGACAATCGCACCATGCTGGACTTCACCCGTGCCATGATCGCGTTCCGCAAGCGCCACCCCACGCTGCGCCGGCGTCGCTTCCTCACGGGCCGGCCGGAGCGCGCGGGGGCGCCGCCGGATATCAGCTGGCATGGCGTGGAGCTGGACGACCCGGGCTGGGACGATGGCAACACCCGCACCCTGGCCTTCATGCTGGCGGGGCTCACCGACGACGAGCCGCACCTGCATGTGATACTCAACATGTGGGAAGACACCCTCGACTTCGCGCTGCCGCCGCTGCACAACCGCCGCTGGCTGCTGGCCGTGGATACCGGGCGCGAGCCCGCCGTGCTCGCCCCGCAGCACCAGCCGCCGGTGCAGCACGGACGCTACCGGGTGGGCCCCCGCAGCGTCGTCGTGCTCGAAGGGCGCTGAAAGCCCTGATGGGAAAACCCTGATGGCTATGGGCCGTATGTCCGCGCGTATCCGCGTAGCCTGCCACCCTGACTTTCCAAACCAAACAGAGGAGCCAAGCAGATGCAACTCGGCATGATCGGGCTCGGTCGCATGGGCGCCAACATGGTCCAGCGGCTGATGGCCGCCGGGCACGACTGCGTCGTGTTCGATACCAGCCCAGAGGCCGTCGCGGCGCTGACGAAGGACGGCGCCACGGGGGCGGACAGCATTCAGGACCTGTGTGCCAAGCTCAGTGCCCCGCGCGCGGTGTGGATCATGGTGCCGGCGGCCGTGGTGGATCACGTCATCACCGAACTGCGCCCGCACCTGCAGGCCGACGACAGCATCATCGACGGCGGTAACTCCAACTACCAGGAAGACATCCGTCACCAGCAATCGCTGCGTGACATCGGCGTGCACTTTCTCGACTGCGGCACGTCCGGCGGCGTCTGGGGCCGCGAGCGCGGCTATTGCCTGATGATCGGCGGCGACACCGACGCCGTACAGCGCCTGGACCCCATCTTCAAAGCCCTGGCCCCGGGGATGGGCGACATCGAGCGCACCGCCGGGCGCAGCGGCGAGCCCACGCCCGCCGAGCAGGGCTACCTGCATTGTGGGCCGAGCGGCGCCGGGCACTTCGTCAAGATGGTGCACAACGGCATCGAGTACGCGCTGATGGGCGCCTACGCCGAAGGGCTGAACATTCTCAAGCACGCCGGCATCGGCCGTAAAGATCAGGTCATCGACGCCGAGACCGCCCCGCTCGCCAACCCCGAGCACTACCAGTACGACTTCAACCTCGCCGATGTGGCCGAGGTCTGGCGCCGCGGCAGCGTGGTCGCCTCCTGGCTGCTCGACCTCACCGCCATCGCCCTGCACGAGGACAACGCGCTCGCCGGCTTCGGCGGGCGGGTGTCGGACTCCGGCGAGGGCCGCTGGACCTGCCAGGCCGCCATCGAGACCGGCACCCCGGCACCGCTGCTCACCACGGCCTTGTATGAGCGCTTCAGCTCCCGCGGCGAGGCGGACTTCGCCAATAAGATCCTGTCGGCCATGCGCTTTCAGTTCGGTGGGCATCACGAGAAGCCCGAGTCCTGACGAAGCGTTCCGTTGCGCCGACGCCAATGGCACGCGCGCGCCAGAACCGTACTCTGTTACAACAGAGAAGCAACATTTAGTGTCCAGCAAGTGCAGGCGTGTGGCGCGGCTGCCCGTCACACACCTGCATGCGCACACCTGTGCGCCCTTGCGCCTTTCGCACACTCGCCAGCACCTACACTGACGTCCATCGACATCCGCACAGGACGGGCTCGGAGAAAACCATGTCCCTCATGCAAACCGACTACACCGAGGCCTCGCCAGCGCCGCCCAATGTGATGATCATCTTCGGCGCCGGCGGCGATCTCACCAAGCGCAAGCTGGTGCCGTCGCTCTACCATCTGTGCAACGCCCAGTTGCTGCCGGACAGTTTCGTGATGCTCGGCCTCGACCGACTGGACCTCAACGACGAGGCCTTCCGCGAAATGATGGGCGAGCAGATCCGCGACCAGGTGGGTGAGCGCTTCGACGATGATGTTTGGCGGCGCCTGTGTGAGCGCCTCCAGTACATGAAGATCGATATGCTCAATCCGCCCGACTACGAAAACCTTTGCGAGCGCCTGAGCCGCATCGACGCGGAACGCGCCACCGAGGGCAATTATCTGTTCTACATGGCCATCCCGCCCAGTCTGTTTTCCAAGGTGGCGGACTATCTGGGCGATGTCGGTCTCCTGCACGAAACCGAAGAGGACTGGCGCCGCGTCATCATCGAGAAGCCCTTCGGCCGCGATCTGGACTCTGCCATCGCGCTCAACAATCATCTCCACAAGAATCTGGACGAAGACCAGATCTACCGCATCGATCATTACCTGGGCAAGGAGACCGTCCAGAACATTATGGTGTTCCGGTTCGCCAACGGCTTCATCGAGCCGTTGTGGAACCGCAACCACATCGACCATGTGCAGATCACCGTCGCCGAATCCGTCGGCGTCGAGCATCGCGGTGGCTACTACGAAGAAGCCGGCGCCATGCGCGACATGATCCCGAACCATCTGCTGGTGCTGCTCGGGTTTCTCGCCATGGAGCCGCCCAACTCCTTCGAGGCCGGCGCCATGCGCGACGAGGTCAACAAGGTGCTGGACGCCATCACGCCGCTCAGCCCGGAGCAGGTGCTGACCCATGCCGTGCGCGGTCAGTACGGCGCCGGCGTCATGCCCAACGGCGAGCAGGTTCAGGCCTATCGCGCCTCCGACGGCGTCGACCCCAGCTCCCACACCGAAACCTTCGCCGCGCTCAAGCTCGGCATGGACAACTGGCGCTGGGCGGGCGTGCCCTTCTACCTGCGCACCGGCAAGCGGCTCACGGCGCAGTACACCGAGATCGCCATTCAATTCAAGAAGGCGCCCACCATCATGTTCCAGGACACCGAGGTGGACGACCTGGAGCCGGACATGGTGGTGCTGCGCATCCAGCCGAACGAGGGCATTCAGATGAGCCTGGGCGCCAAGGTTCCGGGCCCGACCATGCGCATCGGCACCGTGAACATGGACTTCTGCTACGAGGACTACTTCGGCAACAAGCCCGCCACCGGCTACGAGACCCTCATCTACGATTGCATGAAGGGCGATGCCACCCTCTACAAGCACGCCGACACCGTGGAGAAGGGCTGGGAGATCGTCCAGTCCGTGCTCGATGTCTGGTCCGCCCTACCCCCGCGCGAATTCCCCAACTACGCCGCCGGCACCTGGGGCCCCGCCGCCGCCGGCGATCTGCTCAAGCGCGACGGACGGCTGTGGCGGCGCATCCACATGCCAAAAGCGCATGGGCGTTGAGGGACCGGTCGCCGGGGGTTAGGGCTTGGGACCAATCACACTGCCGCTTCCAGACCGAGGCCAAATCAGTGTCCGTCCGATAGCGCCGCGCCATGCGCAGACTATACTGCGCCTACAGCCAGTGTCGGGGTTAAGCTGACCACGATCCACGCCTGCTGTCACCGCCAAACGACGCAGGGGCGACCGATTGACACTGCCCGGCGTGCGCACACCGCGCATGCCGCAACGCACCAGAGGAGGTCCCAATGAACTGGAGAGAGCAACTGGACAAGGCCATCGCTTCCATCAAGGAAGCCGCCGACAGCGAGCAGGCCCGGGAGATTGCCACCAAGGCCAAGACCACGGCCTCGGGCCTGGTGGAGAAGGTGCGCACCGGTGCGGTGGGTGCGGCGGCGTCCTTCGTCGAGGCCAACCGCGATCCATCGTCGCTGCAGGTCAGCTTCCTGAACGCCAATCTCACCATTCTGTCGCCGTCCGCGGGTATTTCGGTGACACGCCCGGATGCCGCGACCCTGGTCATCGCCGACGGCGCTGAGAACGGACTGGTGATCAACGCCGCGGCTGACCCGGCGTTCGTCGTCGAGCAGATCGGCACCGTGGCTCAGGTGTCCGGAAACACCTTCGACTTGGGCTCCGAGGACGGCGTCAACGTGGTGGTGACCAAGTTCTGAGCCACGTCTCCTAAGCCACGTCGCCATCGTCGCCCTATGCCCGGTGCGGAGACACCCGTGCCGGGCCGCCCGGCGCATCTCTCGTCCGGTCCCGGCGCACCTGCAGCGGCGCCGTCGACGCCGTCTGCGGTGCGCCCGCAATCGTCCCTGCAATCCATAGACGATCTTCTATCCCTACAAGCGGGATCATCGATGTAGCCCCGGGATGGCCTCGGCTACCATGCGTTCTGCCTTCCAAGGACCGCCCCAACAAGAGCCATCATGCCTGCGAACCTGCTGACGACCCTGTTTCCTTTCCTACGCTGGTTCCCGCTCTCCGGGGACACCCTGCGTAGCGACCTGATCGCCGGCATCACGGTGGCACTGGTGCTGGTGCCGCAGAGCATGGCGTATGCGCAGCTGGCGGGCCTGCCCGTGGTCTACGGGCTCTACGCCTCTTTCATGCCCGTGATCATCGCATCGCTGTGGGGCTCGCTGCCGCAGCTGCACACGGGCCCCGTGGCCATGCTCTCGCTCATGTCCGCGGCGGCGGTGCTGCCCCTGGCGGCGCTGGGCAGCGAGGACTTCATCGTGCTGTCGGTGATGCTGGCGCTGATGGTGGGTGTGCTGCGACTCGCCCTCGGGCTGCTGCGGATGGGCATCCTGGTGAACTTCCTCTCCAGCCCGGTCATCGTCGGCTTCACCAACGCGGCGGCGCTCATCATCGGCCTCTCGCAGCTGAGTAAGCTGCTGAATGTGCCCTTCCCGCGTACGGACAACTTCGTGCTCGATCTCTGGAACGTGGTCGAGCAGCTGGCGCACACCCACCTGCCGACGCTCCTGTTCGCGATCGCCACCTTCGGCATCATCATCGGCGCCCGCCGCTACATCCCCAAGGTTCCGGGCGTGCTGCTGGCGGTGGTGCTGACGACGCTGGTGAGCTGGGCCATCGGCTTCGAGCGCAATGCCACCGCGCCCCTCGCTGCCATCCAGGACACCGAGGCTCAGGCGCTGGCGGCCGACTACGCCATGACGGTGCGCAGCATCGAATCGCTGGGCACGACCACCTCCCGGCTCAACGCCGAAATCCGCACCCTCAAGGCCGAGAACGACCCTGAACGCTTCGCCGAGCTCGCCCTGCTGGAGGCCGACCTGCGGGTGCTGAACCGGGAGCTGGATCAGCGCAAGCGCGCCAATAACGAGCGCCAGGTGGCGCTGCACAACCTGCAGTTCGCGCGCGTGGTCACCGCGGACGGCGGCGAGCTGTTCTACCCGCGGGGGCAGCTGGCGGATACGCTGGAGGACGATGGTCGCATCTGGCGACTGAGCCGGGTCACCGGCGATCAGGTGACAATGATGGGCGGCGGTGCCGTGGTCGGCGCCATCCCGGCCGGCCTGCCGAGCTTCCAGCTGCCGGAGCTGCGCATGGATGTCTTCTGGACCCTGCTGCCTTCGGCGCTGGTGATGGCACTCATCGGCTTTATGGAGGCCACCTCCATCTCCAAGGCCATCGCCGCCCAGACCAAGGAGCGGGTGGACACCAGCAAGGAGCTCGTCGGCCAGGGTCTCGCTAACATCGTCGGCAGTTTCTTCAGCAGCTACACGGTGAGCGGATCGTTCTCACGCTCGGCGGTGGCGGCCAAGAACGGCGCCAAAACCGGCATGTTCGCCATCTGCAGCGCCGTCGGCGTCATGCTGGTGCTGCTGTTCCTGACGCCGCTGCTCTACCATCTGCCGCAGGCGGTGCTGGCGGTGATCGTCATGATGGCCGTGTTCGGGCTCATCAACGTGCGTGCCCTGGTGCGGGCCTGGCAGATCGAGCGCCAGGAGGCCGTGGTGGGCATCATCACCTTCGTCGCCACCCTGGCCATGGCTCCGCAGCTGGCCAATGGCATCCTGCTGGGGGCCGGGCTGGCGATCGTGCTCTTTTTGGTGCGCACCATGAAGCCGCGCACCGACATCCTGGGCCTGGACCCCGAGGGCCGCCTCGCCGGCGTCAGCATGAACGACATCGCGCCCATCGGTCGCAACTATATCGTCGTGCGCTTCGACGGCTCGCTCAACTTCGTCAACGCCTCACGCTTCGAAGATGTGCTGCTGGAGGCCCGCGCCAAGAACCCCCAGGCCCGCGCCGTGCTGGTGGACGGCAGCAGCATCAACGACGTCGATGTCACCGGCGAGGAGCGCCTGCGCGACGTCATCGAGACCTTCCGCGACAACGGCGTCGAGATCTATTTCTCCAGCCTCAAGGCCCAGGTCTACGAAACCCTGCGTCGCGGCAAGATGTTCCACCTGCTGGATGAAACCCATTTCATTCGCACGAAAGACCGGGCGCTCAAGTTCATGGACGAGACCTTCGACAGCGGCAAGCCGCTGGAGCCGGCGCGCGCGGCGGTGGGACCGAGCACGCCGGTGCTCGGCTGACGCCGCCGCCCCTTGGCGCCCTAGTCGGTGGCGGTGGGCAGGCGCAGGGTGACCGCAATGGGATGGTGGTCAGAGGGCTTGGCACCGCGGCCGTAGCTCAGCACCCGCCAGCTGCCGTGCACCAGCCAGTCCGTGGCGGGCCCACCGAGAACGATGTGGTCGATGGCGTAGGGGTACTTCGGGTTGGGGGCATGGGGAAAGGGACGGCCGGCGCCGGCGAGCACGAGGTCGGCGTCGGCATCGGCTCGGCTGCTCCCCGGCAGGCAGCGGCGGCCCAAGGTCGGGTCGGGCCGCCAGTCGCAGACCTCGCCGTCGTCGATGGCCGCCCAGAAATGGTCGTTGGGCTGATCCAGCTGGCGATTGAAGTCCCCGAGCAGCACGAAGGACGTGTCGGCGCCGGCCCGGGCGTCGATCCATGCCTCCAGGATGCCACGCTGGCGCCTGAGGATCTGGCACTGCCCGCGGCGCACCCGCCCCTCGAGCCCGCCCCAGGCGCAGCCGGCCTTGAGGTGCACGGACATCAGCTCCAGCAGGGGCCGGTTTGCACGCTCGAGCTGGATGCGCGTCCCCCAACGGCGCCCCTGGTCGCCGAGTTCCCGAAAGCCCGGCAGCAGCCGATGCTCCAGCCCCGCCGCTCGCAATGCCTGGCGATGGATGGCGAAGCCGGTGCGCTGTGCGAGCCGACGCTGGCCGTCCATGCCGCGGCAGCGGCTGCGCCCCTCCTCACGGCGGGGCGAGACGACCAGATCGTAGACCGCGGGGTCGAAGACGCGGGCCAGGGCGTCGGTGTTCTGGACCTCCTGCACGGCGATGATATCGGCGTCCAAGCGAGCCGCGACGTCGCGCAGGCGCTGGTAGTCGGCGGCGCTGCGCGGCCGGCAGCCGGCCCCGTCGGCGGCGGCGAGGTGCTCGATGTTCCAGGTGGCGAGGGTGAGCTCGACACCGCCCGCGGCGGGCGCCGGCATCGGCGCAAGCGCCGCGAGCGCCGCGGCGAGCAACACGGCGAGCGCTGTGGCGAGCGCTGGGACGGCGCCCAGGCGCCGCCGCGTGCTCAATGCCTGAGGGGCGATCACGGCAGGCTGATACGGCGCATGATGCCGTCTTTGCGTCGCCAGTGCCTGATGCCGGCGCCGATGTGCAGGACCAGCAGCGCCGCGATGGCGAGACCCGCATAGCCGTGGAGCATGAACAGCTGCTCGCTCAGGGCCTCGTTCTTGCCGATGAAGCCCGGCAGATTCCAGTCGAAGAACTGCACCGGGAAGCCGCCGGCCGCGGTGGCGAGCCAGCCGCCGATGGGCATGCCGAGCAGCAGCACGTAGAGCAGCAGATGGGTGCCGCCGGCGACGGCCTTGACCGGGCCGGAGAGGGGCGGCGCGTAGGCCGGCGGCGGCGTCATGCGCCGCAGCACGACACGCAGCACCATCAGCAGCAATAGTAGGATGCCGAACGTCTTGTGATACTTGTAGAGCTGATTGGTCATCTCCTGGCCGAAGGTGTCGACGACACCCTGGTAGCCCAGGCTCCAGAGGGTGAAGCCGACGGCGAGCAGACCGAAGACGAGCAGCGCGATGAGCCAGTGCAGCAGGCGCTGGGTGAAGGTGTAGCGAGATGCCGAAGCCATGGAAGCCTCCTAGCGTTGACGGGGTTGATCTGGGCAGCTTGATTCGAGCGATGGCAGCCGCGGGCGCCGCCGGCTGCGGCGGCACCCACCATGTAAAAGGTTGCGGCACGGGCTGAATTCCCAACGCGCCCGTCGCTGCCGCCACGCGCCGCATCGCCAGCCATGGCCCACCCCAAAGACGCCGGCCGTCGAGCCGACCATGCCCTCGCGCAGCCGCTGTTACACCCCCACCTTGGGATGAACGCACACGGAGACCCATCATGTCTGACACGACGCTGCCCGCAAGCCGCCTGCGCGAGAGCCTGGGCTATCTGAACTGGCTCTACAATCCGTTCCACGGACTCGATGCCGCCGGCATCTATGACCTGCTCGCCACCAGTTCCCCCACCGAGCGTGGCTTGTACCTGAATCTGGGATATTGGCAAGCGGCCACCGATCTCGATGCCGCGAGCGACGCCCTGGCCATGTTGGTGGGCGAAACGGCGGCGCTCGGCCCCGAGGACCACGTGCTGGACTGCGGCTTCGGTTTCGGCGATCAGGACATCCTCTGGGCGCAAACCCTAAAGCCGGGCCGCATCATCGGTCTCAATATCACCGCCTCCCAGGTCGAGGTGGCGCGGCGGCGCGTCAGCAAGCTCGGGCTCGATGATCGCATCGACCTGCAGCACGGCTCGGCCACACAGATGCCCATCGCAGCAGAGAGCATCGACAAGGTGGTGGCCGTGGAGTGCGCCTTCCACTTCCGCTCGCGGGAGCGCTTCCTGCGCGAGGCGTGGCGGGTGCTGCGCCCGGGCGGGCGGCTGGTGCTCGCGGACATTATCCCCATGCCCGCGGTGCGCGGCTTTCCGGCGCGCCTGGAGCAGCAGCTCTCCTGGCGGCTCGTGTCCGGCAAGTTCGCGATCCCGCCGGAAAACGCCTACACCCGGCCCACGTACCACGCCAAGCTCGCCATGAGCGGTTTCGAGCAGATCCGCGTCGAGTCCATCCGCGAGCACGTCTACGCACCGCTGCACCGCTTCCTCGCCGAGCACCCCGAAACCCTCACGCGTCTGCATCCCATGGCACGGCTGCCGGCGAAGCTCGCGCTGCGCTTCGAGGCCACCAGTGTCTACCGCGGGCTCGACTATGTGCTCGCCACCGCCCGCAAGCCGAAGCGCCTCATCGGACCAGGTCACGCACCCGGCGGTCGACCATGACCACATACTCCTTCGCGCCCATCGCCACGGCGCGAACGCCCTTCACGGACAAGTTCGGCATTCCGCGCCAGCCGCGGCTGGTGGACGCCCCGGGGCGTATCCTGCTGCACCCGCCCTATGACCGCGCCGAAGCCTTCGCCGGCCTCGAGGGGTTCAGCCATGTCTGGCTGCTCTGGGTGTGCCATGCCGACTGCCTCACCGCCGGCTGGAAGCCCACCGTGCGCCCGCCCCGGCTCGGCGGACGGCGTACGGTGGGGGTGTTCGCGAGCCGGGCGCCCTACCGGCCCAATCCCATCGGCCTGTCGGCGGTGGCCCAGCACGGGCTGGCGGCGGATGCCGACGGGCTGGCGCTGCACGTCTCGGGCGTCGATTTGCTCGACGGCACGCCGGTGCTGGACATCAAGCCCTACGTCCCCTACGCCGATGCCATTGCAGAGGCCGCCGGCGGCTTCGCCCACGCCGAGCCGGCGCGCCGCTTCCATGTGCGCATCACCGACGCCGCCGCCGAAGCCATCGCCGCCCGCGACCCCGACCATCAGCTGCGGCTGCGGCGGCTCATCGAGCAAGTCATCGCCCAGGACCCACGGCCGGGCTACATGGACCGCTACCCCGAGCGCAACGCCTTCGCGCTGCGCCTCTACGATTGCGACATCCGTTGGCAGGTCGACGGCGAGACGGCGCTGGTGACGGAGTGCATCTGCAGCGCTCTCGCCGCGTCTTCGCACAAATCCTAGCCCCTGTGCCGTGAAAAGCCCAAGCGCATCGGTTAAAGTGCCGGGTCTCGATACCTGCCCGTGCCGAGCGGCTGCCGCTGCGCCGTGGCACGCCCCAACGGAGACCCCCGATGGCCGCTGAAGACCTGATCGCCCCGTCCATCCTGTCCGCGGATTTCGCCAAGCTCGGCGAGGAAGTGGACAACGTGCTCGCCGCCGGCGCCGACATCGTGCATTTCGATGTCATGGACAATCACTATGTGCCAAACCTCACCATCGGGCCGCTGGTCTGCGAGGCCCTGCGCAAGCATGGCGTGACGGCACCCATCGACGTCCATCTCATGGTCAAGCCCGTGGACCGCCTCGTGCCGGACTTCGCCGCGGCCGGCGCAACCTATATTACGTTTCACCCCGAGGCCAGCGAGCACATCGACCGCACCCTGCAGCTGATCCACAACGAAGGCTGCAAGGCGGGCCTGGTGTTCAACCCGGCCACCCCCCTGTCCTACCTGGAGTACGTCATGGACAAGGTGGACATGGTGCTGCTCATGTCCGTGAACCCGGGCTTCGGCGGTCAGAGCTTCATCCCGTCGGCGCTGGATAAGCTGCGCCAGGTGCGGCAAATGATCGACGCCTCGGGCCGCGAGATCCGGCTCGAGGTCGACGGCGGCGTGAAGGTGGACAACATCGCCGAGATCAAGGCCGCGGGCGCCGACACCTTCGTCTCCGGCTCCGGCATCTTCGGCAAGGGTCAGGATGCGGACCCCCACCGCTACGACAGCATCATCGCCAAGATGCGCGAGGCGCTGGCGTCGGTGGGCGGCTGAGGAGCGGCATCCGCATGACGCGCGTATTCGACCCGCAGATGGTCCTCGTCGATCTCGACGGCACGCTGGTGGACAGCGTGCCGGACCTTACGCATAGCGTAGACGAGATGATGGTCGCGCTGGGCCGTGCGCCCCAGGGCGAGGCGGCGGTGCGCCACTGGGTGGGCAACGGCGTGGAGCGCCTGGTCAAGCGCGCCCTCACCGGCACGCTCGACGGCGAGCCGGATGCGGCGGACCTCACGCGCGCCTACCCGATCTTCCTCGAGCGCTACGCCGCGCACAACGGCGAGCACGCGCAGCTCTACCCCGGCGTGCGCGAGGGGCTGGCGACACTCGCCGAGCGCGGCATCCCGCTCGGCTGTGTCACCAACAAGGCGGCGCAATTCACCGAGCCGCTGCTCGCGGGTCTGGGCATCGCGGCACACTTCCGCCTCATCATCAGCGGTGACACCCTGCCGGAGAAAAAGCCCAGTCCCCTGCCGCTGCTGCACGCGGCGGCGCACTTCGGCGTCGCGCCGGCGGCATCGCTGATGGTGGGCGACTCCATCAGTGACGTCAAAGCCGCCCGTGCCGCGGGCTTCCCGGTGGTCTGCGTGAGCTACGGATACAATCACGGCCTGGATATCCGCGACGCCGAGCCGGACGCGGTGATCGACTCGCTGGCGGCATTGGACAGCCTGCTCCCATGACGCCCGAGAGCTTCGATGCCCTGGTACGCCAGGGCCACAACCGCATCCCCTTCGTCTGCGAGGTGCTCGCAGACCTGGACACGCCGCTCAGCTGCTACCTCAAGCTGGCCGCCGGCCCCTACGCTTACCTGTTCGAATCGGTGCAGGGCGGCGAGAAGTGGGGGCGCTACTCCATCATCGGGCTGCCCGCGCGCACGGTGCTCAAGGTGTATGGACACCGGGTGGTGGTGGAGCGCGATGGCAGCGTCATCGAGACCGCCGAGACCGCCGATCCGCTGGCCTGGATCGAGCAGTTCCAGCGCCGCTACAAGGCCGCCGAGCATCCCGATATGCCCCGCTTCGCCGGCGGTCTGGTGGGCTACTTTGGTTACGACACCGTCCGTTACATCGAGCCCAGGCTCGCCCAGTGCCCGCACCCCGACCAGATGGGCACACCGGATATCCTGCTCATGCTCTCCGAGGAGGTGGTGGTCTTCGACAACCTGCGCGGGCGCATCTACATCATCGTGCATCTCGACCCGACGGCCGGCGACAGCCCGGCCACCGGTCAGGCCCGCATCGACGCCCTAGTGGCGAAGATGCAGCGCGGCGCACCGCGCAACCCGCAAGCCGGCGGCCGGCGGGTGGTGGAGACGGACTTCGTCTCGGGCTTCAGCGAGGCGGGCTTCAAGGCCGCCGTTGCGCGCATCAAGGACTACATCCTCGCCGGCGACTGCATGCAAGTGGTGCTGTCGCAACGGCTGTCCATCCCCTACCAGGCACAGCCGCTGGACCTCTACCGGGCGTTGCGCGGGCTCAACCCCTCGCCCTACATGTACTTCCTGGACTTGGGCGATTTCCAGATCGTCGGCTCCTCACCGGAGATCCTGACCCGGCTGGAGGACGACGTGGTGACGGTGCGGCCCATCGCCGGGACCCGCCGCCGCGGCTACACGGAGGAGGAAGACCAGGCGCTGGAAGCGGAGTTGCTGGCAGATCCCAAGGAGCTCGCCGAGCACCTGATGCTGATCGACCTGGGGCGCAACGACTGCGGTCGGGTGGCCAAGACCGGCAGCGTGCGCGTCACCGACCAGATGATCGTCGAGCGCTACTCCCATGTCATGCACATCGTGAGCAACGTCACCGGCGAGCTGGCCGAGGGCATGAGCGCCATCGACGTCCTGCGCGCCACCTTCCCCGCCGGCACCGTATCCGGGGCGCCCAAGATCCGCGCCATGGAGATCATCGACGAGCTCGAGCCCGTCAAGCGCGGCATCTACTCCGGCGCCGTCGGCTACCTGGCGTTCAACGGCAACATGGACACGGCCATCGCCATCCGCACCGCCGTCATCAAGGACGGCACCCTGCACATCCAGGCCGGCGCCGGGGTGGTGGCGGACTCGGTGCCTGAGCTGGAGTGGAAAGAGACCATGAACAAGGGCCGCGCGATATTCCGCGCCGTCGCCATGGCAGAGGCCGGCATCGAGCGCTATCCCTGCGTCGGCGACTGACGCTCAGCACAACCACACAGACGGGTGGCCGACGCCACGGACCCCGCCGCCACACCGCCCTCGGGCCGGCGCGCAGCTGATCGCCGTATCGACGCCCGCCAGGGCGCAGCCGGCGAAACGAAACGATTCGGCGCATCGCCCCACGTCACTCACAGCCTGGCCCTGACTGCCCCACTGAAGCCTCCCCAAGCCCGGACTCCCGAGCCGGCCCCTCAAACCTGATCGCCCAGTCGAACCCACAGCTGCGCCGACGCGGCGGGCGCATCGCCCTGGCCCGGCTGCGCGCAACGCTGCAGCCCGCCCGCTTCGCCATGGGCCCCAGGCGCGTGCCCCACGCCCGCCCGGCCAGCCGCAACGCAATCCTGAGCCATTCGAATTCCGCGTTACTCACCTCGCAAATATCGATCAAAGCCTGATCCGCAGTTGGTCAAGGAATCTGGACAAGACGCCCACGACCGCGCACATCCCTCCGCGGCGTCGACAGCCCTCGTGGCCGGGCGCGGGGACGGCGACATCCAGATTTCCGCAAATCCCAAGGCCACTACCGGCTTTTACCTAGAAAACACGTGTTTACATCAACACATGCCGGCGGCACGAGCGTCGCTCGAGCCACGGAGTGCACCATTCATCGGACGAGATGTCCCCAGTCGCAAAAAGGCATTGCGCTGCGGCGGCCTTTGACTACCATGGGCATAGGTCGGAAATGTCCAGCTTTTGCCACAGGAACTTTCCGTTCAAAAGCTGCTCGAAAACCCGGTCAGCAGTGTTGTCAAAGCCGCCTCAGGCTGCTAGCATAATTTCCGAGCATATTACTCAGGTATAAGCACCATGGCTGAAGAAGCATCGATCCAAGACATCGCCAACCTCGGCTCCCTGTCGACGGGAACGATCGACGCCTACATCGCGAGCGCCTACCAGATTCCTGTGCTCACGCAGGAAGAAGAGCGCAGTCTGGCGCTGCGGCTGCGTGATCACGGCGACATGATGGCGGCGCGGCGCCTTGTGCTCTCGCACCTGCGCTTCGTCATTCGCATCGCCCGCGGCTACCTGGGCTACGGGCTGCCGCTGCCGGACCTGATCCAAGAGGGCACCGTTGGCCTGATGAAGGCCGTGCGCCGCTTCGAGCCGGACGTGGGTGTGCGCCTGGTCTCGTTCGCAGTGCACTGGATTCGCGCCGAAATCCACGAATACATCCTGCGCAACTGGCGCATCGTGAAGGTCGCCACCACCAAGGCCCAGCGCAAGCTGTTTTTCAACCTGCGCAGCGCGAAGAAGCGTCTCGGCTGGTTCTCCAAGGAAGAAGTGGAAGGCGTGGCGGCAGACCTCGGCGTCAAGCCGGAGACCGTGCTCGAGATGGAGTCACGCCTGGCGAGCCACGATCTGGCCTTTGACGGCCACGACGATGACGACGACGAGGGCCCCTCCGCCCCGGCCACCTACCTGCCGGATATGCGCATGGAGCCCGCCGCCAACCTGGAGCGCGAAGATAACGACGCCCATCAGCGCGAGCGCCTGTTCGCGGCGCTGGAGGGGCTGGACGAGCGCAGCAAGACGATCCTGCGCGAGCGCTGGCTCACCGAAAAGAAGCAGACGCTGCACGAGCTCGCCCAGCAGTTCGGCGTCTCCGCGGAGCGCATCCGCCAGATCGAGAAGAACGCGATGAACAAGCTGCGCGTGCAGCTCGAGATGTAAGCGCGCACGCCGGGCCCAAGCCTGGCATGGTCCCCCAAAGCCCGCCGTATGGCGGGCTTTTTTGTGCTGCGCCCCGCGCGTCTGCAGCGCGGCACCATCCGCTTGCGTTCATGCGTCGATACTGGCGCAATACGCGGCCGTCGGACGCCGTCGCGTCGCGCCGCCGCCGTGCCTCGTCGTCCCCACCGATAACGGAATCCAGCCACCATCATGCATGCCTCCCTGCGCACCGCCGTTTTGGGCCCAGCCCTGCTCGCCGCCGCCCTGCTGCCGCAGATCGCCGTTGCGGACATCCCCGCCGCGCCGGTGATGACCTTGTACAAGTTCAACGGACCGCTGACGGTACCCACCTACCGCATCGGCGCCGACGGACCGGGGCCAAGGGCCGGCAGCCTCACCCAGGGCACCGCCGTGATCCCCTGCCTGGTGGTGCGCAACGGACGGGCGCTGACGGACGCCCAGGGCACGCCCTATGTGGGCTTCGAGATCGTCGTGGATGCGTCCCGGGCGTCGGGACAATCCGCCACCCGCGACTTCGAGCGCGCACTCGCCGCGCAACAGCGCAAGCGGGTGCCCAATCACCATTGCGGGCCGAACGTAAGCCGGGTGGTCAGTGTGCGGGATCTCTATCAGCTGGAGAAGTCACCCTTCTTCGACCCGCCGGGCCGCGGCGATCCGAAAGCCGCCGAGCGCGCCGGCGGGAGCACGCTGGACAAGATCGTCCGCAGTTTCCACAACTCGCCCCAGTGCGCATCGGTGAATGGGCGCATGACCGACCGTCGCGCCAAGCTCGCATCGGCCTGGGACAGCTTCATCGCCCGCAACAGCGGCAAGTGGGACGACACCACCCTCGCCCGCGCCAAGCACCTGGATTACGCCATGCGCACCGCCATCTTCGAGGGCCACCTCGACCGCGGCTGCTCGGCCTACGGCGCCTGCGAGCGCAATACCGTGGTGCTCTCCATTCGCAACCGTGCCGTGGGCCAATGCCTCAGCCGCCAGGGCTGTCGCTTCCCGGGCGATTTCCAGGGCGTCGCCTCCGACGTGTCCCAGTACAACATCTGGGACGCCTACCTCACCATGATCTCCGGACTCACCGCCTGTTACCTGCGCACGGATTTGGCGCATCAGGACTTCTACGACCGCGTCCAGGCCATGTACACCCAGAGCGTTGGCGATGCCGAGCGGATCCTCTATGGCGGTGACGCGGCGCTGCGGGACCTGTTCCCCGGCAATACCCTGTCGGATCTCACGCAGATGCGCCACTACTACCACCCGCCGGCCATGGGCAAGTGCTTCCCGCAACATGATCGTATCGAGTACATGTCCGGCGCCGTCGCCGAGAACGGCCCGGACCATGCCCTGATCGCCAACACCCGCATCCAGGTGGGTGATCGCGTCGGCGGGGGTTATCGCTTCAAGGAGCTCCGTTTCGAGATGACGGACCGGGGCGACGACATCCGCATCGAGGACAACTATCCAGGCTTTATCGTCGACGACCGCAAGGTCCAGCTCCGCGGCGGCGGCGGTTGCACGCCCTACGGCGTCTCGCCGGGCTGCCGCTTCAGCAACGTGGGACGTTGGCGGCGAACGCCCCACTGGCTGAGCGCCGGCCAACCGGTGGCCCTCAACTGCCGCATCGAGAGCCAGGGCGAGTCCTGCCGCAACGCCGCACGCACACGTTCGGTCAGCGTCGGTGGCGCCTGCGACGTGGACATGATGCCCGTCAGCGGCGTGCATTGAGCGTCCCGCAACATCCCGTGCGGCCCACGCAGGCCGCAGACCCGAGACACTGCCCCGCGGCGGATGTGACCCGCCGCATGCGTACCGGGCTCGATCGTGCACCTAATCCATACCGCCACCCGAACCGTGTCGGTTCCATGCCCCACGACAATGAATTCCCTGATTTGCCTCGCTAGTCTTACCAACTCCACTTCAACCCAAGCGGGATGCGAGCCAAGACTATGCGAAGCAAGCCACGATCTATCATCGCCGCAGGCGCACTGCTGCCCATCCTTCTGACCGCCGCCGGCGTCCAGGCCGATGACGCAGCGCTGCGCGAAAAGGCCAAGTCCGTCGGCCTCGAGCCCGTCCCCTACGGCCTGCAGACGGTGAAGGACAATCCGGTGACCCGCGAGAAGATCGACCTGGGGCGTATGCTGTTCTTCGACCCGCGGCTGTCGGCCTCCGGCGTCATCTCCTGTAACACATGCCACAACCTCGGCACCGGCGGCGACGATAACCTGCCCACCTCCGTCGGCCACGGCTGGCAGAAAGGCCCGCGCAACTCGCCGACGGTGCTGAACGCCGTGTTCAACGCCGCCCAGTTCTGGGATGGTCGCGCCGAAGACCTGAAGGAGCAGGCCAAGGGCCCGATCCAGGCGGGCGTCGAGATGGCCAACGACCCCGAGCAGGTGGTGGTCACGCTCAACAGCATGCCCGAGTATGTGGAGCGCTTCACCCGCGCCTTCCCCGGCGAGGACGAGCCGGTGAGCTTCGACAACATGGCCAAGGCCATCGAGGCCTTCGAGGTTACCCTGGTGACGCCCAACGCGCCCTTCGATCAATTCCTCGAAGGCAATGACGGCGCCCTTACCGACGCCCAGAAGGAAGGCCTGGAGCTGTTCATCAGCAAGGGCTGCACCGCCTGCCACTCGGGCATCAACCTCGGTGGCCAGTCATACTATCCGTTCGGCCTGATCAAGCGTCCCGGCGCCGAGATCCTGCCGCCGGAGGACAAGGGCCGCTACCGGGTCACCAAGACGGCGTCGGATGAATACGTCTTCCGCGCCGCGCCCCTGCGCAACATCGCCATCACGGCGCCCTACTTCCATTCCGGCGAGATCTGGGACCTGGAGCAGGCCGTGGCGGTGATGGGCACGGCACAACTCGGGGCCAAGCTCACCGATGAGGAGGTCACCAGCATCACTGGGTTCCTCGAGACCCTCACCGGCGAGCAGCCCGACGTGGTCTATCCAGCACTGCCGGTGGAAACCGAAGCAACGCCGAAGCCGAAGCTCTGAGCGTGTTGTCGCGTCCCAGGCGCCGGCGCCTGGGGCGCGCCCCCCAGTACATCCCACCACCCCAGCGCCCCCCCCCAGCGCTCCCCCTGGCGACAGTCCCGACGCGGCACAGCCATGCCGCGGCACCGCATGCTTGCGAGCGCGACGGCGATGCCCGCGCTGCCTTCGCGTCCCGCTTGCGACGCTGCGCGACCCCGCCTGTCGTATTCCACACACTGCGCAAGCGCCGGAACTGCTCATCAGAAAGTCCTTTATTTCAATAGGTTCTGGTGAAAATCCCATGTTGGCTCGATGTTTGCTTATCACCTGCATCGTGAGCTTTGTCAATCCAACCGGCCCGGACATCCGCCAAGGCCAAGAAGGTCCGGCCAGTCTCCTCGTAGAGCCAACCGCATCCAGTCTGCCCAACCTCGCCAACCGGAGCCGAGCCATGTGGGATTATTCCGAGACCGTCAAAGAGCATTTCTTCAACCCGCGTAACGCCGGCGCCGTCGCCGATGCCAATGCCATCGGAGAAGTGGGCTCCCTGTCCTGCGGCGACGCCCTGCGCCTGACGCTCAAAGTCGATCCGGCGACGGACACCATCCAGGCGGCCGGCTTCCAGACCTTTGGCTGCGGCTCCGCCATCGCCTCCAGCTCCGCACTGACGGAGCTGATCAAGGGCATGACCCTGGACCAGGCCCTACATGTCAGCAACCAGGACATCGCCGACTTCCTGGAAGGCCTGCCGCCCGAGAAGATGCACTGCTCGGTAATGGGCCGCGAGGCGCTGCAGGCCGCCGTGGCCAATTACCGCGGCGAGGTCTGGCAGGACGACCACGAGGAAGGCGCACTGGTGTGCAAATGCTTCGCCGTGGACGCGGTGCTGATCGAGGAGACCATTCGCGCCAACGGTCTCAGCAGCGTGGAAGCGGTGACGCACTACACCAAGGCCGGCGGCGGCTGCTCCGCCTGCCACGAGGGTATCGAAGAGATCCTGACCCGCGTGCTCGCCGAGCAGGGCAAGACCTTTGACCCGGCAGCGGCGCCGCCGCCCGCCGACAAGTCCGGGTCTGCGGGCGCCAGGTTGGGCACTCTCGCCCGCATCCGGCGCATCGAGCACGCCATCGAGGCGATCCGGCCGAACCTGCAGCGCGACCACGGCGATGTGGAGCTCGTGGACATCGACGGCAAGAACGTCTTCGTCAACATGACCGGCGCCTGCGCCGGCTGCCAGATGGCAACCACCACACTCGAAGGCATCCAGCAGCGCATCGTCGAGGATCTAGGCGAGTTCGTGCGCGTACTGCCCGCGCAGGCGATGCCTCAAACAACCAATAACCAATAACCAATCACAAGCAACGACCAAGCGCCTTGCCAACGGCCCACGCCTGCCCCCGCCCCTTGCCCCATCGCACGCCCGGAGCGCCCACCATGACACAGGCCCCAGCAGGAATTTATCTCGACAACAACGCCACCACCATGGTGGCACCCGAGGTCGTGGAGGCCATGCTGCCCTACTTCACCGAGCAGTTTGGCAATCCCTCGTCCATGCATCAGTTCGGCGACCGCGTGGGACGTGCACTCAAGACCGCCCGCCAGCAAGTGCAGGCGCTGCTGGGTGCCGCGCTGGATTCGGAAATCGTGTTCACCTCCTGTGGCACCGAGTCCGACGCCACCGCCATCCTCTCCGCCCTCAAGGCCCAGCCGGAGCGCCGCGAGATCATCACCACCGTGGTGGAGCATCCGGCGGTGCTGAGCCTGTGCGAGCACCTGGAGAAGGAGGGCTACACCGTCCACTATCTGCGCGTGGACCGCAAAGGCCGCCTCGACATGCAGCAGTACCTGGACGCGCTGTCCAGCAAGGTCGCCATCGTCTCGGTGATGTGGGCCAACAACGAGACCGGCACCCTGTTTCCGGTCGAGGAGATGGCCGAGCTGGCCCGCTCCGCCGGCGTCATGTTCCACACCGATGCCGTACAAGTGGTCGGTAAGATACCAATCGACCTCAAGCGCAGCGCCATCGACATGCTGTCACTCTCCGGGCACAAGCTGCATGCGCCCAAGGGCATTGGCGTGCTGTATCTCCGCCGCGGCACGCGCTTCCGGCCGCTGCTGCGCGGCGGCCACCAGGAGCGTGGCCGGCGCGCCGGCACCGAGAACAGCGCTTCCATCGTCGCCCTCGGCAAGGCCTGCGAGCTCGCTCTGGCCCACATGGACGCGGAAAAAACCCAGGTCCGCATGCTCCGCGACCGCCTGGAGCGTGGCATCCTGGCGCAGGTGCCGAACGCGTTCGTCACCGGTGACCCGTCCAACCGGCTCCCCAACACCTGCAATATCGCCTTCGAGTACATCGAGGGCGAGGCGATTTTGCTGCTCTTGAACAAGGCCGGCATCGCGGCCTCGTCGGGCTCGGCCTGCACCTCGGGCTCCCTGGAGCCGAGCCACGTCATGCGCGCCATGGACATCCCGTTCACCGCCGCCCACGGCACCACCCGCTTCTCCCTCTCGCGCTACAACACCGTGGCGGACATCGACCGGGTCATCGCCGCCGTGCCGCCCATCGTCGCGCAGTTGCGCAGGCTCTCGCCCTATTGGGATGCCAGCGCCGGTGCGCCCCTCGCCGAGCCGGAAACCGCCTTTCAGCCGGCCTATGCCTGAGGCGCCAGCGGAGCCTCGGCCCGGGGCGTAGAGCGCACCACGGCTTGCCCGCGGCGCCGGAGTGCGCCGTTGGGTCCGCCGCAGGCGACGCCGTCAAACGGTCAGGTACTGCTTCACCAGCGCTTCGCTCAGCTCCGGCATCGGGCCCGTGGCCATGAGTCGGCCGCGGTCGAGGATGATGAAGCGGTCGGCGACGCGCCTGGCGAAGGGCAGTTTCTGCTCCACCAGCAGCACCGTGAGGCCGAGGTCGTCGATGAGGCGACGGATGATGTCGCCGATCTCGTGCACGATGTTGGGCTGGATGCCCTCGGTGGGCTCGTCCAGGATCAGGAGCTTCGGGTCGATCACCAGCGCACGGCCAATGGCGAGCTGTTGCTGCTGACCACCGGAGAGGTCGCCACCACGGCGGCGCAGCATGTCTTTGAGCACCGGAAACAGCTCGAAGATGTAACCGGGAACCTCGCGTTTGCCGTCGGCGCGTGCCGGCAGGCCGATTTCCAGATTCTCCTGCACCGTCAGCAGCGGAAAGATCTGGCGTCCCTGGGGGACATAACCGATGCCGAGCTCGGCGCGGCGCTCGGCCGCCTGCCGGGCGATATCGCGGCCCTGGAATTGCAGAGCGCCCGAGCGCAGCGGGAGCAAGCCCATGATGCACTGCATCAGCGTGGTCTTGCCAACGCCGTTGCGGCCCATGACACAACTGCACTGCCCCGTCGGCACCTCGAGCTCCAGATCCCAGAGGGTGTGGCTTTCGCCGTAGTACTGGTTGAGGTTTGCGATAGAAAGCACGGCGTCTGGACTACTCACCGAGATAGACCTCCACCACGCGCGGGTCGTTTTGCACCTGCTCCATGCTGCCTTCGGCGAGCACGCTGCCCTGGTGCAAGACCGTGACGCGCCGGGCGATGGAGCGCACGAAGTCCATATCGTGCTCGACCACCACCACCGAGTGCTTGCCCTGCAGTGACAGCAGCAGTTCCGCGGTGCGGTCCATCTCCTGGTGGGTCATGCCGGCGACGGGCTCGTCGACGAGCAGCAGCAGGGGGTCTTGCATCAGCAGCATGCCGATCTCCAGCCACTGTTTCTGGCCGTGGGATAAGCTGCCCGCTTCCCGGCGGGCGTACTCCCCGAGACCGATGGTCTCGAGGACTTCGTCGATGCGATCGCGCTGCGTGGCGGTGAGCTTCGCCAACAGGGTCGAGAAGACGCGCTTGTCGGCGGCCATCGCCAGCTCAAGATTCTCGAACACGGTGTGATGCTCGAACACCGTGGGCTTTTGGAACTTGCGCCCGATGCCGATCTGGGCGATTTCGGGCTCGGAAAGCCGCAGCAGATCGATCTTTTGCCCGAAGTAGACACTGCCGGCGTCGGGCCGCGTCTTGCCGGTGATGATGTCCATCATCGTCGTCTTGCCGGCGCCGTTGGCACCGATCACGCAGCGCAGCTCGCCGGCATCCACATAGAAGTTCAGGTGGTTGATGGCCTTGAAGCCGTCGAAGCTGACGCTGAGATCCTCGATGTAGAGAATCGGGCCATGACTCACATCCAGTTCCAGGTCCTGGGTCTTGACCATGAACTCGAAGGTCTGGTCCCGGCGCATGCTCTCCTTGAACTGGAGCCAGGCCTGGCGCTGGGCGCTGAAGTCGAAGGCGCGCTCCCGCCGCAGCAGGTCGCGCCCGTTGTCCACCACCGGGCTCAAGCTCAACCCTCCTGCCTCTGACCCTTCGCCTTGACCACGAAGGCGAACTGACGGTCTCGGCGAATAGAGTCCCTGAATTGGCGCCAGGTCTGACGCCGCCCCCTGAAATCGAACGCGCGATCCCGACGCAGCAGATCCCGCGGCTCCTCTTTATGCATGTTCATGCCATCCCCTCCGTCTTCAGGGCTTTCGCCTGCGCTGTCGATTAAAACGGCCGATTACAACTGTCGGTGCCGGCGTGGACACGGGACCACCTGAGGCTACGATCCCGACGCCGCCGCCCGCACGGTCTAACATGTCTGGTGCTCATGCCGTCGCGCCCGTCGCCGTATCGCTGCGGCGACGCCGCAGTTGGCGGAAGAGTCCGGCGATACCCTGCGGCAGGAACAGGGTCACGAGCACGAAGAGTCCGCCCAGGGCGAACAGCCAAATCTCCGGAAAGGCCCCGGTCAGGTAGGTCTTGCCATAGTTGACGACGACGGCGCCGATGACCGCCCCATACAGCGTCGCGCGACCACCCACGGCGACCCAGACCACCAGCTCGATGCTATTCAGCGGTGAGAACTCGCCTGGGTTGATAATGCCCACCTGCGGTACATACAGGGCACCTGCGATGCCTGCGAGCATGGCCGAGAAGGTCCAGATGGCGACCTTGACCCGATCCACCCGATAGCCGATGAAGCGGGTGCGGGCCTCGGCATCGCGAATGGCCACGGCGACGCGGCCGAGCTTGGAGGTGACGATCCAGCGGCAGGCGATGTAGCCCAAGGCCAACGCCACGGCAGAGGCGATGAAGAGTCCGACACGGGTGCCGTCGGCCTGCAGATCGAAGCCGAGCAGATCCTTGAAGTCGGTGAGACCATTGTTGCCGCCGAAGCCCATTTCATTGCGAAAGAACGCCAGCATCAGGGCATAGGTGAGCGCCTGGGTGATGATGGAGAGGTAGACGCCCGTCACGCGGGAACGAAATGCGAGCCAGCCGAACACGAAGGCCAGGGCCCCCGGCACCAGCATCACCATCAGCGCCGCGAACCAGAACAGGTCGAAGCCGTGCCAGAACCAGGGCAACGCCTGCCAGTCGAGGAATACCATGAAGTCCGGCAGAACCGGGTCGCCATAGACGCCGCGGTCGCCGATCTGGCGCATCAGATACATGCCCATGGCATAGCCGCCGAGCGCAAAGAAGGCGCCATGACCAAGACTCAGGATGCCGAGATACCCCCAAACCAGGTCCACCGCCACCGCCAGCAGCGCATAGGTGAGATATTTGCCGAGCAGGGTCACCGTGAAGGTGCTGACATGCAGCGGATTGCCCTCGGGCACCGCCAGATTCAGCACTGGCACCACGATGGCCAGCGCGAGCAGCAGCCCGAGCATGACCTGTCCGCCGGTGTCGCCCTTGAATAGTCCCAATGGACCGCTCCCCCTCGTTGATCAAAGACTGCTTACACGCCCGGGCCGAACCGCCGCACCCCACGCTGCGCGCCCGTTACCCATCCGCCGCCCGTCCACGCTGCGGGAAGAGCCCACGCGGGCGCCACTGGATGAACAGGATGATAAAGACCAAGACCAGGATTTTCGCCAGCACTGCGCCGGTCCAGGGCTCCATGAACTTGTTGGCGACCCCGAGGCTGAGACCGCCCACGAGGGTGCCCCAAAGGTTTCCGACGCCACCAAACACCACCACCATAAAGGAATCGATGATGTAGGCCTGCCCCATGTTGGGGCCGACGTTGGTGAGCTGCGATAAGGCCACGCCGGCGACGCCGGCGATGCCGGCGCCGAGCCCAAAGGTGAGTGCGTCCACCCGCCCGGAGCGTACGCCCATGGCGCGGGCCATGGCCCGATTCTGGGATACCGCCCGCACTTGCAGGCCCAGGGCGGTGCGCTTGAGCACCAGCAGCAGGGCTACGAACACTATCAGCGCAAAGATAAAGATATAGAGCCGGTTGAAGGTGAGCGACAACGCCGGATTGAGCTGTAGTGATCCGCTCATCCAGCTCGGATTCTCGACGATGACGTTCTGCGCCGAGATGGTGGTGCGCACCAACTGCTGCAGAACCAGGCTGATACCAAAGGTGGCGAGCAGCGTCTCCAGCGGCCGGCCGTACAAGAACCGAATCACGCCACGCTCGATCGCCACGCCAAAGAGTCCAGCGACCACAAAGGCCATGGGAATGGCCACGAACAGCGAATAGTCGATGGCGTTGGGCATGGCCAGCTGCACCAGGTACGTGGTGTAGGCACCCAGCATGATGAGCTCGCCGTGGGCCATGTTGATGACCCCCATGACACCAAAGGTGATGGCCAGGCCGATGGCCGCCAGCACCAGCACCGAGCCGAGGCTGAGGCCGAAGAACAGCGTCTCGAGCCGGCGCATGTTCTCGACCCGCTGCTCGGTTTGCGCCCGCGCGGCTTGCGCGGCGGCGAGCACCGCCGGGTCCTGCTCGGCGCGGATGAGATCGTCCAGGGCGTTGCGCGCCTGCGGGTCGAGGCTGTCACCCAGCGCCGCCACCGCGTCGAGCCGCGCGTCCGCGGAGGCCGCATTCAGTCCGGCGATGGCGAGTGCCAGCTCGATGGCGGCACGCACCGCTGTGTCCTCCTCAGCGGGCAGCTGCGCCTCCAGCGCCGCCAGTGTGTCGGCGTCTGTGGTGCCGACCATTTCCCGGGCTGCGCTGAGTCGCAACGCCGCATCCGGGCTGGCCAAGGTGAGCGTGGCGATGTCGGTACGCAGGGCCGTGCGCATACGATTGTTGACGGTGATCTTGCGCGCGTCGCGACGACCCACCTCGCCGAGTGGCTCGCCGGTGAGGGCGTCGGTGAGGGCCCAGCCGGCATCGCTGCGCTCGGCGAAAACGATGCGATCGTCGTCGGTGCGATAGTAGAGGTCGCCCGCCAGCAGGGCCTTCAGGAAATCCACCGCCCGCGCATCGCCGCTGGCTGCGATCGCCTCGGCCGCCGCCTGCTTGACCTGGAAGGAGCGGTCCGCGAGCGCCGCCAGGGCCGCCGCCAAGCTGGGTGCTTCGGCGGCGGCAGCCTCTTCGGCCCGCGTCGCTACGGGCGGGTCCGCGGGCTCGACGTCCGCGGCCATTGCATCTGTGTTGGCGCCCGTGCCCGACGGCGGCGCTGGCGCGGTGCTGCCCGGGTCTGGCGCCGCAGCCGACGGTGTCGGGGGCGCTGCGGATAACGGCGTGGCCGCATCGGCATCGACAGTGGTCGCCGGCGACGCCTCCGTTTTGCCACCGCCGGGCTGCGGCGCAGCGGCGGTGGCGGTAGGTGTCGAGTCGCCGTCGGCGACGTCGGGGACGGCCTGCGCCCAGGATGCGCCGCCTGCCGCGACGCCAAAGAGCAGCAGCAGCAGTGCTGCAACCGGCGGGGTGGGCACAGTCCCGGATGGACGATGAAATCTGAACAGGCGCGGCGAGCCCATGAGTGCAGCGTTCTCAGCGTTGTTCGTTGCGTTCCACAGGCACGGGCGGCGGCGTGCGCCGATCGCCGGTTGAGCGATCAGGGCGCTGACGGACAGCCGTCGCCGATGCGTTATCAGTCGTTGCGGGGCTGGTGACGACCATCGCCGACACCCGGCGTATGGGCCCGGCAAATCTCACCGGCCCAGCCCTGCGGGCGCCCGTGCGACGACCACCATCCAGCCCGCGGCGGTGCGCGTTGGCGAACCGCCGCTTGCCGGGCTCGGCGCGGCCTATTCGGCGGACTCGCTGCCGAGACACTCTTTGGTCTTGGTGTTGTAGTTGCCGCAGTTCACCGGGTCGGTCCAGTCACCCTTGAGATCCTTGGAGCCTTCCAGGTAGTCGGACCAGGCGTCGCCGGGCACCTCCGCATCGGTTTGCCAGACGACGGCGAACTGACCGTCTTCCTGAATCTCGCCGATGAGCACGGGCTTGGTGATGTGGTGGTTCGGCAGCATGGTCGCCGTGCCGCCGGTGAGATTCTGGGTCTCGAGACCGACGATGGCGTCGATGACGGCGTCCGGATCGGTGGTGCCGGCCTTCTCCACCGCCTTCACCCAGAGGTCGAAGCCGATTTTGTGGGCTTCCATGGGGTCATTGGTGACCCGATCCGGGTTTTCGATGAATGTATGCCAGGTTTCGATGAAGGCATCGTTGTCGTCGGTGGGCACGCTCATGAAATAGTTCCACGCCGCCAGATGCCCCACCAACGGTTTGGTGTCGATGCCGGAGAGCTCCTCCTCGCCCACGGAGAAGGCGACGACGGGGATATCCTCGGCGGAGATGCCCTGGTTACCGAGCTCTTTGTAGAACGGCACATTGGCGTCGCCGTTGATGGTGGAGACCACCGCGGTCTTCTTGCCGGCGGAACCGAAGCGCTTGATGTCGGCGACGATGGACTGCCAATCGGAATGGCCGAAGGGCGTGTAGTTGATCATGATGTCTTCCTCGGCGACACCGTTCTGCTTCAGGTACGCCTCGAGGATCTTATTGGTGGTACGCGGGTAGACGTAGTCGGTGCCCGCCAGCACCCAGCGCTCCACGCCGAGCTCGTCTTTCAGGTAGTCGACGGCGGGGATGGCCTGCTGGTTGGGCGCTGCGCCGGTGTAGAAGACGTTGCGTGAGGACTCTTCACCTTCGTACTGCACCGGGTAGAAGAGCAGTCCGTTCAGCTCTTCGAACACCGGCAACACGGACTTGCGTGACACCGACGTCCAGCAGCCGAACACCACGGCGACCTTGTCCTGCTCCAACAGTTCACGCGCCTTCTCGGCGAACAGCGGCCAGTCCGACGCCGGATCGACTACCACGGCCTCCAGCGGCTTGCCGAGCAGGCCGCCCTTCTCGTTTTGTTGCTCGATGAGCATCAGCATGGTGTCCTTCAGCGTCGTCTCGCTGATGGCCATGGTGCCGGAGAGCGAGTGCAGGACACCCACCTTGATGGTGTCGCCGGCGGCTGCGTCGTCCTGGTCTTCGGCCTGCAACAGGCCGGCGCCGAGCACCAGGCCGGCGGCGAGCGTGAAGGATTGAATCAGTCGGGCACGGACACTTGTGGTCCGGGCGGTGGCACGTTTCGGCATCTAGTCTGGCTCCGTCTCGAGGAAATTGCAGCGGGTGCTGGCACACCCGCCATGGCAACGCCTGCCAAGCAAAGACCAAGCCAAAGTAGCAAGCCATTCACGTTGCTGGGAAAGCCGTCACATCCGCCGGACTCACACCAGGAGCATCCAGCCGGTGCGCCCTATGCCGGTGCGCAGTACGCACCGGTCAACGGGATATTGCACAATCCTGGTGCGCCGCCGATCACGACCGCGGCCCATGCGCTCAGGCCCGGTCCGCTGAGAAGGTGAGCACCGCGTCGATGCGCTCGGCGCCGAGTGCGCACATGAGCAACCGATCCAGGCCCAGGGCGACCCCGGCACAGGGCGGCAACCCCGCCTCCAGCGCCGCGAGGAAACGTTCATCCGGGCTCACCGGACACTGATCATGCGCCGCTCGCCGCACCTGATTGCCACGGAAGCGCCGGCGTTGCTCTGCCGCATCCAACAGCTCATCGAAGCCATTCGCCAACTCCATGCCGGCGAGATAGACCTCAAAGCGTCGCGCCACCGGCCGTGGACCGGGCAGCACCCGGGCCAGGGCGGCCTGGCTCGGCGGATAGTCCTGGACGAAGGTCAGGCGGCCGCGGCCGAGATGGGGCTCCAGGCAATGGCTGAGCAGCAGATCCAGCCAGCCGTCGGTGTCCAGCGCCAGCTCGCCGGCGCCGGCGATGCCGCGGGTGGCGGCGACGCTGCGCAGCTGCGCCGGCGTGGCAGTCCATGGATCGATGCCGAGCGTATCCAGGAACAGGTCGCGGTAGCGCAGACGCTCGATGGGCAATGCCGGGCGGCTGAGGAGTCGGCGCACCAGGGCGGCCACCTCGTCCATCAGATCCTCCAACGGGAATCCCGGTCGGTACCACTCCAGCAGTGAGAATTCCGGATGGTGCCGGCGACCACACTCGTCGGCGCGAAATACCTTGCAGACCTGGTAGATGGGCCCGCTGCCGGCGGCGAGCAGACGCTTCATCGGCAATTCCGGCGAGGTCTGCAGGAACCAACGCCGCGCGCCCGTGCCGGTGAGATCCGCCTGCAGATGCAGCGGCTCGATGGCCGGATCAGGGTTTGCCGCGGCGCTGAGGACGGGGGTTTCGACCTCCAGCACGCCGCGCGCCGCAAAGAATGCCCGCAGCTCGGCGAGGAGTCGTGCGCGGGCGCGCAGCGCCGTGTGATCGGCGCACGGGCGCCAAGGGTCGTCGCGGGTCACGGCAAATCCGGCCTAAGCACATCGGCGGCTGAAGGTTGCGCGCATGGACCTGCGCGAGCGCCTTCGATGGACGCTCGCGGCCGGCGTGAGCACCGGCGCCGACGGGCACGGGCACCCGCCGGTGCGGCGCGGCTGCGCATGCGTGCACCTGCACACCGTGATGCGCCGCTCAGGCTTCCTTGGCGCGGGACAGATACTCGCCGCTGCGGGTGTCGACGCGGATCATCTCGCCCGCCTCCAGGAACAGCGGCACATTGACCACGGCGCCCGTTTCCAACGTTGCGGGCTTGGTGCCACCGGTGGCGGTATCACCGCGCAAGCCGGGGTCGGTCTCGGTGATGGTGAGCACGACAAAATTCGGCGGATCCACGGACAGCGGGGCACCGTTATAGAGCGTGACCTTGCACAGATCCTGCTCCTTCAGCCACTTGGCAGCATCGCCCACGGCGGCGGCGTCGGCACCGATCTGCTCGAAGGTCTCGGTGTCCATGAAGTGCCACATTTCGCCGTCATTGTAGAGGTACTGCAGGTCTGTCTCGTGGACGTCCGCCGCCTCCACCGAGTCGCCGGACTTGAATGTCTTTTCCACCACACGGCCGGTCTTCAGGTTGCGGACCTTGACGCGATTGAAGGCTTGCCCCTTGCCCGGCTTGACGAATTCATTCTCGACGATGGTGTATGGATCACCATCCAGCATGATCTTGAGACCACCCTTGAATTCGTTCGTTTTGTAGCTCGCCATGGTGCGTATCTCCGAAATATCCAAAGCAATCGCACATGATACCCCGAAGTTGGGTCTGCAGCGGACATCCATGGGCCTGTCTGTGGGGTGTGCGCCCTGCCGTGACGGATCACGGCACGGCGTCGCGGCGTCCCCACGAGCATCGGCGCGAGGCGTGTCGCGGGCGGCGTCAATCGCCGACCAGTCGATACAGGTTGAGATCGGCGGCGAACGCCAGTACCGAGCCCGGTGGGCTCTCCGCGCTGGCGCCGTTCACGACCGTTGTGAAGACCTGCTTGAGCTTGACATTGACACTCAGCACAGCGCCGACGAAATAGCCGTGGGCGTCGCCGACACCCACTGCGCCCGTGACATCCACATAGAAGGCATTGACGGCGACGAGGTTCTTGATGTGGCTGCCGAGCCGCGGCAGCTGCTCCTCGCCCGGCTTGCGCCGCGACCACTTGAGGGCGAAGTCATCCTCGTTGATGAACACATAGACACGATTGCGCACATCGAGCGCCTGTACCCAGGTGTCGTGGCCGGCGTTGTTGGCGTCCGCAGCAATCAGGCAGACGTTGTCGAAGATCAGCGAGCGCGCACCGCTCATGCCCGGCTGCAGCGCGTATTTGAGCAGATAATTGCCCATGCTGTGGCACAGGAGGCTCAGTTTGGTGCCGCACCCCTCGCTGCAGAGCTTCGCATAGAGGGCCTGAGCGCGCCCGGGGTTGCTCGGATGGCGCTCGACGGCTTGGGCGCGCAGCGTCTTGCGCATCCCCGCCGTCAGTGTCTCGTGGAAGAACTGCAGCTTCTCGAAGAACCGGTTCAGCGCATCCATGGATGCACGGGCGTCCTTCTTGTCGCGACGATAGGCGAGCGTGCCGCTGATGACACCACCGCCGTTCGCGGGCCAGCTGAAAACCAAGCAGATCACGCCATGGTCGCGCTCGATACGCTCGGCGGTCTCAACCACATCGCGCATGTCATTGTTGTAGCCATGCACATAGACAGCGAGATTGCGGCCCGTCGTGCGGGTCTGCTCGTATAGATCACAGGCCACCTGCAGACTGGCATGGCGGATGGCCCTGGGATCGATGTCCAGGTTCCACTGATCGCGCAGCGCACGCGCCTCGCGGACCAACAAGACGTCTTTCAGCGTGTGGGCAACCCAATCGTCGCCCGAACGCTCGACGCGCACGATGCGCAGCTCATTGGGACCTGCGGGATTCGGCTGCTCGCCGAACATAGTCAGGTCCGAGGGCTCGCCGGGCTTGGTCTCCCTGACTGCGCGGTTGGTGATGACGTACATGCGGCTTCCCCCATGACCTGCGGACGGGACAGCGCTGATTCCCGCAGCGGAGCACCGATGCGGCCGGCGCCGGTTATGGGAATGCAACGCGCCTCGCAGGTTGCCTGCGAGCGCCAGGATATGCAGCACATGTCGGACCGCCGCCGCGGACCGTCCGACGCTTTGCGGCGTCGGCGAGACCGGTCACTTCAGTAGCCGTAGCCACCGCGCTCGATGTGCTTGATACGTCCTTCCTCGATGGTGATGCGCTGAATGAAGCGCCGCGGACCGAAGTTGTAGGTCCAGATCTCCATGGGTACGGTGTCGTACGCGGTGGTGTAGCGATCGTGGACACGATCGTAGATCTGATAGGGCACCTGGCGCTCGGTCTCTTCTCGGAGCGCCGGCTCACCGCAGGTCTGCAGCAGTTCGAAAGTGCTGTCACCTTCACTGACGACACCGGTGCCACAGCGCAGCGCATGGGCAGGAACGGCACAGATGATACCAAGCAGAAAGATGGCCAGCCGAGACATCGTCATCTCCAGTCTCCAGTCTTTGGACGCCGTCCCTGGACGGCGGACCGATGATTATTCGTAGCGGACTTCGAGCACCTCAAGCTCCCGCTTGCCGCCGGGCGCCTCAACCATGGCCACGTCGCCCTCGCTCTTGCCGATCAGGCCGCGGGCGAAGGGCGAGCTGACGCTGATCTTGCCCTGTTTGATGTCCGCCTCGTCGTCGCCGACGATGACGAAGGTGCGCTCTTCGTCCTTGTCCACATCGAGCACGGTGACGGTGACCCCGAAGACGACCTTGCCGGTGCGGGGCAACTGGCCGACATCGATGATCTGTGCATTGGAGAGCTTGCCCTCGATCTCCTGGATGCGGCCTTCGACGAAGCCCTGCTGCTCGCGCGCGGCGTGATACTCGGCATTCTCCTTCAAATCGCCGTGCGCACGCGCCTCGGCGATGGCCTCGATGATGCGTGGGCGCTCGATCTTCTTGAGGTGCTCGAGCTCGGCGCGCAATTGTTCGGCGCCCCTGGCGGTGAGAGGTACCTGGGTCATGTGTGAAATCCTCTTCCGCGCCGTGGCGCGAGCATCCGCGCACGGCGTGTTGTGTTGGTTTCGCTGCGGGATCGCCGGCGCAGATCAAGTGGCCGACACGCGGTTGGCTAACCGGATGCAGCAGCCCGCCCCGTGAATGCGGTGGCCTGTAGCTGGCGACTGCGTCGGCTTCAAGCGTAGCGTCGACGCGGAGGTCAGTAAAGCGCCTGTAACGGGCTGACGCTAAGGAGGTCGCCCTGGCGCAGGGCCATGCACGTGGCCTCGGCGCCCGCGATGGTGGTGGTGTAGGTGACTTTGTGCTGCAGGGCCGCGCGGCGGATCTCGGCGGAGTCTGCGATGGCCTGGGCGCCTTCGGTGGTGTTGACGATGAACACGATCTCGTCGTTCTTGATCATATCGACGATATGCGGACGCCCCTCCTTGACCTTGTTGACGCCGATGCATGCCATCCCCGCCTCGCGCACGGCGCGGGCGGTGCCATGGGTGCCGTAGAGGGTATAGCCGAGGGCGTGCAGTGCCTGCGCCACCGCCACCAGACGCTCACGGTCCGCCGCGCGCACACTGAGCATGGCGTTACCGCGCCTGGGCAGCGACTGACCGGCGCCCTCCACAGCCTTGCCAAAGGCCTCGGCAAAGCTATTACCGATGCCCATCACCTCGCCGGTGGATTTCATCTCCGGGCCGAGCACCGTATCCACACCCGGGAATTTGACGAAGGGGAACACCGCCTCCTTGACGAAGTAGCGCGGCGGTGCGACGTCCAGCCGCAGGCCCTGCTCGGCGAGGCTGCGTCCGGCCATACAACGGGCCCCCACCTTGGCCAGGGGCACGCCGACGGATTTGGAGACGAAGGGCACGGTGCGCGAGGCCCGGGGGTTCACCTCCAGGATGAAGATCTCATCGTCCTGGATGGCGAACTGCGCATTCATGAGGCCGCGCACGCCCAGCGCGAGCCCGAGCTGGGTCATCTGCTCGCGCAGGCGCTGCTGCACGTCGGCGCAGAGGGTGTAGGGCGGCAGCGAGCAGGCGGAATCGCCGGAGTGCACGCCCGCCTGCTCGATGTGCTCCATGATGCCGCCGATGAGCACCTGCTCGCCGTCGCAGACGGCATCCACGTCGACCTCGATGGCGTTATCGAGAAACCGATCCAGCAACACCGGGGCCTCGTTGGAGACACTGACGGCATTGCGAATGTAGCGGGCCAGCTCGATGTCGTCGTACACCAGCTCCATGGCCCGGCCGCCCAGCACATAGGACGGGCGCACCACCAGCGGGTAGCCGATGGCGGCAGCCTGCTCCAGGGCCTCGCTTTCGCTGCGGGCGGTGGCGTTGGGGGGCTGCCTGAGATTGAGCGCGTGCACCAGACGCTGGAAGCGCTCGCGGTCTTCGGCCCGGTCGATGGAGTCCGGCGAGGTGCCGATGATGGGCACGCCGGCCGCTTCCAGGTCCCGCGCCAGCTTGAGCGGTGTCTGCCCGCCGTACTGGACGATGACACCCAGCGGACGCTCCACCGCCACCACCTCCAGCACATCCTCCAGCGTCAGCGGCTCGAAGTACAGCCGGTCGGAGGTGTCATAGTCGGTGGAGACGGTCTCCGGGTTGCAGTTGACCATGATGGTCTCGTAGCCGTCCGCACGCAGCGCCAGGGCCGCGTGCACGCAGCAATAATCGAACTCGATGCCCTGGCCGATGCGGTTCGGCCCGCCGCCGAGGACCATGACCTTCTGCCGCGTCGAGGGCGCCGCCTCGCACTCCTCCTCGTAGGTGGAATACATGTAGGCCGTCGCCGTGGCGAATTCCGCGGCGCAGGTGTCCACGCGCTTGAAGACCGGGCGGATGCCATGGTCTCGGCGCAGTCGGCGGATGCGCGCCTCATCGCTGCCCACGAGCGTCGCCAGGCGCTTGTCGGAAAAGCCCTTGCGCTTGAGCATGCGCAGCCGCTCGGCGTTCAGGCCGTCGATGCCCCCCGCCCTGACCTCGGCCTCGAGCACGACCAGCTCTTCCACCTGGGCGAGGAACCAGGGATCGATGCCGGAGAGCCCCTGGACTGTTTCTACCGACCAGCCCATGCGCATGGCATCGGCGATATAAAAGATTCGGTCCGGCCCCGGCTGGCGGATCTCGCGGCGCAGGCTATCCGTGGCTTTGGCGTCGGCGGGGTTGATGGCGCCGTTCAGCCCGTCGCGATCGGTCTCCAACCCGCGCAGGGCCTTCTGCAGGGACTCCTGAAAGGTGCGGCCGATGGCCATGACCTCGCCGACGGACTTCATCTGTGTCGTCAGACGGGAGTCCGCCTCGCGGAACTTCTCGAAGGCGAACCGCGGTATCTTGGTGACGACATAATCGATGCTCGGCTCGAAAGAGGCGGGCGTCGCCCCGCCGGTGATGTCGTTGCGGAGCTCATCGAGGGTATAGCCCACCGCCAATTTCGCAGCCACCTTGGCGATGGGGAAGCCCGTGGCCTTGGATGCCAGCGCCGAGCTGCGCGAGACGCGCGGATTCATCTCGATGACGATCATGCGCCCGTCATCGGGATTGATGGCGAACTGCACGTTCGAGCCGCCGGTGTCGACGCCGATCTCGCGCAGCACCGCCAGCGAGGCGTCGCGCATGATCTGATATTCCTTATCCGTCAGCGTCTGCGCCGGCGCCACCGTGATGGAGTCGCCGGTGTGCACACCCATGGCATCGAAGTTCTCGATGGCGCAGATGATGATGCAGTTGTCCGCATGATCGCGCACCACCTCCATCTCGAACTCCTTCCAGCCGAGCACCGACTCTTCGATCAGCAGCTCACGGGTGGGCGAGAGATCCAGGCCGCGGCGACAGATGTCTTCGAACTCCTCGGCGTTATAAGCGATGCCGCCGCCGCTGCCGCCCATGGTGAACGATGGCCGGATGATGGCGGGGAAGCCCACCTGCGCCTGCACCTGCTGCGCCTCTTCCAAGCTGTGCGCCATGGCCGAGCGCGGCAGACCCAGACCGATACGCCGCATGGCCTGGCGGAACAGATCGCGGTCCTCGGCTTTATCGATGGCCTCGCGCGTGGCGCCGATCATCTCGACGCCGAAGCGCTCCAGCACCCCCTCGCGGGCCAGATCCAGGGCACAGTTCAGCGCCGTTTGCCCGCCCATGGTGGGCAACAGCGCATCCGGGCGCTCGCGCTCGATGATGCGCTCCAGCACCCGCCAGTTGATGGGCTCGATGTAGGTGGCATCGGCCATCTCCGGGTCCGTCATGATGGTGGCCGGATTGGAATTGACCAGGATGACCCGGAAGCCCTCTTCCTTGAGCGCCTTGCAGGCCTGCGCGCCGGAGTAGTCGAACTCACAGGCCTGGCCGATGACGATGGGCCCGGCGCCGATGATGAGCACGCTGTGGATGTCGCTGCGCTTTGGCATGACCGCTGACTTCGTGGTTGCTTCGCTGCTACCGCCGCCGCCAGACGCGCCGGTGCCAGGCTCACCCGGGCGCTAGGTCGTCGGCGGCAGCGCCCTGTGGGCGTGGTTGGTGTCTGGCGCCGGTATCGAGCTGTGAGATCCGGCGCTGCTATCCGGCGTTGATATTAGGCACGCTCGGCCATGGCGGCGATGAAGCCGTCGAACAGCGGCGCCGCGTCGTGCGGGCCGGGGCTCGCCTCAGGATGTCCCTGAAAGCTGAACGCCGGCCGCTCGCGGTGACGAATCCCCTGCAGGGAGCCATCGAACAACGAGCGATGGGTCGCCATGACCTCCGCCGGCAGCGTGGCCTCGTCGACGGCAAAGCCATGATTTTGGCTCGAGATCATGACCTTGCCGGTGGCGAGTTCCAACACGGGATGGTTGGCGCCGTGGTGCCCGAACTTCATTTTCAGCGTGCGCGCCCCGCAAGCGAGCCCGAGCAGCTGGTGTCCGAGGCAGATGCCGAAGAGCGGCATCCCCGCGTCCATCAGGGTGCGGATAGCTCTGATGGCGTAGTCGCAGGGCTCAGGATCGCCGGGCCCGTTGCTCAGGAAGACGCCGTTGGGGCGCAGCGCCAGCACGTCGGCCGCCGGCGTCTCGGCGGGCACCACGGTGATGCGGCAGCCGCGCGCGGCGAGCATGCGCAGGATGTTGCGCTTGATGCCGAAGTCGTAGGCGACGACGTGGTGCGCGAGCGCCGGGTCATCGTCGGCGCGCGGGGCCCCCTGACCGAGCGCCAATGACCACAGCCCCGCGGTCCAGGTGTATGGCTGCGCCGTGGTCACCGAGCGCGCCAGATCCATGCCGGCGAGCCCCGGGAAGGCTCGCGCCGCCGCCAGTGCCGCCGCCTCGTCCAGGCCCTCGCCCGCCTGCAGACAACCATTCTGCGCCCCCTTCTCGCGCAGGATCCGCGTCAGCCTGCGGGTATCGATGTCGGCGATGCCGGGCACACCCTGCAGGCGCAGGTATGTCGATAAGTCCTGCTGGCGACGCCAGTTGCTCGCTCGCGCCGGTAAGTCGCGGACGACCAGCCCGGCCGCGTGCACAGCAGCGGACTCCTCGTCCTCGTCGGTGACGCCCGTGTTGCCGATATGCGGATAGGTGAGCGTCACCAGCTGGCGGCTGTAGGAGGGGTCGGTCAGGATCTCCTGGTAGCCGGTCAGGGCCGTATTGAAGACCACCTCACCGACGCTCTGTCCAGCTGCTCCGATGGAGATGCCGCGGAAGACCGAGCCGTCTTCCAAGACCAGCACTGCGGGTTGGCGCAAGTCGACCTCCGGCCAGACCTTAAGGGTGTTGGGCAGACGCAGGGCGGTGCGGCGCCAGCCATCGAGTCTGTCGCCGTATCGAGCCGCGTGGAGCATGGGGCGGGCAGCACCGGCATCCAGGCATGACCGCACCCGACCGACGATGGTAAATCATGGCCCGCATGCTGTCCATGTGGCAGCGCTGCGGGGGCCATCGCCCGGCGGGCATCGGAGGCGATCTCAGTGTGGCATGATTCGGGGATCGCCGTCGCGCCCGCCCCCGGCTCCACTCACAGGAACGTCTGCACCCACTGCACGAGTTGCGACGTATCCATGGCGCCGGCCCGGCGATCGATCTCCTGGCCGCCGCGGAACATCGCCAGCGTCGGGATGGAGCGAATGCCGAAGCGCATGGCCAGCCCCTGCGCCTCCTCGGTGTTGACTTTCACCAGCCGGGCGCGGGGCTCGAGGCGGGCCGCCGCGGCCTCGAAGGCAGGGGCCATCATCCTGCAGGGGCCGCACCAGGGCGCCCAGAAGTCCACCAGCACCGGAATATCGTTGCGGGTGACATGACGCTGGAAGCGCGCTTCATCGAGGGCCACCGGATGGGCATCGAACAGCGGGCGATGGCACTTGCCGCACGCGGGCGCCCGGCCGAGTCGCGCGGCCGGCAGCCGGTTCACGGCATCACAGTGGGGACAGACCAAGTGCAGTGGCTCGGCCATCAAGGTATTCCTCCCGGGCGCACCCGCCCGCAACGGTCCTGCTTGAATCAATGTGACTGACCAATTATTTTCCAATGTCGTCGCGGGTGTCACCACCCGCAGAACCCTCCGGAGTTGTGTATGACCGAATCACCCTACGTGGTCAATGTCACCGAGGCCGACTTCGAGCAGGTGGTCATCGCCGGCTCCAGCCAACGGCCTGTTCTCGTCGACTTCTGGGCCGACTGGTGCGCCCCCTGCCGTCAGCTCATGCCGATACTCGCCAAGCTCGCCGACGAGCTCGGCGGCGCATTCCTGTTGGCGAAGGTGGACACCGAAGCCGAACAGTCGTTGGCCGCCGCCTTCGGCATCCGCAGCCTGCCCACGGTGCAGCTGTTCAAGGACGGTCGGCCCGTGGATCAGTTCATGGGCGCCCTGCCCGAGGGCCAGATCCGCGAATTCCTGTCCCGCCACATCGAGCGCGAAAGCGACCGCCGCATCGCCGCCGCCGCCGAGCACATCAGCAACGGTGCGCTCGACACCGCCGCCTCCCTGCTCGCCGAGGTGCGCGCCGAGGACCCGGACAACAAGCACCTGTTCCCCGCCGAGGTCCGTCTTGCCCTCGCCCGCGGCGACTACGATGCCGCCGCCGACATGCTGGAGCACACGCCGCTGGAGCTCGCCACCGACCCGGCGGTCGCACGGCTGCGAGGCGAGCTGGCCTTCACCGCGGCCGCCGCGGCGGCACCCGCGCCCGCGGCGTGCGAGGCGCGCCTGGCCGACGCGCCCGACGACAGTGCCGCGCGCTATGGTCTCGCCGCACAGCAAGTGCTCGCCGGTGACTACGCCGCCGCCCTGGACAACCTGCTCGTGCTCATGCGCAAGGACCGCGGCTACGGCGACGATGCCGCACGCAAGGGCATGCTGATGATCTTCGACCTCCTCGGCGATGATCCGTTGGTGAGCACCTACCGGGCCAAGCTCTCGCGCCTGCTGTACTGAGCACCGCTGATCGAGGAGTCACACCGATGATGCGCCTGCCGCTCGCCTGCGCCGTGCTCGCACTCGCCGCCGCACCCGTACACGCCGATGCGATTACCGATCAGATCGATGCCGCCGAGCGCGCTTACGTCGCGGGCGATGAGCAGGTGGCGATTCAGGCCCTGGAATTCGCCATCGCCCAGATCAAAGAGCAATTGCGCGCCCGGCAGCTCGCACTGCTGCCGGCGCCACTGCCCGGTTGGAGTGCCGACGACCCCGTCAGCGACGCCGGCGGCATCGCGGCCATGTTCACCGGCACCACGCTCACCCGCACTTACCGCAACGACGCCGGCGCCAGCGTCACCATCGGCATCACGGCGGACTCGCCGCTGTTGTCGATGCTGACGACCCTGATGCAGGCGAGCCCGGGTGCGACCCCCTACACCCATGCGGGCTACCGCGGCGTGCTCGAACTGCACCAGGATGGCACCAGTCGGCTGTTGTTGTTGGTGGGCACACGCATCCAGGTCCAGGTGGAAGGCAGCGGCGTCGAGCGCCAAACGCTGGAAGCCTATCTGCGGGCCGTGCCACTCGCGCAGCTTGAAGAGGCGCTCTTGGGCTGAGCGCTTGCGCCGCCGCTGTGTGCTGGCGCGCGGCGGGCGTGGCGGCCAGGCGTGACGGCCGCCGCACCGAGCCCGCCTGCCATGGCGCCGTCTCAAACCGCCAACTGCTTGAGATAGGCCCGGAAAGACTCGCCAAGCTCGGGGTGCGCCAGGGCGTACTCCACCGTCGCTTCCAGATAGCCTTCCTTGCTGCCGCAGTCGTAGCGCTTGCCCTCGAACGCATAGGCCACCACCGGCTCCTCTTCCAGGAGCGCGGCGATGGCGTCGGTGAGCTGGATCTCGCCGCCGGCACCGGGCCGGGTCTGCTCCAGTTTTTCGAAGATGCGCGGACTCAGCAGATAACGCCCCACCACGGCCAGATTGGACGGCGCCGCGTCGGGCTTCGGTTTCTCGACGATGGACACCACCCGCAGGCTGCCATCGGGTTGTTGCTCGGTGGCGACGATACCGTACTTGTCGGTCTCGCTGTGCGGCACCTCCTGCACGCAGAGCACGCTGGCGCCGGTACGCTCATACACCTCCGCCATCTGCGCCACGACGCCCTTGTCGTCGTTACGGATCAGGTCATCGGCGAGGATGATGGCGAAGGGCTCATCGCCCACCACCGGCTTGGCACAGAGCACCGCATGCCCCAGACCCAGGGCCTCCGGCTGACGCAGGAAGATGCAATCCACGTGCTCCGGCAGCACGTTTTGTACCAGCTTCAGCAGCTTGTCCTTGCCCGCATCCTGCAGCTCCGTCTCCAGCTCGTAGTTCTTGTCGAAATGATCCTCGATGGAGCGTTTGTGCCGGCCGGTGATGAAGATGAGATGCTCGGCCCCGCCCGCCTCGGCCTCTTCGGCGGCATATTGGATCAGCGGTTTATCCACCACCGGCAGCATCTCCTTCGGGCTCGCCTTGGTGGCGGGCAGAAAACGTGTCCCGAGGCCCGCCACCGGAAAGACGGCTTTGCGAATTTTCGCCATATTGACTCCTGTGCTGTGTTGCTCGGCTCGAAGATCCCGGCGCCGGTCGACGCGGTGCGTCGCTCCAGCCCATACGCTCAGTCGTTGATCTCGGCGGCGATGGCGGCCAGCGCCGTCGCCGGCTCCGGCGCCGCGGTGATGGGCCGGCCCACCACCAGATAATCCGCGCCGGCGGCGACGGCGTCGGCGGGGGTCATGATGCGCTTCTGGTCATGCGCGGCGGCGCTCGCCGGGCGCACACCCGGGGTCACCAGCAGGCAATCCGCACCGAAGCGCGCGCGCAGCGCAGAGGCCTCCTGCGGCGAGCACACCACCCCATCGAGCCCCGCCGCCTGCGCCAGGCCGGCCAGCTCGAGCGCCCGCGCCGCCGGCGTTCCAGGGCAGCCGATCGCCGCGAGATCCTCGGCAGCCAAGCTGGTGAGGACGGTGACCGCGACCAGCAGGGGGCGCTCGGTACGCTGTGCCAGCCGCTCGGCTGCGGCGGCGAGCATGGCCGGTCCCCCCTGGGCGTGGACATTGACCATCCACACACCAAGATCCGCCGCCGCAGCGCAGGCGCCGGCGACAGTGTTGGGAATATCGTGGAATTTGAGATCCAGGAAGACCGCGAAGCCCGCATCCACGGCCCGGGTCACCAGCGCAGGCCCCGCGCGGGTGAACAGTTCCTTACCGATCTTGATCCGGCACTGCGCCGGGTCCAGCCGCTCCAGTAGGGACTGCGCGGGAGCGCTGTCGGCGAAGTCCAGCGCGACGATGATGCGTGGTTCCGTGGGCATGATCATGGCTGCCGCGTCCTGTGTGTGAAGCCCCGTAGGTCGAAAACGGACGTCCATCCCGAGCCCCTCACCGCTGCTGCCCGGTCAAGATCGGTTGGGGCGCGCCTGCGGTCAGGCCATCCCCCGTATGCGGGCCATCCGCGGCGCAGACCGTCTGGGTTCACGCCGTCCGGGATTCAGGCCGTCTGGCGCTGACGCAGTACGGCCGGCTCGCCGATGGGCTCGGGCTCGACGGCCTTGATGCTGCCCCAGCACTTGCAGCTTGGACACTGCCAATGCAGCTCGCGGGCTTCGAAGCCGCAGTGGTCGCATTGATAGTCGGGGCTCGCCGCGAGCTTACGGGCGATCACCGCGAGCATGACGCCATCTTCCGTCGACCCCGCCGGCTGTGCCTGCCGACGCAGGGCAAGCAGGCGCCCGACACCCGAGAGGTCGGCACGACGGCCGAGATAGCCCACCAGAAACTCCCGCGCTGCGTTACCCCCCCGCTCGGCCTCGATGGCGTCGCAGAGCCGCAGCATCAACGGCGGCGACGGGTGCTGCTCGAACAAGGCCTGCAGCTGCGCGGTGATGGACGTGCGCCCGAGGCGCTGCCAGCACGCCACGAACTCCGGCAGAAGCGCCGGTAGGTAGCGGGGACCACGCTGTGCAACCCGATGATACAAGACCGCGGCGGTCTCGGCATCACCGGCATTGAGCTCCATGCGGGCCTGCACCAGGCTTGCGCGGATGCAGTCTGCGTCTACGCATTGAGCATCCAGCAGGTGCGAGCGCGCCCGATCGGGCTTATCATCGCGCAGGCACTGCTCGGCGAGCTCGCAATGGTATTGCGCAATCTCGGTACGCAGCGACACGTCGCTGACGCGCTCCAGCGCCTCGGCGGTCTCCAGGCATTTCAGCCATTCCTTTTCGGCCTGATAGATCTCGATCAAGGCGCGCAGCGCACGCCGCTGCAGCACCTGGCGCTCTACCAGCTCCCTGAAGAGGCTCTCGGCGCGGTCGAACAACCCGGCGAGCATGTAGTCACGCCCGAGCTCGTACAGCGCAAAGCCGCGCTGGGCATCGCCGAGGCTCGGCCGCGCTACCAGATTTTGGTGGATGCGGATGGCGCGGTCGACTTCGCCGCGGCGACGGAACAATGCACCCAATGCCAGGTGCGTCTCCACCGTCTCGCTGTCGACTTCAGCGAGCTCGAGGAAGGCGTCGATGGCCTTGTCCGGCTGCTCGTTCAGCAAATGGTTGAACCCGCGAAAGAACACCGGCTCGCGCTCGTTCTGGGCGCCGGCGTAACGGGGTGTGCGGCGCGCCAGCCACCAGCCGCTGGCGGCGGCCACCGGCAGCAGCAGGAACAGCCATTCCATCAACGATACTCCGGCGTGTTGTCTGCGCGCTGGTCGCGGCACGCGCCAGCAACGCGCCGCGGGGCGGGCGCCCGGGCGGCTGCAACCCCGGCGCCCGCCACAACCATTCGATCGGCGTGGACATGCGTCATGGGCGCTATCATACAAGGTGCGCCGGGCCGTCGCATGGCATCGCGACCAGTGCACCCCGCGCCGCCAAGCCGCATCGCCAGTGCTTTACGCAGGCCCTGCGTGCCCTCAACTGACAGCGGTGCCAGTGCAACACCATCTTCGAGTCAGGAGACCAACCCGATGAGCGAATTCCAAGGCCAAGTCGCCGTGGTGACCGGTGCCGCCGGCAACCTCGGCTCGGCGTTGTGCCATAAACTAGCGCAGGCGGGCGCGCGCATCGCGCTGCTGGACCACGACGCCGAAGCCATGGCCCGGCTGGTGGGCCAACTGCCCCAGGGCACCGACGCCGCCAGCTTCGGCGTGGACCTGCTCGATCCGGCATCGGTGCACGGAACCGTGAGTGCTGTACAAGAGCGATTCGAGCACATCCACATCCTTGCCAACATCGCCGGCGGCTTCGCCATGGGCCCGACGCTGGACGCCACCGACGACGCCACCTGGGATCTGATGCTGGACCTCAACGCCCGTTCGGTCTTCCACATGGCCCGCGCCGTCATGCCCCTGATGCGCAACGCCGGCTACGGCCGCATCGTCAATGTGGCCGCCCGCGCCGCCCTGCAGGGTCAGGGCAACATGGGGCCCTACTGCGCCGCCAAAGCGGCGGTGGTATCCCTCACCGAGAGCCTGGCGGCGGAGACGAAGCCGCTCGACATCAATGTCAACTGTATTCTGCCCGGGACCGTGGACACACCGCAGAATCGGGCGGCCATGCCGGACAACGATCACGACACCTGGGTGCCTCCGGACGCCCTCGCCGACGTGATGCTGTTCCTCACCTCGCAGGCGGCACGCTGTATCAGCGGCGCCGCGGTACCCGTGTACGGACGCAGTTGAGGAGCGTGCGCATGCCCTTCAGAGGCGAGGCTGCCCGTTGCCGAATGCGACCGCCGCCCCATGCCCATCCCCGCAGGATGTGGCTCGCGACCGCACTCGTACTGTTGCTGGGCTTGCCATCGGCGACGCTCGTCGCCGTTGATGAGGCGTTTCTGACCGACGCCGACCGCGCGCTGCTGGTCGAGGCCGTCGAAGCCGCTTTCGAGCTCGACCTCTACAATGCCCGTTGCCGCAACGACCAGTCCGGACGGCGCACCGAGAACCTCAACAAAGAGCTCGTGAGCCGCTTTCGCATGACGGTGTTGGACGTGCTGGACGACCTCTTCCCCGAGGGCTACTACCGCGATGCCCAGGCGCGCATGCGAGAGGATTTCCTCACCAGGCTGCGCGAGCTGGGCGGCTGTGCCGGCGCCAAGTCAGCGGGCTTGCGAGACGCCCTGGGCACGCGCTACGAGGCCGCCATGGAGGCGGTGAGCGCGCAGCCCTGAGCGGCGGGGTCGGCCACCCCCGGAACAGCCGGCCACCGATCACGGGACCAGCTCACGGGACCAGCGCCAGATCCGTCGTCGATGCTTGGCCCCGCCGGCGCGGAATCGTTATGCAGGCGCTGACACGAGGCCGCCGTCCGCGGCCAGTGTCAGCGCAACGGCCAAGAGCACCAGGGTCTCGGTCAACTCCACCAGCGCACCGATGCCGTCGCCGGTGTAACCGCCCAGGCGCTGCAGCAACGACCGCCGCCAACCAAGCAGCACCCAAGCCATCGCGGCGGCGGCCATGAGCGCCACCGCCAGCCCGGTGCCGGCGATGAGGCCAAACACGGCAGCACTGCCGAAAGCGGCGGCGAACCAGGCCGGACCACGCGGCAGATAGGCCCCCAAGGCGGCGCCCAGGCCCTCAGGCCGCGCCGCCGACGTTGTGAGCACCAGCCACAGGATCTGTGCCCGGGCGAGCACCGGTACACCGACGAGCACCCAGAGCCCGTGCCAGAGTCCGGCGCCCTCGGCGCCGGCGCTGACATCCAGCACCACCCACAACGCCACCAGCTTCGCCAACAGCACCAGCACCAGCACCACCACACCCATGGCGCCGATGTGCGGATCTTTCATGATTGCCAGGGTGCGCTCGCGGCTGCCGAGCCCCCCCACCCAGGCATCGGCGCAATCGGCGAGCCCGTCCAGATGCAACGCGCCGGTGGACCAGACCCAAAGCCCCAGCACCAACAGGGCCAGTACCGCGGCGCCAGCACCATCGGCCAGCCCCAGCGCCCGGCCCGCGAGCGCGACGGCCGCGAGCACCGACCCGAGCAACAGACCGATGACAGGATAGAACGGCGCGGCGCTGCCATAGAGGAACGGCGGCGCATCCACCGCGGCCGGGAAGGGCCAGCGCGTGAGAAAGCGCCCGGCGAGCAACAGCGCCCGCCAGGCATGCGTGAGCGCGGTCACCACCGGACTGGCTGGCGCATCCGCCATCGCACGCCGGCGATCAGCCCGCGCCGGTGCGCCAACGACCGACGTAGGTCGCCGCCGTGAGGGTGGCGGCGCCTGCGGCGACGCCCACCAGGCCATTGGCGAACACCCCCAGAAGACCTTCCAGCGCGGGCACGCCGTGGACCACGTGGGCCAGATGCTCGACGCCGTGGTGCAGCGCCGGGATACCGTGCACCAGAATACCGCCCCCCACCAAAAACATGGCGACCATGCCGAGCACGGACAGGGTTTTCATCAGGTAGGGCGTACCGGACAGGAGCGCGCGTCCGAGGCGGCGCAGCAGATCCCGCCACCACCCCTGACCTGCATGCTTGGACAGATAGAGCCCGGCGTCGTCGAGCTTGACGATGCCGGCCACGAGCCCATACACCCCGACGGTCATCAAGAGTGCGATGCCCGTGAGCACCGTGATGCGCATGGGCAGCGGCGCGGTGGCGACGATGCCCAGGGTGATGACGACGATTTCCGCCGAGAGCACGAAATCGGTGCGCACGGCGCCCTTGATCTTGTCGCGCTCCAACTGCGCGAAGTCCACCGCGGGATCGGCCAGCGCATCCGCCAGCGCCTGGTGCCGGTCGCGATCGGCATGCGGGTGCAGATACTTGTGCGAGAGCTTCTCGAAGCCCTCGTAGCTCAGGAAGAGACCGCCCGCCATCAGTAGCGGCGTCAGCAGCCAGGGCGCAATGACACTCAGCAACAGCGCCACCGGCACCAGGATGATCTTGTTCAGCAGCGAGCCCTTGAACACCGCCCACACCACGGGGATTTCCCGCTGAGCCCGCACGCCGGTCACCTGCTCGGCATTGACGGCCAGATCGTCGCCCAGGACGCCGGCGGTCTTGCGTGCCGCCACCTTGGTCAGCACGGCCACATCGTCGAGCACGGTGGCGATGTCGTCGAGCAGGGCGAGCAGGCTGGTGGCCATCGCAATGCCTATGTGCAGCGTTCGTTGCCGACAGGTCCGTCGGGCACGGTAGCAGCACCTTGACCCACGGGCAAGCGGGCCCGGGCGCGAGCGGTGCCACCACCCCCAACCGCCGGCGAGGCCGGTGCATGGGCCAGGTCAGCGGCAGCCATGGGCCACCAGGCTCGCCAGCCCGCCGGCTTGTGGCTCCGGCAGCCGGATACGCGTGCGGCAGGCGTGGGGCACTTCCAATAACAACAGGGATGCATCCGCAAGCCCCAGCACGTCACCGAGGATCGCACGCACCACGCCGCCGTGGGTGACCACCAGCGCCCGGCATCCGGCCTGCGCCATCACCGCCCGCCAGCCCGCGCCGACGCGGGCGCGAAAATCGCCCAGCGGCTCTGCGCCCGGCGGCGTGAAGCTCGCGGGATCCGTCCAGAAGGCCGCGAGGTCCGCCGGCGGCAGTGCGTCCGCCGGCTGCCCCTCCCAGGCACCAAAATCACGCTCCCGCAGCGCCGGCAGCGGCGTCACCGGCACGCCGAGACGCTCGCCGAGGGCGGCGGCGAAGGCCGCGCAGCGCTGCGCCGGCGAGCAGAACACGCCATCCCAATACCCGGCGGCCGCATCCGTCGCCGTGGCGGCCTCCAGTTGCGCCCAGCCGGCGGCCGTGAGCGGGTCGTCGCGGCTGCCCCGGAAGCAAGCGCCGCCGGCGGCCTCGCCATGGCGCAGCAGATCCACCCAACGCCCCAGCGCCTGCGGGCCACTCACCGCTGGTCTCCGCCGCAGGTGGCGTCGACGGCCTCGACGCCGGCGGCCACGCCGGCCTCGGCGAAGGTCGCCATATCGTTGTGCAGTGCACAGGCGAGTCGCAGCAGCGGCACGGCGACGGCGGCGCCACTGCCCTCGCCGAGACGCATGCCGAGATCGAGCAGGGTCTCCCCTCCCAGCGCAGCCAGCATGGCCCCGTGGCCCTGCTCGGCCGAGCGGTGCGAGCGCAGCAGCCAAGCCTCGGCGCCGGCGCAGAGCCGCACGGCGGCCAGGGCGGCGGCGGTGCTGATGAAGCCGTCCACCAGCACCGGCAGACCGCGCTGGGCACAGGCAACGTAGGCGCCCGCCAGGGCGGCGATCTCGAAGCCGCCCACCCTCGCCAACACCGCGGCGGGGTCGGTGAGCCCATCGGCATGCAGCGCCAGGGCCTGCTCGATGATGGCCGCCTTGCGCTGCAGACCGGCATCATCGAGCCCCGTGCCCGACCCAACCAGGTCCGCAGGCCTCGCCTCCAGCAGCGCACAGGCTACGGCCGTCGCCGCCGTGGTATTGCCGATGCCCATTTCACCGCCGATGAACAGCTCGGCGCCGCCCGCCTGCGCCCGCGCCACCGCCGCTGCCCCGGCGTCGAGGGCCCGGGTCAGCTCGGCGGCGGTCATCGCCGGCCCTTGGGTGAAGTCGGCGGTGCCGGCGGCGATGACCGCCTCGCGCACCAGCGCCGACGCCGGCACCGGCGCCACCGTCCCCAGGTTCACCAGCTCCAGCGACGCGCCGATCTCACGCGCCAGCACCGAGATGGCGGCGCCGCCGGCGGCCATGTTGGCCACCATCTGTGCGGTGACGGCCTGCGGGAAGGCCGACACACCGGCGGCCGCGACGCCATGGTCGGCGGCGAACACCGTCATCCAGACCCGGTCCACACGCGGCTTTGGCCGACGCTGCAAGCCCGCCAGGCGCACCGCCAGGGTCTCGAGCCCGCCGAGGGCACCGGGCGGCTTGGTAAGCTGGCCCTGGCGGGCGGCGGCGAGGCCCGCGGCCCCGGCGTCGGGCGGCGCGGCCGCAGCCCGGAACCAGTCGTCAGTCATGGGGAATCTCCTGTCAATGGCGGTCCCTTCAGCGCCAGCGGCAGACCGGCGGCGGTGAAGTAGACGGCCTGGCAATGGGCGGCCAGCTGCTGATGCAGGCTGCCCGCGAGGTCGCAATAACGCCGCGCCAGCGCATGCATGGGGATGACGCCCAGATTGGTTTCGTTGCCGACGAAGATGACGCGCCCGGGCAGCGTCGGCAGCAGGGCGGGCAGCGCCGCCAGCGCCTGCTGCAGCCGCGTCTCGTCATCGGCCCAGAGCAGGTTGCTGAGCCAGAGCGTGAGGCATTCCACCAGCACGCAGCGCCCGGCGGCGGCCTCCCGCCGCAGCACGTCCACCAGCGCCAGCGGCTCTTCCACCAGCCGCCAGTGCGCCGGCCGGCGCTCGCGGTGGGCGGCGATGCGCGCGGCCATCTCGTCATCCGACGGCCGGGCCGTGGCGATATAAGTGACGGCGTCGCCCGACTCACGGGCCAGGCGCTCGGCGAGCCGGCTCTTGCCGGAGCGCACGCCGCCTAGGATGAGGGTGTGCATGGTCGTGGGGTGTCGAGTTGTGAGGATAGAGCATCGGGTTGCGGGGTGCGGGTGCGGGTGCGGGTGCGCGGGTGCGCTGGGCCTCGGTCCTGGCACCGCGCACCCCCGCACCTTACTCAGGCGTGTATCTCAGCGTCACATAGAGCCCGCGTCCCGGCTGATTGTAGAAGGCCACGGTCTCGTAGTCCTCATCGAAGACATTCTCGAGCCGCGCCTGGATCTGCAGCGCGTCGCTGAAGGCGTAGGACGCCCGCAGATCCAACAGACTGTAGCCGTCCAGGCGCACCGTGTTGGCCGGGTCGTCGAAGCGCCGTCCGGCGGCGAAGAACGTGGCGCCGATGCCGATCTTGTCGAAGCGCCGGTCCAGGTCCAGCCGGAAGGTCTGCTCCGGCCGGCCCGCCAGCAGGTTGCCATTGTCCGGACCGTCGGCTTCATTGCGCGGGTCCAGCAGGGTGAGGTTGGCGACGATGTCCGTGCCCAAGAGCCGCCCCAGGGCCACCGCCTCCAGGCCGCGGATACGCGCCCGATCGATATTCTCGGCGGCGAAGGTGGGTGGCACCAGGGTGATCAGGTCATCGATGTGCGTCTCGAACAGATCCAGGTTCCAGTCCACCGGACCGGTGCGCCCCGCCAGGCCGAGCTCGACACTGCGGGATTCCTCGGGCCGCAGGTCCGGGTTGCCGCCGGCGAAGAACGGACTGCCCGGGAAGTAGAGGTCGTTGAAGGTGGGCGCGGTGAAGGCGGTGCCGAAGCCGGCGGTGACGCGCAGATCGGAGGTCAGCGCGTAGCCCAGCGCCACATCGCCGGTGGTGTAACTGCCGAACTGTTCATTGTCATCGTAGCGCAGGCTCGCCTTGAGCGTGGCCGGTCCGAGCCAGCCCTGATACTGACCGAAAACGCCGGTATTCTTGCGGCTGTCCACCGCATAGTCGACCGTCGCCGAGACCGTGTCCCGCTGATGATCGGCGCCCAGCGTGAGCAGGTGCTGCGAGCCGATGGCAAAGTCGTTCTGCAGGCTCAGGGTGTCGCGCCGGGTATCGAAGCGGCTCACGAAAGTGTCGTCCTTGAAGTTGCGCTCCTCATCCCAGCTGCGCCCGGCGGTGAGGGTGATGTCCCAGAAGTCCAGCGGGCGCAGCCGTACCCGCCCGCCGGCGACTTGCTGTCGCGTCCGCGCCCGGTTCTGGAAGGCGCCGTCGAAATCGATGTCGCTCTCACTGCGCAGAAAATTGACATCGACGCTCAGCTGCCGCGAAAAGTCGTAGCCCGCGCTGGCGCTGACGCCCGTGTTGCTATAGCCGTCGGCGTCCGGCTCGTCGGTGCCGCAGCCATCGAAAAACGGCGCACCGCGACCCGTACAGGCATTGAAACCGGCGGTCTGATCGAAATTGCCCGACAAGTTGAAGCGCCCGCGCTCGCCACCGCCGCGGATGCCGCCGGCGATGCCGGCGCTCTGGTAGCGCCCGGCGGTGAGGCTGCCGAAGGCTTGCAGCGGCCCGCCGCCGCGCCGCGTGAACAGCTGTACGACGCCGCCCGCCGCCTCGGAGCCATACAGGCTGGAGCGCGGGCCGCGCACCACTTCGATGCGCTCGAGCTGATCCACGGGGAGGTTCTGGAACTGGGTCCGGCCCGTGGTGGCGGAGCCCACCTTGATACCGTCCACCAGGAACAGGACTTGATTCGTGTTGGCACCACGGATGTTCATGGTGGTCACACGCCCGGGCCCGCCGGAATTGGAGAGCGTCACGCCGGGCAGTCCGCGCAATACATCGATGGTGCTGCGCGCCTGGCTGCGCGCGATATCCTTTTGCGTCACCACGGTGACCGGCGCCAGGGTGTCATCGGCGCTGAGCGCGGTGCGGGTGGCGGTGACCACCACCGGGTCCACCTCGCCCACGTCCTCGACGAAGCCGGCATCCGCCGCCTCAGTGTTGATGCCCGCACCGGTCGCCGCATTGGCCGGGCTAAGATTCGTGCACGAGAGCAGCGATGCTGCCACGAGCAGGCCGCCACCCCGGCGACGCGGCGGGCACGTTGGTTGGGTTCGTGTCATGTAGGGCCTCTCGACTCCCCGCTCACCCGCTGGGGATTTCGGTGAATTCAAGCGCCGAGAGGCGGCGGGCGGCGTGGACGATGGACGAGGCAGGACGCACAGCGGCGTCGGCCCACGGCTTGTGGGTCGAGCGGATGGCTGCGGCGGACACACGAGCGACACCGGCACACCGACCCCGCCCTCCGCGACGCCGCGAGCATCCAAGGGGCCGGTATCCGGGCTCACGAGCACGAAGCGCCGGCAGCCGCCCGGGGAGAACCGAGCGCGCTGGCCGGATGCGTTCGCGACCGCGACACCTTCCCGCAGCCCGAGGGCCACAGTGGCATGTCGTCGCGGCTTGACTCGCCTACCGTTGCGGGGGCAGCGCCGGCATCACGCGTGTCGGGGCGCTGTGGATCGTGCTCTGCCGGGTCTTATCCCGTTGGAGCAGGGCCCGCTGGAGCGGGTCCAATTGGATCGCATCCAACTCGATCACATCTTCTTCAGCGCCACCGGCCGCGTTGGACCGGCTTCCCGTTTAACCCCGCCACCGCGCAGCTTGCGGCTGCCAACGGCCGGGGCACCCATCGGAAAGCATGGACATTGTGATGCGCTGATCCCCGTGGCCGCAACCGCCGCGCATGACGGGGATCAAGCCGCGGCGGTATCCGGGCGACGTCGGCACCGTAGAGATTCGGACCCGAAGCGCGCGCGCAAGCCCCGAGCGTGAACGAGGCTCGGATGCGGCAATAGCGTACAATCCGTACAGATAACGCTGGACAGCAAGCACAGAGCCGTTCCCCATGCCAGACACCAGCAGCGGCATCGATCTGCCGCCCATCGAGGATATCGCCGCCGAAGCCAGATTCTACGTCGTCGCCGTGGGCGCCTCCGCCGGCGGCCTCGACGCGCTGGAGCGCTTCTTTCACGGCCTGCCGGCCCAGTCCGGGGCCGCCTATGTGGTGATCCAGCATCTGTCGCCGGACCACAAGAGCATGATGGGCAATCTACTCGGCCGCCACACCGGGATGCCGGTGGTCACCGTCGAGGACGGCATGGACATCAAGCCGGACCGGGTACACCTGATCCCGCCGGCGAGCGTCATGAGCGTCGCCCATAACCAGTTGCGCCTGAGCCCGAAGAATCCACGCGGCCTGACCCTGCCCATCGATCTCTTCTTCACCGCCCTGGCGCGGGAGTTTGGTAAGCACGCCATCGGCGTGGTGCTATCCGGCACCGGCTCCGACGGCACCCGTGGTGCCGTCGCCATCAACGACGCCGGCGGCCTGCTGCTGGCGCAGGAGCCGGAATCCGCCAAGTTCGACGGCATGCCGCGCAGCGTCATCGCCACCGGCCTCGTGGATGGCACCCTGCCGCCCGAAGAGCTGGGCCCGCGTGTCATGGACCACATCAGCCAGGCGCCGCGTCCGCGCATCCGCCCCTCGGAGGAAGGCATCACCGCCGACCGCCAGAGCGCGCTGGAAGAGACGATGCACCTGCTGCAGCACCAGGGCGGCATCGACTTCCGCGAGTACAAGCCGGCGACGGTGATGCGTCGCATCGAGCGCCGCATGCAGGTGCGCCATGTGCCGGACCTGGAGAACTACGCCCGGCTCCTGGACGGCGACCGCACCGAGCTCAACGCCCTGCGCCGGGAACTGCTGATCCCGGTCACCAGCTTCTTCCGCGATCCCGTCGCCTTCGAAGTGCTGGCCCAGACCGCCATCGACACCATCGTCAAAGAGCGTAGCGAGAATCAGCCCATCCGCGTCTGGGTGCCCGGCGCCTCCACCGGCGAGGAGGCCTATTCCATCGCCATCCTCTTCGCCGAGGCCTGTGCCCGCACCCGCCGCTGGCCGCCCGTCAAGCTGTTCGCCACCGACGTGGAACAGCACAACGTCGACTTCGGCAGCGCCGGCGTCTTCTCCGAGGCCATCACCACCGAGGTCTCACCCGAGCGCCTGGAGCAGTGGTTCTACAAGCGCGGCAACCATTTCGTCATCAAAAACGAGATCCGCCAGAACATCGTCTTCGCGCGGCACAATCTGCTGCAGGACCCGCCGTTCACGCGCATGGATCTGGTGTCCTGCCGCAACCTGCTCATCTACTTTCGCGCCGAGGCCCAGGACCGGGCGTTGCGACGCCTGCAATACGCCCTCGCCCCCGGCGGCTTCCTGTTCCTCGGCTCCAGCGAGACCCTGGCGCAGCTGCAGACGGATTTCACCGCCGTCAACTCCAAGGCCAAGGTCTTCCGCATCCTGCGCCATCTGGCGCTGCCGCTGGACACGGGAGCGTCGCAGTTGCAGCGACTCACGGGCGGCGCCGGCGCGCATCCGCGGCGCCACGCGCACAGGGACCGTCAGCTCACCGACGCCGCCGTCATCGAGGCCGGCGAATCCGTCCTGCTACGCTCCTATGCACCCACCAGTCTGCTGCTCAACGCCAACCAGGAGCTGATGCACGTCTTCGGCGACGTCACGCATTACCTGCGCATCGGCGAGGGTGCCGTCACGCTGGATCTCGCCAAGCTGCTGCCACCCACACTGGCACCGGTGGCACAGGCCTTACTGCACAAAACCGCCCGCGGGCACGAGCCACTGCGCTCGGATCTGCTCACCATGCAGCTGCCGGACGGCGCCTGTGAGCGGCTGCGCCTGGTGGCGCGCAGCGTCTCCCTCGAGCAAGGCGAGCCGCACCTGCTGCTCTCCTTCGAGCCGGACATCGCACCCATCGACGACGGCACCGCCAGAATCGGCGCCATCGAGACCATGAACCTGGACCAGGAGCACGCCGAGCGGGTGCAAACCCTGGAGCGGGAGCTGGCCGCCACCCGCGAGAGCCTGCAGGCCACCATCGAAGAGTTGGAGACCGCCAACGAAGAGCTGCAGGCCACCAACGAAGAGCTCATGGCCTCCAACGAGGAGCTGCAGTCCTCCAACGAGGAACTGCAATCGGTCAACGAGGAGCTTTATACGGTCAACGCTGAGAACCAGGAGAAGATCGAGATCCTGAACCGCCTGAACGCGGACCTCGACAACATGGCCAAGGCCGCTGCGATTGCGACGATTTTCGTCGACGAGCAACTGCTGTTGACACGCTTCACACCCGAGGCGACCAGCCTGTTCAAGATCCGCAGCGGCGATCTCGGGCGCTCCATCGAAGACTTTACCAACCTGTTGGACTACCCGGAATTCGTCGCCGAGCTCAAGCGCACCATCGCCGAGGGCGAGATGACCCAGCGCGAAATCCGCGCCGCCAACGGTCGGCTCTACCTGCTGCGGGTGCTCCCTTACTCCGTGCGCGAGCACGAGGCCCGCGGTGCGGTGGCCACCTTCGTCGACGTCACCGTCCTGCGCAATGCCGAGCGGCTGCAGGCGGTGCTGGACTCCCTGCCCGAGCACGTGGCGCTGCTCGATGACGATGGCGAGGTGAAAATGATCAATCACGCCTGGCGTGAATTCGCATCGAGCCATCATGCCGAGGGCGGTCTCGGTGGTCGCTACCCCGATGCCTGGGCCGGCGACCGCGGCTTCGGTGCGGACCTCGAGCGTCAGCTGCGCGATGGGCTCGACAAGCTCATCCGCGGCGCCAGCGATGAGCTCTCCATGATCTATCCCTACCATGGCGACGATGGCGAGCGCTGGTTTGCGATGCATGCCGCACCCATCGTGCACGGCGGCGGCGGCATCGTCGTCAGTCACGTGGACATTACCCGCTGGTATCGCGGCCCACCGCGCGCCTAAGCAATGCCACCCTGCGCAATGATGACCTGCAGCGCCCGAATGAAGCCGATCAGGTATTCGAACAGCATGCGCCAGAAGATTTCCATCATGAGGAACATGGCGCCGAACAGCGCGCCGATGAGCCAACGCTCGCGTGCCCGCGTCAGCTGCAGCAACAACGCTTTACCCTGCGCCTCGGCGCGTTGCAGCGCCACGAACCGCCGCCGCAGCCACAGCGCGAACAGCCAGGCCGCCACCGGCATGACCACGGCCCCCAGATAGTAGAAGCCCATCAGCACCGCCGGGCTTAGAAAAGCCCGGAAGCTGAGGAAATCCACCAGGGCTTGCATCGCGCCTAGCCGTACACCAGGCAATGCACGCTGAACAGGTCGTCAGCATCGGTCCACACCTGCTCAGCGGCGAAGCCGGCCTCGGCGGCGAGGGCATGGAAGCCGTCGATGCGGTATTTGTAGGAGCATTCGGTGTGGATGGACTCGCCTTCGGCGAAGGCGAAGGTCTCGCCGGCGACCGTGACCCGCTGTGCACGGGTGCTGATGAGGTGCATTTCCACGCGGGCGAGCGCGGCGTTGAAGATGGCCTCGTGACGGAAGGCATCGCGGTCGAAATCCGCCCCGAGCTCGCGGTTGATGCGCGTGAGCAGATTCAGGTTGAAAGCAGCGGTGACGCCGTCGGCATCGTTGTAGGCCGCCTCCAGGCGATGCACATCCTTGATCAGGTCCACACCGATCAGCAGGCGGCCGCCGGGTCCAAGGATCTGCCCCACCCGGGCCATGAGCCGAGCCGCCGCCGGCGGCTCGAAGTTACCGACGGACGAGCCCGGGAAGAACGCCGCCCGCGGGTGGTCATGGTGATCCACCGGCAGCACGAAGGCGCTGGAATAGTCGGCGCAGACCGCATGGACATCGAGCGCCGGAAAGGCCGCCGCCAGCGCCTCAGCCGACTGCAGCAGATGCTCCCTGGAGATGTCCACCGGCATATAGACCGCCGGCCGCAGAGCCTCGAGCAGGGTACGGATCTTTACACTCGAGCCGCTGCCGAGCTCGATGAGCAGGGCCTCGCGACCCAGGCGCGCAGCCATCTCGGCGCCGTGGCGGCGCAGGATGCCGATCTCGGTGCGGGTGGGATAATACTCCGGCAGCGCGCAGATGGCGTCGAACAGCCGCGAGCCGTCGGCGTCGTAGAAGAATTTGGGCGAGAGGCGCTTTTGTGGCAGCGCGAGTCCCGCCAGCACCTCGGCGCGCATGTCCGCAGGCGCGGGATGCAGGTCATGAAAGTGCACGCGACGCGCGGCCGCGGTTCCCGTGGTGGTCTGCGACTGCATTATTGGTCCTCCGCCAGTCGAATGCCCTTGAACTGCCAGCGCTCGTGGGGGTAGAAAAAGTTGCGGTAGCTGGCGCGGGTGTGGCTCTGCGAGGTGGCGCAGGAGCCGCCACGCATGACCATCTGCGCGCACATGAACTTGCCGTTGTACTCGCCCAGCGCCCCCGCCGGGGGCCGGTAGCCCGGGTAGGCCAGGTAGGCGCTGGCGGTCCACTCCCAGCAGTCGCCGAAGAGTTGCCGCAGCCCACCGTCGGCCGGGCGCGCCGGCGCCGGCAGCGGATGCAGCACGCCTTGATCGACACAGTTGCCGACGACGGGCACCGCGGCCGCCGCGACTTCCCACTCGGCCTCCGTGGGCAAACGCCTGCCCGCCCAGCGGGCGAAGGCGTCGGCCTCGAAGTAGCTCACATGGCAGACCGGCTCCGCCGGATGCAGTGCCCGCAAGCCGCCCAGGGTCATCTGCTGCCAGGCATCGGCGCGCGCCAGCTCGGTGCCGGCGGCAGCCGCCAGCGGTTCCCAGTACAGCGGCGCCCGCCAGCCATACCGCTGCACCGCGTCCCAGCCGTCGGCGAGCCAGAGCGCCGGATTACGGTAGCCACCATCGGCGATGAACGCCAGATACTCGGCGTTGGTCACCAGTCGATCCGCGAGCCGATAAGGCCGCAGCAGCACCTGGTGGCGCGGCGTCTCGTTGTCATAGGCGAAGCCGGCGGCGGGGTCGGCGCCGATCTCGGCGACACCGCCATCGAAGCCCAGGTAAGCCACGGCATCCGGATCGGCGAGAGGCGTCTGCGGCAAGTCCTCGCGGTAGGCCGGCTTGAGCGGGTTATAGGCCAGGTTGTACTTGATATCCGTGACGAGCAATTCCTGGTGCTGCTGCTCATGATTGAGGCCGATGGCGAGACGCTCGGCCACCACGGGCCAGTGTGCATCGGCGCACTGCGCCAGCAGTCGCGCCATGCCCGCGTCCACATGGCGGCGGTAGTCGTAGACCTCTGCCACCGTGGGGCGGGACAACAGACCGCGCTCCGCACGCGGCCAGAAGCCCGTCTGCGTCTGCTCGTAGTAGGAGTTGAACAGGTACTCGAAGCGCGGGTGGAAGACCCGGTAGCCGGGCAGGAAGGGCCGCAGCAGAAAAGTCTCGAAGAACCAGGAGACGTGGGCGATATGCCAGCGCGGCGGGCTGGTTTCCACGGCGGTCTGAAGCACATAATCCTCCACGGCCAAGGGCTCACAGAGGTGCTCGCTCAGGGCACGCACACGGCGGTAATCGGCGGCGAGACGGGATCGCAAGTCTGCAGCGAATGGCTGCATGGATGACGAGTCTTGCGGCATACGGACCTCCCTTTTGTTGCGATTGCGCGCCAGCCCGCGCACGACACCCGGGCTTGCGCAGCATGCACGGCGTTGTGCCAGGTAATAAGCGTGTCGATTGGCTCGATTGCCCGATGGCGCCGCCGCCGGCCTGGGGCTGGTGCGTGGTCTTGGCGGGGCGGCTGCGGGACTTAGTGTGCCTGCGCTGCTGGTGCAGAATCTGCGTGTGTTGGTGCCGTCACTGCCGATGGCGATGGGTGCTCGCCGGGCGGTTGCCGACGGCGGTGGGCGCTCGGCACCGTAACGGGATGTATGACGGATGGGTGATGCATGGTCACCGGAATACAGGCTGGGCTCGCCGTCGGAGCATGGCGGGGAAAGCCCGGAATTCAACCGCCATGGCGGCACCCGAGCCCGGCCCGGGCGCCTACCGGGCGGTTCTGCCAACAAACCGATAGTAAGGGACCCGCGCCAGGGGTAGATAAGGCACCGGCGCCAGCGCCTCGACCAGCGCATGCTCGGGCAGGCGCCCGCGCAGGGCCCGCAGGTGCGCGGGGTTGGGACGCACACCGTCGTGCGCAAACCATCGCGGCCAGAACGTCCGGGTGACCCAGCCGTGTCGAGCGAGCCCCGCCGCCGGCGCCGGCTCGGAAACATAGAAGTCCACCACCCCCAGCACGCCGCCCCGCTTCAGCATGGCCAGCGCATTGTCCAGCGCCGCCCGCCAGTCCGGGATCATGGTCAGCGCATACGATAGATACACGGCATCCACGGGGGCCGGCGGCTGCCAGGTACAGGCGTCGGCTTCGATGATCTCGACGTTGCGATGTTCGCCGAAGCGCCGGCGTGCTTCGGCGAGCAGCGGCGCACAGAGATCCACCACCTGGATGCGACCAAGACGCGGCAGCCGGTCATCGAGGAACAATAGGTTACGGCCGGTACCGCCGCCGAGCTCGACGATGTGGGCGCCGTCCAGCGTGCCGCGCTGGACGGCCAGCGCCTGGAGCAGATCATCCAACATCTCGGCGCGGCCCTGGAGGAGGCGCTCGCGGAAGGCGTCGTACTGGCGCGCCTGCGGGCCGTAGAAGGCGGCGAGACGCTCGGCATGCTCGCCGTGCCTGGGCTGCCCACGCAGCATGGACCAGAGCACACGGGCGTCGCCGGCTAAGGACATGATCGCCGCCCGCGTTGTGGTGCGTGGGCTGCCATGGGCGACTCGCCTCGAACGGACCGGCCAGGGGATGGCGCCGCCGACTCGGCCAAGCTCGGGCAGCGGCGCCGGCTCACGCCCTCAGGCCAGGACATCGGCGACATGGAAGCCGGCATAGGTGTGCACGCGATCCAGCGGCTGCAGCGCCGCGGCGAGCTCCGGGTGAAAGTGCAGGCGCTCCTGCAGGGGCGTGCCCTCCGCACCGATCTCCAGGCGCTGCAGATACTGCGGCGCCGCATGGGCACTGCGGAAGATGATGCGGGCATCATCCCGCGCGCGCTTCAGGATCAGTGCCCACTCCTCGACCAGGGCGTCCGGATGGTAGGAGCTCATCCAGTCCATGTGGTCGAGCAGGACATACTTGGAATAGCGACGGTCGCTTGCGGTGAGCAGTTCGGCCACCGTCGCCGTGTGCAGCGAGATGCGCTCGACCAGTCCGTTCTTGAGCGCGGTGAAGTTCTCGGGCTTGAGGTACTCCGGACAGCAGTGCTCGCTGTAGCTGCCGCGCAGGTAGACCATCCAGAAGTAGTTGGTCCACACCGGCAGTTGTCGGAACACGTACTCGATGGACTCCCGCACATAGCCCGCCACGCCGCGCTCGTGCTGCTGCTGCACCTCTTTGCGCTGCGGATGCGGCACACCGAGCATGCTCATGGTGAGCTGCCGCGACAGGGTCCAGTTGACGCCGGGGGTCCAGAACAATGGCCGCACGCGATCGTCGTAGATGCGGCGCTGATCGTCCAGCGAGCGGGTCTCGAACAGCTCACGGATACTGCTGGCGAGCCGCGGCCGAAAGCGCAGATAGGCATGGAAGGACTTGGCGACGATGCCCGAGAGGCCGTGGAAATAGAAGCTGCCCCTGGGATTGCCGAACCAGCGCACGCGCTTGTCCCAGAAGCCGCGGGCGAAGGGCGAGAGATGCCCACGCAGTTGCGTGCGATAGAGCTGCTCGAAGCGCGGATGGTAGCCGCGGCCGAAGGCGGCGAAGAAGTCCTCGAACTCCAGCCGGCGGATGCCCGCGAGCTTCAGCTCGAGCAGCGCGTTTTGGCGGGGATTGGCATCCACCGCATGGATCTGCTCCGGCCCCAACAGCACGTAGTCGAGCACGTTGCAGCCGGCGCTGGTGATGACCAGCATGCGGTCGCCGGCGCCGATGTTGAGCACCTGGCGGTCCACCGCCGGGTCTTCCCAACAGGTGTTGTAAACGAGTGCCCGGGAGTAGATGGCGTCGAAGACCTTTTGGTCGAATTTGTCCGCCAATGTGGCCTTGGTCTTCGCTGCCATGCCCTCTGCGTCTCTCGTATCTTTGGTTAAATCGGCCCAGACTACAGCATGAAGATGACAGTCTGATGGCGCCCTTGTTGTCGCAATTCTGTCACAGTTGGTCGCTGTAAGCGATGCCCCGTCAGTCCGACGGCGCCCGTCCGTAGAGCCGCACCAAGCGCGCCAGTCGCGCCGGCAGCTCCGGTGTCACCTGCTCCCAGGCGAAGCGCCAGGTCCAGTTGCCGTCGGCGGTGCCGGGTGTGTTCATGCGGTGGTCGCCGTCCAGACTCAGCACGTCCTGCATCGGCAGGATGGCCAGATTTGCTCGCGAGCCGAGGGCGGTGCGGATCAACGGCCAGGGCATGGGCTCACCCGGCAATCCCAGATAATCGTCCACCGAGCGACGCGCCTCCGCCGGCAGCGCCTCATACCAGCCCAGCGTCGTGTCGTTATCGTGGGTTCCCGTGTAGACCACGGCATCGCGGCTGTGCCGGAAGGGCAGGTAGGGGTTGCCGGGTCCGCTGTCGAAGGCGAACTGCAGGATTTTCATGCCGGGCATCCGGTACTTCTTGCGCAGCGCGGTCACCGCATCGGTGATCACCCCGAGGTCCTCCGCCACCAACGGCAGGCGCCCGAACTCCCGCTCCAGACGCGCGAACAGCGCATCGCCGGCCGCCGGCACCCAGCGACCCGTGACGGCGTTCTCGGCGTCACCGGGCACCTCCCAAAAGGACTCGAAGCCGCGGAAATGGTCGATGCGCACCACATCGAACAGTCGCAGCTGGGTGTGCATGCGGTCGATCCAGAACTTGTAGTCGCTCGCCGCGAGCCGGTCCCAGCGATACAACGGATTGCCCCAGCGCTGGCCGGTTGCGGAAAAGTAGTCCGGCGGCACGCCGGCGACGTTGCGCGTCTCACCGCCGTCGGTGAGATCGAAATCCCCGGGGCGGGCCCAGACCTCGGCGCTGTCGTGGGCGACGAAAATGGGCATGTCACCGAACAGCAACACCCCGCGCTCGCGGGCATGCGCGTGCAGGGCACGCCACTGGCGGAAGAAGACGAACTGCTCCCAGGCCAGATAAGCCAGTTCGCCCGCCAGGCGCTTGCGCGCCTGCCCGAGCGCCCGCGACTCACGCCCTCGCAGCCCCTTGGGCCAGTGCCACCAGGGCAGCTTGCGCTCGTCGTGAATCGCTTGATAAAGCACATAATCATCGAGCCAGTAGGCTTGCTCGCCGCAGAACATCTCCAGCTCGCGCCGTGCGGCGGCATCGGCGCGCTGCTCGAAGCCCGCATGCGCGCGGCGCAGGGCACGGACCTTGGCGGCGGCGTCATAGGGCGCCGCCGGCACGGCGTCCAGCCAACCTTCCTGAACCAGTGGATCGAGTCCGATGAGCTGTGCCCAGCCCGCATGGGCCGAGCTGGTCTGGTAGGGCGAGAGGCTCCCCTGCGGCGGCCCCACCGGCAGCATCTGCCACAGCGTGAAACCGCAATCGGCGGCGAAATGAACGAAATTGTGCGCCTCCCAGCCGAGGTCACCGAAGGCGCCTGCGCCCGGCAGCGACGTGAGGTGCAACAGCAGGCCGGCACGACGCCGGTCGAGCAGATCGGGGGACATGACAGCTCCCTGTAACTAAGAAGTCCCGATGGTAGCGGATCACGCCCGACTCTAGGAGCCTGTCCGACTTAGGCTCAGGATTCGGTCTCATCCGTGTGCTACTGCCAAAAAATATACAAATCGGTTTATTTGGGGCGAAAATTCGGGCTTTTTTCGCGAAAACGCGCGCTTTTCCCCCTCTTTCCTATCCTTTAA
>NZ_CAJXWY010000018.1 GCF_913062725.1 uncultured Thiohalocapsa sp.
ACCTGCGCTGTGCGCAAGCGCTGCTGGCGTTCCAGCGCCTTGCCTTTCCAGCGATCACGCGCGTCGCGATAGAGACGCGCCAGCCGGGACACGGGGGTCTTCAGATCGTTCATGTGCGTCTTCTCCCCCGACGCTCACGACCACGGTCTTCAGCCAAGGCCGCTCGGGGGTGGTTTGGAGCCGACCCCTGCAGGCAGACTCCGGCGGGTCGGTTCCGCCATCGCTTCGGCAGCTTCTCATGCTGCCCGGTTAGCTCCTTGCCAACCGAAACCGCATTGCTGCGGCACACACACTTATCCTGGCACTGAGGGTCGCCGAGCTGGAAGTCTCACAACCCTCATGGGGATTTGGAGCTGGGCTTGCGCGCGGCGAGCTTGGCCTTGACCGAGGCCTCACAACCCCTCATGGAGATTTGGAACTGCTCGCCAACATGGCCGACGAGCTGCGTGCGCTGGCTCACAACCCCTCATGGAGATTTGGAACCGCCGACGCGGCATTCGATGTTGGCGCCTTCGCCTCCTCACAACCCCTCATGGGGATTTGGAACTAGTCAGTGCCGCTGGGGCCTAGCGTGACGACGGGGACTCACAACCCCTCATGGGGATTTGGAACCGAGGTGGGTCGCGACCATGATTACGACTGGGCCGTCTCACAACCCCTCATGGGGATTTGGAACGCTGTCGATCTCGAGGATGATGCGTTCGACCAAGGCTCACAACCCCTCATGGGGATTTGGAACCGATGGGGTCTTCAGTGTTGGCGATAGCCGTCGCGAACTCACAACCCCTCATGGGGATTTGGAACCATCGCTCAGGCCGTGCCCGGGCGCCCAGCCGCTCCACTCACAACCCCTCATGGGGATTTGGAACCTTGCGCCGTCTTCCCCTGGGGGGTTGGGGGGAGTTCTCACAACCCCTCATGGGGATTTGGAACAACATCTGGCTCGGTGAGCCTCGACGCACGGCCGACCTCACAACCCCTCATGGGGATTTGGAACGGGGCGCCACGGCAAGTCGATGTCGAATTGCGCCAACTCACAACCCCTCATGGGGATTTGGAACTTCGACAGGTGAGCCTGCCTGACACCATCACGACGTTCTCACAACCCCTCATGGGGATTTGGAACGATCGTCGCCATCGCGAGTTCGATCGTGGTGCGAATCTCACAACCCCTCATGGGGATTTGGAACCTAACCGGATGGCGATCGATGAGGACGACGACATCTCTCACAACCCCTCATGGGGATTTGGAACCTGGGCGTCGAGGGCGTCCAGATCGGATTGAGTGTACTCACAACCCCTCATGGGGATTTGGAACTAGCGGCACCCATCAACGCCATACCCAACCCAAAGACTCACAACCCCTCATGGGGATTTGGAACGGCGCTCGCAGCGCGGTGCCAGCGCTGCACGGCTTGTCTCACAACCCCTCATGGGGATTTGGAACGCACCGTGATGTCGATCGGCACCATAGACAAAGATCCTCACAACCCCTCATGGGGATTTGGAACGGGTTGGCTGTAGCCGTCGCCCGCCTCAGTGACATACTCACAACCCCTCATGGGGATTTGGAACCGCTGGTAATCTCGCTCTCGAGCATGTCCCGCACGCCTCACAACCCCTCATGGGGATTTGGAACCGGTGCGCAGCTCGCGCTCGCGCTGACGCCGGACGTCTCACAACCCCTCATGGGGATTTGGAACGCGGGCACGCCGCGGGTCTGGCCCTCGCGCAGGACGTCTCACAACCCCTCATGGGGATTTGGAACGCGCGCCGTGCGATGCCTTCTCAACGCCGGCCACCAGCTCACAACCCCTCATGGGGATTTGGAACGTCCTCGTCGTGGGTCCAGATATTGCGCGGTGCCATCTCACAACCCCTCATGGGGATTTGGAACGGCACCCATCGCGGGATGCCATAGCGGCTGCCCCACTCTCACAACCCCTCATGGGGATTTGGAACGCAGACGCGATCAGCCTCGATATGCTGCAGGCAGAACTCACAACCCCTCATGGGGATTTGGAACCGCCGTGCACCTGATCAGTAAGTCCGGCACTGTCGACTCACAACCCCTCATGGGGATTTGGAACGGCAGGGCACCCACCACAAGCGCTGATCGCCGTCAACTCACAACCCCTCATGGGGATTTGGAACGCGGGAGTGGTTCGAGCAGCTGACCGCCGAGAAGCTCTCACAACCCCTCATGGGGATTTGGAACCTGGCAGGGCACCCACCACAAGCGCTGATCGCCGTCAACTCACAACCCCTCATGGGGATTTGGAACGTATGATCCAGTCACCGACACTGGGTATTACGGCGACTCACAACCCCTCATGGGGATTTGGAACTGCCTAATCGCGCTTCATGGCGCGCTTCATGGCGCCTCACAACCCCTCATGGGGATTTGGAACCCGGGCCCATCTTCCGCCGCGCCAACCTGCTGACCGACTCACAACCCCTCATGGGGATTTGGAACCGTGCTTGTAGGCGTAGTCGGTGCGGCCCAGGACGTCTCACAACCCCTCATGGGGATTTGGAACAACCCTCGGTCAGCACGCCGACGTTGCACAATGCCGCTCACAACCCCTCATGGGGATTTGGAACCTTCCAGTCGCGGTGCGCCCGGACAGGCCGCCCAGCCTCACAACCCCTCATGGGGATTTGGAACCGGCGGCGGCACGACATGCCGGCGCGCGCGCGCCATCTCACAACCCCTCATGGGGATTTGGAACACACGTTTCAACGCAATCACATCGTCTATAGCGAGCCTCACAACCCCTCATGGGGATTTGGAACTCAGTGCGTCAAGAATGCCTCGCTGATAGGGCGCCCCTCACAACCCCTCATGGGGATTTGGAACCATCGCGCATCGGTGCGTCCATGTCGATAATCGTATCTCACAACCCCTCATGGGGATTTGGAACCCGCTTCGCCCGGCTCTTCCCAAGGCTCGCCGAGCTTCTCACAACCCCTCATGGGGATTTGGAACGGCTGGCCACCTTGGCGCCGTCTGGCACCACAAGGCCTCACAACCCCTCATGGGGATTTGGAACGGCCTTCGAGCGCCATGGCTTCATCTTTCATTCTGACTCACAACCCCTCATGGGGATTTGGAACCGGGCACTTCATCGGTGCCGGCGTCGCCCCAGTCGGCCTCACAACCCCTCATGGGGATTTGGAACGCGCGGCGCCGAGTAGCCGGTCGGCGCCGAGCTGCTTCTCACAACCCCTCATGGGGATTTGGAACGATGCGGCGAATGAAGGGCTGAATCGCACGCTACTCCTCACAACCCCTCATGGGGATTTGGAACCTCGCGGAGATCCGCGGCCTGCTGCGTGCTGAGATACTCACAACCCCTCATGGGGATTTGGAACTCAAGCTGCGCTATGCGATAGTCCATTGATGCCTCCCTCACAACCCCTCATGGGGATTTGGAACCCGTTGGCGTAGTACACGACGTAAGCGGCGGCAGTCACTCACAACCCCTCATGGGGATTTGGAACGTAGAGCTTGCCGGGCAACGTCAGGCATTCGTCCTTCTCACAACCCCTCATGGGGATTTGGAACGCGAGGCCGCCGAGTACTGCGGCGTCAGTCTTCGCACCTCACAACCCCTCATGGGGATTTGGAACCTCGATGCGCATTTGCTTGCGGGCGCGCAAGCATTTGCTCACAACCCCTCATGGGGATTTGGAACTTCCGTCACGCAGAATCAAATCTCAGGCTTTGAATCTCACAACCCCTCATGGGGATTTGGAACAAAGATGTGACAGGCGCTGATGCGCCCATCAGCATTCTCACAACCCCTCATGGGGATTTGGAACCTCGACATCCCGCTCGACGGCAAAGTCTACGCGGTCACCTCACAACCCCTCATGGGGATTTGGAACAGGCCGAGGTCAATCGGCTGGTGGCGAATGCGCTCGCTCACAACCCCTCATGGGGATTTGGAACCCGCGACGCGGCGCTCGTGGTCGCGCAGGATGATGTCCTCACAACCCCTCATGGGGATTTGGAACCGCCGGCGGCGGTCTCGCTGCCGTCGGCGCCATCCTCTCACAACCCCTCATGGGGATTTGGAACCATCGGGCGGGCCGTTGGCCCATGTCTGCTCCCAGCCTCACAACCCCTCATGGGGATTTGGAACGAAGGCGCGGATGCCCTGCACCTCGTCGGCCATGATCTCACAACCCCTCATGGGGATTTGGAACGCGGGCACGCCGCGGGTCTGGCCCTCGCGCAGGACGTCTCACAACCCCTCATGGGGATTTGGAACGCTTGGCGACCGCCTCATGCTGGTGCGGCAGGAGGTCCTCACAACCCCTCATGGGGATTTGGAACCGGCGACCGTGGCGGTGAGCTCGTGCTTGGGCCGCACCTCACAACCCCTCATGGGGATTTGGAACGTGAGAACGTGCCCGCGCGAGCGGGCTTTTTGTTGGCTCACAACCCCTCATGGGGATTTGGAACCCTCGTTACAGCAGCGAAGTGGGTGCCCCGCGCTGGGCTGAGGGCACGGATGCTTACCGTTCGAGCCTATCACTAGGACGTCGGAGCCACTACATTTTGACTTCAGTGCCGACCGACGTCTCCTCAAAAACATCGTGTCTGTTCAGGTTCACTGGCCAAAGCCCGGACGATCTGCGTGACTTTATACCCAGCCTGAGGTTTCGCTACGTGCGCCCCGAGCGCTTAACGAGTTGCCGCCGGTTGCGGTCGCGGCTGGCGAAGCACAGCCGCAACACCAGCAAGCCGCCGTGCTCGGACCCGTCGTTCATGTGGCCCTTGGCGTGTCCGTCTCGGTATAATAGTGGACGTAAGCCCAGCAGCGGGCAAGGGCATCCCGACATCACACTGACAGTGGCTGACGTGGTGCGGCATACGGCGGTGGCCCCTCCGTGCGCGACAGTGCAGCCCTCCAGCACATCGACGAGCACAAACCGCACCGCTCACGTCATCGAGGCTAGCGCGGTGAAGGGAAGAAACCGCCCAACCTCAAGCATATCGAGAGGATTCAAACACTCTTAGAGTACGTCCGGCGCTCCCCCGCTGATCTGGGCGTACCATTCGATAACACTCAAGCCGAATACGATGTGCGTCTGCCTTAGCTCAAGCAGGAAGTCTCAAACTGCGGCTGTCCGGCCACCGGCGCGCTGGGCCCTTCGCTGTCATCCGCGCCTATCTCTCCACCTCAGGCAAGCAATCGGCCCGTCTTTCCTCCGCCATCCTCGTCACCTTCCACGATAGTCCACCGACGCCCCGGCTGGGCTTGGTGAATGGTTACAGCACATGGAAGTCTGAGCGATGCCTGCGATCCTCCTCGCGTCGAATCTCTCCTTTCCCAGACGCATGCTTGGTCAGATGTACGACATTGACATTGTGACGATTGGCGGCGGTGATCTCTGTGATCCGATCCTCAGGAATCATCAACCCACTCAGTTCTCGGCGCAGCTGAATAGCGGCAGCTTCAGTGATATCGCCCGAAAAAACCGAGTACTGTTCGTGATTGAGATAGCGCCGTAACAACTTCCGAAAGATGTTGGTTCTTTTTGCCTCGACATCATAGGTCACGAGCATGAACATGATCAGGCCTTCCGCTTAAATGCGGCGTACTCTGCAACTCCAAGCACATGTCGCTCGATGCCGAGCGCCTCCCGATAGATCCATTCGCGGTAAGTGCGACCGGAATAGGCCTCTTCGAGCCGCTGGGAGAATTGTTCAGACACATATCTGCGCCCCGTCTCCGTCAAAAGACAGACACCATCCTGCAGCTCAAACCAATTATCGGCGAGCATACGCCGGCGGGCCATCCGGAAAATCAGCATATCGACGATCACCGGCTTGAACGGCTCGCACAGGTCCAAGCCCAACGATGCCCGGCGGTGTCCCGGTGCATGCAGCACGCTGAAGGCCGGCTCCAGGTGGGTCTTGCTGGCCTCATGCCGTGTGACTGCATAAGTGAGCTGATTCAAAAATGAGATCAGGCAATTGACTGGATTATTCGGTGGCCGCCGGACTCGTGGCGTAAAGTCCAGCGCCAGATCAATATGCTTCCAACCGCTGTAATACCACTCGTGAAGGTTGCCCTCGATGCCCATCAAAACCGCAGTGGTCTGGGCGGGACCGATCTTCGGAACCAGTTTCTGCATCCCCGCGATGATGGCGGCCAACGACTCGGCGCCGCGATAACGGTAATACCGGAGGTTTGCGAGCATGTTGTGGGCGGCGCCGCGCACGACTTCGCGGGCAACAGCCATGCGCCGCTTGTCATCCAGCAGCAACTCCGCCTGCTTGAGCTTGACCAGACCCGCAGGGTTATTTTCGATAGGCTCAAAAGCACCTTTACAGTAACCGTAATAGTCAAAAACGGATACCCGCACGCCATGCTTACCGCAAAGGATCAGCAGTCGACTGTTCAACTGCGCCTCGCCGAGCAGCACCAGATGACCGATGGACTCGATGGGTATCGAGCGCGTGCGCTCGCCAATGGTGATTGATAATGTATTCTCCCGCTGTTTCAGCCGTGCCTCGCGTGTAACGAATAGGGTTTCCATTAGTCATATCCACAGAAAGCAACCAGCGAACAGCTGGCACAGAGTCCAATACGCGGGGCATCCGGCACCCGCTCGCTAAGGAACAGCCGTTCGAGCCTCAGACTGTCTTCCCAAAGCCCGTCGAGCAGTGTGTCGTCGAGCCGCACTTCGCGCCAGCGCCGGTTGGTGAGCACCTGTACGCGCCCCGTCCAGGCGCGCCCGGTCGCAATGGATAACATCAGCGCGTAGAAGCCCACCTGGTGGTCTACCGCGCCCTGCGCGCCGCCGGTGCCCTTGTTTTCGAACACGATGGCCTCGCTCCAATCGACGCGATCCGGCGCCAGGCCAAACAGGCCGATCGTCGAGCGGTCACGCTTGTAATGAGTCGCCTGATGCGCAGCACCGGTCGCGACGTGGCTGTTCCACTGCGCGAAGTTGACCCGGTGCAGATACATCCAAGCCCGCCGTTCGCAGAGGTTGACATGCTGGAAATGCAGGCCGTGCAACTCCAAGCGGTCGACCCGCTCAGAGAATGCAGCTGACCGATTCCACTGGAATCTCTGGGTCATGTCCTGGAACCAAACCTGTGAGTTGAATGAGTTTCTGAGCGGCTTCGAAGGCCTCCGGCTCGTCATCCCACTCGACGCGGTATTGGTCGACGTCCGCGAGTGCCTTGCACCAGGCCAACGCCAACCCTTTCAGCGGGAGCAAGCGTGTTTCGCCGGTATGGGGGAAGTAGCAAACCCAGGTGCGCTCGGCGGAGTGCTCCTTGTCCTCGCGCCAGTAGTCGTCGAGATTGCCTGTGATGTGAATTTCGTCGCCATCATGCGTGCCTCGCTCATGGATTGTGGTTTCGCGCTGCAGCCAGACTCGCCCGAATTCGAACGCCTGGCCCCGTTCGTTCACCACCCGCACCCTCGGCTCAATGGTGCGCAGATCGAAGACCTGTTCACGCAAAAGCTTCAGCCAGCGCTCGACGTGCGCTTTGCAACCGGGCTGCGCCTCTAGTCGGCGGACGTCCTGCTCTAGCCGATACAAGGTCTTGCACGCGTCTGGTCGGTGCTTGAACAGGTGATCGCGCCGATGTTTGGAATAGCTCGGATGCGCCATCAGTACGTTCCAGTAGAGCCCGGCGCAGAAGCCGGCGCGCTTGGAAAGCTGGCCGAACGTGCCGGCGGCAAGCGGTTCGTTACCGGCGGCCTGGGTGGCGCGGCTCAACACATCTGTCAGCGCATCGATGCCGACCCGCTCGCCGGCATGAGCCTCGATGAAGGCTTGCACCTGCCGGAGCCAAGGGCTGCGCATCTGCTTGGCGCTATCCACGCGCAGCATGACCCGACCAGCCTCGCCGCGGCGGGCGGCGCGGCCGTAACGCTGCAGGAAGTGCATCGGTTCCAAGCCCGGCTCCATGAGCATGAAGTTGGCTTGACGGAAGGTGACACCCATTTCCACGCTGGCGGTCGCCAGGATCAGCCCGAAGTCATGCGGATTCTGCTTGCGCCCGAAGGCGAGGCCGGCATCGGTCAAGCCACGCGGCACGCTATCGCGGATACTGTTGATCACCAACACGCGCGACAGATCGATACCGCCCTCCGCCAGCTTCCAAGCGAGTGCAGTCAGCTCGCGCTCCAGATTTGCCACGGAATCGAAGATGGCCACGACTTGCCGTCCCTGCTCAAGTTCGTTGGCGACCGCGGGGAGGTATTTCAGGAGGACGGCCGATAGGGTCGCCTCGCCCTCCAAGGAGAGCACGACATCGCCATGGAGCGCGCGACCGTCGTCGACCAAGGTCTCGCTCAACAGCGCCACTTGATGCTCTGGCACACCCACCTGCGTCAGCGTCGGCAGCAGATCCAACGGTGTTGCGGACAAGAAGCTCAGCTTGGCACTACCGTAGCCTCGTACCCCGTCCTCCCGTTCCGCAGTCAGCAGGCGCGCGAAGACCGTCGCGAGCCCGAAGCCGCGCTCCTCGATGGTGTGGAATTCGTCGAAAACGATGTGGTCGAAATTGTCCAGCAGGTCGAAAACACCTATGCCGGCGCTGCCCGCCTGGAGCCGACGGCGGATCAACAAGGCGCTGACCACCTCCGGTACCGCAATGATCATCTCGCCATGGCCGGCGTAGGGTGTCAGCTCCTGCATCTGACGGAGTCGGTGGCCGCTGATGTTCACGACCCCGGTTTCCTTTAATGCCAAGGTCTGGTCGGAACTCCATAGGGCCACGGCGCGCTCGGCGCGCTGCCGGGGCCAGTCGCCGTGTACCAACTCCTGCACCAGGGCGCCGGCGAGGTTCTGCGCGAGGCGCCGGGTCGGTACGATGAACAGGATGCGTGCGTCCTGATCGACCAGGGCGCGCTGAAAGGCATAGCTCTTACCGGCACCGGTGGGTGCGTCGGCCACACGGATGGGGCGCTCATCGTGCAACAACGCCTGTTGCAACGGCGAAAGGCCATCAGAACCCTTGGCCACACAATGGCGAGCGATAGTCAGTTCCATCGGCGTACCTCTTCGGCCGCATCTTTCAGCGGCATTGGCTTGGTCAACTGCAGCCCGTAAAGCAGGAAGCGCTCGACCGCCAGTTCCTGCCCGAACAGCATCGCCGTGGCAGCGTTCAGCCGAACCCTGTCCACGGCCTCGTCTCGCTCGAGCTTTACCATGCCGTTGCGGTGCAGTCCGACGCGAATCACGATCTCCTCAGCGCCCACCACTTCAAACGGGTCCGGGCCGAACAGCGCCCCACGGAACTCGACCGCCGGCGGCACCTCCTGAATACTCCAGAACTGCTTGAGGTTACCCTTACTCACCACGTCGCGGAGCTTCTTCTGGAAACCGCCTTCCTCCTCCAGATTCAACCGTCTGGCGATGGGTGGCAGCAGCCGCGGCTGCTTTGTGGTGAGCACCGAGGCGCGCCAGGGCATTGCCAACCAATCACGCCTGTAGTCCTTCGGCGGCAGAGCGCACCAGGCACGCGCGTGCCCCAACGCGTTGGCCAGCCCGAAGCACAGCGCACTGTCGCTGATCAGCTCCGGCAGGGTCGCGGTACCACCCTGCACCGCCAGCGAGTGATAAGCGAACGGCGTCAGCGTGGTGGCTTTGAGCCCAGTGGAGGAGGTCATTTCTTGCCGCTCTCGAACCAGCCGTCAAACAGCCTAACCATTGCCTCGGCGGCCGCCCGATATTCCTGCTCCAGTTCGCCGCCAGGTGCGTTGAAGCCCTGGATCAGCCCATCCACCCACGCCTGCACATCGGCCCCTGGAATCACGGTCGTGTGCTTGGGCCTGAGTACCTCATCCAGTGCGGTCTTGGTCCGCTCGACGTCAGTCGCGTCATGGCCACCGACCGTTTTCAGCAGTTCGTAGGGTGAAGTCTCCGCTTGCTCGAAATTGTCAGCGTAGATACCGACGAAGTGGGTACGCACGTTGATGCCCGTCACCGATGTCTGCCCGCCATAGCTGCCGGCGAGCCCCACCGAGAGCAACAGGTGCTTGAGCCCGATAGGCGGCAGCAGCTTGCCGCGGGTTGAGAGCACCTGCACCAGCAGCGCGCCTGGGCTGACGAAATGGCGGCTGAACAGGTTGTCGGTGTTCTTCTTCGACTCCGCATCCCACAGGGTACCGTGCTCGAAGCCGCGGTTGTGGAAGCTCTCGCCGACCACGTGATACTTAGGCCGTAGGCTGAGCGCGTCCGAGTAGTTCACGGCGGCGCGCACTGGGAGTACCTTGCTGTCGTGATTGGCCGAGTCGCCAAACACCAGCGTATTCAGATCGAACGCCTCGGAGGCCTTAGATCCTTTCGGAATGGCCGTGCGGTTCTGCGGATAGCGGCCACCGGCGTTCATCGCCCGCAGAATCTGCAAGCCGCGCCCGCGTTCCGGGTATTTGAACTTGTTTGGGATGGCGCGAACCCAAGTGTCTTGGTGGAACTCAATGTCCGTGATTTCCTGCTCCGCGTTGCGGATCACGAGCGGTGCGATGACCTCCCGCAGCAGTACGACCGCAACACAGCCGAGGTTCTTGCGCTTGGGATGCAGATAGCTGTCCTTGTCACCCTGGCTCTCTTCGAGCAGCTGGTCCAGTCGGGGCAGATAGTCGTTCAGGCTTTCCATGGGTTGGCTCCGGTCAGTCAGCGTTCTCGGTCGTGGTCTCGGGCTCGGCGTCGCTCTTTGGACGCGGTGCAGTGAGGAAGGACATGCGATAGATGCCAGCGAGCACCCGCCGGCTGGCTTGTGCGGGCGGACGGCCGTTGAGCACGTCGAACCAGACGGTCTCGACGAAACGCCGCGCGAACGCAACGAAGGCATCTTGAAGGGTTTCCCCGTCGCGATTCTTGGCCGCTGCGATCTTCTGCTTGCGCGTCAAGTTAGTCTCCAACTCGCCAGCAACGGCCATGGTCAAGGACTCGGCGTCTCGCTGACCGAGCTTCCAGGCGCCGATCGCCGTCTCGAGGCTCAAATTGAAGCTCAGCAGTTCCTCGTTGGCCGACGCTCCGCCACGCGGGCGCTGTTGGATGCGCGCCGCGGCGCGGCCCAGCTCGACCAAGGGTGCTTCGGTATCACTCATCAGGGGTTCCTCCATCAATTGCTCAAATTCCCGCCGGAAGCGACCGCTGCGGTCTGCTTGACCGTCCTTCGCGTCGTCGTGAAGTTGCGCCCAGGCCATGCAAACCGCGCCCAAGCGCGTCATCGGCCGGGCGTAGCGATCGAACACCTCAAAGCCGAGTCCATTAGTACTCAGGATCAGATTCGCGCTCTCCAGGCGCTCCAGCGCTGTCGGAATCTGCTCAAGCCGCAACCGGCTGCCGCCGATGAGGTCCGCTAGGCGGCGCGGCATGGCGTCGAATGCAAAGAAGGCACGTTCAGGGCTCGGCAGACCGCGAAAGAGGTGAATGGGTCGACCGAAGCGCAGTGTGGATTGCAGTAGCAATCGCAGTTGATCGACTTGGCCTTCTGTGCGCTCCGGCATGCGCTCAAAGCGGGCAACGCGATAGCGGTGGCGATAGGCGTCGAAGCCCCGATAGACCCGGCCCTTGGAGATTTGCTCTCTGGCTAGGTCATAGACCGAGAGACTGCCGAAGTCGGCCTCGTTGTCCAGCGCGAGCGCAGCGAACAGCCCGGTGGTCGAGGGCGAGGAAAGCAGCGTCGGGATGCCATCCGGCTTACCTCCCGCCGCGGCATGCATGTGCGACCGAAACCGGTGCTCGGCGTACGAAACCGGCGAAACTTGCGCCTCGCCCTGCGCGGAGTCGATGTCTTCCAGCCGTCCGTCTCGCCCGGAGAAGGCGGACTTCTTGACCTCGTAGAGCTTGTCCGCCGGGGTGAAGGTCGCTCGCTGCGTCAGCGGTTGATCGGTGAACAGGCAACGTTTGTTGCCGGCCCCCTCAGCGCAAACCAGGCGGTTCGCGATTGCGGCGGCAAAGTGCTCCGTCACCGCGTCCACAATTGGACCACCTTTACTCGCGATGGTGTCGCGCAGGCCGCGATCCCCCTCCGGCCCTTCAAGCCAGCGTTGAAGCAGACCCTCCTCACCCCAGACGCGCTGCAGGACCTCGGCATCTACGCTGGCGACTGCGACAGCCCAAAGTCCAGTGAAAACCTGCCGCGAGATGCGGTCCGATAGCGCGGCGATCCATTGCGGCCGCTCGGCGCCGACCGCCTCCAAGAGTTGCAGCTCTCGGGTTTCGTAGTCCGGCAACTCCTTAACCTGTTTATGATTGAGCAACACCAGCAGGTGTGCCGCACGCCGCAGGTGCAGCTGCGCCGGCGCCGGCAGCTCGCCCGGCGACGGAAACGGCGTCAGGGTCTGCCCAGTCGCTTTCGGCCACGCCGGCGAGAGACCCAATCCGCCGAGCAACTCATCGAGGTTTGCGGTGTGAACCGCATCGGCGAAGCTCGCCTTGACCAGGAACAGCCGGCTGAAGTCCCGGTCCAGGGACGCCTTCGCCATGTAATCCAGCAGATCCTCGTGATCCGGCTGGGCGTCCAGTAGCTCCGGTACCGCCCGCACCGACACATTGATCCGCAGCTGGAACAGCGCCCGAGTGAGCTTCCTTCCGAGCCGCTTGATTCCCTCTTGTTTGATCTCCTCGGCCTGCTCCGCCGGGATCAGCATCACCAGCCGCCCATCCTGATGGATCTCGATCAGCGGCGGAACCTCCGCCAGACGCTCGCATTGTGCCGACAGGTAGCGCTGCAGCTCATCGACCAAGAAAGGATGGTGTGGATCAAACAGGTCGATTGTTGCCAAGCTCTTCAGAAAATCGGCAGACAGCGTGTCATCCGTGCTCAGTCGCTCGAGTACGGCATCAATACCTTCTTTGAGCCAGAGTCCGTCCAGCTTATCGGCTAGGGCCACATAGCGCATCAGATGTCGGATAGTGCGCGACGGAGCCGTCACAGCGGGACTGCGGTGACCTTGGCTTACCTCGACATGCTCGATCAACGCCCGGACTTGATCCGGCTGCATGGCGTGATCCGGCCCGACAAAATCACCAAGGCCATAGTGACTCCAGCGCGCCGCGAGCGGCTCCAGCGGTAGCGCAGTGTCGCGGGCCAGCTCAAGATCCTTGTCCAGGTCGTGCAAGAAGGCGATGGCTGCGACAACGCGCAGCTGCGACCGGAAGATGTTTCGATCCAGCTCCGGATTGGCCGCCAGCGTATCCAGTGCTGCGAAGGTGACGGCGCCACGCACCACTGACAGCAGGTGATCGAGCAGCGTGACGTTGGTGCTCTCGGCATAGCGCGCGCGGATCTGCGGGTCCGCCGCCCAGCCGCCCTTACCGCTGAGGGTCATGAGCCGCACTGGGCGGACGTCGATGTCACGCGCGGCAGCGACTTTCTTGCGTTTCTGCTCCGATAAGGCACCGACCCGATCCATCAGCACATGCGCTTCGATGACATCCCGCATGAAGGCCTCATAGACCTCTGTTGCCAATGCAATCGCTTCCTGCCGTGTAGCGCTCATCGTCCCACTCCTTCTTCCGCCAGTCCGAGGCAGCCGAAGCCGTTGCGAGTCTTCTCGCCGAGCCCGGCGTACCAGGCCAACAGCAGATCCTCGCGACTCCCAGTCAGCACGAGCGGCGCCTGCATACCGATGACAAACGCAGCACGCCCATTGCGCATGCGCTTGGTGCTCACAAGCACCGAATGCCTGGGGTTGGCCCGCAAGTACAGGCTGTCTGGCTGCACGCTGAGCGCGACTGTGCGCCCGACGATCCTGCTCAGCCTGACGTTGGCTGCGGCGGATAAATCCACTTGGTCGAGTTGGGTCAACCAGCGTTTGCGCTGCGTGCCTGGCGCGCTGAGCGCGATGGGTGAGAGCGTCAGCACGCCGAGACTGCCTGGGTCAGTGCAGACCGGAGGCGGCTCGGTCGACACGGATGCAGCAGAGAAATCGATCAGCTCGCCAGTGGACGCCCGCGCGTAACGCACCGCCGCCGGCTGTAGCGCGGTCAGGGCGTCAGCCAGTACGGTGCTTGGCGTGGAAATCACAAGACCGTGTACTTGCCCCACATGCGCCCGATGGTAGCCCAGCGCTGCAAAGGTCCAGGGCTCCGCGGCGGCGCCGACAACCTGCGCTGATGTTGCACCAGCCGTAATCAGTGCGTTGACAATGGCGTCGTGTAACAGATCTTGGTGCTGGTAAGCGGCCCACCGCCCTCGTGGTAGCGACAGTCGGATCCGATTCATGGCTTCCCCCATCGGTGACTTGCGCTACACTGTAGCCCAGAACTTTCACCATGACGATGGTAGATCTGTCATGAAACATGACATGTTGCGACGATTTGCTTTTATCGAAGCACGCCTGCTCTGGGCCGGCGGGCTCACCGCGAACGAACTGGCGGCCGCGTTTGGCATCGCTCGACAGAACGCTCAGCAAACCATCAGCGCATACGCGAAGCAGCACCCTGGGCAGTTAGAGCACAGCACCCGACAGCGTCGCCAGGTGCCCACGGACGGTTTTAAGGCGCTGTACGTCCGCGAAGACGTCTGTCGGTTTCTCGACTACCAGCGGGCCGCGAGCTATACCGCCCGCTTCCACGATGAGCCTGATTGGGCTGACCTGCCCTTCACCGACGCCGATGCCTTCGCGCGGCCGCTCTACGATCAGCACGCAGCCCGAACTGCCCTCACGGCACTGAGGCGCCAGGCGGTCGTGCTTATCGGCTACTGGGCGATGTCCGGCGCCCGCACGCGACGCATCTCACCGCATCACCTCGTGCACGCCGACGCGCGCTATCACCTGCGCGCTTTCTGCCATGAGACGCAGCAGTTCCTCGATTTCAACCTTGCCCGAATCGTCAATGCTGAACTGTCGAAGGAGGACTGGGTTTCTGCCGCGAACGACACCCACTGGCACGAGCGCGTCGACCTGGAATTTGAGATCAACCCGCAACTGCCCAGCGAGGCACAAGCCGCGCTGAGACAAGATCATGTCAGAGCTGGGGAAACGACGATGAAGGTGCGGGGCGTGCGCAGAGCGATTGCCTACTACGTAAAGCGACGATTCGCGCGTATCGACGAGCGCTATGACATGCGGCTTTGGTGGCCAGTACCGAGGGAACTCGGTACGAACTAACTGGCCGGAGGCGTCTGGATGAACTTGCGCTATTCGTGAACCTTCCGAGCTTCACGCGATTGTCCGCGTTATCATCTCGACAGAAAATACATCGACCGCCAAACACAAACGGTCGATGGCTGTCACGCGCGCTAATCGCCGTGGCTCGCCCTGCCCCGGTTGCCGGCAGGCGACGGTGGCGGCTGGTGCTGCACGGCTTCGGCACAGGTGAGCACAAATCGCCGGGACGGCGCGTCGACCTGGCGGAAGACGTCGAGCAACAGCAATTCGTCTTCCGTAAAGGAGGTGGCTTCGTCTTCGTTCAGGCACAGCAGGTAGGCGGCGCTGACGTTGCCCAGCGCCCGGGCAAGGCTTTGTGCGCCCTCGACGCTGAGGCGTCGGATGCCCTGCTCGTAGTTGCTGATGCGGGATTTGCTGTAGACGCCGTCGGTCAGTTCCGCGAGCTCGGCGAGGCTGAGCCGCCGGGCGTGGCGGGCGGCCCGCAGTCGCAGGCCAATGCGGCGTGTCAGTTCTTGCTCTGAGTCGTTCATTGTCTGTTACCCATATTTGGTTTGCAGGGAGTGACTATTCTACACCAGAGGGGCGCGAACGTACACAATCTATTTTGCCACCGCGATGGCACAACGGTGTCTGGGCGCAGGCTGTCGCGTGCTCTGTCCAGGACTCCGGCTGCGCTCGTTTCGTGTTTCCTTGATGCAAGCGCCATCGGCAGCACTGGGCTGCCCTTCGGCGCTCACGCCCCCCGTGTGCACCCGCGGCGTCCGTCTTGTCCACCGACACCGCCCTCCGGCATTGGCCCCCGGCGACACGCGCACACGTGCACCAGGGCAGGTCAATGTGCACGCTTCATGCCTTGAGCGTAACGGTTCCCTGTTGATTTCAGTGGATTTTCGCCATTGCGCCTCACAGCCCCAGTCCGTACGGTGATATGCCTCCCATGTGTTTTGACCCTGAGAATGACCCATGAGCGATGCCGCCGTTGCCACGCTGGACGAGCCGATATCAGCCCCCACGCCGGTACGCACCATCGCCGCCGGCGCCATCGGCAACGTGATCGAGTGGTACGACTTCTCGCTCTACGGCTACATGGCCGTTGTCATTTCCCAGCTCTTTTTTCCGCACGACAACGCACTGGTCTCTCTGATTGCCACCTACGGGGTCTTCGCCGCGGGTTTCATCATGCGCCCCCTTGGTGCTTTTGTCTTTGGTCATCTTGGTGATCGCTTGGGGCGCAAGTCGGTGCTGGTGATTTCGGTACTGATGATGGTGATGCCGACGATCCTGCTCGGGCTGCTGCCCACCTATGCGCAGTGGGGCGTTTGGGCAGCCGTGGCGCTGGTCGCCATCCGCATGATCCAAGGCCTGTCGGTTGGCGGCGAATTCTCCGGATCTGCAACCTACCTGGCGGAGACGGCGTCACCCAACCGCCGCGGCTTTGCCGCCAGCTGGGCCAACATCGGCTCGCTGACCGGTATGCTCCTGGGCGCTGCCACCCCAGCCATTACCATGGCGGTGCTGAGCGAGACGCAGGTGCAGACCTGGGGCTGGCGTATTCCGTTCTTGCTCGGTGGCCTGATTGGCATCGTCGCGCTGTTACTGCGGCGCGGACTCCCGGAGCCCGAGCCGGGCGACATCGAGCCGAGCACGGATGAGGTCGGGGCCCGCAGCGGCGAGCATCCCTTGATGAGCCTGGTGCGCTCGGAGCCCTGGGTGATGCTGCGGGCGGTGATCTATGCCGCCGGCTATGGCGTGCTCTTCTACATCCCGATGGTCTATCTGCCTACCTGGTTGTCGATGTATACCGCCATCGATCTACATGAGGCCCTGTTCATTGCCACCGCCGCCATGGGCCTGCAGATCATCGTCATTCCCCTTGCGGGCTATGTTTCAGACACCCTGATCAAGCGCACGCATCTGCTCGCCGGCACCTTCGTTGTGATGGCAGCGGTGGTGGCCCCGCTCTACGTGCTCGCCGGCGGCGGCGCCTTGTGGGAAGCCGTCATCGCACTGCTGGTGTTCGCCGCCATCGTCGCCGTGCCGCTCGGGGTCACGCCCGCACTGATGGCCGAATCGTTCAGCCGGCGCCACCGGCTCACCGGCTACTCGGTTTCTTTCAACCTCGGCTTTGGTATCGCCGGTGGCACCGCCCCCATGGTGGCGACCTGGCTGATTCACAGCACCGGCCTCAGGCTGGCGCCGGCCTTTTACCTGGTGGCCTGCGCCGCCATCGGCGCGATAGCCCTATTAACCATGCGGGACTGGAGCCGATCACCGTTGCGCTGAAATCACGTCCCGCGCAGGTCACGAGACCGTGGCGCTGCGATTGGCGCCGCGGTGGCGGCGGGAGGGCAACGGTAACAGTTCCAGTTCTTCGGGCTGCACGGCGCGGGCGCAGGCGAGCACGCGCCGCTGCCAGTCGGCGTCGACCCGGCGAAAGGCGTCGAGGAGTTGGGCTTCATCCGCCGAGAGTGCGAAATCCCCATTGTCTTCGAGGCACAACAGGTGGGTGGCGCTGACGTTGCCAAGGGCCTTGGCGAGGGATCGAGCACCCTCCACGCTGAGCCGACGCAGGCCCTGCTCGTAGTTGCTGATGCGGGATTTACTGTAGAGGTCACCGGTCAGTGCCGCGAGCTCGGCGAGGCTGAGCCGCCGGGCGTGGCGGGCGGCGCGCAGCCGCAGGCCAATCCGGCGTGTGAGGTCGAGTTCTGAATCTGTCATGGTCTTGTCGATGTCTGCGCTAGTCGGCTATTCGGATTGCGGTCCAGTCGGATTGCGGTGGAGGCGGATTGCGGTGGGGGTCACGGAGCTTGCGCTGCCCCTAGGCCGCAAGCGGCACGGGCGGACCGCAGGCGCGTGCGTTCCGCGCTGCCCGGTATCGCCGTAGCCGCTCCCACACGCGTTCGTGAACGTGGTAACCCACGGTATTGACGGCGGGCTCGACGAGTGCAACAGCGCTGCCGACGACGATGTCGCCGGTGAGCGCATAGGTCACGCCGAAGGCAACGCTGAAGTGCATGATTGCGAAAGTGATGGTCTTGGTCATCGGTCGGCCCCATAGGCATCGATTGATCTGAATGCTAACGGTTCTCATCTAACTGAACAGTCGATTCTACCGACGATTCCAATCGCCTTCGCCGATCGTTGGTATTTTAGCCATCGCCTGCAAACATGTAAGCGCCCGTCCCAGGGTACGTTGGGGCGCATCGGGCGCACACCGGGCACAACGCGCCAGCCGCCAGACCTTGGCATCGAGGCGATCGTGCAGACATTGACGGGGATCAGGGCGGCGAGCCGGCGCAGCCGGTGGGGCCGCAATCTCCTCACGCCCCGCGTCCCCAAGCACGGAGGTCACCGCGATGATCGAGCTTCGCGTCAACGGCGAGACACACCAACTGGATATCGACCCGCAAATGCCGCTGCTGTGGGCGCTGCGCGAGCATGTGGGCCTGACGGGCACCAAGTACGGCTGCGGCATCGGCCAATGCGGCGCCTGCACCGTGCACCTGGGTGGTGCGGCGGTGCGCGCCTGCTCGCTGCCGGTGAGTGCCGCGGCGGGACAGGACATCACCACCATCGAGGGACTCGCCGCCGGGCCGCAGGGCCCGGTGGGCAGCGCTGTGCAACAGGCCTGGCAGGACCTGGACGTGGTGCAGTGCGGCTTTTGCCAGTCGGGCCAGATCATGCAGGCGACGGCGCTGCTCGCCGCCAACCCGGCCCCCGACGACGCCGCCATCGACACCAACATGGCCGGTAACATCTGCCGCTGCGCCACCTATGCGCGCATCCGCAGGGCCATCCACAAGGCCGCCCAGGCGCTGGCGTGAGCCCAACGGAGACACCAGCATGAGCAAACCCAAGATCGTCAACCTGAGCCGCCGCGCCTTCCTCACGACCGGCGCCGGCGCCGCCGCGGGCCTCACGCTCGGCGTCTGGCTGCTCACCCGCGGCCAGATGTCGGGGCCCGCCAAGCTCGCCGGCCCCGGCATGGCCGGCGGTGCGCATGCGGCGGCCGGTGACTTTGCACCCAACGCCTTCGTGCGCATCGGCACCGACGACAGCGTCACCGTGGTCTGCAAGCATCTGGAGATGGGCCAGGGCACCTTCACCGGCCTGCCCACCCTGGTGGCCGAAGAGCTGGACGCGCGCTGGGCGCAGATCCGGCCCGAAGGCGCGCCGGCGGACGCCCAGCGCTACAACAACCTGTTCTGGGGCAGCGTGCAGGGCACCGGCGGCAGCACGGCCATCGCCAATGCCTTCGAGCAGATGCGTAAGGCCGGCGCCGCGGCGCGGTCCATGCTGGTGGCCGCCGCCGCCGGCCAATGGCAGGTGCCGGCGGCGGAGATCACGGTGGTGGATGGTGTCGTCAGCCACCCCAAGTCTGGTCAGCGCGCCACCTTCGGCGAGTTGGCGGCGGCGGCGGCCGAGCAACCGGTGCCCGAGGCGCCGGTGCTCAAGGACCCCTCCGAGTTCAAGCTCATCGGTAAGGCCTTCCTGCCGCGCAAAGACAGCAGGGCCAAGTGCACCGGCGTTGCGCAGTTCACCCAGGATGTGCGGCTGCCGAACATGCTCACCGCCTGTGTCGCTCACCCGCCGCGCTTCGGCGCCACGGTGCGCAGCTTCGACGACAGCGCCGCCCGGGCCGTGCCGGGAGTGCGGCAGGTGCTGCAGATTCCCACCGGGGTCGCCGTGCTGGCGGACGATTTCTGGTCCGCGCAGCAGGGCCGCGATGCGCTGGTGGTGGACTGGGACGAGTCCAACGCCTTCAAGCTGGGCTCCAAGGAGATCCTGGCCGACTACCGCAAGCGCGCCGACGGCCCCGGCAAGACCGTCACCAGCACCGGCGATGCGGACGCGGCGCTGGCCAATGCCACCGCCGTCATCGAGGCGGAGTACAGCGTGCCCTTCCTGGCGCACGCGGCCATGGAGACCATGGACTGCGTCATCACACCGGATGCCGACGGCGTGCGCGTCATCAACGGCGAACAGTTCCAAACCATCGACCAGCAGGCGGTGGCCCGGGTGCTGAGGCTCAAACCGGCGCAAGTGCGCATCGAAATGCTGTATGCCGGCGGGTCCTTCGGTCGGCGCGCCAATCCGCAGTCCGACTACCTGGTGGAGGCGGCCCACATCTTCAAAGCCGCCGGCGGCGAGACCCCGGTCAAGCTCATCTGGACCCGCGAGGACGACACCCGCGCCGGCTTCTACCGGCCGCTGTATCTGCACAGGCTCAAGGCCGGTCTGGACGCCAACGGCCGGCCCGTGGCCTGGCAGCACCGGATCGTTGGCCAGTCCATCGCCACCGGCACCGCCTTCGAGCCGGGGCTGGTGGTAGACGGCATCGACCAGACCTCGGTCGAGGGGGCCCAAGAGATCCCCTACGCCATCCCCAACCGGCATCTGGACCTGCACTCCCCGAAGCTGGCGGTGCCGGTGCAATGGTGGCGCGCCGTGGGCTCCACCCACACGGCATTCGCGGTGGAATGCATGATGGACGAGCTGGCCGCCGCCGCCGGCGCGGACCCGGTGGACTTCCGGGTGGCGCTGATGGGCGAGCATCCCCGCGAGCGCGACGTGCTCAAGCTGGCCGCCCAGCAGGGCGGCTGGTACGAGCCGCCGCTGCCCGCCGGCCGCGGCCGCGGTATTGCCGTGCACAAGTCCTTCGGCAGCTATGTGGGCATGCTGGCGGAGGTGACGCTGGACGGCGACAACGGCTTCAGCGTGGATCGGGTGGTGATCGCCGTGGACTGCGGCACCGTGGTGAACCCGGATGTGGTGATGGCGCAGATGGAAGGCGGCATGGGCTTTGGCCTGTCGGCGGCACTCATGAGTGAGATCACCCTGGTGGATGGCGCCGTCCAGCAGTCCAACTTCCACGATTATCTGGTGCTGCGCATGGATAAGATGCCCGCGGTGGAAGTGCATCTCGTGCCGTCGACGGCGCCGCCCACTGGCGCTGGTGAGCCGGCGACCCCCGTCATTGCCCCGGCCGTGGCCAACGCGCTCGCGGCGGCCACCGGGCAGCGTTTCTACGCGCTGCCGCTCAAGCGCGCCGCCTGAGGTCTGCGCCACGGCCATCGCCCCAACGCCACACACGCCGGCGCTGGTGGCCGCCGCCGAGCTGCAGGCGCAGCTCGCCGGCACCCGCGAGCGCCGTCTGCTCTGGCTCGCCGGCGATGCACACTGGACGCTGGCGGCGGCGCAAGCCGTCGCCGGCACTTTGGCACCGCCGGATAGCCGCTGGCTCGGCGCCCGCGGGCGCGCCGCCGACCCAAACCGCCGAACCGCCGAGCTGGGCGCCGAGTGCGGTCTGCTGCTGGTGGATGCCTGGGCGGGGCTGGACCTGGATGCGCTCGGGGCCGCCGCCGGCACCCTGCGCGGCGGCGGCCTGCTGGTGCTGCTGACGCCGCCGGTGCGGGACTGGCCGGCGTGGACCGATCCCGCCGCCGAGCGCTTCGCGAGCTTTCCCCACGGCGGCGAGGCCGTCACCGGGCGGCTGATCCGCCGGCTGTGCGGGCTGTTGGATGCGAGCCCGGCGGTGCGGCGCGTCGACGGACCCGTGGCGCCTTCACCGGAGCCGCCCGCGGCGGCGGCTGCCGCCCGTTGCGGCGCGGCTGCGGCGCCGGCCGGCGCGGGGGCTCGTGCGGCAGCCCGGTCCGACACGGATGCGTCGCAGGTCGGGCCCGCCACCGCGGACCAGGCGCGCGCCATCGACGCCATCGTCGCCACCGCCAGCGGCCGCGCACACCGCCCGCTGGTGATCACCGCCGACCGCGGCCGCGGTAAATCCGCTGCCATGGGCCTGGCGGCGGCGCGGCTCGCCGGCGGTGGTGCGCACATCCTGCTCACCGCGCCCCGCCAGCGTGCAGCGGCGGCCGTGCGACGCCATGCCGGGCGCTTCGCCCCACGCTACCTGGCGCCCGATCAGCTGCTGGCGCAGCACCCGCCGGCGGATCTGCTGCTGGTGGACGAAGCCGCCGCCATCCCGGCGCCGTTGTTGACGCAGATGCTGGCGCACTACCCGCGCATGGTCTTCGCGACCACCGTCCACGGCTACGAGGGGACCGGTCGCGGCTTCGAGCTTCGGTTCCGACGGGTGCTGGACCGCGTCACCCCCGGCTGGCGGGCGCTGCGGCTGTCGCAGCCCATCCGCTGGGCGGACGATGATCCGCTGGAGGCGCTGCTGAGCCGGGCGTTGCTGTTGGATGCGGAGCCGGCGGCGGACGGCGACGCCGAGGCCGCACTGGCCGCCGCCGGTGCCGCCGATGTTCGCTTCGAGACCCCGGAGCGCGATGGCCTGGCCGGCGACGAGCCGCGGCTGCGCCAGGCGTTCGGGCTGCTGGTGCTCGGACACTACCAAACGCGCCCCTCCGACCTGCGCCAGCTGCTGGACGCCCCGGATATGAGCGTGCACTGGCTGCGCGCCGGTGAGACCCTGCTCGCGGTGGCCGTGACCGGCCGCGAGGGCTCACTGCCGCCGGTGCTGCACCAGCCCATTTTCGCCGGCCGCCGCCGCCCCCGCGGCCACCTGCTGGCGCAGACGCTCTCCGCCCACGCCGGTCTGCCCGCGGCCGCCGGGCTCGCCTGCCGGCGCATTCTGCGCATCGCCGTCCATCCCGCAGTGCGGCGGCGCGGTCTCGGTCGCCGCCTGGTGCGCGAGCTTGCGGCCAGCAGCGCCGCCGCCGGCACCGATGCGCTCGGGGCCAGCTTCGGCGCTACGCCCGGGCTGATCCGCTTCTGGCGCCGCTGTGGTCTGCGACCGGTGCACATCGGCAGCCGCCGTAATGCCGCCAGCGGCGCCCACGCCGCCGTGGTGCTGCGCGCGCTGACGCCGGCGGGCGGGCGTCTGCTCCAGCGCGGGCGCGAGCGGCTGGTGCCGCGGCTGACGGTGTTGCTCGCGGGTCCCCTGCGCGGCCTGGAGCCGGCGGTGGTCGCCGAGCTGTTCGCCGCCGCACCGGGCGCCGCCGCGCCGCTCGACGACCTGCAGCAGCGTGAGCTGCACGCCTTTGCCCACGCCGACCGCGGGCTGGATGCCACACGGCCGGCACTGCACCGGCTGCTGCAGGCGGTGCTGCCGGGGGCGCTGGCTGCACACCGCTTGTCTGCCAGCCAAAGCCATGCGCTCATCGCCTGCATCCTCCAGCACGCCGAGCCCGGCGCTTGCGCCGCGCCGCTCGGCCGCAGCGGCGCCGCCGCGGTCCTCGCCGAGCTGCGCGCCGCCACCGCGGTGCTGCTGGCGGCCGCCCCGCACCGGCCGTCGCCCCGCTGACACCGCGCGTGCGACAACAGGACATCCGATCGCAGCGCCGCGGGACATGGGTGAGCATCTGCCGTTAAGCTGAGGAGTTACCCGAAGTGTTGAGGCTCCCGCCATGCAATCCGTCCCGCTGCGTCTCAAGAAGGACCAGGAGCGCCGCCTGCTGGCGGGTCATGCCTGGGTCTACAGCAACGAGGTGGACACGGCGGCCACGCCGCTGACCGGCCTGGAGCCCGGTCAGGCGGTGGAGATCATCGCCCACCGCGGACGCTGGCTGGGCCATGGCTACGCCAATCCCCATTCCCTGATCTGCGCGCGGCTGGTGAGCCGGCGGCGCGGTCAGCCCCTGGGGGCCGCCTTGCTGGTGCAGCGCGTGCGGGCGGCGCTGGCGCTGCGCGAGCAACTCTACGCCGCCCCCTTCTACCGCCTGGTGCACGGCGAGGGCGACGGCTTGCCGGGCCTGGTGGTGGACCGCTACGGCGATCTGCTGGCGGTGCAGATCACCACCGCCGGCATGGAGCGCCTCGCCCCCCTGGTGCTGGCGGCGCTGGAGCAGGTGCTGCGGCCCACCCGCATTGTGCTGCGCAACGACAACCCCATGCGCGCGCTGGAGGGGCTGGCGCAGGGCGTGCACTGGGTGCTGGGCGATGACCCCGGCGAGATCACAGTCGCCGAAGACGACCTGCGCTTTGCGGTGGCGCCCGGCGGCGGGCAGAAGACCGGCTGGTTCTTCGATCAGGCGGACAACCGCCGCGCCCAGCGCCGCTTCGGCCCCACGCCGCGGGTGCTGGATGTGTGCTGCTATCTGGGCGCCTGGGGGCTGCAGGCGGCGGCCGCCGGTGCCGAGTCGGTCACCTTCGTCGACAGCGCCGACGGCGCCCTGGCCGGGGTCACGGCGAACGCCGAGCGCAACGGGCTGGCGGCCCGCATCGACACATTGCAGGGCGATGCCTTCGACGTGCTGCGGGCCTTGCGCGACGACGGCGCGCGCTTCGAGCGCGTCATCCTGGACCCGCCGGCCTTCATCAAGCGCCGCAAGGACGAGCGCGAGGGCGCCCGCGCCTACGAGCGCCTGAACCGCCTCGGGCTGGCGCTGCTGGCGCCGGGCGGGCTGCTGATCACCGCCTCGTGCTCCTTCCACTTGAGCCGGGAGGCCTTCCTGCGCACCGTCCAGTCCGCCGCGCGCCGCACAGAGCACGAGCTGCAGCTGCTGCTGACCGGTGCGCAGGGACCGGACCATCCGGTGCACCCGGCCATCCCCGAGACGGCTTACCTGAAGACCCTGTTTCTGCGCTCGCTGCCGACACCCTGAGGCCGGCGCCGGTCAAGCCAGCGCCCGCCGCCCGCCGAGCCGCACGACCACACTGAGCACGAGCACCGCCAGCACCAGAACCCAGGACGGCGGTCCGGCGCGCCGATCCCGGGTCCGGGTCTACTGCAATGAGCGGTAATAGTCCATCAGGATCTGTGCCACTTCCGGGCGGCTGAATTCCGGCGGCGGCGCGATGCCGTTGCCGAGCATCTCGCGCACCTTGGTGCCGGAGAGCAGCACGAAGTCTTCTTTGGTGTGGTCCGGCGCCTCGCACATCATCACCACCCGGCCGAGCTTCTTCGAGTAGGCGGTGTGGTCCGCCTTGAAGATCTCGATGTCCAGCGCGCCCGCGGGCACCTCCTCTTCGAAGATGGTCTGCGCATCGAAGGGGCCGTAGTAGTCGCCCACACCCGCATGGTCGCGGCCGATGATGAAGTGGGTCGCACCCATGTTCTGGCGGAAGTAGGCGTGCAGCACGGCCTCGCGCGGGCCGGCATAGAGCATGTCGAAGCCGTAGCCCGTCACCATGGCGCTGTTGGGCGGGAAGTAGAGCTCCACCATCTTGCGGATGGCCGCATCCCGCACCGGCGCCGGGATGTCGCCGGGCTTGAGCTTGCCGAGCAGCATGTGGATGACCAAGCCGTCGCACCGCAGGCGCTCCATGGCCATGTGGCAGAGCTCCTCGTGGGCGAGATGCATGGGGTTGCGGGTCTGGAAGGCCACCACCCGCTGCCAGCCGCGCTCGGCGATCTCGTGGCGGATCTCCACGGCGGTGCGGAAGGTGTCGGGGTAGTCATCCTGGAAATAGGAGAAGTGCAGCACCTCGATGCTGCCGGACAGGGCCATGCGGCCCTGGCCATTGAAGGCGGCGACACCGGGATGCTCGGGGTCGGTGGTGCCGTAGACGCGCTCGGTGAGCCGTTGCATCTGCGCATCGGTCACGGTCTCGATGGCATCCACGTCCATGACGGCCAGCACCGGCTCGCCTTCCATGTTCGGATCCCGCAGCGCGATGCGCCGGGCGCCGCCGATGGCTGCCACGTCCGGCACCAGGCACATGACCGGCACCGGGAAAAACAGGCCATCGGTGGTGCGCATGGTCTCGGCGACGCTCAGGGCGTCGGCGACGCCCATAAAACCGGTGAGCGGGCTGAAGTAGCCGCCGCCCATCATCACGGCATTGCCGGCCGCCTGGGAGCTGATGGTGATGGCGGGGAGCCCCTTGGCCTCATGCATCAGGCTGTGGTGGCGATCCGGGTCGTAGACGAAGCGTGGCTTGAGCTCGGTAGTACCGACGGGGTTGATCATGAAAGCCTCGGAGGTTAGCGCTGATGGGTGCCGACGCCGGCAATCTGAGCACTGCGCGGCCGGCGGCGGGCGCATGGTGGACTGCCGCCGCGGCGATAGCGCCCAGTAGGCTACCATAGGGCGCATAGTGGTTTTCCCAGGTTTTTCCTATGACCGTCACAGGAAATTTTTGGCCCGACCGGACTGCTCGCACACAGTCATCAGCGCGCTCAGGAAGCACGTCCGGCGGGCCGCCGCCGGCACCCTGCCTTGCGTTTCATCCGTGATTCTGCGACAACCCGCGCTCGAGTGGCGTCCGCGGCGGATGATGCGCGCCGGCGCTGATGCCGCGCCGTCCGGCATCCAGCGCAGCCGCCCGTCATCGACGCCAGCCCGCCCGTTGCCAAGGCCCCGAGGTGATCCGTATGCCCTATTTCGTCTATCGCGTTGCGCCCAATCTGGAACTGCGCTACATCGACACCAAAGACCGCTACCAAGAAGCGCGCACCCTGGTCAGGAGTCTGCGCGAGCAACGCGCCGAGGACGACGACGGTGACTATCGTCTGATCTTCGCCAGCCAGCAGGGCGAGGCGGAAAGACTGTTATCGACACCCAGGGACGAGCGGGTGATTGGCGAGGACTGACGACCCGGCGCCTCGCGACCGGGAGGTCTCTGGGGTCGCCGCGCGCCTGTTCGTGAGTGGTATTGCCGGTGACGCCCGTGGATGAGCGCCGGCGACGGACGCGATGTCTTCAGGACTGCGGCGCCAACTGTTCCGCCGCCAGGTGCCGCAGCACCTTGCGCACATAGTCCTGGGTCTCGCGATACGGCGGGATGTCGTAACCGTGCTTTTTCACGGCGTTTTCGCCGGCGTTGTAGCCCGCGAGCGCCAGCCGCAGGTCACCGTCGAAGAGGTCCAGCAGAAAGCGCAGGTAGGCCGAGCCGCCGCGGATGTTCTCGGCCGGGTCCCAGATATTGCGCACACTGAAGCGGGCCGCGGTGGCCGGCATGAGCTGCATCAGGCCGCAGGCGCCGGCATGCGACAGGGCGTTGGCCTTGTAGGCGGACTCGGTGCGAATCACGGCATGCAACAGCGCCGGGCGCAGCCCATAGCGCGCCGCATTGGCGTCGATGAGGTCTCGGTACTTGTCCCGGCGCACCGCCATGGAGGCACTCACCGGCGCCGGGGGCCGCACCGCCAGGGCATCCACGGCCGGTTCGTCGAGACGCGCCCGCACCCGCGCCAGGGCCTCGTCGCGGCGCTCGCGCGCCGCTGCGGATTGGGCTTGATTCTGTCTCACCAGGCGCTTGGCGCTGCGCTTCCACTCCAGCTGCAGGTGAGCACCCGACAGGGGCTCGTCGGAGAAATAGACGTTGCCGTCGTTGTCGACGTACTTGTAGACGTCCGCATGCGCCCCGGGCAGCAGGCCCGCGCAGACGACCGCGAGCAGCCACAGGCCGACGGCGCGCCCGCCCATGCTTCGATGCGATCCGATGCGATCGAGGGGTGACATCGCAGGTGTACGGGATTACCCTAGCAGGGTCGCCATAGGGCCAGAAGCCTACCACAAAAGCACGCACACGAAAGCGCTCCCTGCGTTGATTTCCTTTGCTGCAACAGCCGGTTGTGGCGCGGTGGTCAGATCCCGCGTCAGCAATGGCTTACAAGCCTGCAATTTCCGGTATCAAAGGCGTTGCAAATGCGCCGGGTGCGGCTATACTCAAGCTGCACAACAAGCCGATTACTTGGGGGAAATCAATGAATCGCCGATACTTTCTCGGCGCGGGCTTAGCTGTTGCCACCGCACCGGCTTGGGCACGGCGCAACGCCTCTGCCAACACCCGCACGCTGTCTTTGCATCATCTGCACACCGACGAACGGTTGCACATCGCCTATCGCATCGGCGATCACTATCAGCGCAGCGCCCTCGAGCGCCTGAATCATTTCCTGCGGGACTTCCGCACCGGTGACGAAATCCGGATCGATCCGCAGCTGTTCGACCTGCTGTACGACGTCAAGGAGCACCTGGGCCACTCGGATGGCACATTCGAGATCGTCAGCGGCTATCGATCCCCGCACACCAACGCCATGCTGCGCCGAACCTCCTCGGCGGTCGCGCGTCGCAGCCTGCACATGTCCGGCAAGGCCATCGATGTACGCCTCGCCGACCTGGGTAGCCGCAACATCCGCGATGCGGCGGTGACGCTGGGCCGCGGTGGCGTTGGCTATTATTCACGCTCGGATTTCGTGCATCTCGACACGGGCCAGGTACGGCGCTGGGGCGCTTAGGCTCGTGTGGGCGCGTCAGGGCCGCGCCGCCGCGGCCTTGGCGCGCGCCAGATCGTAGGTGTGGTGCCGGTAGGGCACCGCGCCGATGCGGACGCGCGCCGGCGGCGGCGGGTCAGTGGCAGTGCACTCAGGACTGGGCGGCGCGGGCGTCGATGAAGGCGAGCGCCCGATCGATGCGCCGCAATGTGGCCGCCTTGCCCACCAGCCGCAGGGTGACGTCGATGCCCGGTGACGCCGCCCGGCCGACGACGGCCACCCGCAGGGGCTGCGCGACCTTACCCATAGCGACTCCCAGCGCTTCGGCGACCCGCTCCACCACCCGGTGCAGCCCGGCATCCTGCCAGTCCGCCAGCGCCAGCATGTCGAGCTCGGCGCGCACCCGCTGTAAGGGCTCCCGGGCCACCGGGCGCAGATGCTTCTTCGCGGCCGTCGGCTCGTAGTCGTCGAAGTCTGCGTAGCAGAAGGCGCTGATGTCGGCGAGTTCCACCAGCGTCTTGGCACGCGCCGCCTGCGCTTCGACGACCGCCACCGGGTCTGGCCCGGTGCTGGGGTCGATGTCGAGGTGTCCGAGGTGCGGACTCAACAGCCGGGCGATGCGCTTGGCGTCAGCGTGCTGGATGTAGTGCTGATTCAGCCAATCCAGCTTGTCGGTGTTGAAGGTGGACGCGGACTTGTTGACGTCTGTGATATCGAAAAGCTCGATGAGCTCGTCGAGGGAGAAGATTTCCTGGTCGCCATGGGACCAGCCCAGGCGCACCAGGTAGTTGATCAGGGCCTCGGGCAGATAGCCCAGGTCGCGGTAAGCCACCACGCTGACCGCCCCATGGCGCTTGGACAAGCGCATGCCGTCGGCGCCCAGGATCATGGGCACATGCGCGTAACGCGGCGGCTGGTAGCCCAGGGCCGTGAGGATGTTCATCTGCCGGGGGGTGTTGTTGACGTGATCGTCGCCACGGATGACGTGGCTGATGCCCATGTCGGCGTCGTCCACGACCACGGTCAGGTTGTAGGTGGGCGAGCCGTCGCTGCGGCGCAGCACGAGGTCGTCCAGCTCTTCGTTGGCGAAGGGGATGCGCCCGCGGATCAGGTCTTCCACCACCACGACGCCGTCGACGGGGTTGCGAAAGCGCACCACATGCGGCTGCGCCGGGTCCACCTGGCGGGAGCGGCAGTGGCCGTCGTAACGCGGCTTCTGCTTGGCCGCCATCTGCATGTCGCGGACACGCTCGAGGCGGTCTTTGGGACAATCGCAGCGATATGCGAGACCGCGCTCCAGCAGCTCGTCGATGACGGCGTTGTATCGCTCGAAGCGCTCGGTCTGATAGAAGGGGCCCTCGTCGTAGTCGAGCCCGAGCCAGTTCATGCCTTCGAGGATGGCATTCACCGATGCCGCCGTCGAGCGCTCCAGATCCGTGTCCTCGATCCGGAGCACGAATTCGCCGCCGTGGCGGCGGGCGAAGAGGTAAGAGAAGAGTGCGGTGCGGGCGCCGCCGACATGCAGGAAGCCGGTGGGCGATGGGGCGAAGCGGGTACGGACGGTCATTTGGACGCTGGCGGTCTGGGGCTTGCGGGTTTGCGACTGGGGCTTTGGGGCATGCGGTGTGCACAGATCGCGGCGCGGACGACGCAGCGTGCCGGCATACTAGACCCGCCGCATCCGGTTTTTTCGGATCGCAGCGGCGCAGTCTTGGGCCACGACTATAGCAGAGGCCGCTACCCTTGCCCGGCGCATCGGCGAACGCTACATGCCACCCTGCCGCGGATATGCTGGGTGCCCGCATGGGTTGCTTCAGCATACGGCCGTCGCCCTTGCGATAATGGGCATGGCAGCACCCAAGGCGGCGCCGGCACGCCGGGCACCGCGCCTTCACGACTCAATTCAGCACCGAGGATGATCCATGAACACCAACCGTACGCTGGCCCTGGCCCTGGTGGCCGTTGGGCTGCTGCTCATCATCGCAGGGCCCTTACTGCCGGGCGGCGAGCGCGCGGTCGTCAATGACCCGCCGCGCACCGGCCATGTCACGGATCTGGCGCGCGCCGATGACGGCACCATCCTCGCCGGCACCCAGGACGGCGAGCTGTGGCGCCTCGCCGACGGCGTTTGGGGGCGGGTGAACATCGACCTGGACGGCGCACCGGTCACCGCCCTGGCGGCGGACCTGTCCGGCGACCCGAGCGAGGGCCCCATCGGCACCGGCAGCGGTCTGATCAACGCACCGAGCGGCCTGCCGCCGGTGACGGTGCGTATCAGCGATGAGGCGCCCACCGCCGGCGGCCTGGTGGTCGCCACCGGCGACGGGTTGCTGGTGCAGGGCGACAACGCCTGGCGGCGCCAGCTCGCGGGGGTGCACATCTATCGGCTCGAGGCACAAGCCACCGACGGCGGCGATTACCTGCATGCCGGCACCGTCGACAACGGCGTTTTCACGGCAGCGGTGGCCGATCTCGGAAGCTGGGCGCCGAACCGCGATGGGCTGCCGCAGCAGGGCAATGTGTTCAGCTTCGTCATCACGGCGGCCAACCGGCTCATCGCCGGCACCAGCAAGGGCCTGTACTGGCAGGCGGCGCCGATGGAGCCCTGGCAGCAGCTCAAGGTGGGCCTGGAGCAAAGTCGCATGCTGTCGCTGCACCTGGAGCCGCCAGCCGCTGGCACCCAGCGGCTGTGGATCGGCAGCGACGACGGCCTCTTCAGCGTTGCGCTGACCGAAGACGCCTCGGGGCCCGTGGCCACGACCTACGCGACGCCCGCTGCCGGCCCCGACGCCGGGCTACGCTACGGGGTGAGCTGGATCGTGCCCTTCGACGACGGGGTCATGTTCAGCGCCGGCGGGGTGTACCAGTTCGGCAGCTTTGGACTGCCCGGCTGGTACTGGATCTCGCTGCTCGGCGTGGTGTTGCTACTGCTGGGCGGCTGGCTGTTTCCCCCGCGCGAGGCCGCCGCCGGCGCCAGCGCCGGCGCGTGAAGGCCGCGGCGGTGGCGACGGGGCACGACGCGCCGGCGCACCGCACTGTCCCACGACAAAGCCGGCGTGGTATCCGCTGGCGAGTGCCAAAGCGAGGGTTTACACTCGCCGGGGCGAGCACTGTGACGCCGCCGCCGCAAGGCCGTCGGTCGTCTATTCACCGCAGTACACCCCCACCGCCGCACACTCGAGGAGGCCACCATGTCAGAAACAAAAATCTACGAAGTCCCCGCCGACATCGCCGCCAAGGCGCATATCGACGAGGAGCGCTATCGCAGCATGTACCAGCGCTCGGTGGATGACCCGGAGGGCTTCTGGGCCGAATATGCCGACACGTTCGTCACCTGGTTCAAGAAATGGGATCGGGTCATGGACTACAGCTACGACGCCGACGACCTCCACGTCCGGTGGTTCGAGGGCGGCAAGCTGAACGTCTCCTACAACTGTCTGGATCGCCACCTCGAAAGCCGTGGCGAGCAGACGGCCATTATCTGGGAGAGTGACAACCCGGACGAGGACAAGCACATCAGCTACCGCGCGCTGCACACCGAGGTCTGCAAGCTCGCCAATGCCATGAAGGCACGCGGGGTGCAAAAAGGCGACCGGGTGTGCATCTACCTGCCGATGATCCCCGAGGCCGCCGTGGCCATGCTGGCCTGCACGCGCATCGGCGCCGTGCACTCCATCGTCTTCGGCGGCTTCTCGCCGGATTCCCTGCGTGACCGCATCCAGGACTCCGAGTGCCGGCTGATCATCACCTCCGACGAGAGCGTGCGCGGCGGGCGCAATGTGCCGCTGAAAAAGAACGCCGACCAGGCCCTGAGCGAGTGCCCCAGCATCGACACCTGCATCGTCGTCAAGCGCACCGGCGGCGACGTCGCCTGGAGCGAGGGGCGCGACATCTGGTACCACGACGCCATCGCCGCCGCAGACGATGTCTGCGAGCCCGAGCCGATGGACGCCGAGGACCCGCTGTTCATCCTCTACACCTCCGGCTCCACGGGTAAGCCCAAGGGCGTGCTGCATACCACCGGCGGCTACCTCGTCTACGCCGCCATGACGCACAAGTACACCTTCGACTACCAAGACGGCGAGGTCTACTGGTGCACCGCCGACGTCGGCTGGGTCACGGGCCACACCTACATCGTCTATGGACCGCTCGCCAACGGCGCCATCACGCTGATGTTCGAGGGTATCCCCACCTACCCGGACGTTTCGCGCTTCTGGCAAGTGGTGGATAAGCACAATGTGGCCACCTTCTATACGGCACCGACCGCTATCCGCTCGCTGATGCGCGCCGGCGAAGAACCGGTGAAGCAGACCTCGCGCAAGAGCCTGCGCATCCTCGGCTCCGTCGGCGAGCCCATCAATCCCGAGGCCTGGGAGTGGTATCACAACGTCGTCGGCGACGGCCGCTGCCCCATCGTCGACACTTGGTGGCAGACCGAAACCGGCGGCCATCTCATCACCGCCCTGCCCGGCGCCACGGCACTGAAACCGGGCTCGGCGACGCGGCCCTTCTTTGGTGTGGTACCGGCGCTGGTGGATCCGGCGGAGGGCACCGTGCTGGAGGGCGCCGCGGAAGGGGCGCTGGTCATCACGCGTCCGTGGCCGGCGCAGATGCGCACCGTCTACGGCGATCACCAGCGGTTCATCGACACCTACTTCAAGCAGTATCCCGGATACTATTTCTCGGGCGACGGCGCCCGCCGCGACGAGGACGGTTACTACTGGATCACCGGGCGCATCGATGACGTGCTGAACGTCTCCGGCCACCGCCTCGGCACCGCCGAGATCGAATCGGCGTTGGTGCTGCACGACGCCATCGCCGAGGCCGCCGTCGTCGGCTATCCGCACGACATCAAGGGTCAGGGCATCTATGCCTACGTGACGGTGATGGCCGGCATCGAGCCCACCGACGACCTGAAAAAAGAGCTGGTCAAGCTGGTGCGCACGGAGATCGGCCCCATCGCCGGCATCGACATCATCCAATGGGCGCCGGGACTGCCCAAGACCCGCTCTGGTAAGATCATGCGTCGCATCCTGCGCAAGATCGCCGCCAACGAAGTCGACAGCCTGGGCGATACGTCCACGCTGGCGGACCCAACGGTCGTCGATGACCTCATCGAGAACCGCGCCAACCAGTAACCCCCCCTGCTACGTCAGGCGGCTACGTCAGGCGGCTACGTCAGGCGGCTGCGCCGATCCGCGGCGCCGCGCCGGGCAATGCCCGAGGGCTGGGGTCGGCCGGGCACTCAATCCGCCGCGCGCGTGCGCGTATTCGCGCCCGCCCGCAGCAGGTGCCCCGCAACCGACTGCCGCCGCAACCGCCGCCCCCGGGCGGCGGTTTTGCATGACTGCCCACACGCGCCATCCCAAACACCCGCCGCCGCACAACCGAGCCGTGCGGCCGCAGGTGCTCTTCCCCTATGGATAGAAGCGTTTCCAGCCCAGAGGAGCTCACAATCTTGCCATCCCTGCCGAGAGTCGGCGTCTATGTGGACGCCGAGAACATTCGCTACAACGGCGGCTACCAGATGCGCTATGACGTGCTGCGCAATTTCGCCGCGCGTCAGGACGGTATCCTGCAAAGACTCAATACTTACATTGCCTACGATGCACAGCGGGCTGAAGAAGACCCGGAGTACAAGAAGAAATCCCGCGCTTATCAGCAAATGGTTCGCGACTTCGGCTGGAAGATTACGGTCAAGTATGTCCGTCGCTATACCGACGAAGCCGGTAACATCTCCACCAAGGCCAATGCCGATCTGGATATGGCCGTCGATGCCATGCTGCAGGCAGAGAAACTGGAGCAGGTCATCCTGGTCACCGGCGATGGCGATTTTCTGCAGGTGGTCGACGCGCTGCAAAATCGCGGCTGCCGTGTGGAGCTCATCGGTTTCAAGAATGTATCCAGACTCCTGCAGCAAGAGGCCGACGCTTTCTGGTCGGGCTTTCTGATTCCAGACCTGCTGCCTGTGGCCTATGAGCCGCGCAACGAATGGGGCAAGCCCGGGTCCTGCGTTCGCGGCGTGTGCACCAAGTGGTTCCCAGAGAAGGGTTATGGGTTCCTGCGATTCATGAATCACATCTCGCCGAATCTCTGGACCGTCGACCCGCGTGACCCATCCTCGCCCTACGTCAGTGTGTTCTGTCATGCCAACGAAGTCGCCGAAGATGTCAGCGAAGACATGCTGCTGAACCGCGAGACCATCCTCGAGTTCTATCTCGCCGAGAGCGAGCAAAAGGACAATGGCCTGGTGGCGCAGAACGTGCGCCTCGCATTCGGCGTCAACCGCTAGGGCGCGCGCCCGATCACCGCTGCAGCCTCGCCCGCATCCCCCGTATGCCCAACGATCAGGCCCAGACCCTACCCGGCGGCTTGGCCGGACGCTTGATCAGAGACCAGCTGCTGAGCGCCCAGCAGGCACGGCGCGCGCAGACCGAATGCAGCCGCCGCCGCCAGTCGCTGATCCGCTACCTGCTCGCGGAGAAGGTCGTGGACGGCGGTCGTCTCGCCGCGGCAGCCTCCCAGGAGTTCGGCATACCGCTGCTGGACCTCGACGCCATCGACCGGCAGCACCTGCCCTTGTCCCTGGTGGACGCGAAGCTGATCCACAGGCATCGGGTGCTGCCCATCCACAGGCGTGGCAGCCGCCTGTTCGTGGCGGTCTCCGATCCCACCGACGACCGTGCGCTGGAAGAGATCCGCTTCCACACCGGCCTGGCGGTGGATGCCATCGTGGTGGAAGAAGCCAAGCTCGCCGCCGCCCTCGATCAGGCGATCGATGCCCAGGACAGCGCCATGACGGACCTCCTGGACACGGCGCTGGATCATCTGGAGATCAGCAGCGACGACGAAGACGACGTCGGCAACGACGACTCCGATTTCAACGTCGACGATGCACCTGTGGTGCGCTACGTCAATAAGGTGCTGCTGGACGCCATCAGCGCATCGGCGTCGGACATCCACTTCGAGCCCTACGAGAAGTTCTTTCGCATCCGTTACCGCCAGGATGGCCTGCTGCGCGAGGTGGCCAGCCCCCCGCTCAGCATCGCATCCCGGCTGGTGGCCCGCCTCAAGGTCATGTCGCGCATGAACATCGCCGAGCGGCGCGTGCCGCAGGACGGGCGCATCAAGCTCAAGATGAGCCGCAACCGCGACATCGATTTCCGTGTCAGCACACTGCCGACGCTCTACGGCGAGAAGGTGGTCCTGCGGATTCTGGACTCCGCCGCCACCACCGTCGGCATCGACGAGCTTGGCATGGAGCCCGAGCAGAAGGCCGCCTTCCTGGAGTGCATCAGGAATCCCTACGGCATGGTGCTGGTGACCGGCCCCACCGGCTCCGGCAAGACCGTCTCGTTGTACTCGGCCCTGAACATTGTGAACGCCCCGGACATCAACATCGCGACCGTGGAGGACCCGGTGGAGATCCAGGTGCCCGGCATCAACCAGGTCAACATGAACCCGAAGACGGGCATGACCTTCGCCGCCGCCCTGCGCGCCTTTCTGCGCCAGGACCCGGACATTGTCATGGTCGGCGAGATCCGTGATCTGGAAACCGCCGAGATCGCCGTCAAGGCCGCCCAGACCGGCCACCTGGTGCTCTCCACGCTGCACACCAACGACGCCCCCCAATGCCTGACGCGCCTGGCCAACATGGGCGTGGCCCCCTTCAACATCGCCGCATCGGTCTTGCTCATCATGGCCCAGCGGCTGGTGCGCCGGCTCTGTCTACGCTGCCGGGAGCCGGACCACCTGCCGCGGGAAGCGCTGCGCGAAGCCGGCTTCACCGAGGCACAGGTCGCGGCCGGCATCACCGTATACAAAGCTGTCGGCTGCGACCACTGCGTCGACGGCTACAAGGGCCGCGTGGGCATTTTCCAGGTGATCAAGGTCTCGGCTGACATGGGCCGCATCATCATGGAAGGCGGCAGCGCCATGGCGCTGGCGACGCAGGCGGACAACGAGGGCTACCTGGATTTGCGCCAAGCCGGTCTGCGCAAGGTTCAGGCGGGCGTCACCAGCCTGCTCGAGCTCAACCGCGTTACCAAGGATTAGTGCCCTGCCGTCGTGGCGGTCACCGTCGCCACGCATCGACGCAGCTACGCATCCACGTCTTCGCAAACCGAGCCGCCGCCAGAGCCCGCCATGGCCGTGACCACCGCCCGCAAGCCCAAGCCAGCAAAGGCCCATACCTTCGCCTGGGAAGGCATCGACCGCCGCGGCAACCGGGTCAAGGGGGACCTGCGCGCACCCAGTGTCGACCTGGTCCGCGCCGATCTCCGCCGCCAGGGCGTCGCTCCAACCAAGGTGCGCAAGAAGGCCCCACCCCTGTTCGGCACCGGCGAGCGCAGGATCACGAGCCAGGATCTGACCGTCTTCAGCCGCCAGCTGGCCACCATGATGAGCGCCGGCGTCCCCCTGGTGCAGGCATTCGAGATCATCGGCCGCGGCCACGAAAGCCCGGCCATGCAGACGCTGCTGCTCGCAATCAAGCAAGACATCGAAAGCGGTACGGCCATGGCCGCCGCTCTGCGCAAATACCCGCGCTATTTCGACGCTCTCGTCTGTAACCTGGTGGCCGCCGGCGAGAGCGCCGGTGTGCTCGATGTCCTGCTGGACAAGGTCGCCAGCTACAAGGAAAAGACCGAATCCCTCAAGGGCAAGATCAAAAAGGCGATGTTCTATCCGGCGGCGGTGATCCTGGTGGCCATCGTCGTCACCGTCGTCATCCTGCTGTTCGTCATCCCGCAGTTCAAGGCGCTGTTCAGCAGCTTCGGTGCCGATCTGCCCGCCTTCACCCTCGTGGTCATTGCGCTCTCGGATCTGTTGTGGGAATACTGGTGGGCGTTGGTGCTGGCGATCGGTGGCGTTGCCTGGGGCATCGGCCGGCTCAGCACTGGCTCGCAGCGATTCCGCGCCCTCATCGATCGACTGGTGCTGAAGCTTCCCATCATCGGCACTATCCTGCGCAAGGCCGCCGTTGCCCGCTTCGCCCGCACCCTGGCCACCGTGTTCGCCGCCGGCGTGCCCCTGGTGGAGGCCCTCGACTCGGTGGCAGGCGCCACCGGCAACAGCGTCTACGGTCAGGCCGTGCAGCAGATGCGCGAGGACGTCGCCACGGGCCAGAGCCTGCAGCACACCATGCGCCAGAGTCATCTGTTTCCGCATATGGTGATCCAGATGACCGCCATCGGCGAAGAGTCCGGCGCGCTCGACGACATGCTCGCGAAGGCGGCGGATTTCTACGAGGAAGAGGTGGATAACGCCGTCGACAGCATGAGCAGCCTGCTGGAGCCCCTGATCATGGTAGTCATCGGCGGCCTGGTGGGTGCGCTGGTGGTGGCCATGTACCTGCCCATCTTCAAGCTCGCGGCCGTGGTCTGAACAACCACGCCTGCTCCATGCACCGCCCGGCGGCGACACAGGCTCATGCAATTCATAGGCACTTTGCTGGATGCGATCACCGCCACACCCGGCCTGCTGTTCGTCACCGTGCTGCTGCTGGGCCTCATCGTCGGCAGCTTCCTCAACGTGGTCATTCTGCGGCTACCACGGATCATGGAGCAGGAATGGCGGCGGGAGTGCGCGGCGCTGGCCGCCGCCGAGGCCGACCCCGCGGCCAACCCGGCACCGGAGGCGGTGGGCGCCGATGCATCCGCCACCGCCACGCTCAGTCTCGCTCACCCGGCTTCCCATTGTCCCCACTGCGGCCATCGTCTTCGCCCCTGGGAGAATATTCCGGTGCTGAGCTGGCTGCTGCTGCGCGGTCGCTGCAGTGCCTGCTCGCGCGCCATTTCCTGGCGCTATCCCGCCGTGGAAGTCTTCACCGCCCTGCTCTCGCTGCTGGTGGTCTGGCATTTCGGGCCGACAGCCCAGGCGGCGGCGGCCCTGGTGCTCACCTGGGGACTGGTGGCGCTCGCCGTCATCGATGCCGACACCCAGCTCCTGCCGGACGATCTCACCCTGCCGCTGTTGTGGCTCGGGCTGCTGCTGAGCTTGTGGGACGTGTTCGCCGACAGTCAGGCCGCCATCCTCGGCGCCGCCGCCGGCTATCTCAGTCTGTGGCTGGTATTCCACGCCTTCCGGCTACTGACGGGCAAAGACGGTATGGGCCACGGCGACTTCAAGCTGCTGGCGCTGTTCGGCGCCTGGATGGGCTGGCAGACGCTGGCGCAGATCATTGTGCTCTCGGCGGTGCCTGGTGCGCTGTTCGGGATCGCGCTCTTGCTGACGGGGCGCGCCGAGCGCGGCACACCCCTGCCCTTCGGGCCGTTCCTGGCCATCTCCGGCTGGGTCAACCTCTTGTGGGGCCCGGACATCGCCGCCGCCTATCTCGGCTGGAGCGGGCTCGGCGCCTAGCGCCACCATGAGCGCGTGATAGTGTGCCGCCTGGCCCGTGGCGTGCGATGCCCTGGGCACCCCTGCACGATGAGAGGAAACTGATGATGAGCCAGCGCTCGAGCCCCGGGCCCACCGGCCGCACGCGTGCGTTCACCGTGGCGCTCACCGGCGGCATCGGCAGCGGCAAGAGCGCCGTGGCGGAGCTGTTTGCGGCACACGGCGTTACCGTCGTCGATGCCGACGTCATCTCCCATGCGCTGACGGCGCCCGGCGGCGCGGCCCTCGCCCCCATCAACCAGGCCTTCGGCGCGGCGGTCATCACCGCCGACGGCGCCCTGGACCGGGCCGCACTGCGCGAGCGGGTGTTCACGGACCCGCAGGCCCGCCGCCGACTCGAAGGCATCCTGCACCCGCTGATCCGCACGCGCATGCAGGCCGCGGTGGCGGCGGACGACGGCCCCTATGTGGTGCTCGCCATCCCGCTGCTGGTGGAGACGGGCCAGACCGACATGGCCGACCGCGTGCTGGTGGTGGACGCCCCCGAAGCCCTTTGCATCGAGCGCGTGGGCCGACGCAGCGGCCTCAGCCCCGAGCAGGTGCGTCGTATCATGGCGAGTCAGGCCAGCCGCGCCGAGCGGCTCGCCATCGCCGACGATGTCATCGAGAACACCGGCACGCGTGCCGACCTCGAGCCCGCCGTGCGCAGGCTGCACACCCGCTACCTCGCCCTCGCCGCCACCTGAGTCCCTGCCCCATCGCGCTCACCCCCAGCCCCGGGAATCCGCCGCCATGACACCCGCGGCCCCCAGCTGGCATCGGCGTCCGGTTAGAATGGCTGCGCATGGACCACGACCATGCCGCCTCACTGCGCCTCACCCTGCTCGGTGCCATCAGCGGGCTGCTCGCCGCCCTGGTGGTCCTTGCCTTCCGCAGCGCCATCGAGTGGGGGCACTGGCTGTTACTGCCGGGCGCCGCGGCCGACGGCTACGAGGCGCTGCCGGCGAGTGCACGCCTGGCGCTGCCGCTGGCCGCGGGCCTGCTGCTGGGCATCGCCTTCGACCTCCTGCCCCGCCGCCAGCGCGAGGTGGGAGTCACCCATGTGCTCAAGCATCTGCAGCCACCGGGCCGGGAGCGACTGCCGCTGTCCAACATGCTGGTGCAGTTCGGCGCCGCCGTGGTGGCCATCGTCGGCGGGCATTCCGTCGACCGCGAGGGGCCCGCGGTCCATCTGGGTGCCGGCAGCGCAAGCTTCGTCGGCTCCTGGCTGGGCCTCGACGCCGAGGAGGAGCGCACCCTGCTCGCCGCCGGCGCCGCCGCAGCCATCGCCGCCGCCTTCGACACACCACTCGCCGGCGTCGTCTTCAGCATCGAGGTGCTGCGCATCCGCTACCAGGTGACCCGCTTCCTGCCGGTCATCGTCGCCGCCGTCACCGGTGCCATGGCCAGCCGTATGCTGTCGCTGCAGCACCCGGGCGTGCCCGTGGTGCCCGAGCACCTGGGCGCACACTGGGAAATCCTGGCCATGCTCGCCCTCGGCGGCGGCATCGGCTTGCTGGCGGTGGCCTTCTCGGCATTGGCGATCCGCCTGCTGCGACGCACGGGTGGCTGGCCCTGCAGTGTCACCTTTACCCTGGCCGGTCTGGTCACCGGCATCCTGGCACTGGCAACCCCGCAGATCATGGGCATCAGCTACGACACCCTGGCGCTGATGTTACTGGGTCAGGCGGAGTTGGTCGTGGTATTGCCACTCGTGGCCACCAAGCTCATCGCCACCGCCGTGAGCATTGGCCTGCGGGTGCCGGGCGGCCTGATCGGCCCGACGCTGTTCATCGGCGGCGCCGCCGGCTCCACACTCGGCCTGCTGCTGGCCGCCACCGGTGTCGAGCAGGCCGCATCGGCGGGCTTCTACGCCACCATCGGCATGGCGGCCATGATGGGCGCCACACTGCGGGCACCGCTCGCGGCCCTGACGGCGCTGCTGGAGCTGACCGCCAATCCCAACATCATTCTCCCGGGGATGCTGGCCGTGGCCACGGCGGAGCTGGTCAGTCGCGCCTGGCGCGGCGAGCGATCGGTGTTCGAGCTGTTATTGAACGCGCAGCCGACGGATACCCCTAAACACTAGAAACTTCAAGGGATTACCGCTCAGCGGACAAGACTTGATCTGCGTCGGAAAACTGGGATAGGTTCTTTGTACACGTCGCTGTCTGTCACGGGATTCGACGTGTTCGGCCAACCACCGACAGGAGATGAAAGTCATGCACATCCCTCTCATCAGCCGGTCTCTCGTCGTGACCGCTGCCCTACTGCTCGGCGCAGTCACACCTGCCATGGCCGCAGAGTGCAAGGGCATGGAAAAGAACAGCTGCGAGCGCAATGAAAGTCGATGTACGTGGGTGAACGGCTATACGCGCGGTGATGGTGTCAAGGTGAGCGGTTACTGCCGCAGCAAGGGTGGGAAGAAATCCAGCAGCACCACCAGCAGTACCGAAAGCTAAGCATCGCTCCTGCCCATGGGCAGCGGCCCGGGCCCTGTGCCGGGCCGTCAATGCGCACCCACAAGGACCGCCGGAAGGGCGTTGCGCAGTCCGCGCGCCGCTGTCAACCGCCCCCGGACCCGGCGAGGGCATCGGCGAGTCGCTGCCCTTCGCCAAAGTCCAGCGTGCCCTCGTAAATGGCCCGGCCGGTGATGGCGCCGAGGATGCCTCCACCGGCGCCGCGGTCGGCGACGGTGGCCAGTGCCCGCACATCCTCCAGACTGGTAATGCCGCCGGAGGCGATGACGGGCACGGCGATGGCATCGGCGAGCCCGACGGTGGCCTCGACGTTTGGACCCGTCAGCATGCCATCGCGGCCGATGTCGGTGTAGACGATCGCCGCGACGCCGTCGCTCTCGAAGCGACGCGCCAACTCCTGTACGCGGTGGTCGGTGACCACGGCCCAGCCGTTGATGGCCACTTGTCCGTCTTTGGCGTCCAGCCCGACGATCACGTTGTTTGGGAAGGCGTGGCAGGCGCGGGCGACGAAGTCGGGCTCTTTCACCGCCTGGGTGCCGATGATGCACCAGGTCACGCCCGCGTCCAGATAGGCGGCGATGGTGCGCTCATCACGAATACCGCCGCCCACCTGGATGGGCAGGTCGGGACAGGCGGCGGCGATGGCGCGGATGGCGTCACCGTTGACGGGCGCCCCGGCGAAGGCGCCGTTGAGGTCCACCAGGTGCAGCCGGCGGGCGCCGGCATCGCGCCAGCGCACGGCGACGGCGACGGGGTCGTCGCCGAAGACCGTTTCGTCGTCCATGCGGCCCTGGCGCAGGCGCACACATTTGCCGTCTTTGAGATCAATAGCCGGGATCAGGAGCATGGCGGACTCGGGCGTTTGGGAGTAGGCAATCGGGCTAACGCCGGTGCTGGGCGTGGAGCGTGCTGCTTGTGCTGCGTGTGCTTTAGAGGGCGCCTTTCGTCGACGGCGTCATATCACCCATGCGTGGGTCCGGCTCCACCGCCATCCGCAGCGCCCGACCGAAGGCCTTGAACACGGTCTCGGCCTGGTGGTGGGCGTTGAGGCCGCGCAGATTGTCGATGTGCAGGGTCAGCGCCGCATGGTTGGTGAGCCCCTGAAAGAACTCCCGCAGCAGGTCCACATCGAAGTCACCGATGCGTGCACGCGTGTAGTCGATGTTGTAGGTCAGCATGGGCCGCCCGGAGAGATCCACCACCACCCGCGACAGGGCCTCGTCCAGGGGAACGTAGGCGTGGCCGTAGCGGCGGATGCCGCGCTTGTCGCCGAGGGCCTGCGCCAGCGCCTGCCCCAGGGTGATGCCGACGTCCTCGACGGTGTGGTGGGCGTCGATGTGCAAATCGCCGTCGGCTTCGATGTCGAGGTCCAGCAGGCCATGGCGGGCGATCTGATCCAGCATATGCTCCAAAAAGGGCACGCGGGTGCGGAAGCTCCCGCGGCCGCTGCCGTCCAGATCCAAGGCGACGCGGATCTGGGTCTCGAGGGTGTTGCGCTCGACTTGGACGGCGCGACGGGGCGCCGGGGAATGCGCGGTATGCTCGTTCATGGGGTGTCAGACGGCGGTTGCATCCGGACATTTAACCATAGCGGGCGGGCTGCCCGCAGCCGCTCGCCTGCGAGCACCGAAACCCCAGCGATCGCTTGTATATACTCAGGGAAAGGCTCGATAGAAGCAGACGACGAGGAGTGATCCAATGGCGATTGACGAGCGCCCGCAGACGTCATGCCCGCCGCTGCTCGTCGACTATCGCCAGGACGATGCCATCTTTACCCTCGACCCACAGGGCCGGGTGCAGAGTTGGAGCGCCGCCGCCCAACGCCTGCTTGGCTACTCGACGCGGGAAGCGATCGGTGCGCGCTGCGAGCGCTTCTACACCGCGGAGGATATCGCCGGCGGCGTGCCCGCCCGGGAACTGCGCCAAGCCCTGGCAACGGGCCAGGCGGCGCAGGCCCACTGGTACGTCCGCAAGGACGGCTCGCGTTGCTGGTGTGGCGACGTAACGACCCTGCTCGCGCGCGGCGATGGCAGTCCGCACGGCTTCGTGAAGTGCCTGTGCAGCTCAGCGGCCGCGGCGCAGCCGGCAGATCTGCGCGGCGACGCCATCGCCTACGCCGAGGGTATCGTGGAGACGGTGCGCGAGCCGCTGCTGATCCTCGACGGCCAGCTCAGGGTGCGCAGCGCCAACGGCGCCTTTTACCGAACCTTTCACGTCTCACCCCAGGACACCGAGGGGCGGCGCCTGTACGACCTCGGCAACGGGCAATGGGATATTGCGCGCCTGCACGCCCTGCTCGAAGAGATCCTGCCCCAGCACGCCACGTTCGACGACTTCGACGTGGAGCACGACTTCCCCGGCATCGGGCGCAAGATCATGCTGCTGAATGCCCGCAAGCTGCGCTACGCGGATGCAGCGCTGATCCTGCTGGCCATCGAGGATGTGACCGAGCGGCGGCGGGCGGAGACGCAGCGCCAGGCCCTCGAGACCCGCTTCACCGCCCTCGTGAAGAACGTCAAGGACCATTCCATCTTCACCCTGGATCCCGAGGGGCGAATCACCAGCTGGAATATCGCCGCCGAGCATGTCCTCGGTTTTACCGAAGCCGAGGTGCTCGGTCAGCACTTTGCCATCATCTTCACCCCCGACGATCGACGACGGGGCCTGCCCCAGGCGGAGCTGCGCATGGCGCGGGCGCAGGGCCGGGCCGAGGACGAGCGTTGGCACCTGCGCAAGGGCGGGGAGCGGTTCTGGGCGCTTGGAATCGTCAGCGCCCTGTACGACGTCGATGGCCGGCTCACCGGCTTCTCGAAGATCCTGCGGGACATGACCGAGCGTAAGCGGGCCGAGCAGGCGCTGCGCGACAGCGCGGCCAAGTACCGTTCCCTGTTCGAGTCCATCGACGAGGGCTTCTGCATCATCGCACTGATATTCGATGACGACGCGCAGCCGGTGGACTATCGATTTCTGGAAGTCAACCCGGCATTCGAGCGCCAAACCGGCCTCGTCGACGTGCCGGGCAAGACGCTCCGCGAGGTCCTGCCGGCGAGCGAGGCATATTGGATCGAGACCTATGCGCGCGTGGCGCTCACCGGCGAGCCGACGCGCTTCGTCAATTACGGCGCCCCCCTCGGGCGCTGGTTCGACGTCTACGCCTGGCGCCATGGCGAGCCGCAGGACCGCCAGGTCGCCATCCTTTTCAACGACATTACCAGCCGCAAGCGGGCCGAGGAGGCGCTGCGCGAGCGCGAGGAGCAGCTGCGGGCCCTGGCGAGCCGGCTCAGTGAGACCGAGCAGCGTGAGCGCAAACGGCTCGCGGCGATCCTCCACGACCATATCCAGCAGCTGATGGTGGCAGCGCGCATGCAAGTCGGTGCGCTGCGGCGCAACATCAGCAGCCCCGAGCGCGCCAGCACCATCGCGCAGGGGGTGGAGGATATTCTGAACGAAGCCCTGGAAGCATCGCGCTCCCTCGTCGTTGAGCTGAGCCCACCCGTGCTGGCAGAGGCCGGGCTGCTGGAGGCACTGAAATGGCTCGCCGCGCGGATGCAAAAGCAGCATGCGCTGAGCGTGCGCCTGCACACGCAGATGGCGGTGGAGCCCGTGGCAGAGGATGTCCGGCTGCTGATCTTCGAATGCGTGCGCGAGCTACTGCTGAACACCGTCAAGCACGCCGGTGTTACCGCGGTGGACGTCTCCCTCAGGCGCAGCAGCGAGACCGAAATCACCGTGGTGGTACGCGATGCCGGCAAAGGCTTCGATCCGGATCTCCTCAGCCAGCGCCGCGTCGACGAGCGCGGCTTCGGTCTGTTCAGTATTCAGGAGCGCTTGGCTCACCTCGGGGGCTACATGGCGATGGAAAGCACGCCCGGCCGCGGTACCCGGGTGACGCTGTGCGTGCCCGTGGCCAAAGCGGAGTCGCCGGCGGATGGGCCGGCGACCGGGGCCGCGACGACACCGGCGAAGACGCTGCGCATCACCCACCGGCCACAGGCGTGCCGGGTGCTCATCGTCGACGACCATCCGCTCATGCGCGAGGGCCTGGCGCGGTTGTTCGAAGGCGAGCGCGACATCGAGGTGATCGGCCAAGCCAGCGACGGGCCCGAGGCCATCGCCGCCGCTGCGGCCCTGGCGCCGGATGTGGTGCTGATGGACGTGAACCTCGGCGACATGGACGGCATCGAAGCCACGCGTCGAATCCTCGCCCGGCAGCCCGAGGTCAAGGTGATTGGCTTGTCCATGCACATCGATGCCGCCGTGGCCGCGGCGATGCGCGCGGCGGGCGCCGTGGCGTACCTGCACAAGGGCGAGCACGCAGAATCGCTCATCGCCGCCATCCGCGCTTGCCGGGCGGGGCCGGCGTCGGCCGAATAGACCACTTCAGCGCTTGTGATCGGCCATCATCCGATGATCGCCGCGACCGACGTCTACCCATTGATGGGCACTGCCTCAACCTTCCAGCCAGAAGGTCACAGGCCCGTCGTTGATCAGTTGCACCCGCATATCGGCACCGAAGCGCCCGGTGGCGATGGGCTCGTGCATGTCCTTGGCATGGGCCACGAGATGGTGGAACAGCCGCGCCGCCATCGCCGGCGGCGCCGCGGACGTGAAGCTGGCGCGGGTGCCCTTGGCGGTGCTCGCGGCCAGCGTGAACTGCGGCACCAGCAGCAGACCGCCGCCAACCGCCCTAAGACTCAGATTCATCTTGCCGGCGTCGTCGGGGAACACGCGGTAGCCCAGCAGGCGCGCGAGCAGGCGCTCGGCACGGGCTTCGTCGTCGTGGGGCTGCACCCCGACCAGCACCAACAGGCCACGCTGGATGGCGCCGATGACGACGCCGTCCACCGCCACGCTGGCCTCGCTCACCCGCTGCAGCAGGCCGATCATGCCGGCGCCGAAAGGCGGTCCGCAAAGCCCTGGGTGGCCGCCACCAAAGCGGCGGCAATCCCCGGCTCGAAGGCGGCGTGTCCGGCATCGGCGATGACCTGGAAATCTGCCTTGGGCCAGGCCTGGTGCAATTCCCACGCGGACTGGAGCGGGCAGATGGCATCGTAGCGCCCGTGCACGATGACACCCGGGATATCCGCCAGCCGCGGGGCATCCCGCAGCAATTGCTCGGGCGCCAGAAAGGCATTGTTGACGAAGTAGTGACACTCGATGCGCGCAAGGCTCAGGGCCAGGTGGTGGTTGGCGAAGGCGCCGCGGATGCCGGCGTCCGGCAGCAAGGTGGCGCAACGCCCCTCCCAGATGGACCAGGCCTGGGCGGCGCGGTGCATGGCCGCGGCGTCGTCGCCGGTGAGCCGGCGGTGGTAGGCCTGTACCAGATCGCCGTGCTCAGCCGCCGCAATGGGTGCCAGGAAGTCGCGCCAGTAGTCCGGGAACAACAGGCTGGCGCCATGCTGGTAGAACCACTGGATCTCCCAGGGCCGGCACAGGAAAATGCCGCGCAGCACCAGGGCCGTCACCCGCTCGGGATGGGTCTCGGCGTAGGCCAGCGCGAGCGTCGAGCCCCAGGAGCCGCCGAACACCAGCCAGCGCTCGAGGCCGAGATGGGCGCGGATACGCTCCATATCCGCCACCAGGTCCCAGGTGGTGTTGTGCTCGAGGCCCGCGTGGGGCGTGGAGCGTCCGCAGCCGCGCTGGTCGAAGAGCACCAGGCGCCAGCGCGAGGGGTCGAAGAAGCGCCTGTGGGTGGGCCCGCAACCGGCACCGGGACCGCCGTGCAGGAATACCGCGGGCAGTCCTTCGGGGTTGCCACACTCTTCCACATAAAGCGTATGGCCCTCCCCCACGGCAAGCCGATGCTGTGCATAGGGCTCGAGGGGCGGGAACAGCGGATTGGGTCGTGAGGCGTCTTGCATGCGAAGCTCGGGCTCGGCGACGAGGTGAGTATGAGAGTTGGGCCGTCGGCCACTGATCCCACCCCGCAAGCCCAGCGGTCCAGCCTTCCGCATAGTGGCCCTGCATCAGCAGCAGCATGCCCATCGGCGCCCGGTGATTGCCTTGGCGGCCGCAGTGCAGTCGCCCCCGCACCTGCTCGCCGGTCAGCCCCAGCGAACAGCGCCTCGCCGTAGGGCTAGCTCAGCCCGGGCAGGTTGCTGATCCAACCTGGGAACTCCTGCCAGGGAATGCACCGGTTGTTCCCCGGGAGTGAGCGAGATTCCGTGCTGGTGCAGACCAGGATGCCTTCGCTGGCGGCCTGCTCCCCTAGCAAGGTCTTAAGACGGTTGAGGGGCGCGACATGACGGACGGTGGGCGTGGCCGTGAGCTTGATCTCCACCAGATGCAACCGACCACCCGCCAGGATCAGCAGATCGACTTCCAGTCCGTCCTGGCTGCGCCAGAAATAGAGGTCGGGCTTGCGCCCCACCGCAGCAAAGGCCTTGATGGCCTCCGCGACCACCCAGCCTTCCAACAGCGCCCCACCCATGGGGCCGGCCAGGGCCGCGGTGCCGTCTGGCTGGCGGGTCAGGGTCGTGACCAGCGCCGAATCCAGAAAGTAGAGCTTGGGTGTCTTGATCAAGCGCTTACCGAGGTTGCGGAAGTAAGGCGGCAGCAGGCTGATGACGAATGAGGCTTCCAGCACGCCCAACCAGGCGGCCACGGTGGGCTGAGAAATCCCACAATCCCGTGCCAGTCCCGCCTTGCGACTCTCCTGGCCGTGCAGGGATGCGCACAGACCCAGGAACTGCTCGAAGGCACGCAAATCCCCTATGGTCTTGATTTGTCTCACATCCCGTTCCAGGTAGGTGCGAACGTAAGAACGCACCCAGAGATCACGCCGCGCAGGGTGCAGGGCGGGGATCGGGTAGCCGCCCAACCAAATCGCCTCGCTCAGGCTGGCGGGGGCATGTTCCCGGGCGCTCAAGGGATAGAGGTCCAGGATGGCAACGCGCCCGGCGAGGGATTCGGTCAGGTTGCGCATCAGCTCGAATTGCTGGGAGCCGGTGAGCAACCAACGTCCCAGACGCCCAGCGTTGTTCAGCAAGTCAGCGTCGATGCGCATCTTCAGGTAAGGCATCAACGCTGGCACATACTGGATTTCATCCAGGATCAGAGGCTTGCCTTCAAATTGGTCGAGGAAGCCGTTGGGGTCACTGAGGGCGAAATCCCGTTCCAGGGGATCATCAAAGGTGACATAGGCATAGGAGTCCCCGTAAACCTGGCGCAGCAGGGTGGTCTTACCGGACTGGCGCGGCCCCGTGAGTAACACGGCGGGGAAGGCGTTAACTGCCTCGCGGAGGATGGGCGTGAGAATGCGCTCGACATACATGTTGACCAAACTAAAATCGAATTTTCATTTGGTCAAGGATTCATCGCCCAGAAATCTGGGCGACGCCGCGCGCTGCGGCCTTGCCAGGTCATTCGGGACTGACACGCGTGACCGTCACTGCTCGCCTCAGCGCCACCGCCGCTGCCGCCAGGCGCCGAACAGCCCCAGCAGGCCCGCGCTGCCGAGCAGGGCCCAAACGGAGCATCCCTGGCGGCAGAAGAGATGAATGCTGACGAAAACTGCCACGCAAAACCTTGGGGGTCAGGTGCCACCCAAGAGCGGCTGTCACGCCCTGGATCTGCGCTCCCTGACGAGCGATGTCGATGATATGCCGCGGGCCAACGCCTCTGCCATCGCCTTGATCACGGGCGTCCAGTCCCCCAAACGCCGTTGGCGAAACAGCCGCAGGCTGGGATACCAGGGCGAGTCCGTGCGCTCAAGCCCCCAGCGCCAGTCGGCGTTGAAGGGCAGCAGCAGCCAGGTAGGCACGCCCAGCGCACCGGCCAGGTGCGCCACCGAGGTATCCACGCTGATCAGCAGATCCAACTGACTCAGCGCCGCGGCGGTGTCGCCGTAGTCCCGCAGCAGCGGGTCCAGATCGTGCAGGCGATCCGCGACGGCCAGCGTTGCCCGCTGCTGCGCCGCCTCGCCCTTTTGCAGGCTGCACCACAGGGTGTCGTCCCCGCTGGCCTCGATCAGCGGCGCCAGTGTCTCGAGGGCGATGGAGCGATGCCGGTCGTTACTGAAGGTGGGGCTGCCGGCCCAGACCAGCCCGATGCGCCGTCGTCCACCGACCCGGGGCAGTGTCAGGCGCGTGGGGTCGGCCTGCAGATAGGGCGTCTGGTTGGGAATCTCCGCCTCGGCATTCACCCCCAGCACCCGCGGCAGGCTCATGATGGGCAGATAGGCCACGAAGGCATCCGCCGCCAGAGGACCGGGTGGTATGACGGTGAGATTCGCCGCCAGTCCCTCGATGAGCGGATGCAGCGCCGGCGGCGCCACCACCAGGAGTTGCTCGCAGCGCGCGGCCACCGTCGGCAGAAAGCGCAGGCACTGGATGGCATCCCCGGCGCCCTGCTCGGTGTGGATCAGCAGGGTGCCCGCGGGTAGCGGCGCGCCGTCCCAGCGCGGGTGCGACTGGGGATCGAAGGGCGTGAAGCCGGCGGTCTTCCAGCGCCAGTCGAACGCGCGCCAACCTTCCGCATAGTGGCCCTGCATCAGCAGCAGCATGCCCAGGTTCAGATGCGCCTCGGCGAAGTCCGGGCGGATGCTGATGGCCTGGCGCAGGTGGTGGATGGCGGCCTCGATGTCGCGCAACTGGCTATGGGCGAAACCCAGCGCGCGGTGGGCGTCGGCGTGGCTCGCCTCGTCCGCCACCACCTGCTCCAGCTCGGCGATGGCCTCGGCGAAGTGCTCGAGGTCGTTGAGGGTGACGCCCAGGTTGTAGCGCGCCGGCAGAAAGTCCGGCTGTACCGCCAGCGCCTCGCGGAAGGCCGCGGCGGCCGCCTCCAGCTCGCCGGCCTGATGATGGGCGACGCCCTTATCCTGATGGGGCTGGGCCCTGGGCCGGGGCGTTGGCATGGCGGCGTCCTTGAGCGCCGCATCCGGCAGCGCATAGCTCAGGCCCATCAAGGTCGCATCGTGGTTGATGACATCCGGAAAGCGGATGCCGGGCAGGACCGAGACGGCGAAGATTTCCTGCACCGCGGCCTCGAAGCGCAGGAAGGCGACGATCTGGCCGTTGCGCAGGTCCACCACCCAGACGCCGCAGTTGCGCTCCTTGAGGGTGCGGGTCAGGGGGATGCCGCTGAAGGTGGCGCTCTCGCGGACCTGGGAGACGCCGACGAAGGCGAAGGGGCCGGCGAAGTCCAGCCCGCGGGTGAAGCCCGGCAGGGTGGTCAGAGTATTGAGCCTGCCGCCGTCGGGGTCCAGCCAGCCGATGCCGCCGCGGCCGGACTCCAGCACCCACAGCCGATCCTGATACCAGCGCGGGGAGTGGGGCATGGACAGCCCCTCCAGCAGCACGGCGTTGCTGTCGAGATCCATGAGCACGCCGCCGTCGGCCTTGCGTGCACGCCAGCCCTGCTCGGTGTCGGCGGTGCCGAGCGCGGTGACATAACGCGGGCGCCCGTCGCGCAGGGCCAGGCCGTTGAGGTGGCAGCGGTCGCTGGGGGCGTAGGCGCTGATGAAGGGCGGGCGCCAGTGCGGCACGAAGCTGTGCTCCGCATCGAGTGTGCAGAGGCAGGAGAAGCGGGTGTTGATGAACCAGAGCTGACCGTCGTCGGCGTAGTCCATCTCGTGGATGTCGATATCGCCGGTGACGTGGCTGCGCCGGGGCAGGAAGGCGGCATCGTGCTTGCCGGCCGGTTCGAGCTTGGCGGCGACGGCGGCCATGTTGCGAAATTCCTCCACCTGGCGCTGGGTACCGATGGCGAAACGCTCGCGCCGGGCGGCCAGGCCCATGGGGCGGGGGAAGACGCGGAAGTGGGTATTGATCACCTCGCCGTCGGCGCGCACCACCACCAGCTTGCCGGCCTGGTAGGTGGTGACCAGCAACGAGGCGCCGAGTTGGCGCAGCAGCGGCGGGAAGCTGCCGGTGTGGACGCTGCGCAGGGGTTGCTCGGCGGTGGTGGCGGAGGCGTCGGCGGGTGGTCCAGCGGGGTCTGTCGGGCTCATGGGGTGACGTGGGGCAGCGATGGGCCAGCGCGCAGTCTAGCCCATCGGCGCCCGGTGATTGCCTGGCGGCCTCAGTGCAGTCGCCCCCGCGCCTGCTCGCCGGTGAGCCCCAGCGAACAGCGCCCCGGCGTGGGGCCAGCTCAGCCCGGGCGCACCGCCGCGCGCGGCACTCACTGTGCGGTGAGCGCGCTCAGGCGGGTCACCGGCGGCTCGCAGCGGTTGCCGCGGCAGCGGTACGCCAGGGCGCCGACCTCCGCCGGCGCCATGGCGCCGAGATTGCCGGGCAGGTTCGGCGCGGAGCTGGGGATGGCCAGCACCAGTCGCCGCGGCTGATAGCCCTGTTGGGCGGCGGCCTGCCAGACACCGAGATCCGGCGGCTCGGCGCGGATGATGATGGTGTCCGGCGGCGCGTGATACTCGTCCAGCGCCGCCAGCAGCGTCGCATGGGCATAGGGGACCCGCCGCATGGGCTCGGCGGCAAAGCGCAGGGTCGCCGCGGCCGCGTCCAGGTAGCGCGGCTCGCCGAGCAGATGTCCCAGGCGCTGCAGGGCGTGGGCGGCGATGCCGTTGCCGGCGGGGATGGACTCGTCCCCCAGGGGCTTGGGGCGGGTGATGAGCGCCTCGTGGTCGGCGGCGGTGAAGAAAAAGCCGCCGTGCTCGGCATCGAAGAATTGGCTCAGCAGCAGCTCTGCCAGCGCCACGGCCCAGTCCAGATCCTGACGCCGCCAACGCACCTGCAGCAGCTCGAGCAGCGCGTCCAGCAGCATCGCATGGTCGTCCAGGTAGGCGTTGAGATGGCCGCGGCCGTCTTTGTAGGTGGCAAGCAGCCGGCCATTGCGCCAGAGCTCGGCATGCAGGAAGCCCAGGGCGCGCTCCGCGGAGCTCAGCAGGTCCGGGCGGTCCAGGGTGCGGGCGGCGCGGGCCATGCCCTTGATCATCAGCGCATTCCAGCTGGTCAGCACCTTCTCGTCGCGGCCCGGGTGCACGCGCTTGGCGCGCGCCGCCAGGAGCTTGGCCTTGGCCGTCGCCAACAGGGCCATCGCCTCTGCGTCATCCAGCCCCTGTGCCGCGGCGACCGCCTGCGGGGTGCGGTACTGGTGCAGATGCCAGCGGCCTTCGAAGTTCGCCGCGCGGTCCAGCCCGAACACCGGCGCCACCACGGCCAGTTCCGCCGGTGTCAGTATCTCGGCGACCGCCTGCTTGTCCCAGACGTAGAAACGCCCCTCCTCGCCCTCGCTGTCGGCATCCAGGCTGCTGTAGTAACCGCCCTCGGGGCTCTGCATGTCGGCCATGGCCCAGTCGGCGGTGGCCGCGGCGGCATCGCGGAAGACCCGATCGCCGGTGATCTGCCAGGCGTCGCAGCAGAGCGCCAGCAGCGGACCGTTGTCGTAGAGCATTTTTTCGAAATGCGGGATCATCCAATGATCGTCCACGCTGTAGCGGCAAAAGCCGCCGCCGAGCTGATCGTTCATGCCGCCGCGCACCATGCGCTCGAGCGTGAAGCGGGCCATGTGCAGCGCCTGTTGGTCCGGCTGGCCGTCGGCGGCGGTCGCCGCCCAGTGCCGCAACAGCAGTTCCAGGTTGGTGGGGTGCGGAAATTTGGGCGCCGAGCCGAAGCCACCGTGCTCGGTATCGAAGCTGGCGGCGAGCTGGCGGCGGGCGCCTTCCAGCGGCTGGGTGTCCGGCACGGCGGTGTCGGCCTGCGGCTCCAGCGACGCCAGGGCCTCCATCAGGGAGTGGTTCTGCTGGCGAATGGCATCGCCCTGCTCGCGGTAGGCGCGCTCGATGCTGGCCAGCAGCTGGGTGAAGGCGGGCAGCCCGTGGCGCTGCTGCTTCGGGAAATAGGTGCCGGCGAAGAAGGGCTTGCGGTCTTCCGGCGTCAGGAACACCGTGAGCGGCCAACCCCCCGGACGGCGTGCGAGCAATTGGTGCGCGGTCTGATAGATGCGATCCAGGTCCGGGCGCTCTTCACGGTCCACCTTGATGTTCACGAACAGGCGGTTCATGAGCACCGCGGTGTCCGGGTCCTCGAAGGACTCGTGGGCCATCACGTGGCACCAATGACAGGCGGAATAGCCAATGGACAGCAAAATGGGCTTGTCCTGCGCCTGCGCCTGCGCCAGCGCCTCCTCGCACCAGGGCCACCAGTCCACCGGGTTGGTGGCGTGTTGCTGCAGGTAGGGACTGGTGGCCTCGGCGAGGCGATTGCTCGGGGCGGCGTCGGTCATGGTGTGGTCTCGTTCACTTGCACGTGTGTTCAGGGAGCATGACGGCGGGGTCCCGGCTTTTCCAACCCGATCGCACTTGCGCCGTCGGTGTCGGCTCGGGTGGCGGGGGGCGCGTCGCGAAGATACGGCTTCCGCTCAGACGCCGATGACCGGACAATGTGCAAATTTCGGGTCCGGCGAGGAATCACACCATGCGACACCAGAGGGCAGCACAGGCGAGCCCGGATAACGTCTCCGCATCCACCAGCAAGGCCAACCGCAAACGGCCCGCCAGTGCGTCGATCCGGCTGCGCAGTCTGATCTTCGTGGTCTTGTCCGCGGCGCTCGCCGTGCTGCATGCGCCATTGGTTTTCCTGGTCGCGCCCTTCCTGAGCTTCGAGCAGCGCTACCGCTTCGTGAACGTCTGGAGCCTTGTCGTCATGTGGCTGTTGCGTCACCTGAACGGTGTGCACATCGAGGTGGAGGGACGCGCGCACATTCCCCGGGATCGTGGTGTCGTGCTGATGCCGAATCATCAAAGTCCCTGGGAGACCTTCTACCTACAGCTGCTGGTTTCGCCGCAGGCGACCATCCTCAAGAAAGAACTGCTGTGGATTCCTTTCTTCGGCTGGGGGCTGGCGCTGCTGAAGCCCATCGCCATCAATCGCTCGATGGGCTCGCAGGCCCTCAAGACCATCCTGCGCGAGGGGGCGGCACGGCTCGCCGAAGGCATCAGCGTGACGATTTTTCCCGAAGGCACCCGACAGCCCCCCGGCACCATCGGCCGCTTCAGTTCCGGCGGTGCCATGCTCGCCACGCGCACCGGCGCCGATGTGCTGCCGGTGGCGCACAACAGCGGCGACTGCTGGCCGGCACGCTCGCTCATGCGCTATCCGGGCACGATCCGCGTCGTGATCGGTGAGCCCATCGCCTCCAGGGGCAAAACCGCCAAGGCTCTCACCGCCGAGGTGGAGCAATGGATTCACGCGCATTACCCGGTAGCGGCGGCGCCCGCGGGGTGAAGTGCGCCGCTGGCCATCGGCGGCGGGCGGCGGCGGGCGGCGGGACCGATACGGTGCGGGGTCTGGGTGAGATCGAAACGTCTGGCCGGACGGCGACCCGGCGGCGCTGGGCGGGCAGCAGCAGCGGCGGCGCTGCGCGTGGCGTCAGCCGGCGGCCGTCTTGAGCGGCGCCGCTTCTTCTTGCGTCTGCGCCTCCAGTTCCGCCTGGTAGGCGGCATTGACGCGGTCGCGCAGTTCCTTGCCGGGCTTGAAGTGGGGCACGTACTTGCCCGCGAGGGCCACGGAGTCGCCGGTCTTGGGATTACGGCCGATGCGCGGCGGGCGGTAGTGCAGGGAGAAGCTGCCGAAGCCGCGGATTTCGATGCGCTCGCCGGCGGCCAGGGCCGCACTCATCTGCTCCAGGATGCAGCGCACGGCGAGCTCGACGTCCTTACAGGCGAGATGGCTCTGCTGTTCGGCCAGGATCTCGATGAGCTCGGATTTCATCATGTTGGATCACCCCGAAAAATCTGGGCAGATGCAGCCCAGCCGCCGGCCGTGCTTGGCCGACGGCGGAGCCGGACGGGCGGGGGCGGCCGGGCTGGTATGAGCCCGACGCCGGGCCGTCAGTCCTCTTTCGCGGCTTCTTCCATCTGCTGCTTGAGGATATCGCCGAGGGTCGCGGTACCGGCCTGCGCCTCGCGGGCATAGCCCTTGATGGCGGCCTGCTCATCGGCCATGTCCTTCGCCTTCACGGACAGCGAAATGGTGCGGTTCTTGCGGTCCACACCCATGAACTTGGCCTCGATCTCTTCGCCGGGCTTGAGCACCTGCCGGGCATCTTCGACGCGGTCGCGGGAGATCTCGGAGGCACGCAGATACCCTTCCACGCCTTCGCCCAGGTCCACACTGGCGCCTTTGGCGTCGACTTCGGTGATGGTGCCCTTGACGATGCTGCCTTTCTCATTGAGCGCGACGAAGCTCGAGAAGGGATCTTTGTCCAGCTGCTTGACGCCCAGGGAGATGCGCTCGCGCTCCGGGTCCACGGACAGCACCACGGTCTCCACCTCGTCGCCCTTCTTGAAGCGACGCAGGGCGTCTTCGCCGGACTCGTCCCAGGAAATGTCGGAGAGGTGCACGAGGCCGTCGATGCCCCCTTCCAGGCCGATGAAGATGCCAAAGTCCGTGATGGACTTGATCTGGCCGCTGACCCGGTCACCCTTCTTGTAGGTGGCCGAGAACTCGTCCCAGGGGTTGGACTGGCATTGCTTGATACCCAGCGAGATACGCCGGCGCTCCTCGTCGATGTCCAGGATCATCACCTCCACCTCGTCGCCGAGGGCGACCACCTTGGAGGGATGGACGTTCTTGTTGGTCCAGTCCATTTCGGAGACGTGCACCAGGCCTTCGACGCCCTCTTCGATCTCGACGAAGCAGCCGTAATCGGCGATGTTGGTGACCTTGCCGAAGACGCGCGTGCTCTCCGGGTAACGGCGCGAGATATTGACCCAGGGATCCTCGCCCATCTGCTTGAGGCCTAGGGAGACGCGCTGGCGCTCACGGTCGAACTTGAGCACCTTGACCATGACTTCCTGGCCGATTTCGACCACTTCCGACGGATGCTTGACGCGACGCCAGGCCATGTCGGTGATGTGCAGCAGGCCGTCGATACCGCCCAGATCCAGGAAGGCGCCGTAGTCGGTAAGGTTCTTGACCACACCCTTGAGCTCCAGGCCCTCTTCGAGCCGCTCCAACAGGGCCTCGCGCTCGGCGCTGTACTCTTCCTCGACGACGGCCCGGCGGGAGACGACGACGTTGTTGCGGCGGCGGTCCAGCTTGATGACCTTGAACTCGAGATCCTTGCCTTCGAGATAGGTGGTGTCGCGCACCGGGCGCACGTCCACCAGTGACCCGGGCAGGAAGGCCCGCACGTTGCCAAGCTCCACGGTGAAGCCGCCCTTGACCTTGCCGTTGATCAGGCCCGTGACCGTATCGCTCTGCTCGAACGCATGCTCCAGCTTGTCCCAGGCGGCGAAACGCTTTGCCTTCTCGCGCGAGAGCCGGGTGGTGCCAAAACCATCCTCGACGGCGTCCAGTGCCACCTGCACGTCATCGCCGATGGCCACCTCCAGCTCGCCATCGGGCGAGATGAACTGGTTGCGAGGGATGATGCCCTCGGTCTTCAGCCCGGCGTTGACGATGACAACGTCCGGTGTGATGTCCACCACCTCTCCGGTGATGACGGTGCCCGGCTGCAGCTGGGTATTGGTAAGGCTCTCTTCGAAGAGTTCGGCGAAGCTTTCGGTCATGAGGTTGGGTTTTTCCTGGCCGGGCGGGCGTCTGCGTGCGCTGCGGGAGCAACGCCGTGACGACTCGGCCGGCGCTATGCACACCGGTACGACACGTCACCGAGCACGTTGCCCGGCCTCTTCCTGTGTAAAGGCATGGGTGAATGACACGCCGGCGATAAGCCGCCGGCAACTCGTTGCGGTGCGAGGCACCGCCGGTGTCGGCCGAGGCCGACGGGTCGCATACGATTCAAGCCCTATCATCCAGCGGGGCCCAATCGATTCGCGCAGTCGCGCGTGTCGCACTCCTGGGAGCCGGGCGATGCCGCACCCAAGGGAACGCTCAGCGCGCTGTCGGGCAGTCACCGGCGCCGAGTGCCCGGGGTCTGCTGACGCGCGCGCCGCCGCGCGGCGCTGGCGGGGACGCGCCAGGCTCGTGCCATCTGGCGCCGTGCGGCGGGCCAGACGACTATGCACCGGGTCCGACCAACACCGCGCCCGAGGACTAGTTGGACGGGCGCTCGGGCTGCGCCGTCGACAATGTGCCCGGGAGCGCGTTTGGCAGCATCCGCCGCACGGTTGTGCTCACGCGCTCGAGCACCGCGTCGATGCCGAGCTCGGAGGTGTCGATGACCACGGCGCCGGGGGCCGGCGTGAGCGGACTCGCAGCGCGCTCTCGATCACGTCGGTCGCGCTCGGCCAGTTCCCGCGCGAGAATCTCCAAGTTAGCATCCATGCCTTTGTCTTTCAACTGCTTATAGCGACGCTGCGCACGCACATCCGGGCTGGCATCAAGGTAGAGCTTGAGCAGGGCTTCCGGGAAGACGACGGTGCCCATATCGCGCCCGTCGGCGATGAGCCCGGGCGGGCGGACGGCGTCGCGCTGTAACCGCCACAGCGCCCGTCGCACGGCGGGCTGCGCCGCAACACGGGAGGCGTGCTCGCCGGCGGCGGCGGTGCGTATGTCGGTACTGACATCCAGCCCGTCGAGCAGCACGCGCTCGCCGTCGAATCGGATGCTGAGCCCCGCCGCCAAGGCGCCGAGGGCCGTGTCGTCGTCGAGAGCGACGCCGCGCCGCACGGCCGCCAGGCCGACACAACGATAGAGCGCGCCCGTGTCCAGCACATGCCAGCCGAGCATGGCCGCGAGCCGTCCGGCGATGGTGCCCTTGCCCGTGCCCGACGGGCCGTCGAGGGTGATCACCGGCGCCGGCAGGGCTTCAGCCGGGCCACTCATTCTGTGGCCTCCGCGATGCGCAGCCCGGCGCCGGCGGCGAGCGCCGCGAAGCCGGGAAACGATGTGTCCACGTTCGCGCAATCGCGCACCAGCAGCGGCGCGTCGGCACGCAGTGCGGCCATCGCAAAGGCCATGGCGATGCGGTGATCGCCGTGGCTGTCGACGCTGCCGCCGCTCAGGGGCGCCCTGCCGCGGCCCTGGATCCGAATGCCGTCCGGCAGTACCTCGGCGTCGACGCCGAGCTGCGCCAGCCCTGCGGCCATGACCGCGATGCGGTCACTCTCTTTCACGCGCAGCTCTTCGGCGCCCCTGAGCAGGGTCTCGCCGTCGGCGCAGGCGGCGGCGACGAACAGCGCCGGGAACTCGTCGATGGCCAGCGGCACCTGCGCCGCCGGAATCTCGATGCCGCGCAGCGGCGCGCTGCGCACGCGCAGATCCGCCACCGGCTCGGCGCCGCATTGGCGGCGATGGGTCACGCTGATGTCGGCGCCCATGGCCTCGAGAATGTTGAGCACACCGATGCGTGTGGGGTTGATGCCCACCGCCGGCAGGCTGATGTCGGCAGCGTCGGCGATGCTGGCCCCGACGAGAAAGAACGCCGCCGAGGAGATGTCCGCCGGCACCTCGACCGGCGCCGCCCTGAGGCGGGCACCGCCGCTGATGCAAACGCGATGCCCCGCCCGCCGCACCGGGTAGTCGAAGGTGGCCAGCATGCGCTCGGTGTGGTCGCGGGTCACCGCGGGCTCGCTGACACAGGTCTCGCCGTCGGCGTAGAGCCCGGCGAGTAACAGGCAGGACTTCACCTGGGCGCTGGCGACGGGCATGGCGTAGTCGATACCGTGCAGCCGGAGCACTGCCCGAATGGACAGCGGGGCCGTGCCGGCGGCGCTGGTCTCGATGTCGGCGCCCATGCGCGCCAAAGGCTCGGTGACCCGGCGCATGGGCCGCCGCGACAGGGAGGCATCCCCCACCAGCGTGCTCGCGAACGGCTGACCCGCGAGCAGCCCGCAGAGCAGACGCATGGCCGTGCCGGCATTGCCCACATCCAGCGGCGCCGATGGCGCCTGGAGCCCGTCGCGCCCGACACCCCGGATACACACGCGCCCGGCCCGGGGCCCTTCGATCTCGACCCCCATGCGGCGGAACGCCGCCAGGGTGGCGAGGCTATCGGCGCCTTCCAGGAAGCCGGTGACAATGGTCTCGCCGTCCGCCAGCGCGCCCAGCATGATGGCCCGATGCGAGATGGACTTGTCCCCCGGCACGCGCATCTCGCCGGCCAGGGTACCGCCGGGCGCCACGCGATAATGGCGCGCACACCCTGCGCCGGCGACCGCGCCGCCGGGCGGGCCGTCGCTGGCCGTTGCGATGTGCGCAGGATCGGGGGTCAACGCTTGTGGGCTCCGGATGTGATGTGATGCGCCAGAGGCGGTTGGCCGTTGACGCTGCAGTGGGCGCGATGCCCGGCGCCGCGGGCTTCGGCGGCATCCGTGATGGCGCCGACACCGCTGACGAAGCCACGGCCCGAGCGCAGTACCGTCAGTGGGTTGCGGCCAATGCGGCAAAACCATGCAAAATAGCGCAGCTTCAGCCCTCTGTAAATCCTCCGCGAGCGGTGCAGCGCCGCCGCCCGGCACCCGCGGCCGGCGGCGGCGGCACTCGCAAACCCTCAAACAGCAAGCAGGAGACCCTCAAGGTGCAAGAACGAACCGTCGACGTCGCCATCATCGGCTCCGGCACCGCCGGCCTCAGCGCCCTGGCCCAGGTGCGCAAGGCCGGCAAGTCCTTCGTCCTCATCAACGGCGGCGAGCCCGGCACCACCTGCGCGCGGGTGGGCTGTATGCCGTCCAAGGCCATGATCCAGGTGGCGGAGGACTACCACCGCCGAACCCATCTTGGGAAATACGGCATCGACGGCCACGAGGCCATGACGCTGGACATCGCAGAGGCGATGGAGCACGTACAGGATCTGCGCGACACCTTCGTGGACCGGGTGCTCACCAACAGCACCGACGACATGCCGCCGGAACTGTTTCTCCAGGATTACGCCCGTTTCCTGGAGCCCACCCGCCTCGCCGTGGGCGCGGGTGACACGGAGCAGCGCATCCGCGCCGGCGCCGTGATCATCGCCACCGGCTCAACCCCTTTGGTGCCGGCGGACTGGCGGGCCTTCGGCGACAAGATCCTCACCACCGACACCCTGTTCGAGCTGGACGACCTGCCCGCCTCGCTGGCCGTCGTCGGCCTGGGCACCATCGGCCTGGAGCTCGGCCAGAGTCTGCACCGACTGGGGGTCGCGGTCACGGGCTTCGACCAGCAAGCGCACATCGGCGGCCTGCGGGACCCGGTCGTGAACGACGCCGCGGTGACACTGATGCGCAAGGAATTTCCGCTGCATCTCGGGGTCGCCGCCGAGATCGAGGCGGACGGCGCGGGGCTGCGGGTACGCGCCGGCGAGCATGTGGTTGGTGTCGAGCGGGTACTCTGCAGCATCGGCCGGGTGCCAAACATCGGCCATCTGGCACTGGAGAACCTCGGCGTCCCCCTGGACGCGCGCGGCCTGCCGCCCTTCGATGCCAACACCATGCAGGTGGCGGATCTGCCGGTGTTCATCGCCGGCGATGTCACGGGCCAACGCCAGATCCTTCACGAAGCCGGCGACGAGGGCAAGATCGCCGGCTGGAATGCCGCCCGTGGGGAGCGCCGCGCTTACCGGCGCAAGACGCCGCTGCACATCAACTTCTGCGACCCGAACATCTGCGCCGTCGGCGAGCGCCTGGACGCGCTCGACCCGAACACCACGGTGGTCGGCGAGATCAAGTTCGCCCCCGTCGGCCGTGCGCTCATCATGGGCAAGAACCGCGGCGTGCTGCGCGTCTACGCCGACAAGGCCGACGGGCGCCTGCGCGGCATGGAGATGATCGGCCCCAAGGGCGAGCACCTGGCGCACCTGGTGTGCTGGTGCATTCAGCAGGGCCTCAGTGTGGGCGAGCTGCTGCGCATGCCCTTCTACCATCCCGTCATCGAAGAGGCGCTGCAAGCGGCACTGTACGACGCCTACGCGAAGGTGGACAGCAAGCACGAGGGGCTGACGGAGCTGGCGGGGCTGTCGTAATCCCTATCGTCAACACTGCCCGCATGCACCGCATGCCAGCCGCCCCGGCGGGCCTGGAAGCCGCCGATTCCACCCGTCGCGGTCAGTCGGGTCGATGCGACCGCCGGCAGATCCACTGACAGCGATGCGGTGATTCCAATATCTGCGGCTGGAGCTGATCCACAGTCGTTGGGGGTCGGTATCCATGGAATAAATCCGGTTGATCTTCCTCTGGCTTATCATCAGTATTTCAAAAACAAAAAATCAGGGAATCCATCCCACCAAACACAAGCATCCGAAGCCCCGTGCTGGTTCGGGAAACGGCGAACGGGCGCGTCGGGCGAAGGCTGCGCACATGTCAGCGGATAGCGTCAACGTATCGCACCTGGATCTGGGGCTGCTTCCCCCCGAGGAGCGCTATCCGATCTGGAAAGAGAGCATCTCGGTGATGTTCGATGCGAACTGGACGCCCGCCCATCACGGCCAGCACTTCGACGCCTCGGTCGAGACCGCCCACCTCGGTCAACTGCTCGTTGCGCTGACCGCCAGTTGCGCACAGGGCTTCAATCGCCCGCCGTGGCTGATCAAGCGCGACGCACTCGACCACTGCCTCGTGCAGGTCTATCGCCGCGGCCGAACCTGCGGGGATTGGGGGGCGCTACGCTCCTCGGCCTCGGAGACGGGGGACATCTTGTTCCTCGATATGGCGCAGCCGATCATCTCCCGCGCCGATGACTTCGAGAACCTGACCCTGGTCATGCCGCGCGCCCTTCTCACCTCGAAGCTCGGGGCGCCCGAGCGTTTCCACGGCCTTCGCCTGCCACGCGACTCGGCGCTCGGCGCACTGCTGAGCCAGCACCTGCACACACTCTGGCGGGTCACCGCCACTGCCACGGCGGAAGAAGCGCAGGCCATGGCCGCCGGCGTCACGGAGCTCGTCGGTGCCTACTTCAAAGACCCCCAAACGGTCAGCCATGAAGAGCATCCGGGCGTGTCGCTGGCGCTGCGCGAGAGCATCCGCAGCTACATCGACCGGATGTTACACACGCCTGAGCTGACGCCAGACCATTTGGCGCAGCACTTTTGCATCTCCCGGTCCTACCTGTTTGTGCTGTTCAGGCCCCTCGGCGGTGTCGCCGCATACATCCGGCGGCGGCGTTTGGCGCGCGCCCATGCGTTATTGAGCCACGCCACGCCTGGCACGAAGATCATCGATGTGTGCGTCGCCGTGGGCTTCAGCAGCACCGCCCATTTCAGCCGTGCCTTCCGCGACCATTTCGGTGTCGCCCCCAGGGAGTTCCTCGGACAAGCACAATCCCGGGGTGGCGCTCAGAGCTCCAGCGCGCGAGATCACGTCGACAGACGCTACGAGCGATGGGTGCGCGAACTGGCCTGAGGATTGCGCTCGCTTCGCCATCACTGGGCTGACACTGGTTCCGCCGTGCATGTGCCGACGCCACCGGGCATCACCGCGGCAATTCGCATCGCAGGCCCACGTCGGCGCGCGCGGCGCCGAATATCGCACCGGCCCGCGCGGCCAGCTCGCACTTCACCTGGCGCCCTTTAACGCTCAGACTACGAGCCCACGCGGGTGCGCAGGCAACATACGCGTCCACGCGGGCGAGCACGCCCATCGTTCCACAAGGCCCATCAGAGGTAGCCGGTGCAGGCGCGTCCGTTACTGCTGCTCACGCTCATGCTGTTGTGGCCATGGCCGGCGGCGTCGGACCCGCCGGGCGGCGGCGCGACGCCGCTGCGCGTCCAGCTCATGTGGCATCATCAGGCCGAGTTCGCTGGCCTCTACGTCGCCGAGGTGCGGCGGCACTTCGCCCGCGCGGGGCTCGATGTCGAGCTGATCGAAGGGGCACTCGGCACCGACTCCCTGGCGGCACTGCGGGCCGGCAAGGCCGATATCGCGGTCGCCTGGCTCGACGCGGCCATGGACAGCCAGAGCGCCGCGGCGCCGGTGAGCAACATCGCGCAGATTTTCGACGGCTCGTCGCTGCTGCTGCTGTGCCGGGTCAGCGCCGGCATCTACACCCCCGCCGATCTCGCGGGGGCGTCCATTGGGGTCTGGAACCTGGGTGACGAACAGGCGGTGCGCAGCATGCTGCGCGGGCTGGATATCCCGCTCGACAGCGTCGACCTGGTGCCGCAGCGTGCCGACGGCATCGACCTCGTCGACGCCACCCTGCCCTGCGTGACGGCACTCACCTACAACGAGTACTGGCGCATCCTCGCGCAGGGGGTGGAGGCCAGGGACCTGCTCATCATCCGGCCGGATGAGCTGGGTGTGGAGCATGTGGAGAACGGCCTTTATGTGCTGACCGAGCGACTGGATGACCCCGCCTTCCACGCGGCGCTGGTGCGGTTTCTGCGGGCGCTGCGTGAGGGCTGGCGCGAAGCGCAGTCGGCGCCGACCCTCGCCGTGGCCGCCATCAGGCACTTCGCGCCGGATGCCGACCCCGAGCACCAGCGGTTGATGCTCGAGTCGGTGAGCGAGCTGATCCCCCCGCCCGAGCGCTTCGGCCTGCTCGACCTCGAGCGCTACGACCGCGTGAGCCGTATGCGGCTGCTGGACGGAGAAACCGAGCCGCAGCCGCCGGTCTGGACCCACAGCGTCTGGAACACCCTGCGACAGGCAGACGGGCACGACGGGTTGCTGACCCCGGCGACGGCCCACTATGCCGACTGGCTTGTGAAGCAGCCGGCATTCCGCGCCTTCGTGCTCTTGGGCGTGCTCACCTTCGCCCTGTCCGGGCTGCTCGAAGCCGTCAACCGCGGCTACGATTTCTGGGGCCGACTGATTCTCGCGGCCCTCTCCGGTCTCGGCGGCGGCACGTTGCGGGATTTCCTGATCGGCGCCGAGCGCCTGCCCCTGTTCTATGTGGTGGAGCCTGTCTTTCCCCTGTCCATCCTGGCGCTGGTGGTGATCACCTCGGTGATCGTGGCGCGTTTCCGCAACATCCACGAGACACGCAGCTTCAAGCGTGTCAAAACCTGGTCGGATGTCATCGGCTTCTCCGTGCTGGCGGTGGTGGGCGCGCAAGTGGCCATCGCCGCAGACATGCCCTGGTTCTGGGTGCCCGTGTGCGCCGCACTAACCTGCGCCGGCGGCGGCATGCTGCGCGATATCGTCATCAATCGGGAGCCGCGCACCTTTCAGGGGGAAATCTACGAGGAAGCCGCGATGGTCGGCGCCCTTGTACTGGTGGCCGGCCTGGTCGTTGCCAAACACTTCGAGCACACCGCCCTGCCCGTCTATCTGAGCGGTGCGGCGGCCATCGGCGCGGTGTTGCTGATCCGGGTGCTTGTGCAGAGTCTTGGCCTGCGTTACCCCACCGCCTTTTTGGGGCCCGCTCAGGGGACAACCCACCGGCCCAGCTGACGCGCAACTGCCGTAGAAGAGCGCGGGCCAACTGTCCACGCAGCAGACCCATCAAGACGCTCCAGCGCCTGTCTCTGCCAGCCGACCGGTTGCCATTGAATCACCAGTAACAACCACCCGGCCACTTGCGTACTCACCGGGGCCTACTCACCCATCCTCACTTGGCCGGGAAGACCATGAGCAGGGTATCATCGCCGGCGCGCAGAATGGTCAAATCCAGCGCTTGGTCGCTGTCGTCGTCCTGCCCCGATAATTGGGTACGCTGTGTGCTTTGAGCGATTAGCGTGAAATCGGCCCGTATTAGCTCACCCACCAGCAAGTCCATGGCATCGCCTCGAATCACAAGAGCCTTCCCCACGAGCTGCGCTTGTTTGTCGAACAAGAGCGTCGCACTATGCAGACTCGCGTTGTCGGTCGGCAGATAGACCTCTGCGGTCAGCTCCGGCTCAAGCGCTTCCACCGCGTGGGGAGCCCCTAGCAATGCGCGCGTCTGCTCGCGCCCCATCCTCAGGCTCACACCGTCCAGACGCTCCATGCTCAATCCCGCCAAGGCGCCCTTGGCATCCGCGGCCCAGGCCTCGCCGAAGATGGTCACCATACCTGCACACAACATGAGCAACAGCACCTGGCCCGATAGGGATGTACGATCGTTCATTGACTGCCCTGCCTCAAAAATAAACCGTTGACCAGGTTCACCACCCCGACCGGATCGACACTGACGCCAACCGACGTACTGCTGCTTTTCTTCTCGAAGCTGCCATCGGGCTTGATGCGGGCGCTGCTGCGTGATGAAACCGTCCAATCTTTCTTGACGGGCTTGGCTTGGGATGCGCCAGCCAGCGCCGCTGCGCCCAGCACCGCGGTCGGTGAGGCATCCATCACACTCTGCCGCGCGGGCTCGCCTGTGCTGACCTGCGTGGCACCATTGGCCGCTGGCCCGGGCTGCGCCTGAGCATCGTCACGCTCGAGCCGCACCGAGACCGTGCTCGGCGTGAGCCTGTAGGCCGCGCCCGTACGCTCCTGCGAAGCGATACTATCCATGCCACGCTGTATGCCCATGGTCGCGTCCTTGAAGAAGGCCGCGGAGTTGATGCCCGATTGCACCGCCGAGAGCAGAACCTTGTCCGACTGATAGTCCTGGCGGATCGGTATATCCTGCGGCCGATAGCCCGCCTTGACCACGGTCAGCATGTGGTTGCGGTTGCGCTCCAGCGAGACACGTGTCGGCGTGGTGCCCACAGCCGCACCACCGGCGTAGACGGTGGCACCAAGCGGATCACTCGAAACAGGAATCTCCTGCTTGAGCACCGGCGCCGGTGAGCAGCCGATCAGCAACAATACAGCAGGAAAGACTAGCGCGGCCCGCCGTGCGCCATAACGAGCGCGCTGACTTGTTTGGTAATTGGCCATCTCTATTTTACCTGTACGTCATCGAATATGTTTGCTGCTTCGCAACCCTTCCAGGTCCGACGGATCCCGCGGTGATCATACCAAATGCCGACGGCGCTACCGTCATTGGGCCAATACCTGCAGCCGGTGCGCCACCCCCGGAATCATGGCGCTGACAGGGCCCACCCCGACATGCAGCCGAGTCGTCTTACGGCTTCCTCGCCTCGCACCGCTCTTTTTTACACCCTTCGAGCTTTTCGTTGCACTGTTGGGTTACATACCTCCTCGCGTCATCCTCGCTCATACACAATCCACAAAAGTACTCAAACGGATTCCAAGTAAAGCACCGGCCTACCGGCACCACATTCGTGTAGCGACGAGCGTCATTTTCGCAACCCCAGTACTGATCGGGGCAATCCCCAAGGGCCTGAGCGCTTGTCGAAATGGCCAGTGTCGCCATCAACATACACCGGGCCCAACGATTCTTTATGGCCATTCGCCTACTCCTCTTCCGCATCGTCGATGCTTATAACAGACCGGACCGGAAGTACGACACGCCGATGCTTCCACGTCATTAACCCGAGACCGCCGATGTGACTCCATATTGCCCCCGCTACCTCCCTGCCTGGCCAAGCTTGGTCACAGGCTGAAGATGACGCATGTCTGTATCAACCTGAACCTCAGCCCGGCATGAGGCACGCTCAAGCGGCTTGCCCAAGCACAACCTGCGCCGTTATAGCGGAACATTCTCCACTGGACTTTTGGCCGTACAATTCCCGTCACAGTCGTCGCGATGGCGCTGATTACACTTGACAACCGCCTGGTCGCTCAGCGATCGGTCACGGCATGAACCGCACCTTGGTGGAAACCACTCCCAGCACGTTCCGACCTTGACGTCTGGCTCGATGCGGATATCCCCTTTAAAACACATATACCTCGCATCCGCACAATCTGCAACGGCAGCGCCGAAAAACGACAGCCCCACAAGTAGCGCTAAGCAAAGACCAATCAACCGCGAACCTTTCATCAATGTCACCCTCCTGACGAAGCGTAAAAACGCACTCAATTGAGGCGATTGTCACCAACGCCGCGCCGGCCAAGGTTTTCAGTGCTCAAACCTGAAGCATCACACTTGATCCACCGGCGATTACACCGACCCGAGTCGCTGGGACAGCCAACCGGCGTATGGCCACGTCACTGCTTGCGAACAACGCATTGCGTAATCGCATGCTCGACGCAGCGCCCCCCGACTCTTTGAGGTACTCTATCTTTCTTGTCTGAGATCCTTCACATCCCGACCTGCTGCGGCACTTTTCGCTTGCGCTCGCCTCGAACGACTGTTTACCACAGGGTCCACAACGATAGCTGAGAAAATCAAGCTCGAAACAGCTGCCCACAGAAACAATGCCAAGACTTTTAACTTGTTGAATCGGTGATTCGCGCCGTCCCTCTGTCACGATCGTGGTATTTTGTTCGCAGATGAAATCTACATCTGGGCAATCTGCAGACGCCACGCTGGGCATCCCACCGATGCCCATGATTGCCATAATCGGAGTCGTTTTCAATAGCCTCATGAGTACCCCTCACAAATGTTCTCTTTACCAGAGCTCCATCAAAAGCTCTGAGATGTCGTTTTCCAACGAGCCAGTCTAGGCACACGCTGCTCAAACCTCGGCTCGCCATAAGCAGTCGTGGGAGAGCCCGCGGGATCGCCTACGATCACGCCCAGCCACCCCAATGACACAACGCCCAGCACCGCCGCCATGCAGAGTAAACGTTCTTTACACAGGTCCTCTTCCCGAAGGCTATATGACGAACCGTAACATCGCCGACGCCGTTGCGGGTCAACACATCCTACAGCTAGATCCTAGCCCAACGCTTCGTGTCTTTCCTCTCTCAAACGGCCCCACCGGAAAGGCTTGGGCGTAGCAGTACAGTTTCCACGACAGTCATCCTCATGACGCTGATTACACTTCTCAGCTGCCTGTTCTCTTAAAGACCGGCCATTACACGAACTGCATTTTGGAGGCAACCATTGCCAGCACTGACGCACTCGCACATCGGGCTCAATGCGAATATCACCCGTGAAGCACCAGTACGTCGCATCGCTACAATCCGCGAGGGCCGGCTCGGCGAGCCAAGGGCTCGCCAAAAACATTAGACAGAGATAAGAAAAATGTCGTGCTGCTCTCATCGTCGAGCCTCGCATGTCGCGTGAGTGCTTCTTTCGGCCGACTAATACAACACCGCCGGCGACAGAAGCGGAACATCGACCCTAGCTGCGGTCGAGCGCTCCGTCCGAGGGGACACCCAACCGTATTACCTTTTCGGAGGCGTTCTGTAGTAACAATCTACGAAAAGGTACCTATGCGTGCGCGCTTCCGCGGCATCGAGTGTACGGAGAAGTTTGCACACCTATCGAAGACCTGGATTGGAGATTGGGTACGGATAAACGCCGGCTTGAGTCTTACACTCGCCTTCACACTCCTTGTACTTTCGATTGCACCGCGTCACGGCCTCCGCCCTCAAGCCCTCGTCGCCACACGAACCACAATGCGGTGGCATCCATACCCAACAACTGCCTACTTTCACCGTGCCCACTAACTCACTTCCCTTGTAACAGGACTCAGACGAGTCCGGGCAATCAGCGGACGCTGGCCCGAGCGGGAGCATCCATAAAACTCCTGCTACCACCAGAACGCGGTAATTCCACAACATGGGTGAACTCCGACAACATATGTGACATGTCCTCCGGAGCTTCTAGCGTTACCGTCGTACCGGGTAGTTGCCATGTGCATGAGCATTGAAAACCCGATATCGACGGCGCACGAGACGCTTAGTGGTAGGACGGCGACAGCTGCAAACCTAATGGCTGAAAGCGGACCCGGCTGAATGAATGCGGCGCCTGGATTCCCCAGGGGAGCCGCGCAGCCGTTCCTATTGAGACCTTGGTGTACGAAGAGTACACTAGTCATAGATGATAGGACATCGTCCACCCCCTATTTTTTCGCTCTTTGGTTGAGCGTCCATTAGAATTCCAGCGATGAAATGGACTCCCTCATTATCACAGTTTTGGGTTGCCCCTCATTCCGGAGTCCTCGTTGAACGCTGCGTTTATACGATAAGCGGTGTCAGCTCACTACCGTATGCGGATGAAGATGTTTTCGCGGATATCGTGAAGTTTGTCAGCGGCACTTCGTGTGCAACAGGAACTACAATTTTGGCTTTTATTTGCCTCGTTCCGCGCAGCGTAAACCGCATCATCTATTGAATCAAAGTGGCAAAAGTCAAGACATCCTTTAAACAGCTTGAAGCACCTTCCTAATTTTACTGTGACCCCCACTTCCAACTTTGAGCTTGGTTCACATGTAAACGTTATCTTTGCATCCGGACACTCAAATGGCCCACCTGATGCTGAGCCGGCCGCAACCAGACCTAGGATTAAGATTAAAGGCAAAAGCCGAGTCATACGCATGGTCGTTATCTCTGGATAATATTAGCCGTCGACAAAAGCTTTACCGCCCCTGCCGAGGGTGACTCCCCCGAGAGCCACGGGCGACAATGTTACGCTCGCCAGTATGCCCTGACTTGACTCAGCGTCTTTCTCAGTTGCCTGAGCGTCTACAAGTGCATCCATTTCTGTTGTTACCGCCCTCCTGCTGGCCTTGATCATCGCCTGATCCACCGTTGCTATGCCGCCACAGACGCGAGGGCCGGCGGCTTCGCCGGTGGCCGCAGTCGACGCTCCGGTCGGGCTGGCCAGGGAATGCGCTCGAGCACCTGCCCGAACAAGGAGGGATGTGGCTGCCCGCAGAACCGCTCAGCGGTCGTGGTGCCATCTGAACGCGTGGTCGAGAAATTGTGCAGGGCCGTCAACACTTGCTGCTTGCGCAGACTGAACCGCTGATGGCCATGCTGCTGCTTGAGCGGTTCACAGGGCTCGAACTGGCCGATGCCATCGGTGACAAAGCACCCATAGCGCTCGACCGCCGCCTGCTCGCCAGCAGCGAAGGCCAAAAGCAGCCAGTCGCGGGTCAGCCAGTCCCGGCGCAGCCAATCCGCACAGGCCGTCTCGCCCGTCGGTGCGCAGCAGCTGCTCTAAGGCCAGTCGTCGGTACGGACGACCATGCCTGCTCGCATTGGTTTCACCGCGATGTAGCGCGCAAGCTCCTTGAGATACGCTTCCTTCTGAACGATGATCGTCTTGTAGCGACCGTGAAAAACATGTCCGCACCGCCCATGAACCTGGTTGAAGCGCTGGGTATAGACGCCGTTGGGTTGCCGGATACCCTTGGTGAGATTCGCGTCCGGCGTCTCCATGCGCAAGTGATAGTGGTTGGTCATGAGGCAGTAGGCGTGCCCTAGGCCGTTCAATTTCAGCTCGCAAAGCCGCGAAGCGCTCATGCAGTTTTGATGTTCGGTTTCAGGGCTCTCCGACAGCGTGACGGCACCGATGTCTTCAAAGCCCTCGTCCTGACCTTCCAGAGTAGCCCACCCATGCCAGCGCTCGCGGTAGCTGAATACTTATTGCGCCAGGCAAAGCCTGGAAGAGGGGGAAACATGCTGACATGACGTAAGCACGTGGAAACCTTTTCTCGCG
>NZ_CAJXWY010000019.1 GCF_913062725.1 uncultured Thiohalocapsa sp.
GCCGGATGGTAGGGCCGCGAGCCGCGACCGGCGTACGCGCTGACCAGATGGCTGAGATCGAGCTGATCGACGATCTCCACCACGAACCGCGCCAAGTGGTCTTCGGGCAGGTACTCCTGCACACTCGCCGGGAACAGGTCTGGCGTGTCCCGATCCACCGTCACGAAATTGACCGCCATGCTGCACACTCGCGTCTGCGTGAACCCGGACCTATTGTACCCGGCCTGCGGCCCGATAAGTCGGACAGCCTCCTAGTGGGGCGCATTGCGCGGCCAGTGCTCCAGGTGCTTGCGCATCACATCTTTGACGGCGTCCGGCACATTTTGGAACGCGGCCTGGCGCATGCCGTCGGCCAGGAACTCTGGCATGTCATAGGGCAGCCGACGGCCCATCGCCTGAAACGTCCGATCCATCAGCTCGGGGTCGAGCGAGCGGGTTGCGGCGATGCCGGCGTTGAGATTGATGACACGCCAGGGTCGCCAGGCGTCGCCGCGGTTCTCATCGAGCTGCAGACGCACCGATGCCGCCTGAATGACCTCTTCCATCAGTGCGCACAGCGCCCGCAGCTCAGCCGGCGCACTGGTGGCGTTCACCACCATGCCGAAGCCGTCTGCGGTGCCCTCGAGGTTGTCGATGGTGGCGCCGCGGCGAGCGACCCAGACGCCCATCGCGGCGAACATCCGCGCGACCGTGTCGCGCTTATCCATGATCTCGACCTTGCGCACCAAAAAGGCCAGACGATCCAGGAGGTCCAGCCCGTAGGCGCACAGCTCATCGAGCTCGTCCTGCGCCAACTGCGCTGCACCCATTTCCAGGGCGCCGGCGATTTGGAAAAAATCCGACAGCGCCCGCGCCAGAGCCAACAGCCCGGATTCATCCTCCATGACCGACTGCGCTTCCCCTGCCCTCGCCAGCACGGCCTGCGTGATCTCCAACGCGAGGTCTGAAATGGCATCGTTTTCGATCACCAGAACATTCGTCGACACAATGCTCACCTACACAGACTGGCAGGCCGGCGCATGAATCCAGCCCATCACGGCGCCCGGCGGCGCCCGCGCCAAAAACCATTGCGCTGGCGCTCCAGTATTTCAACCAACGCCGCGCGTCTTGACCTCCGCGCTCCCGCCCCAAATCCTCGGGCCAGCGTTGACGCAGCGCCCTGCCGACCTCATCCACCGGAGACGTCCATGACCGAAACCGCCGCAGAAGCCATCGCCGATGGCAAATACGTCGAACTCACCTACCTCGTGCGCGACAGCAAAACCGGCGACGTGCTGACGGAGGTCTCGCGACCGCTGAATTACGTCCACGGCGTCAACGAGATCCTGGCCCCCGTGATTACCCAAGAACTCCAGGGCAAGACCCAGGGCGAGCGCGTCGACCTGCTGGTGGACTGCAACGAACTCTATGGCCCGAGGGACGAATCACTCGTGATCACCGAAAAGGTCGCCGTCGTGCCGCGTGAATATCGCCAGCTCGGCAGCCAGATCCTGATGGAGAACAACCTTGGGCAGATGAAAAGCTTTCTGGTCACCAAGATCGAAGGGGACAGTATTACCTTCGACGGCAACAACCCGCTCTGCGGCCGGGAAGTCATCTACCAGGTCAAGATCCTGCAGGTCCGCGAGGCCACGCCCGCCGAGCGCGAGCACGGCGGCCAGTTGCCGCCTGCGGCCCCCGAAGCTTGAGTATCCGAGCAGCCATCCAAGGCGCCCGCCGGTACAATCACCGGAGCCGGGCGCCCCGCGCCGACGCATGTCTCCGCGGAGCGTCTGTAGAGGTAGCGTCGTCCGCACCCAACCCGCGACGACGGCCCAACGCCTCAGGGACGCTTCGGCGTCTTGTACTGCACTTCTTTCTGCAGCGAATCCCACACGGTTTGGTATCCCACAAAGCCCTTCTCGTTGGGCTGCATCTGCTTGGTGGTGTAGAAGCGTGCCTTTCCTTCCGGCACCTTAGGCCTGCTCTTGGACTGCTGACTCATGGGTCACCTCTCTCGACATGACATGGTGGAACGATTGGAGCACGGCTACGACACACCATAGCGGCTCCGGCTAACAAAGTATGTGCACCAACGCCATCTCAATGCCGCCGCACACAGTTACCGACGCTGCGTGTCCGACAAATGCCGGCGGTTCGGCATCAGCGGGCGTAGACGACGTCTGGCGAGGCTCTATTCAAGCATTTTCTGCAGTGTTTCGTAGACGAATTCGTGTGTATACGCATTCTCGCCACAATGGGTCAGCGCTGCGTCTCCGGTGCGAAACGTCAGGTACGGATGCACCTCGCTGCCGTCGATCTCGATGGCCGAGGTATCGTCTATCGTACTGGCGACGCTGAAGGCGATGCTCGCCGTCGTCTCTTCCAGGGCCTCACCGCGCAAGCCCGCCTCCTGTAGCTTGACCCGGATACTCTGAACAAGCGCCCGAACGAACAGAGCCTGCTGTTGTTCGAACAACGTCGGGTCCAGGTTTAGGCGCATATGTTCTTACCCCTGCCGCCAGCGAACATGATCGTTATCTTCGGTGTCCGATTACAGCGGCACCGGCTTTACACCCGACAACTCGGGGCGCGGCTCAAGCTTGCCACCGGCCGCGATTTCCGCCTCGGTCGCGTCCCGAACCGTCAGGACTTCGAGTTCGAACACGACGTCCCGACCGCAGAGTGGGTTGTTGCCATCGATGGTCAAGGTTTTCTCATCCATCCGGGTGACCAGAAAGGTCTTCCGGTCGCCCTGCGCGTTTTCCATCACGATGGTCGTTCCCACCTCCCTGTACTCTTCGGGGACGTTGTCGATGCGATCGGTGATGACCAACGATTCGTCCCGCGGGCCGAAGAGCTTGTGACAGTCCAGCTCAACCGCGAGCGTCTCACCGGCGGCCCTGCCCTCCAGCTCGGCCATGACCTGTGATGACAGCACGTCGTTGACACCGTGGACGTAGCCCAGGGGGAAATCCACACCCGTGAGCTCCTGACCCGTTTTCGCGTCGCGCACTTTGTATTGCAGCTCGACGTACTTGTTGTGCTGTATCGTGTCTGTCATGACCTAGAAAATCGAAGCGGCGAAGATTCGGACCTCGCCTTTCTCGTAGCCAAGGACCATCCGCCCCAGCCACTCGCCTTCCTTTTGCGTGCTGCGCACCCGATAGAGGACTGTCACATGCTCGCCGCGGCGGATGAGGCCGAGAAAGTCTCGCTCTTCCACCAGGTTGCGGGAGAGCTCACTGTGGGCGAATTGCTTGCCAAGCTCCACCTCGTTGAGGCCGAGCAGCAGCTGGTACGAGAACTTACGAATGAATTTGCCGTATTGGCCCTTGTTGGAATACTGGATCAGCTCATCCCACAGCGGATGTGCGATCTCCAGGATTTCGTCGTCTGTCTTATCGTTGATATTCATGTCCCGTCGACATCTCGCAACGTCTCAGGTGCTCTGCGACCCGGTGGCCAGGCTATGTGGTCAGGCCATGGCCTGTCGCCGCAGTCTCCCAGTGATGGGGCGTCATGTCCGCCTGTGTCGAGGTGGTTATCGTCGGCGTCTGCCGGCTGACGCACGGGCCACACGGCTACAGATCTACCGCAGAAGCCATGTCCCACCGGTGCCGGGCCCCAGGGCACCCTCCCTGGTGCCCTTGCGGGGTATGCCTAAGCCGCCTTCGCTGCGGGCTCATCCTCGATCAGATGATAGCAGGGCGCCTTTTCCATGGTGTACTCGCCGGTCTCCGGATCGCGACGGGACACCGTCAGCACATGCCAGTTCTCATCATCCACTTTCATCGCGTCACCGCGATAGTAGTAGCCCGGCCAACGGGTTTCCTTGCGGAACAGGGTGTGATGCATGACCGCCTCGGATGTGAGGTGGCGATGCTTCAGCTCCCAGGCCCGCAGCAGCTCGTGGATATTCTCGGCCGCAAGCTTGTCGAGGTCTTCCTCCAGCAGCTTCAGCTTTTTCAGGCCGATGTGCAGCAGCTTCTCGTTGGTCATGTAGTTGACCGTGACGCCGCCGCAATACTCGTCCATCAGCTTCTGCAGCCGATCGAGACCCTGACGCGGATTGATGTAGTTCGGGTTGACCGTCCCCGCGGTGATCTCGTTGCGATAGACCTTGTAGTGCTCCATCGGCTTGTAGATCTCTTCCTTGCGGCGGTTGATCTGGGCGTCGGAAATGCGAATGCCCTCGGCCTTACCGTCGTCGATGTACTTGCAGGCGGCCTTGGCCGCGAGACGGCCTTCGGTGAAGGAGCCGGAGGAGAACGCGTGCGGCGTACCGCCCACCGCGTCGCCGGCGCCGAACAGACCCTCGACCGTGGTCATGCGGTTGTAACCCCAGAAGTAGTCATCCGGCGACACGTCCTCGGGGCCGCTGCACCAGGCGCCGCAACCCGTGGCGTGAGAGCCCATGACGTAGGGCTCGGAGGTGGTCAGCTCCGGGTTCTCGTACTTTGGATTGACGTCGGTGGCGGCCCACAGCACCGCCTGGCCAACGGTCATGCCCAGGAAGTTGTGCCAGCCGATCTCCTCGAGATGCGGATCCTGGAAGGCTTCCATGGTCACCATGTGGATCGGGCCGCGACCGGCGTTCACCTCATTGATGAATGCATGGTTGCGCAGACAGGTCGGAATCGGCCTGTGTGTGCGGTGCGATGCCTCGATGTCGAGGTAGCGCTTGCCGACCATCTTCTCTAGATCGGGGAACCACTTGGATTCGTATTCTTCGCCCAGTCCGTTCTGGGTGTAGGTCTTCAGGTGCAGGAAGTATGCCCCCACCGGCCCGTAGCCGTCCTTGAAGCGCGCGAGCACGATGCGGTTTTCCATCTGCGTCATCTTCGCGCCGGCGCCGATCAGCAGCCCATAGGCAGAGCCGGAGGACCAGGGCGCATACCACACCCGGCCCGCGCCTTCGCCCACGGAGCGCGGCTTGAAGATGTTGGAAGCGCCGCCGGCGGCCACGACGACGGTCTTCGACTTGAAGACGTGATAGTCACCGGTGCGCACATTGAAGCCCACGGCACCGGCGACGCGGTTGTCCCTGGTCTCATCCATCAGCAGATGGGTGACGCAGACACGGTTGAAGACCTTGTCTGCGGACTTCTTGGCGGCCTCTGCCACGATGGGCTTGTAGGACTCGCCGTGGATCATGATCTGCCAGCGACCCTCGCGCTGGTAGGCGCCGGTCTTGGGGTTACGCATCAGCGGCAGACCCCATTCCTCGAACTGGTGCACGGTCGAGTCCACGTGCCTCGCCATATCGAACAGGAGGTCTTCGCGGACCATCCCCATCAGGTCGATACGGGCATAGCGGACATGGTCTTCGGGATTATTCTCACCGAAGCGGGTGCCCATGTAGCAGTTGATGGCGTACAGGCCCTGGGCCACGGCACCGGAACGGTCGATGTTAGCCTTCTCGGCGACGACGATTTTCTTGTCCTTGCCCCAGTAGCGGGCCTCGAACGCGGCGCCGGTGCCACCCAGGCCTGCGCCACACACCAGGACGTCGATGTCGTCCTCAACCACTGTTTTGTAGCCCATTATTCGTACACCCCTGTCTTGAGTTTGAGACCAGCCGACTCGAGCGTGTGCAGACCGCCATCATCGAATCGGATGTATTTCGGCTCGTTGTACAGCAGCTGGCTGTCACGCACCTCCTGGCTCGGCGGCGGCGCGTCGGCCAGCTGGGGGATATGCTTGCCCCAGGGCTTGGTGGTGATGGGCGCCAGCAGGTTCATGTCCTTCTCGCCATTGCGGAAGATGATGCGCCAGGCGATGACACCCTTCTCCTCGTCGCGGCGCACGCGGACAGAATGTCCGAGGGGCGCGAAGTCCGCATAGCCGCGAACATCGATGGCATTGTGCGGGCAGGCCTTGACGCAGGAGTAGCACTCCCAGCACATGTTCGGCTCGATATTGTAGGCACGGCGCACCTTCGGATCGATGTGCATGATGTCCGAGGGGCAGATGTCGACACACTGGCCGCAGCCGTCGCAGCGCGTCATGTAAACGAAGGTTGGCATATGCAATTCCTCTTCGTGATGAAGTCAGCGGCTAAGCATCAGTAGTGGCTGGGGGCCTCACGCTTGATGCCCAAGCCCATGTTCGGCGGATTGTCGCCCATGTACTCCGGGATGTCGGGATAGCGCTCCTTGCACTCCGCGCTGGACAGATCCGGAATCTCCGGCAGCTTGTCGCGGGAGCCGTCGGCGACGGCGACTTTCTTTTGGAAGGCGGCGGCGGGCTTGAAGAACATGTGGGCAAACTTCGACCACAGGATCGTGCTGAAAAGCGTGGTGGACGCCGCAATGAACACGATGAAGGCGATGATGCTCAGCGCCGAGGCGGCACCGGTGATGGCCTGCATGGCGGACCAGACCAGCGCGAAGGTCGCCGTTAGCAGGAGCGACACGACGAACAGATCGGACTGATGCACGTTGTACCACTGGTTGCCCTCAGCACGGACATCGACCCGGATCTTGAACCAGAACCAGTAGCCACCAAAGCAGATCGACAAGGCACCGAGATGCCAAAGGAGTGCGGTGATGGGTGTGCCGCCTTCGGCCGCCGGCAATCCGAAGATCAAGATGGCCGTGGTCACCACGAAGAAAATGAACCCATACATCGTAAAGAGATGCGAGATCCGGCGATCGCGATTCTCGAACTCGCTTGAGCGCAGCACCTCGTTGGCGAAGGTGCTGACGGCCAGACCGATCTTCTCGCCGCCACTGACCTCGCGCTTGGCGATTTTCTTCAGCGCCTGACCTTTCTCGAAGAAGTACTTGCCGCTTTTCTTGTGGACGACATCAAGCAGGGTGCCGCCGATGACCAGAAAGACCATCAGAACGACATACGCTTGCATGACCCCCGGTTCCAGCGGCAGGCTCGCGGACAGAACCTCGAAAGGGTTACTTGTGATCATTGGGATGGTGACTCCACTTGGCTGATGTCCTCGACTACATCAAGGGATATGGACCTGAGCTGCCCGCGCTCGGGGCAGACCGGCGATGCCGATCGAACGGATATCCCACCACTCTACCAAGGTGTCAGCTGGGGTATCCGCTGGTGTATCGGCAAAGTTGCGCCTTGTGGCGACAACGATCCCGCAGTCTAAGCCTCTCGGCCTGTGGCGCGCGACTCATACATTTTTCGGGCACCATAACCAATGCTAATGAGGGTTCCTGCTGGGGCCAGTGGCTGGTGTGATAGCGGTTTTCCCGAGGTACGTCAACGGGCGGCTCACCGAGCGCCTGTGTCTCGGCGCCGCCATCACTGCCGGCTCTGGCCACCGCGCGCGGCCTTGCCCGCCTGGTGCTGCGCTCCAGCGCTCGCCGTCGGCGACGTGGACCACATCGGCATCCGCGGGCGCGCGCCTCGGCGCCGGCGAGCGTGTGCGCGCGGCCACAGCGCCGATGGGCCCGCCACCGCATCATCCGTCAGCGACCGCTGTCACCCGTCGTCGCTGAATGGATCATCGGACAATAACCCCACGATAACTGGTGCATAAGTCAGCACGGCACCCTGCAAGACCCCGAGGCGCTCAACGGTATCGGCGAGTCGCACCCGTAGGGCCTGATCCTGCGGCCGTGCCAGCAATTCCCGCAAAACATCGAGCACCGGAGCGATTTCTTCAGCGCCGACATGCTGCTCGAGCAGCATCAGCGCTTCCTCGATGCTCGTCACATCCAGACGGTGATCGAATCCGGTCATTTGCTCAGGCCCCGGCAGGTGGCGATGTTGCGGCGACAGGGTTTGACGGGGCCCCGGCGCACCGCCGGCCCGGTGGTCTCGTCATGCGATGGGCGACGGCGACCGACGGCGTCATTGATAAAGGACGCCATCTCGACGTCCCAGCGCGTAGGCGGACTCCCCCGCCGCCATGCGCAGTCGCGCTTCGATCCGAATCTTGTCCATCACTTCACGGTCGGCGATTTCCGGATAAAGCGGATAGAAGCGCGCCACATCCAGGGCATTGGCCTTGGCCGCCACCTCCATACGCCGCCGCTCATTCGGGCTCACGCCATGCAGCATGAGTAAGCGCGGCGCCTGGCGCTGCAAGTAGCGCTGACACAGGTCCCGTTGCTCGTCGTCATCCCAATCTTCGCGAATCAGGAATGGCGGAAAGGCTTCGGTCTCGTGATACCGCCGGGTGAACCAGCGCGCCTTCGGCTTGCTGCCCGCGCGCTCGGCCACGCGCCGTTCCAGCCGATAGTTCACCGGTCCGTAGGACATGCTGCGCTCGGTCTCGCTGGCTTCGATGGGCATCACAGCAGCCGGTAGCGCGGCCCACTCCGTCAGCTTTGGAAATGACGCCATTTCCGAGGCGTCGATGCACGAGAAAATCAAGGCCAGCGGTGACTCGTCTTTGGGATCGAGCAGCCAGTATTCGTAGCGATCTGCGGCCGCAAACGGCAGTTGTGCGTCCAGCAGAAACTGTGCGAGGTCGAGTATGCGCTGGTCGACCTGACCGCCCGCCGCCGACGGATTGTCGATCACCTGCTGCAGATCGCAGTACCTGATATGCGCCGCCCGGGTGAAACGACCGCGGTGGCCGCCCGGCCCCACACCGGGGCCACGACTTTTGGCATAGATGAATTGGAACTCCCACACATCACCGTCGATCGAGAGCGCACGAGCATCCGCAGACTCGGCGATTTGCACCTGCGCCGAAAACGGCTGCAGGATGCGCTGTGAGTGAGCTTTGATCATGGACGCGACATCACCATCGGGGTAGGTTCTCGGGGGCCGGGCACATGGGGACAGGTGGACGGGGCTGGACGCATGGCGTTGGGCGGATACGTTGCCGCAGGTTGCTATGCGGCATCGCCCTCGGGGACACGCCCGACCGACATCGAAGCCAGGCCTGAACGATCTGCTGAACGGTCCCGCCGCAGCGACGTTGCGAACACCGCGGGCAGTCCGGTGACACCGGGCCAGATGCACGACGGCTGGTGTAAACCGCAATGCACCGCCTGGGAATCCATGATAACGGGAAGTGCATCCGACGGAAAGCGGGCCGCCCGGGGACACCGAGGTGACTCGCCGCGCCGCTCTGCAGCGGGCCGACGGGAGGCGACAGAAAGGGTGGGGATGGCCCAGATCCGTCCATGCGCCGGAGCCCCGGGTGACACCCGGGCGGGCGACGGCTGCGGCTGCCGCCGGTCGCATTCTGGTAAGTGCTTGATTGAATGGCGCGCCTGACAGGATTCGAACCTGTGACCCCTGCCTTCGGAGGGCAGTACTCTATCCAGCTGAGCTACAGGCGCGGGGAAGGGGCGAACAGCGGGCCGCTGGATGGCTCGATGCCCGACGCACAAGGATAATCTGCTCAGGCGCGGTTGTCCACGACGGCCGACGCACAGAGGCGTGGTTTCGTGGCTGTTTCTGTGGCGGCGCATGCGCGATTTGCTGCCTGAGGCCTGACGCTGCGCCGGGTCGTGCGGCGCCGCATCCAGCGCCGGGCCGCTTCAGCGGCCCGCGGCACGCGCTCAGCCGCCGCCCAAGAGCCCCTTCAGCGCCGCCAGCTGCGCGCTGCCATGGGCACGGGCCTCGGCGTCGTCGCGCGGCTTGCTGTCGGGCTGGTGCAGTTCGGCGGCGGGGAGCTCGCCGAGGAAGCGGCTCGGCTGGCAGGCGACGGTCTCGCCGAAGCGCCGGCGGCGACGGGCGCGGGTGAAGGTCAGGCTCTGCTGGGCGCGGGTGATACCGACATAGCACAGGCGGCGCTCTTCCTGGATGCCCAGCTGGCCTGTGTCGGCGTCCGCGGCGGCGTCGCCGTCACCGACTTCGGCGGCGTCTTCCAGGCTGCTGCGGTGGGGCAGCAGCGCTTCTTCCATGCCCACGAGATACACATGGGGAAATTCCAGCCCCTTGGCGGCGTGCAGGGTCATCAGGTGCACGCGATCGCCGCCCTCGGCCTCGTCCTGGCGCTCCAGCACATCGAGCAGCGTGAGCCTGGCCACCAGGTCGGGCAGCGTGGCACCGGCGGCGGCATCGGCGGCGCGCTCGCGGTGTAGGCGCTCCAGCCAATCCACCAGGTCGGTGACATTGTCCATGCGGCGCTCGGCGGCGGCGCGGCTCGGGGCGTTGTCGCGGCACCAGCCGGCGTAGTCGATGCGCGCCACCAGCGCGCGCACGGCGGCGACGGGGTCGGCGGCGGTGCTCGCCTGGCTGCGGTGCTCCGCCAGCAATGCGCCCAGCTCGGCGAGGCGGCCGAGCTGGCGCTTGGGCAGATGCGGCGCCAGCAGGGGGTCGGCGCAGGCGGCGGCCAGCGGCTGCTCACCCTCGGCGGCGAAGGCGGCGAGGCGCTGCAGCGTGGTCGGGCCGATCGCCCGGCGCGGCACGTTGACCACGCGCAGGAAGGCGGCGTCGTCCGCCGGATTGGCCAGGAGACGCAGATAGGCCATGACGTCTTTGACCTCCGCGCGCGCGAAGAAGGAGGTCCCGCCGCTCAGAAAATAGGGCACGCTCAAGGCGCGCAGCGCCTGCTCGAAGGGCCGCGCCTGATGATTGCTGCGGTACAGGATGGCGATGCTGCCGTAGGGCCGGTCCTTGGTGAGGTGGTGGTGCTGGATCTCGGCGGCGACCCGCTCGGCCTCATGGGCCTCGTCGCGGCACACCAGCACCCGGGCGGGCTCGCCGGGACCGAGATCGCACCACAGGCGCTTGTCGAACAAGTGCGGGTTGTGGCCGATAAGCGCGTTGGCGAGCTTGAGAATGCGCCCGCTGGAGCGGTAATTCTGCTCCAGCATGACCACCCTGAGGGTCGGATAATGGTCCCGCAGCCGCGCCAGGTTGTCCGGGCGTGCGCCGCGCCAGGCGTAGATGGACTGGTCGTCGTCGCCCACCACCGTGAAGGCGGCGCGCGGGCCCACCAGCAGGCGCACCAGCTCATATTGGGCGCCGTTGGTGTCCTGATATTCGTCCACCAGCAGGTGGCGGATGCGGTTCTGCCAGCGCTCACGCAGGTCGCGGTCGTCGCGCAGCAGCCGCACGGGCCGGGTGATCAGATCATCGAAATCGCAGGCGTTATACGCCGTCAGGCTCTGCTGGTAGTGGCCGTAGAGCTCCGCGAGCATGGCCTCGAAGTCGTCTTCGGCGGTGCCGGCGGCGCGGGCGGGGTCGATGAGCTCATTTTTCCAGCGCGAGATGCGCGCCAACGCCGCGGCGGGCGTCACCGCATCCGCCAGCGCATGCTCGCGCAGGTGCTCCTTCAGCACCGTGGCGGCATCCTCGGGGTCGAACAGCGAGAATCCGGGCCGCAGGCCGGCGGCGTCCACCTCGCGTCGCAGCAGGTTGAGCCCGAAGGTGTGGAAGGTGGACACCTTGAGCCCGCGCCCGCGCTGACCCTTGAGCAGGGCACCCACCCGGGCCTTCATCTCCCGCGCCGCCTTGTTGGTGAAGGTGAGGGCGACGATGGCATGCGCCGGCACCCCCTGCACGCGGATCAGGTGCGCGATCTTGCGGGTGATCACCCGGGTTTTGCCGGAGCCCGCGCCGGCGATCACCAGCAGCGGGCCGCCGGTGTGCGCCACGGCCTCGGCTTGGCGGGGATTGAGCGCGGACATGGGGCAGTGGCAATCGGGCTGTTGGACGTTTGCAGCGGGCAGGCGCCGGGTGCGGCGCCGGTGGGGTGTGGGGCGAGCACGGGTGCCGGCGCACGCCCTCCGGCATGACGGGCCGTCAGCGCGTGGCCGCGGGCGCGCGCAGCAGATCATCCAGCCGCGCTTCGAGGGCGGACTGGGCGATGTCGCGGGTGATGAACACCAGCCGCGAGCGCCGGTCCGGCGTCGGCCAGGCTGCAAGCTCCAGCGGTTTCGCGAGGCTGTGCTGCACGCCGTGGATCACCACCGGCCCGGCGCAGCCCTGCACGTTCAGCATCCCCTTCACCCGCAGCAGGTCCGGTCCCGCCAGCGCACCGAGGGCCTGCATCAGCGCGGCCGGCACGTCCGCGGCCAGCGGCGCATCGCGCAGGATACAGAAGGCGCGGATGTGATCGTCGTGGCGGTTCGGGTCGTGCCCGTGCCCGTGCCCGTGCCCGTGCCCGTGCCCGTGCCCGTGCCCTTCAGGGTGATGATGCGCCTGATCGTGGTCGTCGTGCGCATGCTGGCCATGGGTATGGGCGGGCGCCGCGCCGGCTTCGTCGATGCCGGTCCGTGCGCCCGCCCCATAGGCCTCCGCATTCAGCCAGCGCAGCACGTCCGCCGGCTTGCTCTGCGGCTGGAACGGCCCCAGGCCGAGCACCGCCGCCGGGTCGACGGCGCCGTGTGTCACCGGCACCTGCGCCGCAGCCGGGTTGATGTCCGCCAGACGCCGTCCCAGCGCCGACTGCGCGCCGTCGCCGGCGAGATCCCCCTTGGTCAGCAGCAGCCGGTCGGCGACGGCCACCTGCTTCACCGCCTCCGGATGGGCGTCCAGCGTGGCGGCGGCGTTGGCGAGGTCGACAACGGTCACCACCCCGTCGAGACGATACCGGCGGTTGATGACGCCGATCGTCATCAGCGTGTGCAGGATGGGGGCCGGGTCCGCGAGCCCGGTGGTCTCGATCACGACGCGGTCGAACTGCCGCTCACCGCCGCGCGCGTAGCGCCAGTGCGCGTCCTTGAGGGTGCTCACCAGATCACCGCGCACGGTGCAGCACAGACAGCCGCTCGCCATCTCCACCACCGTGTCGTCCGGTACCCGGCTCATGAGCAGGTGATCCAGGCCCACCGCCCCGAATTCGTTCACGATCACCAGGGTGCGCGCCAGCGCCGGCTGCCGCAGCAGATGGTTCAGCACCGTGGTCTTGCCGCTGCCGAGGAAGCCGGTGAGCAGGGTGAGGGGTATGTGCATGGAGACTATTGGCGGATATGTGGTGAGGGGCCGCACGGGCGTTGCGCCGGCTCGGCGCCGGGCGCCGTCACGCACGACTGAGCCGGCTCGGTGTCGCCATGGTATACCCGACGTCGATCGAGCTTCGGCATCAGCTCAAGGCCTGCGTCGATCCCCTGGCCTGGCCCCAGGTGACGCTGATCTTCATGGTCATCCTGGCCACCGTGGTGGTGAGCGAATGGATCTCGGCGCGGTTGCGGCATGCGCCGATCTGAGGCCGCCGCCGGCCCGGCGCTCAGGGCTGCGGCGCCAGCACATCCCGCAGCCACACAAGCGCCGCGGCCACGTCCGCGGCCGCCGGCAACGCCGGCCGCGGCGGGCGCTCGCGCATCACCACCGGGATGCCGCGCTCGCGGGCCGCCTGCAGCTTGGCGGCGCTGGCGCTGCCACCGCTGTTCTTGCAGACGATACAGTCGATGTTGTGGGCCTCAAGCAGCATGCGCTCGGCATCCAGGTCAAAGGGGCCGCGGTCCAGCAGCAGCTCGGCGTGGGCGAAGGCGGGCAGCGGGCTCGGCGGACTCACGCAGCGCACCAGAAACCAGACATCGTCCAGCAGCGCGAAGGGCGCGAGCGCCTGCCGGCCGACGGCCAGCAGCACCCGGCGCGCGCCCAGCATGCGCAGCGCGACGACGGCGCCGTACCAGTCGTTCACCGGCTCCCAGCGATCCCCCGGCACCGGCGCCCAGGCGGGGCGCTCCAGGCGCAGCAGCGGCAGGCCCAGGTCGGCGCAGGCCTGGGCGGCGTGGTCGCCCATGGTGGCGGCGAAAGGATGCGTCGCATCGATCACGGCGGCGATGCGCCCGCCGGCGAGATAGGCGGCGAGCCCGTCGACACCGCCGAAGCCGCCGACGCGCAGCGCGCCCGCGGGCCGACGCGGCTCGGATGTGCGCCCGGCGAGGGAGGTCACGACGCGCAGATCCGCGCGATCGGCCAACGCCTCGGCCAGCGCATAGCCTTCGCTGGTGCCGCCGAGGATCAGGACGCTGGTGATGGAGGCTTTGCACATGCGGCGTTTAATCCGGCGTCACACAATGGTCGGCGCAAAGGTCGCATGTTTGGGTGACGGCATCAGCGCCCTGCCCGTTCCACGGCATCGCGCAGCAGCGCGGCGGCGCGATAGGCGCCGTGCACCATCTTGGTGTAGGGCAATAGCACGAACAGGGCGAGCACCGTGCCCAGGTGCACCGCCAGCAGCAGACCCATGGCGCTGGTGCCGCGCAGTGCCAGCAGCGCCAGGCCGGTGGCGGCCACGGCGAGCAGCAGCCAGGTGAGGGCGACGTCGGCGCCGCGGCTGGGCGGGTGCGTCGGCGCGGGATCCTCCCGGCGGCGCAGCCACAGCAGCCCGATGCATCCCACCACCATGCCGATGCCGCCGGCGGTGCCGAGCAGCACCGGCGCGCTCAGCAGCGGATAGGGCGCGGGCTGGCCGAGCATGTGGTGCCGCAGGGCGGCGACGGTGGTGGCGCCGAGGCAGAGCAGGAAGCCGTAGAACAGCGCGTGGTGGAAGCGCCGGCGCCGCCGTGACGGGCGATGATCCAGATCCGCGCAGCCGGGGCCACCGCCGGATTGGTGCTTCAGCGTCAACAGGTCCAGCGCCGCCCGTGCGAGGGCCCCGCCCCCAGCCCCCCTGCCCGGCCCCGCAATGCGCGGCGCCGGCGCCGTCGTCCGCCAGAATCGCCGCACGCCCACGGCGATGGCGAACAGCGCGAAGCCCAGGCTGAGCACTGCGCCGGCCGTCATGACGCTGAGCGGCACCACCGCGTAAAACGCACCCGGACCGGCGTGGGCGGCGAACAGGGTCGGCGCGGGCACCGTCAGCACCACCGCCAGCGTGAAGGCCAGCACCACGGCGACCGCCAGCAGCCCCGCCCGGCGCCCGTGGCCGGCGAACGACCCGGCCAGGGCCCGCGGCCAGGCGTAGCGCGCGTAGCTGTGCCAGCGCTGCCGGGCCAGTGCCCGCGGCAGATTCACGGCAAAGGCGTGGGGCGGCGCGTACTGACAATCGTAGAGGCAGCTGCGGCAGTGGTGACACAGGTTGGCGAGATGGTCGAGGTCACCGGGCGTGAGTCGGTGGCGGCGTTCCGCGGCGCTGAACACCGCACAGAGCCCGTTGCAATAGTTGCAGATGTTGCAGATGCCGAGCTGTCGCCGGGTCTCGGCACCGTCGGCCGCCGCAGCCGGGTCGATGACGCGCGCGGCCGGGGCGTTCATGGATGGCGCCTCCGGGGCCGGCGCCGACGGCGGCGGAGCGGCGGGGACGGCGCGCCCGCGGCGCATCAGCGGGCACCACCGCCGGCGCGGCCCGCGGCCCGCGCGGCCTCGCGCCCGGCAATGCGCCCGAACACCAGTGAGATGCTCACCGCGAGCCCGGACAAATAGCCCTGCGGGATCAGGTTCGCGGCCATGATCATGCCCGCCGCAAAAACATTGTGCACAGACCCACCATCGGCCCATGCTACCCGCGTGCGGGTGTCCACGGCGACACCGTGGTGGGCGAAAGTCACCCCGGGACGCATGGGGTAGGCAGCGAAGGGCGGCTCGGCGATGGGGCGGGCGTGCGCAGACTTGGGCGGCACGAGCCCAACCGTGCACCAGTCAGCGGTGGCGAGCGGGTCCGCCGGCGGCTGGATGCTCGCATTGTAGGCGGCGACGGTGGCGGCCAAGCCCGGGGCATCCACGCCCGTCGCGGCGGCCAGCGCCGCGATGCTCGGCGCCTGGATGGGCGGGTACAGCGCCGCCGGCGCTGCCCGCAGCCCGGCGGCGTCCAGCACCAGCCAGCCGGTCTGCGCCGGATAGGCCGCCAGCCGCTGCCCCCAGCGGGCATAACGGGTGGAGGCGGTGTCGGCCCCCTCGTCGTGCCGGCGGCGGCCGGCGCAGTCGACGACGATGCCGAGGGGCATGCCCCGGATACGCGTGACAATGCCGCCGTCCGCCGCCGGTGAGCGCGCATCCACCGCCACCAGGTACAGCCCGGCCCGGTCGCCGGCGGCCACCGCCCCCGCCGCCAGCAGCCAGTCGAGCAGCTCGCCGCGGACGTGCGGAGTCCCACGATTGATGAAGCCGGCCGCCGCCTGTCCCCAGTGCCGTGCGAGCCGGATCGGGTCGGCATGGGCGCCGCCACAGGCGAGCACAAAGGCGCCGGCGCCCATGGCCCCCGCCGCCGTCTGCGCCGCCGTCGCGCAACCGCCACTGCGCACCAGCGCATCCGCGCGGCAGCCCGGCATGAGCGCCACCCCCAGGGCCAGCGCCCGGTCCGCGAGCGCACGCACCGCCGCCATGCCGCCGCCCAGAAAGAATGCGGTGCGGCGTGAATAGGGCAGCGGACCCTGCGCCGGGCGTTGCAGCGCGACACCCTGGGCCAGCAGCCAGTCCGGCAATTCGCGGCTCTGTGCCACCAGGGTATCCAGCAGCCGCGGATCGGCGCCGCCGCCGCTGGCGCGCAGCAGGTCGGCGCGAAACTGTGCGGCCGGATAGGCATCCGGCGTGTATCGATTCGGCGCGTCATGCGCGTAGCGAAAGTTGCGTGAATGGCGCGTGTTGCCGCCGAGCAGCGGCGGCGGTGCGGCATCCAATAGCCGCACCCGCGCGCCCGCCGCCGCGGCCTCGAGGGCGGCGGCCAGCGCCGCCGCGCCGCCGCCGATGACGAGCACGTCCGGATTCCGGCTGGAAGGGTGCAAAATCGGGTGACCGTTTGACAGCGGTGGGAGCGGTCAACAAAATCCGACGCTCGATCGCATCGGCGCCGCAGGCGAGGCCACAGCAGTGTCCGCCGCGGGCGCAGGCGAGGCAATGACCAACGACAGGTGAGCCCCTTGCAGCCATTCATCCCTACGCCTTGCGGCGCCCGTCGCGGCCCTGCGAGCCGCCATCGCCCGGTGCTTGCGGGCCCGGTCCCGCTATGGGCTCGACTGGTGACCGCACCGGGGGCCACACTGGGGGCCACACCGGCGATACGCCACCATGGGTAAGGTCTGGTTCGTCGGCGCGGGCCCCGGGGCGCCGGACCTGATCACGGTCCGCGGCAGCCAGGTGCTGGCACAGGCCGATGCCATCCTCTACACCGGCTCGTTGGTGGCGGAGACGGCGCTGCAGTGGGCGCCGCAGGGCTGCGAGATCGCGGACTCCAAAGCCATGGATCTGGCGCAGGTGACGGACTGGCTGCTGACGCGCGCCGAGCGGCATGCCACCGTCGTGCGGCTGCAAACCGGCGACCCCACCCTCTACGGCGTGCTCGCGGAGCTGGCCCGCCCCCTGGATGCGGCGGGGGTGGACATCGGCATCGTGCCCGGCGTCTCATCGGCCATGGCCGCCGCCGCCGCCGCCGGCGAGTGCCTGACGCTGCCGGAGGTGACCCAAACCGTCATCTTCACCCGCTTCGCCGGGCGCACGCCCATGCCGCCGGGCGAGTCCTTCGCGGCGCTCGCCCGACACGGCTGCACGCTCTGCGTGTTTCTGTCCATCGAGCGCATCGCCGCCGTCGCCGAGACCTTGCAGGGTGCCGGATGGACCGCGGACGCCCCGGTGGTGGTGGTGCACAAGGCCACCTGGCCGGGCGAAGAGCAGGTGCTGCGCGGCAGCCTCAGCGACATCGCCGCACGCTGCCAGGCCGCCGGCATCGTGCGCCAGGCGATGATTCTGGTGAGCCCGGCACTGGGTGCGCGGCGGCGGGCCGGCGCGGCGACCTCCAAGCTCTACGACGCCGGGTTCGAGCGGCGGTTTCGGGGCAAGTGACCGGGGCTGGGGCCGACACCTGAGCGCCGGACCGGCGCGGGCGGGGTCGCCGCGCGCCTGCCCCGCAGCGTGCAGCGGTGCGCCATGCCAGTTGTCACGCCGCTATGGCGTCTCGCATTTGGTGTTGCCGTACGCTTCGAGGCAGCGCCGCTGGGCACATTGGGTGATCCGGGCGTTGCGCTCGCGCGCGTTGATATCGACGGTCTCCACGGCGACGTAGGGGACGGAAACCTGCATCGTCTCGGCGGTGCACTTGGTCTTGCCATTGACGGTCTCGCAGACCGTCTCCCCGGTCGGGCGCTCTTCGTACCGCGTCTTGTTCACCAGTCGGTCCTCATAGACCGGCGGCAGCTTGTCCAGCCATTGGGCTTCGCAAATGCCGCGCTCGGCACGGTACTCCGCCGTACCGCAGCCCGCCAGCAGGGCCAAGGTCATCGACAGCGTGGCGTATATCCGTGCCCGGGCTGACAGGGTCATGATGGAGCCTCGCGCTGGTCTGTGATCGTTGGTGGGCCGCAGGCTAACGCGCCGCGCCCCGGATGCAAAGCCAAAGCGCCGGGAAGCAGCGGATCGGCTCACACCCTTGTGTGCTTCGGCCCCCCCAGACTGGCCAAATCCGACCGGGCCCGCCACAATGCCCGGCCCATGTGCCTGCCAAATCCCCACTCAGCATCGTGAAGCACTGGCTTTGGCTATCCGTCGGCGTGCTGGCTCTGGACCAGGTCAGCAAATGGCTGGTGCTCGCGGCGCTGGCCCCCTATGAAGTGGTCGAGCTGGTGCCAAACCTGAACCTGACGCTGATGTTCAACACCGGCGCCGCCTTCAGCCTGCTGTCGGATGCGGGGGGCTGGCAGCGCTGGCTGTTCACGGCCTTTGCGCTGGCGGTGACACTGGTGCTGGTGATCTGGCTGCTACGGCTCAAGCCGGGAGAGGGCTGGCTCGCGGCGGGGCTCGCGCTCATCATCGGCGGCGCCGTCGGCAACCTCATCGACCGCGTGCTGCTGGGTCATGTGGTGGACTTCATCCAGGTCTATCTGCCCTTCATTCCACTGGCCCTGTTCAACCCCTGGCCGTCGTTCAATGTGGCAGACAGCGCCATCTCCGTCGGTGTGGCGATGCTGATCATCGAAAGCCTGCGCGGGGAGCGCGGGCTCGACGCCGGGGCCGAGCGCTGAAGCGCAGGCTGTGCCCAGCCGAACGGCTCCCGCGCTCACGCCGTGCGGACTGATGCGGCGGAACTGGTGGGACAGGTTGGCGGGGCGGGCCGGCGCGATGCCGGCGCCGCGGCTTACTGCTTGGGCGGCACGTAGCCTTCCGGCATCATGGCACCCTCGCCGAAGAAGAACTTTTCCATCTGCTCTTCCAGGAATTTGCGGGCCTTGGGGTCCATGGGGCTCAGGCGATTCTCGTTGATGAGCATGGTTTGATGCTTGAGCCAGTCGCCCCAGGCCTGCTGAGAGACGTGCTCGAACACCCGCTTGCCAAGTGCGCCGGGATAGGGCTGGCGCGGCAGGCCTTCGGCTTCACGGCCGAGCTTCACGCAATGAACCATTCGTGTCATAGGGCTTCTCCGTTGTCGTGGCGGGCGATGGGGGCATCGATGCGTCGTAGTGAGGTGACGGCGTCGTCGAGGAGCCGACGAATCGGCGCGGGCAGGCCGAGATCGCCCGGCTGCATGGGGTCCACCCAGCGGCTGCCGGGCGCATCGCCAACCCGATCCGAAGTCGCAGGCAGGCGCAGCAGCGCCGCGTCGATGTCCAAATGAAAGTGGGTGAAGGAATGCCTGCGCGCAGCCAGCATTTCAAGCCGTTGTGGTGCAGCACCCAGGCGCCGTCGGCACCAATCCACGGCGGCATCGGCGACGGGCTGGTGCAGTTCGGCCCCGGCCAGGGCCGGCGGCACCCAGAGGCCGCCCCAGACGCCCGTGGGCGCCCGGCGCTCCAGCAACAGCCGTCCCTGCGGGTCCACCACCAACAGCAGACAGGTGCGACGCACCGGATGCGCGCGCCTGGGCTTGGGCGCCGGGTAGTCGCGCTGGGCACCCCGGTGCAGCGCCACGCACCGCACCGCCAGAGGACAGCGCCCGCAGGCGGGCGCCGCGCGGGTGCACAGCGTCGCACCGAGATCCATCATCGCCTGATTGTAGGCGCCGACCGACGGCACCTCGGGTGTCAGCTCGTCGGCGAGCCGCCAGAGCGTATTCAGGACAGCACTCTTGCCCGGCCAGCCGGGCACCGCGAAGCAGCGTGCCAGCACCCGTTTGCAGTTACCGTCCAAAATGGGCTCGCGCTCGCCGTGGGCCAGGGAGCGGATGGCCCCGGCGGTGGAGCGGCCGATGCCGGGCAGCGCCGTCAGCGCCGCCATTCCCCGCGGCAGCTCCCCCCCATGTGCCGTCATCATCATGCGCGCGGCCTTGTGCAGGTTGCGGGCGCGGGCGTAGTAGCCCAGCCCGGACCACAAGTGCAGCACGGCATCCTGGTCCGCGGCCGCCAGCGCCGCCAGGTCGGGAAAGCGCGCCATGAAACGCTCGAAGTAGGGGATGACCACGGCGACCTGGGTCTGCTGCAGCATGATCTCCGACACCCAGACCCGATACGGCGTCGCCGGGCGCTGCCAGGGCAGATCTTTGCGGCCATGCGCGTCGAACCAGGCCAGCAGCGCCGCAGCGAAGGCGCCCGGCGGCCAGGGCTGCGGGGGCAGCTCGGCGAGCAGATCGGTCCGTGTGACGTGCGTTTGCATGACTCGCCTTGGGGCGTAGGCTCAGAGTCCGAACAGGTTGCGCAGCCCCTGCTCCAGGCCTTGGACCCCCGTGGCGTCCTCCAGTTGTTTCAGGACATTGTCGTCACCGCCAAGCTCGCGGCGGGCGGCGCGGCGGGCCGCCTCGGCCACGGCGGGGCCGAGTTCGACGGCGACGTCGGGTGCGTCGATGGCACCCGACAGCTGCACCGGCACCTCGATTCCGGCGAGATCGCGCACATCCGGGCCGTCCGGCGGCTGCACAAGGGTGGCGACGAGATCGGCGTCCAGGCGCTGCGCGGACAGGTCCAGCGCGCCGTCGCCGGCCAGTGCGAAGAGCCGCGCCCGGGCGTCGATGTCACGGCTGCGGAAGACGCCGTCCTCGCCATCGGCGCTGAGGCTGAGCCGCGAGAAGGCGAGGCTGTCGGGCGTGACCTCGAGACCGATGACAGACAGCAGCGGGCCGAAGCTCGCCGCCGCCTGGTCCAGCGCCGTCAACCGGCCATCCTGCACCCGCAATCGCAGGCTGCCGGAGAGCCCGCGGCGCAGCGCCGCGGCATCGCTGCCCGCGGCGGCGAGTGCCGCGACCAGATGCACCCGTCCCGTCGCCTGCGGCACGCCCTGCAGGTCTGTCAACAAGGCGCCGAGGTCGGCGCCCGTCACCTCGGCTTGCAGTGTCTGCCAGGGCGGCGCGGCGGGTCGCAGCGTGCGCTCGATCCGGGCCTCGAGGGTGCCGCCGTAGAAGGCGCCGGCGGTGATATCCATGCCGGTGCGGCGGTCGCGCTTAACGGCGCGGATGCCGAGGTCATGATAGGCGAGTGCGCCCACCCGCAGCGACTCTGCGCCGAGCGCCAGCACGAGGTCCGGCGCGTGCGGCCCCGTCGGCAATGCCGGCAGGTCCGGCTGCGCCGGAGCCGGTTGCACTGGACTCGGGTCTGCCGGTCCGGGCAGCGCCGCCTCGCTGACGGGCATACAATCGTCGGCGGCGGCGCCCGGGGCGCCGGCATCGGCGGCGCCCGATGCGGTCAAGTACCGGTCGAGGTCGAGCCGATCCAGGCGCAGCACAACCGCAGCCGTGGGTGCGGGCCCCAGCCCGACGCTGCCCGCGGCGCGGGCACGGGTTGCGTCCAACCGCAAGGCCAGCGGCGCGACGTCGAGCCGGTCGCCGACGCGCTCGAAGCCGCCGGCGAAGGCGAAACAACGCAGCCCCCCCGGGGCGCCGGGTACGGGCTGCTCCAGGTGGCGGGCAAGCCAACGGCGCAGATCCAACGGCGCGAGCCGCAGACTGCCGCGGACCAGACCGCCGGCGGGCCCGATGACCCAATCACCGCGCAGGTCTAGATCAGCTGGGGGATCGGCTGGGGGCTCGGCTTCCGACAGCCAGAACTCGCTGATGTGCCAGACACCATCGGCATTGCGCTGCGCACGCTCGGCGGCGAGCACCGGCGCCAGGTCGCGGAGGCCGCCCAGCCGCAGATCCGCCGCCGAAAGCCGCAGCGGGGCCAACGTCAGCACCGGCAGTGCGGTGGTATCGACGCGTGCGGTGAAACGAAAAGTCCCGGCGATACGCCCATCGGCGGCGTCCAGCGGCAGCCGCGCCGACACGGCGATGGGACCGGTGCCAGCCGAAGACGGCGCTCCGCCGGCCTGGGTCCACAGCGGCCAGCGCAGGCGCTTGGCGCCCGCCGGATAGCTCAGGGTCAGCTCGGCACCGCTCACGCCCGGCAGCTCGAGGGCGGCGAGCCAGGGCGACGCCGCGCGTCGCGCCCGGCTCAGCGGCCGCAGCGCGATGCCCTCGGCCCGCAGCAGCGCCGGCTCGGCATGGCCGGTGAGCAGCGCCGGCAAGGTAAGATCCAGGCGCACGGTCTCGGCGCTGGCGAGCGTTGGGGCGTGCGTCGGGGTGGTCGTGGCAGCCGTCGCCAGGATGCGCACGGACCCCAGCACGATTTGCGGTCGGGGCAATAGTGTCAGCCCGGTGATGGCGTCGATCTGCACCGGCAGACTCAGCGCCGCGGTGGCCTCGGCTGCAAGGCGCTCACGCAGTGCCGCACGGTCCACCAGCATGGGTGCCGCGGACAACAACGCCGCCGTCAGCACCACCATGACCAGCACAGTCAGCGCCACCGCCCGCAGCAGCTTGTCCTTCGCGATCATTGCTTTGATCAGGCCTGCCACAGCGGGCTTTTGGGTGTTCGCCGACGGGGCGTCAGCCCCCCGCTCACCGCCAGCCAACGGTCAAATACCAGGCGCTCATGGTCAATGGGCTAAATCGGTGCGTACCGCAGTGTCACGGCCCTTCGCCGCCGCAACGCCAACAGATATCGAAGCTGCCGTCCACCAGCTCGCCGCAGCCGCGACAGACCCAGGAGCGGGTCGGCCCACGGTGCTGGTCTGCCAAGAACTCGTCAAGCAGCGCGCGGGCGCGCCCCAGATCATCGTCGCGCATGATCCACACGCTGGGGCAGAGATCCGCCGGCAATTCACCGATGGCGCCGGTGAGATAGTCGCCGAAAATGGCGTTGTCGACCCGATGGCGCTCGAGTAAGTCACTGAGCAGCTGGGCCTCGAAGCGGTTGCCGGCCTGGTAGAGTCGCTGCATGAGGATGGGGGAGCTGGAGCGGGTGATGGGAATCGAACCCACGTCATCAGCTTGGGAAGCTGAGGTTCTACCATTGAACTACACCCGCGTCGACGCCTGATTGTAAGCACGCGCTCACGCAAACGGCAAGGGCTGGATCGGCACAGCGCGACGGCTCGGGCCCCGCCGCCGTTGCCGCCGTGGGCGGCGGGCACATCGTCAGCGTACGTCGGTTACCCGCGAGGGCGTCAGACCCGCTCGCCGTCGTACATGCGCGCGACGGTATCCTGGTAGCGCGCGAGCACCTGGCTGCGCTTGATCTTCATCGTCGGCGTCTGCAGGCCGTTGTCGATGGTCCAGGGCTCGAGGGTCAGGCCCACGCGGCGAATCTTGGCGTAGCCCGGAAAGCCCGCCAGGGCCTCGCGCATGCGCCCGAGCATGGCCTTGTGCAGCGCCGGGTCGTCGAGGCTGGCCGGGGCTTGCGGGGCGAGACCGAGCTCCCGGGCGAGGGTGGGCCAGAGATCGGCGTTCAGCACCGCGAGCGCACTCAGGTACGAATGCCCTTCGCCGATGACCATCACCTGCTCGAACAGCGGGTCCATGCTCAGGGCCATCTCCATGTCCCCCGGCGGCACTTTCTCGCCGTTGGAGAGCACCAGAATGTCTTTGATGCGGCCGGTGATGTAGACATAACCGTCGTCGATGCGCGCCTGGTCCCCGGTGCGCAGCCAGCCGTCCGGCTCGATGATGCGGGCGGTGGCCGCGTGATTGTTCCAGTAGCCCAGCATGTTGCAGGGACCCAGCACCTGCAGCTCGTCGTCGGGACCGATGCGCGCCCGAACGCCCCGCAGCAGCCGGCCGACGCTGCGCGGACGGTTGTCCTTGAGCGGATTCACGGAGATCACCGGGCTGGTCTCGGTGAGCCCATAGCCCTGTAGCAACGGCAGCCCAAGGCCAATGAAGATCCGCCCCACCGCGAACGGCAGCGCCGCGCCGCCGCTCACCGCCGCCCGCATGCGCCCGCCGAGCCGCGCCATGACGGGGGCGGCCACCTTGCGCCGCAACAGCGGCCAGAGCAACAGCAGCGGGTGCCAGCCGCGTCGGCCCTGGCTGACCTCGAAGCGCAGCCAGCCGACGTCCACGGCCAACCGGAACAGGCGCTGCGCCAGCTTGGAGCGCGTCTGCAGCTGGCTCTGGATACGCTGGTAGACACGCTCGAACACCCGCGGCACCGCGATGATCACCGTCGGGCGGATCGCCTGTAAATCCTCGCCGAGCTGGGCCACCGAGCGCGCGTAGGCCACCGCAGAGCCCGTCATCATGGGCAGGAACAGGCTGGCGGTGCGCTCCAGGGTGTGCGACAGGGGCAGGAACGACAGGAACACGTCCTCCTGATACACATCCACCATGGTAATGGCGCCGTGGGCGTTGCTCAGGATGTTGTGATGACTGAGCATCACCCCCTTGGGCCGACCGGTGGTGCCGGAGGTGTAGACGATGGTGGCGAGCGCGTTCGGGTCAGCGTCGCGCCGGTCCGCCGGCGGGCTTGGCCCAGCCTCCGCCGGCAGCCAGTCGGCGGCGGCCACCGCACGGGGATCTTCGACGGCGCGCTGGTGCGCGTCGCCACGGCCGTCGACGATCACCACCCGCTGCGGCCAGGGATCGTCGCCGATGGCCACCGCGAGCCGGTGCCAGCGCTTCGCATCCTGGATACAGAGCAACTTCACCGCCGCGTCTTGCAGAATATAGGCGGCGTTGTCGGCACGGTCGTCGGTGTATAACGGTACGGTCACCAGTCCGAGCGATAGCGCCGCCTGGTCGATGATGACCCAGTCCGGACAGTTGCGCAGCAGGATGGCCACCCGGTCGCCGGGCTGCAGACCTTCGGCGGTCATGGCCGCGCGCCACCGCGCCACCGCCGCCGCGGCCTCGCGCCAGGTCATTGCCCGCCAGGCACCGGACTGGCGATCGTGCCAACGGTAGGCGACGCGCTCCGGCGAGCGGCGAGCGCGCCGCTGAAAGAGCCCATCGAGCGTGCGTGCCTGCTCGACGGAAATCAGATCCTCAGACCAAGTGGCCAACTGTGCGTCCTCGTCATCGGGCGGGCGCCAGGGACACCCGCGGCCATTACGCTTTCATGCTGCTGCAGACCCGGAAGTCTATTGTAAAATTTCAGGCTAAACACCTAGACTCCAGCAGCAACACCGCCGACCGCCCATGCAGATCACCATCAACGGCGAAGCCACCGAGATCGCGGACGACCTGGACATGGCCGCGCTCATCGCCCGCCTCGGGCTGACGGGCCGGCGCATCGCCGTGGAAGTGAACCAAGAATTGGTGCCGCGCAGTCGTTTCGAGGCGCATCGGCTGCGCGACGGCGACCGGGTGGAGATCATCCACGCCGTAGGCGGCGGCTGAGCTGCGGTAGATATCCGTTAACACGATGCCGGCCGCCCCGGCGCCAACAGCGGCTGCGCGCGCTTGCCAGGCATCACCGCGGGCGACGACACCCGTCGCCGCCCGCGCCAACAAGCCGCGCCAACGCCTCACGGACGCAACCGCCCGCCCCCAAGACACGCAACGAGAGATGCCAATGCCGCAAGACCAAGCCATCAATGCCGGCCAAGCCACCGACGGCTTCACCGTCGCAGGGCGCCGCTTCACCTCGCGTCTGCTGGTGGGCACCGGCAAGTACAAAGACCTGGATGAGACCGCCCGCGCCATCGACGCCAGCGGCGCAGAAATCGTCACCGTCGCCGTGCGCCGCAGCAACATCGGCCAAAACGCCAACGAGCCGAACATCCTGGATGCATTGCCGCCTGAGCGCTACACCATCCTGCCCAACACCGCCGGCTGCTATGACGTGGACAGCGCGGTGCGCACCTGCCGCCTCGCCCGCGAGCTGCTCGACGGCCATAACCTGGTGAAGCTGGAGGTGCTGGGGGACCAGAAGACCCTGTTCCCGGACGTGCTCCAGACCATCGAAGCGGCCAAAGTACTGGTGGCCGACGGCTTCGATGTGATGGTCTACACCAACGACGACCCCATCATCGCCAAACAGCTCGAAGACATCGGCTGCTGCGCCGTCATGCCGCTGGCGGCCCCCATCGGCTCCGGCCTGGGCATCCGCAACCCCCTCAACATTCTCACCATCGTCGAGCAGGCCTCGGTCCCCATCCTGGTGGACGCGGGCGTTGGCACCGCGAGCGATGCGGCCGTGGCCATGGAGCTCGGCTGCGACGGCGTGCTGATGAACACCGCCATCGCCGCCGCCAAAGACCCGGTGCTCATGGCCAGCGCCATGCGTAAGGCCATCGAGGCGGGCCGCGAGGCCTACCTGGCAGGACGTATGCCCGCCAAGCGCTTCGCGTCGGCGTCGTCGCCCATCGAGGGGGTCTTCTTTTGATCAGCTGGGGCGCGCGCGACGCGCGTCGCTGCTTGCCACTCGCAAGCCATTGATCATGTCGCGCTGCGATCGGTATCGGGCCTGACGCGATCAACCCAACGCCGAGGTGCCCGCCCGGGTTGTGCCTTGACGCGCTCACCCACCTGTCGATAGCCTGAGATGACTCGTGCCCCTGAGATCGTAGGGGCCGACCATCATGCCCCCAAGGCTGTCACCACAGCGCGGATGAAAGTACGACTAACGTCATGAACCGTCGTCATGCACTCGTTGGGATCGGGCTGTTCGCCCTCTGGTTGTCCGTGGTGACCGTGGGCACCAGCGCTGCCTCGCCCCCTGTGCCGTCGGCGGATCCGCCTGGTGCCCGCCTGGCACTGGCCAACCCGGCCTCGCGCAACTGCACCGAGCAAGGCGGTGAGCTTGAGATGAAAACGCTCCCCGATGGTGGCCGCTACGGCGTCTGTGTGTTCGCCGACAATCGCCAGTGCGAGGAATGGGCGTTATTCCGTGGCGAGTGCCCGGCCGGCGGCATCAAGATCACGGGTTACGATTCGGACATGCAAATCTACTGCGCCATCACAGGTGGCGAGGTCAATATGCAGGCCGGCACCTGCCAACGGCCCGACGGTAGCGTCTGCTCACTCGAAGACGACGCTGCCGGCGCCTGCGCCAACCGCCAACCCGCCCACTGAACGGCCGGCTACGCGCTCACTGCCCAAGCCGGTCACGCTCCACCCTTGCTGCCTGAGGACGCACGCGACATGTTTACCAAGGTTCGGCTTGACCAACTCGAAAGCAGCGCCAGCAACCTGACCCCCACGTTCGCCGCGCGCGAGATGGCCGAGCCTGTGCCGCGCTACACCCTGCCCGAGCACGAAATGGCGCCACGCAGTGCCTACCAGCTGATCCACGATGAGCTGATGCTCGATGGCAACTCCAGGCTCAATCTCGCGACCTTCGTCACCACCTGGATGGAGCCCGAGGCGCGCCAGCTGATGGCCGAATCCTTCGACAAGAACATGATCGACAAGGACGAGTATCCGCAGACGGCGGAGCTCGAAATGCGCTGTGTGAACATTCTGGCGCATTTATGGAACGCGCCGGCGGAGGAGGCGTCCACGGGCTGCTCGACCACCGGCTCCAGCGAAGCGGCCATGCTCGGTGGTATGGCGCTGAAGTGGCAGTGGCGCAAGCGCCGTCAGGCCGCCGGTCAGCCGGCGGACAAGCCGAATCTGGTAATGGGCGCGAATGTGCAGGTCTGCTGGGAGAAGTTCTGCCGCTACTGGGAGGTCGAGCCGCGCTTCGTGCCCTGCGAGGGCGATCGCTTCATCATCGACCCCAAGCTCGCGGCCGAACTGTGCGACGAGAACACCATCGGCGTGGTGGCGATCATGGGCTCCACCTACGACGGCAGCTACGAGCCGGTGGCCGCGGTGGCGGCGGCGCTCGACGAGCTCCAACGGACCCAGGGTCTGGACATCCCCATCCACGTCGATGGCGCCAGCGGTGCCTTCATCGCGCCCTTCCTGCATCAGGATCTGGCGTGGGATTTCCGGCTCCCACGCGTGAAATCCATCAACACCTCAGGCCACAAGTTTGGCCTGGTCTATCCCGGCGTCGGCTGGATCATCTGGCGCGACAAGGCGGAGCTCCCCGAAGAACTGGTGTTCCACTGCGCCTACCTCGGCGGTGACCTGCCGAACTTCGCGCTCAACTTCTCGCGCCCCGGCAACCAGGTTGTGGCCCAGTACTACAACTTTCTCCGCCTGGGCCGCGAAGGCTACACCCGGGTCCAGGCGGCCAGCCGGGACGTCGCGCGCTACCTCTCGGGTCAGATCGCCGAGCTCGGCCCCTTCGAGCTGATCTCCGACGGCTCAGACATCCCGGTGTTTTGCTGGCGCCTGGCCGAGGAGAGCAATTTCAGTCTCTACGACACCGCCGAATTCCTGCGCCATCGCGGCTGGCTGGTGCCAGCCTATCCCATGCCCGCGAATCGTCAGGACCAGGTGGTGCAGCGGGTCGTGGTGCGCGAGGGCTTCAGTCACGATATGGCCGATCTGCTGCTCGACGATCTGCGCCGTACGCTGGATCACTTCGCATCCAAGCCCGGGCACCAGCCGACCCGCGAGGGTGGGCACTTCCACCACTGAGCCGGGCGCCCGTAGGCCGCTCCCTCGGGACGCATCACACACCAATTTCCGATGAAGGGCATCCAGATCCGCGCCACCGATGCTTGGATCGGCGCCTCCTTCTGCGTCGGCGCCAGTTGTTTCATGATCGGCGGCGCTTCGGCGTCGGTCGCAGCCGGTTGGGCAGTGCTCGGACCCAAGGTCCTGAATGGACTCTTTGCGATCGGTGCCGTGTTTTTCACGCTCGCGGCCTGGGGACAATATCTGCAGGCGGTCAATGCGCAGACCGGCGAGCCCGATTCTGCGGCCACCGCCCGCCGTTGGCGTTGGTTTGGGATTCGGGCAGGCAGTCTGGGGTGGTGGGCCAGCGCCGTCCAGTTGGCCGGAACCCTGATGTTCAATCTGATGACCATCGATGCACTGGGGCCCGGTCTGCTGGGCTTACGTGCCGACCTGGCCGTCTGGAGCCCGGACATCATCGGCAGCCTCTGCTTTTTGGTCGCGAGCCAGCTGGCCGTGATGGATGTCTGCCGACACGCCTGGTGCTGGCACTGGCGCTCCCGCCCCTGGTGGATCGCAATGGTGAATCTGGCGGGCGCCATCGCCTTCCAGATTTCGGCGGTGTTCGGTTGGTACCGCCCCGGCGCGGCGGCGTCCCTGGGGCCTTGGTGGGACAACTATTGGACGTTCATTGGGGCCCTGTGCTTTTTGATCGGCGCGGTGCTGTTGTTGCCGGTCCCCTCGAGACAGCCGGTGGCGGCACCCTGAGGCGCCGGCGGGCGACCGCTGCCGTCCTCGACTCAGGCGCCCGGCTTGACCAACGCCGCCGAGAAGTCCCGGTGCAGGTAGCCGTCGACGATCGTCACCTCGGCGCCCAGTGCCGCGGCCCAGGCCTCGACCTCTGCGGGCTGGCGGTAATTGAAGGTCTGGGAGTTGTCCTTACCGTGCAGTAGATTGAAGACGAAGCCGCCGCCGGCGGCGGCGTAGCAACGGCCGACGGCCACGCGGGTCTCCTCCAGGGTCAGATTGTTCAGGGCACCGCTGCAGACGTACCAATCGGCCGCCGGCAGCGGGTCCGTCAGCACGTCGGCCTGGACGATCTCGGCGCCGGTGCGCTCACGGGCCACCGCGACCATGCGCTCGTGCAGGTCGACGCCGAGGTAGCCCCCCGGCTCATCGCCCTGGGCGCGCAGATAGATCAGAAAATCGCCGAAGCCGCAGCCCAGGTCCACCAGGCTGAGCCCGCCGAGGGTCTGCGGCAGCAGTTCCCGCAGCACGCGAAAGCGGGTCTGCTGGGAATTGGCGGATTGGTAGTGCAGCCCCTCGGCGGTGTCGCCATAGTGGCTCAGGACGTGGTCGTAGAAGTCGTGGACGCTGATGCGGGGCATGGCGGAACGGCTCGCAGGCCTCGGCTGGCGGGTGGCGGTACAATGGCGCGCGATCATACCGGGTTGGGCCGCCGCTGACGCGGGTGTCGACGGCGGGACTGCTGTGATGCGCGCCACGGGCACGTGTCCAGGGCATCCGCCAACGGCCGCAGGCCACCGCCCGACCCCGCAGCCACTAGAACCCCGGAGACGGTCGCGACAAGACGTCCAGCAGCCCGCGCCGGCGTGTCCCGATCGCCGCCCGATAAGCCAGCTCCTCACCCTTCGCCGTGCCAACAGTGATCCATCGTGACGACCCGAGCCAGCCGCACCATCGCCCGGTGCGCAGCTTCGTACTGCGCGAGGGTAGGCTCACGGCGGGGCAACGGCGGGCCTTTGAGGCGCTCTGGCCGCGTTTCGGCGTGGCTTGGCAGCCTGGCACCCCGCTCGATCCTGTGGCCGTGTTCAACGTGCCACAGCCGGTGGTGCTCGAGATCGGCTTCGGCAACGGCGAGTCCCTGGCGGCGCAGGCCGCGGCGGACCCGGCGCGCAACTATCTCGGCCTGGAGGTGCACCGCCCCGGCGTCGGCCACCTGCTGCTGCAGATCGAGCGCCTGGACATCGCCAACCTGCGGGTGATGCGCGCAGACGCCGGGGCGCTGCTGCAGCCGCCGCCGGCGGGCGGCCTGCCGGCGGCATCGCTCGCGGCGGTGCAGCTCTTCTTTCCGGACCCCTGGCCGAAGCAGCGCCATCACAAGCGCCGCATCGTACAGCCGGCGTTCATGCGCAACGTGGCCCGTGCGCTCGCCCCCGGCGGCGTCTTCCACGCCGCCACCGACTGGGCACCCTATGCCGAGCACATGCTACAGGTTCTGGAGGCCATGCCGGCGCTGTTCGAGAATACCGCCGGCGCCGGGCGCTTCACCGAGCGTCCCGCGAGCCGACCGCCGACGAAGTTCGAGCGCCGCGGCGAGCGTTTGGGCCATCGGGTCTTCGACCTGGTGTACCGGCGTCGCTGAGCCGGACAGCCGGCCACCGCCGCGTCGTCGTTGCCAGCCCCCGCGTGCGCCGGCGCAACCGCTGCCCCCCACCTAACCCATCCAGCACCTCACCCCCAAGCCATGTCCGCGCTCCGTCTGCAAGCCCTGCGACTGCGTCTGTTGGCGCCCGTGGATCTCAGCATCGACGCCGGCGAGCTGGTGTTCCTGTCCGGCCCGTCCGGCGCCGGCAAGAGCCTGCTGCTGCGCGCCATCGCCGACCTCGATCCGAACGGCGGCGAGGCCTGGTGCGGCGACACCGCGCGCTCGTCGGTGCCGGCGCACCTGTGGCGACGACGCGTGGGGCTGCTGCCGGCGGAATCCGGCTGGTGGGCAGAGCAGGTGGGCGGGCATTTCCCAACCGCGCCGGACACGGAGCCCCCGCTCGCAGCCCTGCTCGCGCGCCTGGGCTTCGGCCCTGAGGTGCTGGACTGGGACGTGCGCCGACTCTCCACCGGCGAGCGCCAGCGCCTGGCCCTGGCCCGGCTGCTGGCCAACCGGCCCGAGGTGCTGCTGCTGGACGAGGCCACCGCCAACCTGGACCCCGAGAACCGCACCCGCGTCGAAGCTGTCATCGCCGACTACCGCGCCGATGCCGCGGCGGCGGTGTTCTGGGTCAGCCACGACCCGGAACAGCGCGCGCGCATGAACGGGCGCCGACTGGTAATCCGCGACGGACGTATCAGCGCCGAGCAACCGGCGGCGGATGCGGCGCAGGCGGACCCATGAGCCTCATCTCCCTGAACCCCGTCGACTTGGTGCTGGCGGCTGCCCTGGTGCTGCTGCTGGCGGCACTGTCCTGGCGGCTGCACCTGGGCGTGGAGCGGCGCATGCTCATCGCCGCGGCCCGCGCCACCGTGCAGCTGGTGCTGCTGGGACTGGTGCTGAAGGTGCTCTTCGACACCACCAGCCCCGTGCTCATCGGCCTGCTGGCGCTGATGATGCTGTCGGTGGCGGGCTGGGAGGTCATGGCCCGGCAGACCCGGCGCTACCGCGGCCCCTGGGGCTACGGCATCGGCGCCCTGTCCATGTTCCTGTCGTCCTTCAGCATTACGGTGCTGGCGCTGACGGTGATCATCGGCGTCGAGCCCTGGTATCAGCCGCAGTACCTGATTCCGCTGCTCGGCATGCTCCTCGGCAACACCATGACGGGCATCGCCGTCGCCCTCGACGGCCTCACCCGGCAGGCCCACGACAACCGTGAGCGCATCGAGGCGCGGCTGCTGCTCGGTGCCCCCTGGGGCGAGGCCATCGCCGATATCCGCCGCGACGCCCTGCGCGCCGGCCTGATCCCCATCGTCAATGCCATGGCCACCGCCGGCATCGTCAGCCTGCCCGGCATGATGACCGGCCAGATCCTCGCTGGCAGCCCGCCCATGGAGGCGGCCAAGTACCAGCTGCTGATCATGTTCCTGATCGCCGCCGGCACCGGGCTCGGCAGCCTGGCGGCGGTGTGGATCGGCTCCCGGCGGCTGTTCGACGAGCGCGCGCGGCTGCGGCTGGATCGGCTCGCGCCGGGGCGCCGCTGAAGAGCGCCGGCGGACGCTGCGGATTTCGCCCCACGCCCACACACCGGCATAATCCCCGCCTCCACCGCATTGCCAAGGCTGCCGCACAGCCCGGAGCTGCCATGCCTCAAGCGTCATCGCACGAGCCGGGCTCGGACTTTCGCAACCTCTACCGCCACGGTCTGATGCGCGCCGCGGTGTGCGTGCCGGAGGTCCGTGTCGCCGAGCCCAACTTCAATGCGCGCGCCACCATCGCCCTGGCCCGGCAGGCGCACGAGGCCGGTGCCGTGCTGGCGCTGTTTCCCGAGCTGGGGCTCACCGCCTACAGCAACGACGATCTGTTCCACCAACAGGCGCTGCTGGCGGCCGGGCTGGACGCCCTCGCCGAGGTGGTCACGGCCAGCCGTACGCTGCGTCCACTGCTGGCGGTGGGAGTGGCGCTGGCCGTCGACGGGCGGCTGTTCAACTGCGCCGTGGCGGTGCATGCGGGCCGGGTACTGGCGGTGGCGCCCAAGAGCTATCTGCCGAACTACCGGGAGTTCTACGAGAAGCGCCAGTTCGCCGCCGCCGGCGCCGCCGTATCGGCGCAGATCGAGCTCCTCGGCGAGCACGTGCCCTTCGGCAACGATCTGCTGCTCACCGCGGCCAATGTGCCCGGCCTCACCTTGCACATGGAGCTGTGCGAAGACCTGTGGACGCCCATTCCGCCCAGCACCGAGGCGGCGCTCGCCGGCGCCACGGTGCTGCTGAATCTGTCCGCCAGCAATATCACCGTCGGCAAGGCGGCGTATCGCAACGACCTCATCGCCGCCCAGGCCGGCAAGTGCATCGCCGCCTACCTCTACTCCGCCGCCGGCCCCGGCGAGTCCACCAATGATCTGGCCTGGGACGGCCATGCGGTGGTGTTCGAGCAGGACCGGCTGCTGGCGGAGTCGGAGCGCTTCCCCGCCGGGGCACAGCTGGTGCTGGCGGACATCGACCTGGACGTGCTGCAGGCCGAACGGCTGCGCACCACCAGCTTCCATGACAACGCCGCCACCCATCGCGAGCGCCTGCGCGGCCTGCGGCGGGTGCGCTTCGAGCTGGCACTGCCCGCGGGCGACCTGGGGCTCAGGCGCCCGCTCCGGCGTTTCCCGTACATCCCGGCGGCGGCCGCCGACCGCGATGCCCTGTGCTACGAGGCCTACAACATCCAGGTGCATGGACTGGCCAAGCGGCTGGCGGCGAGCGGCATCCAGCGCATCGTCATCGGCGTGTCAGGCGGGCTCGACTCCACCCAGGCGCTGCTGGTGGCGGCACAGACCATGGATCGGCTCGGCCTGTCTCGCAGCAACGTCCTGGCCTACACCATGCCGGGCTTCGCCACCAGCACCGAGACCCGCGACAACGCCTGGGCCCTGATGCGCGCCCTCGGCGTCAGCGCACAGGAGATCGACATCCGCCCGTCCTGCGAGCAGATGCTCAAGGACCTGGGCCACCCCTATGCCGACGGCCAGGCCGTCTATGACGTGACGTTCGAGAACGTCCAGGCCGGTGAGCGCACCAGTCACCTGTTCCGGCTCGCCAATCACCACGGCGGGCTGGTGCTCGGCACCGGCGATCTGAGCGAGATCGCACTGGGCTGGTCCACCTATGGCGTCGGCGACCAGATGTCCCACTACAACGTCAACGCCTCGGTGCCCAAGACCCTGATCCAGGATCTGATCCGCTGGCTCATCGCCACCGATCGGTTCGACGCCGCCACCAACCGCATCCTGCAAGCCATCCTGGACACGGAGATATCACCGGAGCTGGTGCCGGCGGGTGCGGCAACGGGCAAGGACCAGCGCGGCATCCAACGCACCGAGGCCAGCATCGGCCCCTACGAGCTGCAGGACTTCAACGCCTTCCACATCACCCGCTATGGGTTGCGACCCAGCAAGGTCGCCTTCCTCGCCTGGCACGCCTGGCGCGACAAGCACCGGGGCGAGTGGCCGGACAACCTGCCGATGGAGCGCCGTAACCAATACGACCTGGCCACCATCAAGCACTGGCTCACCGTGTTCTGCCGGCGCTTCTTCGGCGGCAGCCAATTCAAGCGCACCTGCATGCCCAACGCGCCCAAGGTGGGCGCCGGGTCCTTGAGCCCCCGCGGCGATTGGCGGGCGCCGAGTGATTCGGAGCCGGAGGTGTGGCTCGAGGACTTGCGACGGCAGGTGCCGGACACTGAGCCGGGAGCAGACTGAAGGCCGTCCACAAAGCTAGATGCGCGGGTTCTATGGTTTGCGAATCTTCAAGGCGTTGCTGCGGGTGGTGAGGGGTCGCCGGCCGCCCGGCGCGGCCCTCCAGATGCGGGCGCAAGGCGTCCTAACCTTTCGCGGCGCGCGCCTTGGCCACGGATTCGGCGGTGATTTCGCCGGCGGCCATGCGCGCCACCTTAGCGAGCACCTGAGCCTCCAGATCCTGCTTGAAGCCGGCGACGCGGGCGAGGAGGTCGGCGTCGGCCACGGCGAGTATCTGCGCGGCCAGCAAGCCGGCGTTGCGGGCGCCGTCGATGGCCACCGTGGCAACGGGCACGCCAGGGGGCATCTGCACGATGGACAGGAGTGAGTCCTCACCGGACAGCGCCCGGCTCTTCACCGGTACGCCGATCACCGGCAGCGGCGAGATGGCAGCGACCATGCCAGGCAGGTGGGCGGCGCCGCCGGCCCCGGCGACGATGACCTTGAGCCCCCGCTCCACCGCAGCGCCGGCGTAGTCGTAAAGCCGCTTCGGCGTGCGGTGGGCGGAGACGATGGTCATCTCGAAGGGCACGCCGAGGTCGCTCAGCGCGTCGGCGGCGCCCTGCATCACGGGCAGATCCGAGTCGCTGCCCATGATGATGCCCACCAGCGGCTGGCGCGTTTCCGGGGACGGGCCCTGACTCATGCCCTGACTCATGCCATTGTTTCTCCTTCGATGCGGATCAGGTTGCGGACCCGCTCGGCCTTGCTCCGCGCCTGCTCGATCTCGGCGTCCAGCACGGTCACATGGCCCATCTTGCGGTAGGCGCGGGTCTCCGCCTTGCCGTAGAGATGCACCGACACCCCGGGAATGGCCAGTGCCGCCCGGAGTCCGCAGATCACCGGCCGGCCGGTGAAGCCCGGCTCGCCCAGCAGATTCAGCATGGCGGCCGGCCGCACCAGGTCCGTGACGCCCAGCGGCAGGCCGGCGATGGCGCGCAGGTGCTGCTCGAACTGATCGGTGACACAGGCCTCGATGGTGTAGTGACCGGAGTTGTGGGTGCGCGGCGCCACCTCGTTCACCAGCAGGTCGCCGTCGTGGGTGAGGAACAGCTCCACGCCAAAGATACCCACACCCACCAAGGCTTCCACCGTGGCCACCGCAAGGTCCTGTGCGGCCTTGGCGATGGCGTGATCCACCCGCGCCGGCGCTAACAGCATATCCAGCATGTTCTCGCCGGGTCGCATGCGCATCTCCACCGGCGGATAGGCGCAGGTGGCGCCGTCCTGCCCGCGGGCCACCATCACCGCCAGTTCCAGGCGGGCCGGCACGAAGCGCTCCACCAGCGAGGGCACCGGCAGATGCTGATCGAAGTCGGCGGGCGCGTGCATCACCTGCACGCCGCGGCCGTCGTAGCCGCCGCGGCGCGCCTTCTGCACCAGCGGATAGCCGAAAGCGGCGAAGGCCTCCGGCGCCGGCTGCTCCGCCGGCACGAAAGCCACGCTCGGGATGCCCGCCTCCGCCAGCACCTGTTTCTGGCGCAGCTTGTCCTGGATGTCGGCGAGCAGGCCGGGGCAGGGGAAGATGCGATGGCCGGCGGCGGCGAGCTCAGCGAGGGTGTCGGTGTCGATGTCCTCGATGTCGAAGGTGGTCACGTCACAGGCGGCCACCAGTTGCTCGAGCGCCGCCGGGTCGTGGTAGGCGCCGACGATCTGCTCGCCGGAGAGCTGCCCCGCCGGGCTGTTGGGATAGGGATCGAGCACGGTGCAGGTGCAGCCGATGCGCTTGGCGGCGGCCACCAGCATACGCCCGAGCTGGCCGCCGCCGATGATACCGATCTGGGCGACGGGGTAAGGATAGCGATCGTCGCTGGCGCTCATGCGCTCGCCGTCCGCTGCCGGCGCAGCCGCTCGCGGGTCTGCTCGAAGGCATCGCGCGCATGGCCGAGCCGCTCGACGATCTCGGGCTCGTAGGCGATGGCGAAATCCAGAAAGGTGCGCGCCACCAGCGATAGCTCCCGCCCGCGCCAATGCAGCAGATGCCAGCGGCGCATGATGGGAAAGCCCTGGACATCCAACAGCGCCAGCCCGGCGCCGGCGCTCTCCAGGCGCAGCGAATGCAGGGACAACACCGAAAGACCAAGTCCGCCGACGATGGCGTGCTTGATGGCCTCGTTGCTACCGAGCTGCATGCGCACCCGCGGCACCAGCCCGGCCTGCTCGAAGCATTTCACCACGGCATCGCGGATGCCGGAGCCGGGCTCGCGCAGGATCAGGCTCTCGCCGGCCAGGGCCTCGATGGGGATGTTGCGCTCGATGGCCAGCGGATGGTCGATACGGGCCACCACCACCAACGGATTCGGCGCAAACGGGATGCACTCGATCTGCTCGTTCACCTCCCGCGGCTGCCCGGCCACATAGAGATCGTCGTCGTGGCCCATCAGGCGCTCGAGGATGTGCTCGCGGTTGGTGACACCCAGGGAGACCTCGATGCCTGGGTATTTTTTGCAAAACGCGCCCAGGATTTCCGGCGCCACGTATTTGGCCGTGGTCACCACGCCGAGCCGCAGGCGTCCGCGCTTCAGGCCCTTCAGGTCGGAAAGCTTCACCTCAAGGTCGGTCAGCGTGCTGAGGATCTCGCGGCAGGCGGCATAGACCTCGCGGCCGGCATCGGTGGGCTCCACCGTACGACCCACATGGCGGAACAGCGGCGTGCCCAGGGTCTCCGAGAGCTTCTTGATCTGCATGGACACCGTCGGCTGCGTCAGGAACAGCTCCTCGGCGGCGCGGGTGAAGCTGCCCAGGCGCACGATCGCCTCCAGCAGCTGGAGCTGGCGTAGGGTCGCATGGCGGATTAGGTAATCGGCCCCGCCCGGGAAGGCGTTACGGCCGTCGTTGGCATGAGACATGGCGGCGCTGCGGTGTGCACCGAGCGACGACGCCGGGCTGCCGTGCAGCGCAAGCGCCAGTGCCGGCCTAGAAAGACACGGTGAGCATACCGAGCCGATCAGCGCATCCGCTGGAACTCGCTTTTGGCGTTAAACGCTGCAGCATAGCGCGTCATCCGGTCGCATTCCAGCCTTAAGCGGCCGCATTGACACGGATGCTCATCTGCCAGCGCGTGGATGGCGCATGAAGGTGACAGAGCCGCTCGCGCCGCCCCGGGTGGACGCCACCCGGGACGGCTGCCTGGGAGAGGGCTGCCTTGGGGGGCGGGCAACTGGGTCCCAAGCCGCTAGCCCCGCTCCGGCATCCTCAGTCCGGCCAAATACGGGGGAAGCGCTGGTAGCTGTCGTCGCGCTCGGGGGCGAGTGCCGGGCCACGGGTGGTGGCGCCGGGCTTTGGGGTGCTGCGCCGACGGCCGCTCAGGCCGCTCTTGCGGGCGCTGGCGCTGCTGGCGGCGGACCCGCCGGACGGGGTGGCCTTTTCTTCGCTCATGGGACTGGATCCTCTTGTCGATCAGCCTTATTGGTCAGCCTTTGGCAAAACCATCCACGCGCTCGGCGAAGGCTTCCGCCGCGGCGCTGATCTCACCGCTGTCCTCATCGGCGAACAGCGTGAAGTTGACATAGGTGCGCCCGAAGCTCTGGTTCGGGTAGATGCCGGTTTCCTCCGAGAGGTCCGCCACCTGGTCCAGGAAGTCCCGGAGACTGTCGTAGTCCGGGAATTCCAGCCGTCGCTCCAGGCGCAGTGGACGCTGGCGCCGCCGCCAGCCGTGGGGCGGCGTCGGCGGCCCTTGCGCCGGCGGCGGGCCGGCGTCGCCGTCAGAAGTAGGCCCGGTCATCGCGGCCTCCGTCGGGGGCGAGGCCGAGGGACTCCAGCCACGCATCGATTTCACCGGCGTGGTGCTGCTCCTCGCGCAGCAGACCCTCGAAGAAGACGGCGTTCTCCACATCGCCGATGCGCCGGCAGAATGCGGTGGCCTCGTCATAGAGGGCCACGATTTCGGCTTCCAGGGCCTGATCCTGCAGCAGCAGGTCCACCAGGTTACGGGCCACGCCCGCCGGGCGCAGTTGCGAGGCATTGGGCGCGACGCCCAGGCCCAGCATGCGCTTTACCAGCCGCTCGGCGTGCTGTAGCTCTTCGACCACCTCGCGGCGGAAGCGGTCGGCCGCATCCTTGAGCCCCCAGGCATCGGCGAGCCCGGCCTGGGTCATGTACTGCTGCACGGCAGAGTACTCCAGACTCAAGGCCCGGCCGAGGTAACCGAGGATTCGGGGATGAATGCTGGCGCTGCGCATATTGGAAGTCTCGAGCTTGGAGGAACGAGTGGCTGCGTCGGAGCGCCCTCGTTACTCGTTCCCCGTCACTCGCTCCTGGGCGCTTCAGTCAGGCGTGTTCTCGCCCTTGGGCAGCACCGGCTCCACCTCGCGGTGCGGGCGGGCGATGATGTGCGCGGCCACCAGGCCGTCGCCGACACGCTCACAGGCGTCGGCGCCGGCGCGCACCGCGGCGTTGACCGCGCCCGTTTCGCCGCGCACCAGCACGGTCACGTAGCCGCCGCCGACGAACTCACGGCCGATGAGGCGCACTTCCGCCGCCTTGGTCATGGCGTCCGCCGCCTCGATGGCCGGCACCAATCCGCGGGTTTCGATCATGCCGAGGGCGATGCCCATGGTCTCGTTTGCCATTGTTGTATCTCCGTTGGGTTTGTGCGCCGGGCGTCACCAGCCCGGTTCGCATGTTCTGAAGCCTAAGTGGACCGCGGGCACCGACTCCGTACTATGGCCTTCGGGCCAGGCAAGACGGGACGGCCGCACCGAGCGCTCAACCTCACTCGCCGCTGCTGCCCTTGGGCAATACCGGCTCCACCTCGCGGTGCGGGCGGGCGATGATGTGCGCGGCCACCAGGCCGTCGCCGACGCGCTCGCAGGCGTCGGCACCTGCGCGCACCGCGGCATTCACCGCGCCCGTTTCGCCGCGCACCAGCACCGTCACATAGCCGCCGCCGACGAACTCCCGACCGATCATGCGCACTTCGGCCGCTTTGGTCATTGCGTCCGCCGCCTCGATGGCCGGCACCAGGCCGCGGGTTTCGATCATGCCGAGGGCAATGCCCATGGTCTCGCTCGCCATTGTTGTCTCCGTCTGTCTCAGCTCGTTGAACCTGCCTAGCGGGATTCCGGTAGACGCTGCCACCGGAAGGATTCTGTTGTAGTAACGCTAACGCCCTGGCCTGCCGGGCGCGAAAGAGTCGCCGGCGCCCGCCAGGAGCGGCTCCAGCTCCGAGTGCGGCCGGGCGATGATGTGCGCCGCCACCAGGCCGTCGCCGACGCGCTCGCAGGCATCCGCCCCCGCGCGCACCGCGGCGTTCACGGCTCCCGTTTCGCCGCGCACGAGGACGGTCACATAGCCGCCGCCGACCCACTCCCGACCCACGAGGGCAACCTCCGCCGCCTTGGTCATGGCGTCAGCAGCCTCGATGGCTGGCACCAGACCCCGGGTCTCGATCATGCCCAGTGCAATACCGAACGGCCGCTCGGCCATGTCTTGAGTCCTCAAAAGGCGCTTGGACCTCAGGCCGCCCGCGCCGGGTTACTGTTGTGCTGTGCCGGCGTGCCGGCCGCATCCTCGTTGTTGCTGGGCGCGGTCACCTGCGGTTCGGCGATCGTCTCCGGGGCCCAGTCGTCGATAATGCCGCCGATGGTCAGGTCGGTCAGCACATCGGGATTGCCCATGGCAAAGCGCGCTGCCGAGCCGGTGGTGGTGAATACCCAGTTGCCCGGTCGCGTGCCCACGGGATCGGTGGCCACCTGCAGCTTGCCCTTGCGGTCCTTGAGCACGCGCAGGGCACAGTGATCGAGCCCCGCCACGCGATGAGTGCAATACAGGGTGCCCACCACCTGGTTGATCTCCATTGCGCGCCGCCCCCAGCCCTACTCCGCCTGCCAGTCGTCGATGATGCCGACGATGGTCAGATCGCTGGGATAGGCCTTACTGCCGGCGGCCTCCCGCGCGGCGGAGCTACCGACGCAGATCACCCAATCGTCCGGCTTGCAGCCGATGGCATCCACGGCCACCAGCTGGCTGCTGCCATCCTGCACCACCTGCAGGTGCTTGTGCTCGAACTCCGGAATCCGGTACGTCGACACCAAAGGCTTGACTACACGACAAATCTTCATGGCTCGTCCGCGTCGCCCCCGCCGCCTCAGTGCGCGCCCGCCGCCGCCGGCGCCAGCGAAGAGCCGACGATCTCGATGGGCGCTTGTGCGTCGCAGTCCCGCACCGCACGCAGGCAATGCAGCAGCCCGTCTTCGCACAGCTTCGGGTAGCGGGCCTTGAGCGCCGCCGCCACCCGCTCACACCGATTCACGGCGCGCTCGCGGGCGCCGGGCACCTGGCCGTGGTAGTCGAAGCGCACCACCAGCGGCACCGGCAGCTGATGCGAAACGTTGAGACCCGTGAAGATCTTGATGCCCACATCCAGGTCCGCGGCCCCTTCCTCCACCGTGTCGAGGTAGGCGAAGTAGGTGAGATTCCGCAACTGAATCTCCTCGAACCCGATGCCGGCACCGATGAAGCGCTCGGCGTGGCCAATGTCGGCATAACCGCCGTCGTGGTACTGGCGCACGTAATCGATCTGAGAGATGTTCTGCTCGATGAGCCAGGCGATGAGCTCGGTCATGCCCGCCCAGGCGGCGCCGCCCGTCTCCGCCGCCGGCCGGCGGGCACGCGGACCGGCGGCCTTGCCGGGTGCGTGCGCGCGCACCAGTTCCAGGATACGGGCACGGGCCTGCTCAGCCTCCAGGCCGTGAGTGATCTCGTAGACCTTGCCGGCGTCGAGCCACTCGTTGAGGTCGCAGTAGCCGTCGGCATCGGGCACGTGCACGCGGATGGCATCCGTGTCCGTATCCATGCCAATCAGCAGCAGATCCACAGAGGCACCGCAGCAGAAGCCGTTCTCCACCGCCTGGCGGAAGCCCTTGAGACGTTCCCAACCCTCACGCGCGGCGGCGGCGTCGTCCGAGCCGTGGGCGGCACAGCCCTGGTGGGCCGGATCGACACTGCTGAAGTGGTACAGCACCACTTTCAGGTAGCGGGTCGGCTCGTCGGCGGTGTTGGGCACGCCCTCGCGCAAGCGCAGGAATTCGGTCTCGACCCATTTCTCGACGGTGTTCTCGATGTCGAACAGGGAGCCCGCGTAGGACTTGCGCCGCACCGAGCCATAGGGCAGCCGCAACACATAGCTGACGGCATGGGCGAGACGCCCGTCCGCGCAGGGCGTCACGTCCATTAGATGGAAGCCGCACCCCTGCAGGAAGGCTTGGAAATCGGCGCCGTCGCGCCCGCCCAGCGGGTCGTCGGTATAGAACACATCGCTGAAGCGATGGTAGGTCTCGAACACGCTAGCGGCGAAGAGGCGGCGCATGTCGAGTCCGGTCACCCAGGTGGACTCGAGGATGTGCGCCGGCAGCTCGAAGCCGAGGTCGCCGCGGGCGATGGCCTGGGCACGTTCGATGAAGTCCGGCTCGCAGCGCTCGCTGGCGATGCGCTTCAGCACCGGCACGATGGCATCGAAGGCCCCTTTCACCGACGACTCGTAGCCGTGCAGCCGCGCGTTGACGGCTGCATCCGTGAGCGGATGCAGCCCGGCGCCACCTCGCACCTGCGCCCGCGTGCCCGCGTGGGGTGCTGTCGCAGGCGCCTCAGTGGCCGCGTGATGGACTGAGGCCGTGGCCACTGCGCGCTGTAAGGCCTTGGGCGACGGCGCCGCTGCGCGCCGGGCGCGTGCACGCTCTGCCTGCGCCCGGCCCGCGCTGCCGCCGCGCAGGGCCTCCGCGGCCTGTGCGCGCTGCGCAGTGCCCCGCGGTCGTGCCGAGGCACCGGGCTGCGGACGCTCAGCGGGCGCCTCACGGCCGGCGGACGGCCGTCGTGCAGGCGCCAGCGCCGGGGTCGCGAGACGACGGCTGCGCGGGGATTTCGCGGGATGACGTGGCATGACTGCTATTGCGCTCACCGAGGGCTCGGCGTCAGCCGCGGGCGCCGCCCGAGTAAGTGATGAGTGCGCCGCGGTCGGTGGAGCCGGCGGCGCCGGTCACCCGACTGGTGGGCACGCTGGTGTCGTCGTTGCGCTTGCGCTCCGTCGGGGGCATGGCACTCATGGGTCCGGGCCGCGTCGGGTTGCGGCGCCTGGCCGAGGTGCCCTCGGTGCCGGTGACGCGCTCGCCGCGGTCCCAGTCATCGCCGGTGATCTTGATGCCGGCACTCTGGCCCTCGCCGGTGATGCGGGAGCTACGCGGCGTTGCGGCCTCCGCTGCGACGGGCTCAGCGGCGGCGTCGACGTCGACGTCGACGTCGGTGGCCTGATTGCTACCTGGATGAGCGGCGGGGTGCGGCTCGGGGGTCATCAGATTTGGGCGGGGGCGCTTATGATCGAAGCGCGCCTGCTCGGTGCCCGTGATCTTGCCGCTGGCCATGCCAAAGGGACCGGTGATGTGCTGACTGGACTCGTAGGACGTGCCCGTCACGGCGCCCTGCCGTACCCTGGCAGCCGCGGCCTCCTGTGCCGGCGAGCTGACACTGAAGCCCTGCCAGGGCGCTTGCTGAACACCGGCGTCCCCCTCGACGGCGTGGGCGATTGATTGAGGGAAGTCCGGCGCGCCCGGCTGGGCGCCGTTGCCGCCGCAAGCCTCTGCCCACTGGTCCTTGCCGACATAGGGCGTGCCGGTGAGTGGCTCGCAGGCGCCTTTACCGGCGCCGGTCACACCGCCGCCGAAGCTGCGCCCGCCGGCCTTCGGTGCGCTGATGCCCGGCTGGATGCCGGTCATGGCGGGTCCGGGCGTCATCGCGAGCGGCCGGGCACGCTGCTGGATGTCCTGCTGCTGATCGGGCGTGCAGTAGTCCGCCGCCTGTTCCAGGCCGGCATAGGGCGTGCCGGTGATGGCCTTGCAAGTGCCCGGCTCATCACCCGTCACCCGGGCGGAGCGCCCAGTCTGCGTGCCGGAGACGAACTTCCCCTTGTCGGTGGCCGATCGCCCCACTTTCGGGGGCTCGGGCGCGGCCTCGACCTTGCACGCCTGGTATTGGGAGAGGTCGACATATTGATCGCCCGTCACCAGACGACAGCTGCCGGGCTCGTCGCCGGTGACCTTGGGCGAGCGGCCGACCCGTGTGCCGGTCAGGCTACCGCCCGCGAGGGTGGTGGACTGACTGACCTTGGGCGGCACGATGTCGGTGCCGATGTCCGAGGGCGAAGTATATTGGGTGCCGGTTGGCCTGATCTCGGCGCCCAGCTCATCGCCGGTCACCTTCGCCGAGCGGCCCACCATGTTGCCGGAAACGCTCTCGCCACCGTAGGTACTGTCGGCGCCGAGCTTCATCGGTCCGGGCGCCGGACGGGTATCGCAGAAGGACTCGTACTGCGTCGGCGACAGGTATTCGGTGCCGGTCACGTGCTTGCAGGTGCCGGGCTCGTCGCCGGTCACCTTCGGTGAGCGACCCACCTCGTTGCCGGTGACCCGCTGGCCGTGGCTGGTGGGACTCTCGTGCACCTTGTGCACCCGGCCCGCCGGCTCTGCCTGGCAGAACTCCCGGAAGATGTCGGCGCCCATGTATTCAGTGCCCGTGACGTTGCGGCAGGTGCTGGGCTCATCGCCGGTGGTGTGCCAGCTGCGCCCGACCTTGGTGCCCGTCACGAACTGGCCCAGGCCCGTCTCGCTGACGGCGACCTTCCAGGGCTGATCGGCGGCGCCTTGTCTCGTGTCTTGTTGCGCCTTGCGCTTGTTCGGATGGATGCGGCCCACGGGCGGCGACTTGCGCTCGCCGGCGCCGCCATTGGTGCTGCGTTGCGCACGGACCTTTTGCGCCAGTTCCCGGGCGGTCAGCTTCGGGTTGGCCTGCCGCGCCAGGCTCGCCGTCGATTGGACACCGGCGGCGGCGCTCTTGCCGCGGCTCGACAGGGCCGCGCGACGAGCCAGCGCCTGCATGCGCGCCGGCGGCTTGGCGCCTAGCGCGGCGTCGGCACGCCTGTTGCGCAGTGCGGCGCCGGGGCCGGTATTGCCGTTGCCTAAGCCGCTCAGCTTGGCCGGTGCTCCAGGCTGATGCGCCAACCGGCTCAGATCCGCCGCCGCGGCTTGGCTGCTGTGCTGGCCCGCATCGTTGCCGCCGCAGCCGCAATCACCGTTGTGACCCTCGCGCTGCGCCGGTGCGGCGGCGGCGCCCTTGAGCCCGTCCTGCGGCGTGCGCACGCGGTCATGGCTGTGCTGGGCGCGACGGCCGTCCCGTGCCATGGCGGCGCGGCGCTGGCGCGCAAGCGCACGACTCGCGCCGCTTGGAGACTGGGGAAATGCCTGTGGAATGCCGGTCGCACGGGCTGGTGACGACGCGTTACCACTCGGGCCCGAGCGCTGGTGTTGCGCGCTGGGCCGTGCAGCGGCCACAGGCGGCGTGGACGCGGGGGGCGGGGCGGTTACGGTAGTCGCCGGCGCCGACGGCTGGCGTGATGCGCCGCGGGTCCGTTCCGGCGCGCTGGTGCGCACGCCCTGCTTGCCCTGGGTCGACATAGCCTTGCGCCGGGCCAGGGCCGCTTCACGGCCGCTCGATTTCAGGTTCGCTTTGCTTGCCATGTAATTCGTTCCAGTGCCTGTTGCCTTGGGCGGCGTCGGTTGCTCTGTCGAAATCCGGGTGAGCGGGGAGGTGCGCTCGCGGCGCGCGGCAGCGGGCAATAACGGGTCGTCCCGTCGCTGCGCTGGCTCGCCGGCGGCACCCGCCAGATGCACGAAGACCGAAAAGGCGGTCATCGGCAGGGACAGCGCGTTACGGTCGCGCCGGGTGGCGGGGCCTGCGGCCTGGCGTCAGGCGCGCGCCGACCCCGGCTGACCGGCTGCGGGATCAGGCCCGGCCCTGGAAGACCACGAACGCCGAGCCCTGGCTCTGCGTGTAGTTGTCGTAGCCCGTGAGCTTCACGTGGTGATCGGGGTAGGCGCGATGACAGGCCTCCAGCTCCGCGACCACATCGCCCAGTTCCTGGGCGCCGAAGAAGGGCAGCTTCCACATGGTCCAGTAGTCGTCCATGGCCTGGCTGGGGTGCACGTGCTCGATGGCTGGGGTCCAGCCCTGGGCCAGGATGTAGGCGATCTGGGTGTAGATCTCGTCCTGACTCATGGGCGGGAGGAAACCGAAGGTCTCCAGGGTCTGCTTGGTCTGGTAGTCACCCATGGTGCTGTTCTGAAGAGGCATGGCGTCGTTCCTGCGTCTGCGGTTGATCTGGCGTGCTGTGGGCGGTACCGCCGCCGTGCCGGGACGAGGCCCGGCGGCGGGCGGTCTCGCGGAGCGATCGAGCGTCGGTTACTTGACGTCGAGCTTGTCGACGGTCTCGAACTCGAACTTGATCTCCTTCCACGTCTCCATGGCGATGGCCAGCTCGGGGCTGTGGCGAGCCGCCTCGCCGAGGATGTCGCGGGCCTCCTTCTCGATCTCGCGGCCCTCGTTGCGGGCCTTGACCGACGCCTCCAGCGCCACGCGGTTGGCGGCGGCGCCGGCGGCGTTGCCCCAGGGGTGGCCCTGGGTGCCACCGCCGAACTGCAGCATGGAATCGTCGCCGAAGATCGTCACCAGCGCCGGCATGTGCCAGACATGGATACCGCCGGAGGCCACCGCGAAAACACCGGGCATGGAGCCCCAGTCCTGATCGAAGAAGACACCGCGGGAGCGGTCTTCGGGCACGAAGGACTCGCGCAGCTGATCGACGAAGCCGAGGGTGGAGGCACGGTCGCCCTCCAGCTTACCGACGACGGTGCCGGTGTGCAGGTGGTCGCCGCCGGACAGACGCAGGCACTTGGCCAGCACACGGAAATGGATACCGTGCTTGGGATGGCGGTCGATGACGGCATGCATGGCGCGGTGGATGTGCAGCAGCATGCCGTTCTCGCGGCACCAGTTGGCCAGGCCAGTGTTGGCGGTGAAGCCACCGGTGATGAAGTCATGCATCATGATGGGCGAGCCGACTTCCTTGGCGAACTCGGCCCGCTTGTACATCTCTTCCGGCGTGGCTGCGGTGACGTTCAGGTAGTGACCCTTGCGCTCGCCGGTCTCGGCCTGAGCCTTCTGGATGGCCTCGCCGACGAACTCGAAGCGGTCGCGCCAGCGCATGAAGGGCTGGGAGTTGACGTTTTCGTCGTCTTTGGTCATGTCCAGGCCGCCGCGCAGGCACTCATACACGGCACGGCCATAGTTCTTGGCGGACAGACCCAGCTTCGGCTTGATGGTAGCGCCGAGCAGCGGGCGACCATACTTGTTGAGGCGGTCGCGCTCGAGCTGGATACCGGCGGGCGGACCGCCACAGGTCTTGATGTAGGCGATGGGGAAGCGGATGTCTTCCAGGCGAAGGTGGCGCAGGGCCTTGAAGCCGAAGACGTTGCCGACCAGGGAGGTCAGCACGTTGACCACGGAGCCTTCTTCGAACAAATCGATGGGGTAGGCGACGAAGGCGTAGAAGGACTCGTTGTCGCCCGGTACGTCTTCGATGCGGTAGGCACGGCCCTTGTAGTACTCAAGATCGGTCAGCAACTCGGACCACACGGTGGACCAGGTGCCGGTGGAGGACTCGGCGGCCACGGCGGCGGCGACTTCTTCGCGCGGAACGCCCGGCTGGCCCGTCACTTTGAAGCAGGCCAGCAGGTCGGTGTCCAGCGGGACGTAGTCCGGCGTCCAGTACATGTCCCGGTATTCTTTGACACCGGCGTCGTATTTCTTCGCGCTCATGCTCAGCTCCCGTGGTTTGTTCTGCGTCTGCTTCGCCTGTCGAAGCTGTGGAAATTCCGGCCGGGGAAGATACTCCGAAGGGTCGTTAGAGCGAAATCGATTGTTTCAATCCGAGACATGTGATCCCGTCTATCAGTTGATCTGAAGCAACAACAGCGCTCGCGCCACCCGACTCAGTCCGCCATTATTGCCCGAGCACGGGACACGAAGGAAGAGCAGGCGACGCACAGCGGCCGCTTCGGCGTCGCCGCCGGGTCTGATTGACCGATTGCCGGAGGGATGCGGCCAGGAGCCGGCGCCACATCGACGCCGGCGACGTGCGCATCAGCAGGGGCACCGGGCCGGATGTGGAAGGCGCGCCCGGGCGCGTCTGAGAGACGCTCAGGCGGCCCGTGAGGCCTGGATCATTTCGTAGGCCTGGCGGATTTCGTGCGTCTTCTGGCTGGCGAGCTTGATCATGTCCTCGGGCAGCCCCCTGGAGACCAGCTTGTCCGGGTGGTGCTGGCTCAGAAGCTTGCGATAGGCGCGTCTGACGGCGTCGTCCGAGTCTTTGGGCTGGACACCGAGCACCGCATAGGCCTCCTTGAGCGATGGCCCGGCGGCGGGTGCCCGGCGCCCGGCGTCACCGCCGGATGCACGACCGGCGTCCTGTTGCCAACCGCCCTGCCAGCCACCCTGCCGGCCGCCGGCACGACCTGCAGCGAAGCGCTGCTGCATCCGGATCAGATTCTCCAGCTGTCGAAACAGCATGGGCGAGACGCCGAGGCCGGTGCGGATCTGTTCCAACAGCTGGCGCTTGGCCGGGGAGGGCTCGCCGTCGGCGTAGGCGGCCTGGATCTGCACCTCCAGGAAGAGCTGGATCAGCAGCCGTCGGCCCATGCACTCGCGGCGGAAACGCGCGATGACGCCGGCGAGGTCGAAGCTCGGCTGCTTACCCTGACGAAACAAGGCGATGGCCGCGCTGCGGCGTTCGCCGGAGAGCTGCAGACGGGACATCACCGTTTCGGCGAGCGCGATCTCGCGCTCGGAGACGCGCCCGTCGGCCTTGGCGATGTGCCCCATCACCGAGAAGGTCGCCGCGAAGAAGGCGCTCTCGATACGGCGGCGGTCGCCGAAGGGGAGCCCATAGCGATCCGCAAGCGAGGCGACGCCGCGGTCCACCCCATGGCCGAGGGTGGCACCCAGTAGCGCACCGATGGGTCCGCCGGCGGCGAGCCCCAACAGGCCGCCGACGACCTTCCCGAACCAGCTCACGTCACTTGCCCTTCAAATACTGCTCGTCCGAGAAGGAGTAGACCCATTCCGGGCGAAAGGCAACGAGGATAACCATGATCCAGCCGTTCAGCATGGCCTCGGGCAGAAACATCAGCGGAAAAAAGGGCAGAACGGTCTGGCTCAGCTCGGCGAAGGTGTAGGCACCACTGCCCACCAGCAGCCATGCCGCCATGTAGCCCATGGCGACGCCCACCAGCCCGGCGGTGAGAAAGCCGTTCACGAGCACGTAGACGAAGAACTGCTTCGGCAGGTAGTGGCGGATCAGCACCAGGGCGACCTGCGTCAGTGTGATGGGCAGCACGCTGCTCACCAGGGCATTCAGCGCGAAGCCGTCCCAGGCCATGGCGCCGTTGACATAGACACCGAGCAGCGCCAGCGAGGCCGCGATGACGGCGAAGGACCAGCTGAAGATCAGCGTCACCGCCGTGAGACCCAGCAGATGGTAGTCCAGCCCCGGCTGCACCTGGGTGTCCATCTGCCACAGGAACATCAGCACTACCGTGGCGCCGAAGAACACATGTGTCAGCTTCGCCGCCAACAGCCTGCGCCAGGGCGCGAGCCACAACGCCAGCCCCAGGCACGTCAGGTAGAGCACCAGCGCGGTCCAGGTGGCGGCGGAGGAGAACAGGGCAGGGTCGAGGGACATGAGCGAGTCGTGCGGCGCCGCCGCGCGCAGTGAATTCTCGCGAGTAGGTTGGGTTGCGACTGCATAACACAAATACCAGATGCGGCTGTGCAGGGGCGTGGACACGCTGCCTCGGTTTCATCCAGACCCGTTCGAGCGCATGCTGGTGGGCCAGGCGACCGCCAACCAAGCGGCGATCGTCACACCCGATCCGCTGATCGCGCGGCATCCAGTTTCGGTCCAATGGCGAGCCAACGCCATGGCCCCGGAACCCAGCCCCACATCGGCCGCGCCGACATCCGCCCTTGGCACCGCACCCAAGAGCGCGCACTTGATGGGACCAAAGCCCAGCGGACCCGTCCCGGGCAGCCAACATCCCAACGGAGCTTGACGACATGCGCTACCGCCCCCTCGGCCGCACTGACCTCGAGGTCAGCGCGCTCTGCCTCGGCACCATGACCTTCGGCGAGCAGAACACCGCCGCAGACGCCGCGGCGCAGCTCGACCGCGCCGTCGCCGCCGGTATCAATTTCATCGACACCGCGGAGATGTACCCGGTGCCGCCCAAGGCCGAGACCATGGGCCGCACCGAAGACTACATCGGCCGCTGGCTCGCCGAGCGCGGCGGCCGCGACCAACTCATTCTCGCCAGCAAGGTGGCGGGCCCCGGCGACTGGCTGCCCTACATCCGCGGCGGCAACAACCGCCTGGACCGCGCCAACATCGAGCAGGCGCTGGAAGACAGCCTGCGCCGGCTCGGCACCGACTACCTGGATCTCTACCAACTGCACTGGCCCGACCGGCAAACCAACTTCTTCGGCAAGCTCGGCTACGAGCACCCGCCGCAGGACGATAGCGTGCCGCTGCTCGAGACCCTGGAAGTGCTTGGCGATTTGGTGCAGGCGGGCAAGATCCGCCACGTCGGCCTCTCCAACGAGACGCCCTGGGGCACCATGCGCTTCCTCGAGCTCGCCGAGCGCCACGGCCTGCCGCGCATGGTGAGCATCCAGAACCCCTACAGCCTGCTGAACCGAACCTTCGAAATCGGCCTCGCCGAGGTGGCCATGCGCGAGCACTGCGGCCTGCTGGCCTACTCGCCGCTGGCCTTCGGCGCGCTGAGCGGCAAATACCTGGACGGGCAACGCCCGCCGACGGGCCGCCTGACGCTGTTTTCGCGCTTCACGCGCTACTCCAACGAGCAGGCCATCGCCGCCACCGCGGCATACGTGGCCATCGCCCGCAAGCACGGCCTGGAGCCGGCGCAGATGGCCCTGGCCTTCGTCACCAGCCGGCCTTTCGTCACGTCCAACATCATCGGCGCGACCACTCCGGCGCAACTGGAGCAGAACCTGGCGAGCGTCGACCTGGAGCTGGCGGACGAGGTGCTCGCCGACATCGAGGCGGTGCACACCCGCCAACCGAACCCGAGTCCGTAAGTCAAGGGGTGACCGCCTCATCATCGCGCCGGTCCCGCCGCCGGGAGTGCTCGCCGTGCTGGCGACCCTCGAGCCGATCGACGCGACCTTCCCGGGCGTCCACGACCGGCTGCCGGAGCCGGCGGATCTCTAGCCGCTCGCGGCCATGCCGAAAGGGGTCCCTCGCCGCCTCATAGGCTTCCCATCACCGCGACCCGGTGCCCGCGCACAAGCAGACGTTCTCAGCCGGTTGCGTGGTCCCTTGGGCGGTCGGCATCCCGTAGGCCATAAGCCAGCGCCAGCAGGATGGCGCCGCCCAGCAGCATGGGCAGCGTCAGCACCTGCCCCATGGTGAGCCAGTCGAAGGCGAGATAGCCGATGTGGGCATCGGGCTGGCGAACAAACTCCACCATGAACCGGAACAGCCCGTACAACAGCAGAAACAGGCCGGATACCGCCATGGTCGGCCGCGGACGGCGCGAGAACCACCACAGCACCGCGAACAGCAGCAAGCCCTCCAGACCGGCCTCATACAGCTGCGAGGGGTGCAGCGGCGGGCTGAATGCGGTGCCCGCCGGCAGCCCGGCGCAGTATTCCGGGAAGCGCACACAAGGCAGCTGCATGGCCCAGGGCACCCAGGTGGCGTGGCCCCAGAGCTCACCGTTGATAAAGTTGCCGATCCGCCCGGCGAAGAGCCCCAGGGGCACCAGCGGCGCCACGAAATCCCCCACCTGGAAGTAGCGCAGCTGGTACCTGCGCGCAAACAGGCCGATAGCAATCAGCACGCCGATGAGCCCGCCGTGGAAGGACATACCGCCTTCCCACACCTTCAGGGCATTCAGCGGATTGGCCAGGATTTGGTCATAACCGTAGAACAGCATATACCCAAGGCGCCCGCCGGCGATGACACCGATGACGCTGTAGAACACCACGTCGTCCACCATCGCGGCGGTCCAGCGCGAGCCGGGCCGCGAAGCCCGCCAGCGCCCGAGCAGCCAGGCGGCGGCGAAGCCGATGAGATACATAAGGCCGTACCAGTGCACCCGCAGCGGGCCGAGCTGGAAGGCGACGGGGTCGAGATCGGGGTAAGTCAGCATGGCTGCGGATGGTAGCACGGGCACCCGAGCCCTTCGGCTGACCATCATATTGCCGCCCCGAGTCAGGCGCGGCGGATGATGCGACGAGCGGTGCCTAAAACCCCTCCGCGCCACCTGCACCCGGCGGGGAACATCCCCATAATGACTGAGACTAAGGTGCACGCACCGCGCCACTGCGGCCGTCCCGACACCATTGGCTCTATCACCGTCGACATGAGTACCGCCACCACCTTATCCCCGCAGGCCAGCATGGGCGAGCTCCACGCCGTCGCCCGACGCTTCGCCGCCGCGGCGCCCGCCTGCGACTACTGGACCCTGCGCCTGGTAGACGAGGTGCAGGAGGGCCTCGCCGTTCGCGACGACGTGCCCGAGCCGAGCAGCATTGGCGCGAGCCGCGGCGCCATGATCACCATCGTCGCCGGTGCCGGCATCGGCTACGCCGCCACCGCCGATCTCTCGCCCGCCGGCCTCGCCGCCGCCGCCGAGCGCGCGGCGGCCGCCACCGCCCTGCATGGTCGCCTCGGTCTCTTCGACGCCAAGCTCGCCCCGCGCACCGCTGTCCGCGACGCCTACCACAGCCCCGTCGAGCAGCCGTGGACGCAGATGACCCTGGCGGACAAGCTCGGCCTGCTCAGCGACGCCTGCGCCCGCCTCGACCTCGGCGAGCGCATCGTCGAGCGCGCCGCCTGGCTCGGCCACCGGCGCGTCAGCCAACTGCTGGTGAGCAGCGACGGCGCGCACATCGAGCAGGGCTTCGACTTCGTGCACGCCGGTCTCGCCGCCACCGCCCACATCGCGGGCCAAACCCAGACCCGCACCGGCGGCGGCCAAGACCACCCCGGACAGGGCGGCTTGGAGCGCCTCGCCGTCGCACCCCTGCTGGAGGACGCCGAGCGCGTCGCCGGCGAGGCCATCGCCCTGTGCGAGGCGCCGGAATGCCCCAGCGGTCAGCGGGACCTGCTGCTGCTGCCGAGCCAGATGACCCTGCAGATCCACGAGTCCATCGGCCACCCGCTGGAGCTCGACCGCATCCTCGGCGACGAGCGCAACTACGCGGGCTTGAGCTTCGTCACGCCGGACATGTTCGGCACCTATCGCTACGGCTCCTCGCTGCTCAACGTCACCTTCGACCCGACCCTCGCCGGTGAATTGGCGAGCTATGCCGCCGACGACGACGGCTCGCCGGCCCGGCGCGTACACCTGATTCGCGACGGCATCCTCGAGCGGCCCCTCGGCGGCGAGCTCTCGCAGCGCCGCGCGCGCCTGTCGGGCGCCGCCTGCGCCCGCGCCTGCGCCTGGGACCGCCCGCCCATCGACCGCATGGCCAATATCAACCTCGAGCCCAACGAAGAAGGCTTGGACGAAATGATCGCCCGCGTCGAGCGCGGCGTGCTCATGGACAGCAACCGTTCCTGGTCCATCGACGACAGCCGCAACAAGTTCCAGTTCAGCTGCGAGCTGGGCCGGCTCATCGAGGACGGCGAGCTGAAAGGTCTGGTGCGCAACCCCGGCTACCGCGGCGTTTCCGCGCGCTTCTGGCGCAGCCTCGACGGTGTCGGCGGGCCGCAGACCCTGGAGGTGCGCGGCGTGCGCAACTGCGGCAAGGGCGAGCCCAACCAATCGGTCTATGTGGGTCACGCCTCGCCCCCCTGCCTGTTCCGCGACATCGACGTCTTCGGGGGTGGGCTATGACACCGGAGCGCTTCTTCGACCTGTTCACGGCCCTGGAAGCCGGCCTCGGCGGCACCGAAGTCCTGTTCGCCGGCCTCGGCGCCGAGCGCTCGGACTTCGTGCGCCTGAACCAGAACCGGGTGCGCCAGGCGGGCAGCGTAGACAGCGCGGCGCTCAGCCTCACCCTCATCGACGGCGCCCGCCAAGTGGAGGGCAGCTGCCAGCTCGGCGGCGATGTGACGGCAGATCTCGGCCGCGCCCGCGCCCTGCTCGGCCAGCTGCGCCAGCGCATCGCCCATGTGCCGGATGACCCCTACCTGCATTACAGCCGCGAGCCGGCCAGCTCCCAGCAACGCATCGACGCCGACCTGCCCGACGCCGCCGAGGCCATCGGCACCCTGACGGACCTCGCCGACGGTCTGGACCTGGTGGGCATCTGGGCCGCCGGCGACGTGGTGGATGCGCTGGCCAGCTCCGTCGGCCACCGCCACTGGCATGCCAGCCGCAGCTTCAACCTGGACTGGTCCTGCTATGTGGACCGCGACAAGGCGGTCAAGGCCAGCTACTCCGGCTTCGACTGGCAGCCGGCCCAGCTGCGGCACAAGCTCGAGCGCCAGCGTGCGGACCTCGCCGTGCTGAGCCGCCCCGAGCGGCGCATCGAGCCCGGGCGCTACCGCGCTTACCTGGCGCCGGCGGCGCTCGCCGAGCTGATGGACCTGCTCGCCTGGGGCGGCTTCGGGCTGCGCGATCATCGCACCCAACAGACACCGCTGCTGCAGCTCGCCACCGGCGAGACGCAGCTGAGCCCGCTGCTGACGCTGTTCGAAGAGCACAAGCGCGGCCTCGCCCCCGGCTTCACCGCCGAGGGCTTCGCCAAGCCCGCGCAGGTCACCCTCATCGAGGAAGGCTGGTACCAGGACTGCCTCACCGACGCCCGCAGCGCCCGGGAATACGACGCCGCCGTCAACGCCGCCGCCGAGTATCCGGAGTCGCTCGCCATGGGCCCCGGCGATCTCGCCACCGCCGACGCCCTCGGCCAGCTGGACACCGGTATCCTCATCGGCAACCTGTGGTACTGCAACTGGTCCGACCGCAACGCCTGCCGCATGACGGGCATGACCCGCTTCGGCACCTTTTGGGTGGAAAACGGCGAGCCGGTGGCGCCCCTGGCCGTCATGCGCTTCGACGACAGCCTCTACCACCTCCTCGGCGACCGCCTGCAAGCCCTGACCCGCGAGCGCGAGCTGCTGCTGTCGGCAGAGACCTACGATGGCCGCAGCACCGACAGCACCCTGCTGCCCGGGGCACTGATCGGCGGCATCGACCTGGCACTTTAGCCCAACTGCGCGGCGATGGTCTAAGCGGCCGCCGCTGAGCTTGGCCTTCGGGGCGCCCGGGCGCGCAGGCTCGGCGGCGGCGCGCCCCCTGGGTTCGCCCGGGGGCGCTGCGCCCGTTCCCGCATGATCGTCGGCCCGTCGGGGCGCGTGACGCTCAACCGAGCCCGGCCACCTCGACAATCAGCTCCGCCACATAGGCGGGGTCTTCCTCATGGGCGAGGTGGCCGAAGCCGCCCACCAGCTTCATGCGGGCGCGGGGATCCACGGCGAGCACGCGCTCGGCCTCCGCCGGCGGCACCGTCTTGTCGTTGCCGAAGGCCACCAGCAACAGCGCCGGCTCCAGCGCCGGCAAGTCCCGGGCCAGGGGCTCCAGATCCCAGTTGGCCATCATGTTGAGCGCCGCGGCGAGGTGGCCGGGGCTCGCAATCAGGCGTCGATAAAAGGCGATATCCCGCTCCGTGAGCCGTGAGCCCGTGCTGTCGGCGAGGCGCTGCACGCCCTTGGGATCCTTGCGCGCGCCGCTGGCGAAGAACTTGGGCAGGAAGGAATTGCGGGCGAAGAACTTGGCCGCCGGCGAGAACCACTTGCCGGCGAAGCCCGTCAGCGGCATCAGCGCACCGGACAAGCTCACGATGAGCCGCGGCCGGATCAGGCCGTCCAGCGCCATCCGCACCAGCACCGCTGCACCGGCGGAATGGCCGACGGCGATCTCCGGCTCCAGCCGCAGGGCGCGCAGCAGGGCGCCGAGCTGCGCGGCCATGCAGCTGAGGCAGATCTCCGGCGGCGGCGGCGTCGCCGTGAAGGCATGCCCAGGCAGATCCGGACAGACGACGGTGCAGCGCTCGGCCAGCAGCGGCAACAGCCCGCCGAACGAGTGCGTGGACGCCGCGGTGCCATGCAGCAGCAGCAGCACCGGCCCCCTGCCCGCCACCTGCACATGCCAACGCAGGCCCCCGGCCTCCACGAAGCGGCTGGCCTCCCAGTTCGGCCAGTCCGCACCGTCGCGCGCCCAATCGAGCTTATCCTGAAGGACCTTGGCGGAAGTCATGGTGCGGGGTCTGGAGCCTGCCTCAAGCCACCGCCTGCACCGCGCCCGAAAGCGCCGCGGCATCGGCGTGCGGCAGGGGCAGGTAGACGGCGCCCATCGCCTGGGCCAGCGTCTCGGCGTCCGGGCGCGGGCGCGGAGACATATCCACCACCAGGGCCTTGAGCTCGGCGGCGCGGAAGGCGCGGGCGGAGGCCTGTGCGTCTTCGGCCGCCTGGGCGCGGCCGCCGATACCCTCGCGGTTGACATTGGCGCGGCCATCGGTCAGCAGCACCACCACCGGCGTGCCGCCGCGGCGCTGTACGCCATCGGCCAGCTCCACGGCGGCATCGATGCCGGCGGCCAGCGGCGTGCCGCCGCCGCCGGGCAGGCCGGCGAGGCTGCGCTTGGCCCGCACCAGCGAGCGCGTCGGCGGCAGCAGCAGCTCGGCGCCGGGGCCGCGGAAGGCGACCATGGCCACCCGGTCGCGGCGCACATAGCAGTCCGCCAGCAGCAGCTCCACGGCGCCCTTCGCCTCGGCCAGGCGGTGCAGGGCGGCGGAGCCGGAGGCGTCGACGACGAAGATGGTGGTGGTCTCGGAGCGCTGCTTGTAGCGGGTGATGCGAAAATCGTCCTGGCGCACTTCCACCAGCACATCCCCGCCCGTCCCCTGTTGCTCGCGCTCGGCCCGGCGCAGGCGCTGCCAGGGCGCCGCCGCGCGCAGGGTGTCGATGACGGCCAGGCGCGCGCCGGCGCCGGGCTCGCCGCGGCGGGTGCCGGCGGGCCGCCCGCGCAGCGACCCGCTCTGGCTGGCGCCGGACTTGCCGCTGCTGTGCGAGCGGGTGCGCAGCGCGCCCATCTTGAGCATGGCCAGCAGATTGTCGGGGATGGCCGCCTGGGCGGACTCCAGCACCACGTCTTCCAGCGGCTTGTCGATGTCCTGCTCGGGGGTCTGGTCGTCCTGCTGCTCGTCGTCCTGGTGCTCGTCCGGCGGCGGCGGCTCCTCGGGCTGCTGATCCTCCGGCGGGTCCGGCATGGGGATGCGCGTGGCGCGGGGCGCGAACACCAGCCGCGCGGCGGCGCTGACATCCTCCATGGCCACCGCATCGCGGCCGTCCAGCGCGGCGGCGGCGCAGGCGATGCGCTGGGCGAACAGGCTCGCGCGCAGGGACTCCACACCCAGCGCCAGCGCCGTGGCGCAGATGGCCTCGAGCATGTCCTCGGGCACGGTGACACCCGGCAGGCGCCGGCGCGCGCGCTGGATGCCGCCCGCGTCCTCCGCCGGCGGCACGGCGGCGTTGTAGGGGATGTCGTTGAGATCCAGCAAAATGGCGAAGCGGTCCTTGAGCGTGGTCGGCACCTGCTCCTCGTCGTTGGCGCCCTCGTCCAGCGCCACCACGCCGAAGCGCGTGGGCGTGCGGGCGGTGATGCCATCGCGCTCCACCAGCACCTCCCGGGTATCCAGCGCGGCGCTCAGATGGGCGGCGGTGGAGCGGGCCACGCGCTCGGCCATGGCCAGCAGCACCACGCCGCCGTCGGCCTCGGCCAGCAGGCCGCGCTCGGCCACCGGGCGGCCGGCGTGTAGGGTGGCGGCCAGGTCCAGCCCGCCCAGCAGGCGGCCGTCGGCGATGTGCAGGGGCACGCGGCGCAAGGGCTCCGCGGGCGGCAGCAGCTCGCGCAGGAATTCAAGCCAGAGATCACGCACCGGCCCCGGCAGGGCGCGCACATTGAGGCCGCCGGCGGCGACGGGGTCGAGCGCGAACAGCGCCGCGGCCAGGCAGGCGTCGTCCCAGCGGGCGGCGATCTGGGCCCGGCGCTCGGCCTCGGCCTCGGCCTGCGCGGCGATCGCCGGGTCTGCGGCCAGGTCTGCAGCCGGCGGCCCGGACCGCATCTGCCCCGGCGCCGGGGCGGTGGCGCTCATGCCCCGAACAGCTCCTCCACCGCCCGGTTGACACGGGTGGTGGAGCCGGCATCGTCCAGCACGTTGCGGCGCAGGCGGTGGCGCAGCGCCGGCGGCGCCACGTGCTTGAGATGCTTGTCCTCCACCGTGTCGTCGCCCTCCAGGGCGGCATAGGCGCGGGCGGCGCGGATCAGGGTCAGCTCGCCGCGCAGCCCGTCGGTGCCGAGCTTCATGCACAGCTGCGAGGCACGCTCCAGGGTCGCATCCGGCACCTCCACCTGGCCCAGGTGCTCCTTGGCCTTGAGGATCTGGCGGCGGATCTTGCCGTCCTTGCGCTTGTGCTTGTCGATGAACGCGGCGGGGGCGCGCTCGAACTCATCGCGCAGGCGCACCACCTGCATGCGGCTTTTCAAGTCCTGCGGTGTGCTCACCTCCACCGACAGGCCGAAGCGGTCCAGCAGCTGCGGGCGCAGCTCGCCCTCCTCCGGGTTGCCGCTGCCCACCAGCACGAAGCGCGCCGGGTGGCGTACGCTCAGCCCCTCGCGCTCCACCACGTTCTCGCCGCTGGCGGCCACGTCCAGCAGCGCGTCCACCAGATGGTCCTCCAGCAGATTGGCCTCGTCGATGTAGAGAAAGCCGCGATGGGCGCGCGCCAGCAGGCCGGGCTCGAAGCGTTTCTCGCCGCGGGTGAGCGCGGACTCCAGGTCCAGGGCGCCGATGACCCGATCCTCGGTGGCCCCCAGGGGCAGATCCACCACCGGCACCGGACCCTTGCGCACCTTCAGCTTGCCGCCCTGCGCGCGCGTCTGCCGGCAACCGTCGCAGAGGGCGGCGTCTGCGGCATCCGGGTCGCAGTTGTAAGCGCAGCCCTCCACCACCCGCATGGGCGGCAGCAGCGCCGCCAGCGCCCGGATGGCCGTGGACTTGCCGGTGCCGCGATCACCGAACACCAGCACGCCGCCGATGCTCTGGTCCGTCGCCGCGATCAGGATCGCGAGCTTCATCTCGTCTTGGGCGACTATGGCGGAGAACGGGAAGGCGGCCGGCATAGGGATGATCCTGGCTGTACGTCCGGGGCTGATCCGGATTGGGTCCGGATGCGATCCGGAAGACTGGGCTGCGATGGCATCCGCAGCGGTCAGCTCGCGGCCGACGCGGGACCGCCGCTGGGTCGGATGACAGCAACGCTCGAAGCTATCCCGCAGAATTTTTCCGGTCAAGCGAGCGCCGGGGTTTGCTTGCGTTGGCGCAGTCGGCGGCCCATCGCGTTGGTTGATGGGCGCCGATGCAGGCGTGCTGATTCACGCATGCACGCCAAGGTGGCTTGCGGGCAGCGCGTTGGTGCACACATACTTCAAGGCGGGCTATGGAGATCGAGCCATGCAGGACGTGACGCTGCACATCGCCTGGGGGGCCACGACGCTGGCCCGGCTGGCGGCGCACATCGATGTGCTCGATGCCGACGAGCGAGCACGGGCTGCGCGCTTTCGCACACAGGCCGATCGTACCATGTATTGCGCAGCCCATGTACTGCTGCGCCATGCGCTATCGCGGGAGGCGGCGCCGGCACCGGCACACTGGCGCTTTCGGCGCGGCCCCCACGGCCGCCCGGAGATCGACACCAACGCCTGCCCGCACGCCGGCGCACTCAGGTTCAATCTCAGCCACACCCGCGCCCTGGTGTGCTGCGCCCTCACCCACGGTGAGAGCATCGGCGTCGATGCGGAGTGCCGGCGTGCGCTGCGGGATACGCAGGACATCGCAGCGCGCTTCTTCGCCGCCGAAGAAGCAAGCGCCATCGCCGCCGCCGGCCCCCCGGGCTCCGCCGCCGCGGCGCAGGCGTTTCAATCGTTGTGGACCCTCAAAGAGGCCTACGTCAAAGCCCATGGTCTGGGACTCGCCATGGGACTGGCCGGCTTCGGTTTCCAGCTCACCGGCGCAGCGCCCGCGCAGATTCGACTGCGTCACGCCCAGGCGGCGCCGCCCGCTGCGCATTGGCGCTGCCTGTTATTGCAGGTCGACGGCGGCCAGTGCACCGTCGCGGCGGCGGTGACGGCGGCCACGGGGGCGCGCTTCCGGGCCTTGCTGCACACCGCCGACACCACACTCGAGCCCGAGCTCGCCGCCTGCACCCCGGCCACCGCGCTGCTGCCCGCCCAGCGCATCGCCGACATCACAAGTCCGCCGCCGGCCCGCTGAGCGACGCTTTGCCCGGGGTGCACCAAGACGCCGTATGTCCCAGGGCGCGGCGTGCCCCCGACGCGCCAGAACACGCCAGTGCTCGCCCGGTCAGCGCTGCTCCCACATGACATGCTGCTCTTCTCGCGCAGCGGCGGCCAACAGCTCCATCAGCGGCAGGGCGCGCTTGGCAAGGCTCACACTCTCGCGCCGGGCGTCTTCGTCGCCGTCCTCGTCCCGGTGTGGGTTCAGCGGCGCATTGGGGTTGTGCGCGACGGCTTCGCGGAGCGTCTCCAGCGCCTTGGGCACGTCCCCGGCGAGGATCGCGCCGGGGATGGTTCCGCTGTGGCCCATCATCCGGATCAAGGCTTTGGCGACGTCACCGAACATGGTGATGTCCGCGTAGACCGGGGTTTTGAAGGTAATGAGCATGAAGCCTCCTTTGAAGTGGGTGATACCGCAGACCCATGGGGCCCCAGGGCCGTGCTTTCACAGTGTCAGCATAGTGCGCGCGACGGGCCGCGGCGCGCACCGGCGGGCAGCCCCGGGGAACCACGTGGAACCGGCGCCGGCGCCAGAACCAATGCGGCCGCTTCGCCCAGCATGGGCAGCCGGCGCAAACACTTGCCGGCATCGGGTCATCGCGCGTCCGCGCGCTAAACTGGCGCCGCCCCAAGCCATACGCCGCAGCCCAGGAGCCCCCCATGCAAGCAGGCCCGCGCCAACTCGTGACGCCCTTCCGCCCCATCCCGCTGGACGTGCCGCAGGGCATGGCACCCAATGAGTTCTTCAACAGCGCCGAAAACCTGAACGACCTGGTGCACAACAACGGCCTGCTCAGCAACCCTGAGAATCTGCTGCTCTACCGCAAGGCCCTGGGGCACTCGGGCACCTTCGACTGCTCCATCATCTACAACACCGCCCGCGAGATCCTCAATCCCCTCGGCCGGCCGGTGCGCCGCACGCAGGTGCCGCAGCGGGTGCGCCGGGTCTGGAACCGCATGAACGCGGTCATCATCGGGTACATGCTGGAGCACTGGCCCGACCCGGCGCAGGCGCTGGTGCTGGCGGGGGAGGCGAGCCTGGATGCCACCTGGCCGCTCACAGCCCCCGGCGTGCCCAGCATCCGCATGCTGCACAACCACTTCATGGTGTTTCCGCAGGCGGACCTGCGCGCCGCCGAGGCCGCCGACCCGAACAATCCCAACCTCACCGACGGCGGCCAGCACAGCCTGTTCCAGGCCCACATGCGCGATATCTACCGGGCCTTTTTCGCCACCGCGCTGGATCTCGAGCTGTTGCGCCCGGCACGCGGCGACGACTCGGCGCTGGCGCTCACCGGCTATCCCCAGGGGCTGCCCTGCTGGGCAATCGCCGGCGGCGCCGCCGCCCTGCACGACATGCGCTTCTGGCACGAATACGATGCCCTGCTGAGGGGCTTTATCGACTTTTACCGCAGTTTCTTCAGCCAGGTCTCCAGCCGCAATTCAGACCCGCTGCCGGACCTGTATTTCCCAACCGCGGTGGAGCGGGTGCTGCTCGCCGACGACGCCTTCATGGGCACCGCCAAGACGGTGCGTGAGCGCTGCATCCGCGAGCCCGCCTACGCCAACGCCATCCGCTGGGAGCCCGCCTTCAAACAGCTCATCTATCGCGGCGACGACGGCCGGCTGTTCGTGACCATCAGCCAGAACTCCATCGGCAACGCCATCACGGAATTGCTGGGTGTGGTGGTGAAGCGGGTGCCGGATGCCGAGGCCTACGCCCGGCTGGAGCCGGCGTTGATGGCGCATCTGCACCGGGTGCGCGAGCGCCTCGCCGCGGCGGACCTGGGCGCGGTGCTCGGCGCCCCCTGAGCATCTGACAAGTGGCCCCGCAATGCGGCGCCCGTGGACATCGTTTGGTCATCAACCGTGAACTTTACCGTCAAGAAGATATCTTAAGATGAGGAAGAAACGGCAAAATAGGCACAGGATAGTCACAAATGAGCGAAGATCTCCGCGACGCCGCGCGACATCACCTCCACGTTCCCGTCTATATCCGCTACGGTCGCCGGCCCTTCCTCGGCGCCTGCGCACGGGATTTGTCGGCGGGCGGCATGTTCCTGTCGGTGCAATCGCTAACCCTGCCGGCCGGCACCCCCATCGAGCTTGAGCTCTCCTGCCGCGGGCGGAACTGGATCATCCCCGCCGTCGTCACCCACGGCGACAACACGGGCATCGGTGTCATCTTCCGCGAGCCGCAAGTCGAGCTGTATCACGACTTGATGCGGGCCGAGGGCATGCGCCCGCCCATCACCACCACCACGCGCAGCGGCGCCGACTCTCGGCCCTGATCGCGTGCGCATCCGCGCCCGCGCCTGCGTCAGACATCGGCCATCGCCCGCGTTTTAACCGCGCCGCCGGCCCAGGCGCCGCGCGACACCGGGCTTTTCAAGCCCACATCCTGCCGACACTCCGGCGAGCAGCCGGCCCGCCCTTTGGCGAGCAGCCGTTTGCGCTCCGCGCGGCGCCGTGTTGCATGCGCTGCGTCTGACGAAGCCGCCGGCGGCGGTGGTTGGCTGGCGCGCCTGTTGGGCCGCCGCTGATACAGCCTGCACCACCGCCCCGGCACTCACCGCGGCAACAACACATGCTGCGGCTCCATCCGCAGCCGATAACCCACGCCGTAGCGGGTGTTGATGGCCTCGCGCCCCAGCTTGCGCCGCAGACGCATCACCAGGTTCTTCAGGCCCGCCTCGCTGGCGACGTCCGGGTCGTCGTAGACATGGATGAGCAGCTGCTCGCGGTGCACCCAGCCACCCCGACGCTGGATCAGCGCATCCAGCAGCCGGCGCTCGTGCTGCGTGAGTGCCGCCACCGAGCCGTCGCGCAGCAGCGTGCCGTCGACGGCGCAATACAACGCATCGGACGACACGCGCACCATGCACCGGCCCTGCCTCAGCAACAGCTGGGCCGCTTCCTCGAGTGCGTTTTTCAGCACTTTGTAATCCGTGGGCTTGATCAGATAGGCCGCCGGCTTGGGCGTGATGTTAAGGGCTGCCAGCATGTTCTCGGGCTCGGCAACCGAATCGATCAGCACGCAGGGTAACTGCGGCTCCAGCGCCCGCAACGCCCCCGCCAGCTCATACCCACGCATGTCCGGCAGCACCTGCGCCGACACCAGCACGTTGGGCCGATGAACTTCGAACAAGGACGAGGCCTCTTGGCCATCTGCGGCGGCGATGGCCTTGGCCGAAATGGCCTGCAGCACTTCCAGCGTTTCGATCCGACTCTGCGCGTCGGGCTCAACATAGAGCACCGTCAACTGTTTCAGTACATCGATCATGCGACTGCTCGGCTCCTTGGGGGGCGATCCGATGCCCAGGCAGATACACATAGTAAGGAATGCAAGGTCTCAGCTTCGTCTCATCAGAGATACACAATATTGTGACTTTTGGGTGTTAATGTACGCCATAACTATAGTTCATGGTCGCCAGGATTGTTTCGTACACCATAAGCGTAACACTTTCACAAACCTCCAGATTCTCATCATTTCTGTAAGGATTTCTTCGGAAGGCGAACATTGCAGCAAAGTCAACCACCTAGATGTACCAATATCAGGTTGGGGGTTTCCCTCACCCATAATCAAGTGCCCCGGAGTTAACACGTAGCGTCGTTCAGCCTCAAGCAGCATGGTCCACGCTACCAACCACGGTCGCTCGCAGAACAACGCAGCGGACAATCCCATGGCCCAAGCCTCAGACACCGCACAGCGCAGGCAGGCCCAACGCGGGCTCAACCGGTCCGGCCCAATCCCGCGCCGACCCACCACCAGCCTCGGCGGGCCACTGCTGCTGCTGGCCCTGCTGTTGCTGCTGGCGCCGCTGTTCCGCGGCGGCAACACGCTGCTCGCGTCCCTGCTGCTGCAATACCTGGCGCTGGCGGTGCTGGTGGCCAGCCTGTAGCAGCCGCGGCGGCTGCAGCTCCGGGCCGCGGAGGTCGCGCTGCTGGTGCTGGCGCCGGTGCTGTACCTCATCCCCCTGCCCGCCGCCGTGGTCGATGCCCTGCCGGGGCGCGACCTCTATGCCGCCGGCCTGGCGCTGCGCGCCCCCGCCGGCACCGCCGCCCAAACCGCCACCGCCACCGCCTTCAGCGATGCGGCCGCCGCCGGCCCGGCCTTCAAGCCGCTGTCCATCAACCCGCAGCTCACACTCGCCGCCGGCCTGGCGCTGCCGGTGCCCCTGGCGGTGTTCATCGGCGGCCGCACCCAGGGCGCCCGCGGCCTGCTCACCCTGGTGCAGGTGCTGCTGGCGGTGTGCCAGGCGGTGCTGGGGCTGGTGCAATACGGCAGCGCCCGGCACGGCGACATGCTGTTCGCCGTGGCCGGCAGCCATGCTGATTCCGCCGTGGGCACCTACGCCAACCGCAACCACCTGGCCGGGCTGCTGGCCATGTCGCTGCCGCGGGCGCTGGCGCTTTTGTTCTACAACCTGGGCCGCGAGCGCCCGGCCGCCGAGCAGGGCCGCTGGCGCCGCCGCACCGGTTTCCTGAGCTCCACCCGCGGCAGCGCCGCTCTGGTCTACGGCGCCGTTGCGCTCATCCTGCTGGTGGGCGTGGTCTTCACCCGTTCGCGCATGGGCATCACCATGGCCATGCTCGGCGTCGTGCTCAGCACCCTGTTGTTTGCCGGGCGCATCGGCGGGCGCAACACCTTTGGCATCACCGGCAGCGTCATCGCCGTCGCCGTCGCCGTCGGCCTGAGCGTGGCCATTGGCCTGGCGCCGGTGCTGGAGCGCTTCTCGGTGCAGGGCGTGGTGGAAGACGGCCGCGGGCCCCTCTTTGGCGCCGCACTATTGCGCATCGGTGAGACATTTCCTGTCGGCACCGGCCCGGGCACCTTCTCCAGCGCCTTCCCGCCGGTGCAGCCGGTGCAGCCGGTGCAGCTGGTGCAGCCGGTGGCGTTTGGCATGCACTACTACTTCAGGCACGAGCTGTTCTTTCTGAACCTCTCCAATACCCTCGCGCGCCGCGGCCCACGGCTCATCAAGCGCAGCTTCGACATCGGCGTCGCCTCGCTGCTGCTGACGCTGCTGCTGCCTCTGTTTGCCTATCTGGCCGTGCAAATCCGCAAAGACGGCGGGCCGGTGTTCTTCGCCCACCGCCGGGTGGGCCAGCACGGCCGGCCCTTTGCCTGCCTCAAGTTCCGCACCATGGTGCCGGACGCCAACCAGGTCCTGCAGCATCCGCTGGACACCAGCCCCGCCACCCGCCGGGAGTGGGAGCAGGACCACAAGCTGAAGCACGACCCGCGCATTACGCCCGTCGGCGCCTTCCTGCGCCGAACCAGCCCGGACGAGCTGCCGCAGCTGTGGACCGTGCTCAACGGCGAAATGAGCCTGGTGGCCCCCCCGGCGCATCGTCGAAGACGAGCAAGAGCGCGACGGCGAAGACATCGAGTACCACCTGGAGACCAAGCCCGGCATGAGCGGGCTGCGGCAGATCAGCGGGCGCAACGACACGGGGTATGGCGAGCGTGTGTATCTGGACGGCTGGTATGCCAAGAACTGGACGCTGTGGATGGATATTGTGATTTTGTTCAATACCGTCGGCGTCGTGGCCGGGAAAACTGCACGAGCTTCTTCCTACAACCCGCTGATGTGTAGCGCCAGGCCCTCAGGCATCACCGCTGGCGTGAGGGGCTAAACGGTTACGCCCGGTGTGCTACGCGGATGGCCGTCGGGGGCTGTCGGATCGTTTTCGAGTTTCCCATGGTCGAATGGCTCAATGCCGATGGGCCGCCTGGAGGCCCTGCCGGCAGCTCTGCACAGCGATGCGGTGATTGGGCTGTTGCCAAGGAGACGGTCACGCCTCGGCATCGGGACGAGCGGGCGGCGGGCGCAGCGGCGCTGATGGTGGACGTGCGCAAGCACTGGGCAGCGCCGCTGGATGATGCGCTGCTTGGGCGCTGGCAACCGATGGTGGTCAGGCGCCTCGCCGAACAGCCCTGCGAAGAGGCTTGTGACCAACCTCAGTTGTGCGGCGATGCCGACACCCGATGCGAACCCGGCTACACTCTGCGCATGGTCAACACCCCTACCCCATCCGCATCCGGATCAGCCAAGAGCGACTACGACAGCCCCTGGAAGGAGGCCTTGGAGCGCTTCTTTCCGGAGTTTCTCGCGCTGCT
>NZ_CAJXWY010000020.1 GCF_913062725.1 uncultured Thiohalocapsa sp.
GCCCTCCCCCGGCAGTTCGCCGAGGCGGCCCGAGACCTCGCGCAGGGCCTCCGCCCAGCGGCTGGTGGAGTCGGCCATCAGCGCCACGTCGAGGCCCTGGTCGCGGAAGTACTCCGCCACCGTGATGCCCGTATAGATGCTGGCCTCGCGGGCGGCGACGGGCATGTTGGAGGTGTTGGCGATGACGACGGTGCGCTCCAGCAGCGGGCGGCCGGTGCGTGGATCTTCCAGCGCCAGGAACTCCGCCAGCAGGCCGGCGAGCTCATTCCCCCGCTCACCGCAGCCCACGTAGACGATGACGTCGGCGTCGCACCACTTGGCGATGGTCTCCAGCAGCACCGTCTTGCCGGTGCCGAAGCCGCCGGGGATGGACGCGGTGCCGCCGCGGGCGATGGGAAACAGGCAGTCGAGGATGCGCTGACCGGTGAGCATGGGCTCATCCGCGGGCAGGCGCCTGGTCACGGGCCGCGGCAAGCGCACCGGCCAGCGATGGGATAAGGCCACGTCGTACTCGCCGCCGTCGTCGGTGCGCACCGTGCAGACGGCGGCATCCTCAGCCACGCAGCCGGCGTCGGCGAGCTCGACGATCTCCCCCGCCGCCGCATCCGGCGGCACCAGGCAGCGCTGGCGCAGCCCCCGGGCGTCCGCGGCCGCATCCGCCGGGCCCACATCGCCGAGCACGGCGCCTGGCCGGATGTGCTCGCCCACGGCCACGGCAGGCGTGAAGCGGAAGCGCCCGGCGGCGGCCTCGCGCATGCCGGGCCGGACCCAGGCGGTCGTCACGGCGGCATCGGCGGCCTCACCGCCGTCGCTGCCGTCGCTGCCGTCGGCGCCGATGGGCCGCAGCAGGCCGTCGAAGATACGCCCGAGAATGCCGGGGCCCAGGCGAATGGACAGGAGCTGCCCACTGCCCGCCACGGCATCGCCGGGGCGCAAGCCGGAGGTGTCCTCGTAGACCTGCACGGTGATCTCGTCGCGCGCGACACGAATCACCTCGCCCAGCAGCCGATCCTCACCGACCACCACGGCCTCGCGCAGCAAAAAGGCCCCCGTGGAGGCCGCGCGCAGAACCGGGCCGCTGATCCAGGTGGTGGTGGCGCGGGCGCTCATATCGGCACCTCCGGCGTGTCGGCGCGGGCGGCCGTGCCCGCGGCCCCGGCAGCGGCCGCTGCGCGGGGTGTTGCCCGGCCCTTGGCAAGCGCCAACAGCCGTGCCTCGATGCGGGCACGATCGCGCAGCAGCCCTTCCAGGCTCATATCCAGCACCGCGCCGCTGGCGGCCACGACCAGCCCGGCCGCCAGATCGCCGTCCGCGCGCAGCGCCGGCGGATCGATGCCGGACTGCGCCAGCCACCCCAGCGCGATCTCGCGCTCGGCCCGGGGCCAGCCGCCGGCATGACGGATGCTCCAGCCCCGTTTGGGCAGGCGCTCCAGGGCCTGCGCCAGCGTGGTGTCCACCCAACGCCGGCGCTGCTCGGCCTGCGCCCAACGCTCGGTGAGCTGCGCCCGCAGCCTGGGCCAGGCTGCGGTGATGAGCGCCTCGTCGGCGTGCTCGCCACGCCGGCGCTCGGTGGTGGCGCGCTCCGCCGCAGCGGCGCGCAGGATCCCCTCGGCACGGGCGCGCTCGGCGAGGACGCGCTCATGCAGGGCCGCGCGCTCGCGCCGGTAGGCGTCGTCCATGAGGGCGCGGGCACGCGTCTCGGCCGCTGTGTGCATCTGCCGGCAGGTCTTGTCACGCTCGTCCGCCACCAGCTCGAGCAGTGCGCGCTCGCGTTCTTCGGTGTTCATTCCGCCAGTCCCAACTGTCGTTTCAACGCCGCCGTGAGATCGCCGGGCTCGCAGCGTCCGCGGGCGTCCGCCACCACCACACAGAGCGGGCGTTGCGCGGTCAGCGCCTCGGTCCGCAGCGCGCACGGCAGCTCAGCGGCGGCCTCGGCGGTGAGGATGATGAGCCCGACGCCGGCATCTCGGCGCAGCGCGCGCACCGAGGCGGCGACGTCCGCCGCCGCCGGTGTGCGGCAGTCCGCGCCGGCGAGCCGCCAGCCGGCGGCGCTGACGGCATCGCCGACGAACACGCAGCGGATTGCGGCGGGTGCGTCTGTGACCATGGCCAGCCGCCCGTTCAGAGCTTGTTCAGGATCAGCACCGACACGATGAGGCCGTAGATCGCGATGCCCTCGGCGAGACCCACCAGGATGATGACCCGGCCGAAGAGATCAGGCTTCTCGGCGAGCGCGCCCACCGACGCCGCGCCCACGGTGGCCACCGCATAGGCGGCGCCCAAGGCGCCGATGGTGGTCGCGAGCGCCGCGGCGATGAAGCCCCAGCGTTGCACGCTCGGGTCGACGAGGCGCTCGGTGATCGCCACCACCTCGCCCTGCGCGAAGGCCTGGGGCTGCCACAGCAGCAGGCTCGCCAGTACCGCCACGAGCACGGCGGAGACGACCAGCGAGCCGGCGACGAGGACGGATTGACTCATGACGGACCTCCTGTGACGAGGGCTGGGGGCGCCGGCAACGGGCTGAAGACCCGCCCGGTACCCTTGAGGAAACGATTGAAGAACTCGAACAGCACGAGCCGCGTGGTCTGGATCGACACCACCAGCCCCTCCAGCAGAATGATCACCAGATTGCCCAGCATGATGATCAGCACCGCCGCCCAGCCGGGGGCGGCGGCCGCCATGGTGACGATGGCCGCCGACAGCGCCGCGTGCGCCAGTGCGAAGGCGCCCACACGGGCGAAGGAGAGGGTATTGGTGAGCAGCTGCAGTGCGCTTTCGGCGAGATGACCCAGCGCCGCGAGCGCCCCGAGCAGTTTGTGCGCATCCCAGTAGGCCCCGGCGACGTACCAGCCGAGGCCCGCGAGCGCGAGCCACCCGAAACCGCGATCGGGCAGCGCGAGCATGCCCACCAGGCCCAGATACAGCACCAGCATGCCGGCGTCCACGGTGAGCCAATGGCGGGCGCGCCCCGCCGCCAACGCCCCGAAGCCGGCCAGCAGCTGGCCGAGCGAGAGCAGCACCACGGCAAACACCAGCGGCACCGCCAGCACCGTCAGCGGGTGCGCCAGCGGATGCAGCCACAACGCCGGAATCACGTGCTCGACACCGAACAGGCTGCCGAAGAGGAACCCAAACAGGGTTGCGGAGGCACCGCACAGCACCATGAGCCGCGCGAGGGGCAATCGGGGCAGGAGCCAGAGCCCGACCCCCACCAGCACCAGCCCCTGGCCGACGTCGCCGAACATGTAGCCGAAGAGCAGCGGCACGACCACCGCCAACAGCGGCGTCGGGTCCGCCTCGTCGCCGCCGGGCACGCCCAGCGCCCGGGCGAACAGCTCGAAGGGCTGCAGCCAGGCCGGGTTGTGCAGCACCTGCGGCGGGCGGCTGCCCGTCGGCGGCGGCGCAAAGCGCAGCAGCGCGCGGGTATCGGCGCGCTCCAGGGCCGCCGTCAGGCGCTCGCCGTCCAGGTCATCGGTCCAGCCCGTGATCCAGGCCAGGTGCTCGCCGGCGCGCTCCAGCGCACCCACCCGGCGGCTGAACCACTCCAACCACACCGCCTCCCCCAGGCTATCGCCCAGGGCATACTCGTCGAACAGGGTGTCGAGCTCCGCGGTGAGATGCACCACCCGCCGGGAGAGGAACTGCCGCCGGGCGCGAATCCGCGCGAGTGCCGTGACGGCGTCGCCCTTGAGCCACGCCGGGCGCAGCACCAGGCGTCCGTGCTGCGCCTTGACCTGCGCCTTGGCCGCATCCAGCCGATCCGCCGGACCCAGGATCATCCAGCAATCCTCGTCGGTCCAAGGCACGCTGCGCGCCAGCATGGGCGGCGGCAGCGCCAGCGCGGTGCCGGCGGGAAGAATGGCGCAGAAGGTGCCGAGCGTCGGGCCGGAAGCCGTCACCAGCGCGAAGTCGAGGGCGCTGCCCTGCACCTTGCCGAGAATCCGCTCCAGCCACGAAAGCCCGGTCTGCTCCTCCTCACAGGCCTGCAGCTGGTCGATGAGCGGGTCCGCTTCGCGCTGCCAGGCGGCGATGCGCGCCAGGGCACGCTCCATGACCTGCACCGGCGCCGCCAGCAGCGGACCGCGGCGCAGGCGCCCGCGCGCCCAGTAGCGCTCATAGCGCTGTGCCAGACGCTGGTAGGCCGCGATGCCGGCGGCGATGTCGGCCAGCGGCCGCTCGGCGGTGTCGGGCGCGCGCAACTCCAGCTCCACGGCGCCGGTGCGCGCCAGCTCTGCCAGGGTGCGCACCGCCTCCCTGCGCGGGCAGAGCACCTCGAACCAGCGGGTGGCGAGGGGTCGGAGCATCAGGCCGCCTCTTTGCGGGTGCCGGCCGCCGGCACCTCGGGGAACAGGGCCCGATCCAGCAGCGCCCGGCGCAGGCGCTCCAGGTCCAGCGCCAACAGCGCCAGGTAGGCGAAGGGCGCCGCCGGCGACAGGCCGAGGCCGTGGAAACGCAAGCGCAGACGCTCGCGCAATTCCTGGCGGCGGGTCCAGGCGCGCTGCGGGGGGCAGCAGCGAAACGCGGCCAGGTGCGCGGCGAGCAGCCCGGAGAGACCGTCCAGATTGGCGCGCACCGCTGCCCGGGGCCGGGGCCATCGCTGGGGCCATCGCTGACGCCAGCCGTCGGTCCAGCGCGCCAGCAGCGGGCCGGCATGCGGATCCAGCAGCGGCGTCAGCCCGGCGCTCGCCACCCGGGCCGGGATCGGCGTGGCGTCGGCGTCGAGCAGGGCCGCCAGCGGCGCGACCCGGCCCGCCCACGCCGGCACTGCGCCACCCGCGCGCAGTTGCTCGAGAACACCGGCCAGCGCCAGCCAGTGGGTCCAGCGCACCGCGTCGCGCCAGGCCTCGGGCACGAAGCCGGCGACGGTATCGATCTCGGAGAGCAGCAGCGCGCGTACGCCGGCCTCGATGTCGGCGGCGGTACTGGCGGCCGAGAAACCCTTCACCCAATCGTGATGCGGGCCGTTGCGGGCCTCCTCCAGCCATGCGCCGAGCCCCCGGATGCCGCTGATGCGCCGCCAGTCATGCTCGGTGGGCAGGCGCCCGTAGCGCGCCTGCAACCGCGCCTGGGCGTGGGCGAAGTCGCGGCTCAGGGCGCTCATGGCGATCCTCCCGTGAGCTCGGCGGCCAGCGCCGCCGCCAGCGCATCGACGGCGGCCGGATCGGGTGCTGCGGCCGCCTCGTCGGCGGCGCCATCGGCGGCGAGCTCGGCCAAGCCGCGTTGGATGCCGCGGTCGGCGATCCGGTGCGCAGACCGGATGCGCCGCTCGGCGCGCTCGGCGATGCCGCGGGCCGCGCCCTCGGCGGCGGTGACGCGGGCATTGGCCTCGTCACGGCAGACGACCACCGCCTGCCGAGCCTCTGCCTCGGCGCCCAGCACACGATTGAAGGCCGCATCCACGCCGCGATTGTCGGCACGAGGGTCGTTCATGGCTGCAATGTTCCCATCTGCCTGTGCTTGCGCCGCCGCTTCGGCGGTTCCTGTGCCGCTGTCGGCCACGCCTGCATCGAATCGTCACGTCCCTGTTGGAATATTAGTACATGCTCATGGGATTGGCGGGCGCCGCGGCGTCGGAGCCGCGAGCCTCTCTGTAAGTGCATTAATGACTACTGATCCAAGGCAAGATTCGCATGCAGAGTACTGGCCAGAGGGACCGGCCTTTCGCTACTCTCTGCCCTGATGGCCGATCGCCATCGTCGCCGTCCCCGGAGTCAGCTATGGACGAAACCCTGAAACGCCTGCTCGACGCCGAGGTGCGTGCCGAGACGATCGCGCAGGAAGCCGAGCAGGAGCGTGAGCGCATCATTCAGGCGGCCATGGCCGACGCCCGGGCCGAGGATCAGCGCTTCACCGCGCGGATACCGGATCTGCACCGCAGCTTGATCCACAAGGCCGAAGAGCGCGCGACGCAGACCATCGCCGAGCTCAAGCGCCGCTACGACGAGCGCCACGTCCAGCTGCGCAACCTGGCGGAAGAGCGCGAGCTGGTCGCCTTGGAGACCGCCTTCGAGCTGCTCGTCGATCCCAGCCGCTGAATGCACGCCCGCACGCCTGCACACCCGGGGCCGCCGCCCCCGGCCGCGCCCTTCGTGCCCGCAAGACGGCCTCATCCGGGCGCCTCGCTCATCTCAGGGGTGGGCCGCCACCTGGCCGATGTCCCAGCCGCAGGCGCAGGCTTACCCACCCGTCCAGCCACCCCTCCAGCCCTCTGGCCAGCGGCGCCCATGCGGTCATGAGCAACAGCGACCAGGCCTATCTGCAGACCCGGGTGACCGCCATGTCCGTGCGGTTGCTGGATGCGCCCGCGCTGGCGGCGCTCGCGCAGCTCGACCTCCAGGCACTGGCGGAGCGCCTCCAACTGGAGCCAATACTCGACGAGCAGCTGTCGCCGCGGGTTAAGGCCCGTGCCGTCGAGCAGACGCTGCTGCAGCGCCTGCTCGCCGATCTCGTGGTGCTGACGCGGCCGATGGCGGCGGCCGAGCGCGGGCTGTTGCTCGCCTGGGCGCGCAAGTACGCGCTGTTCAACCTCAAGACCTTGATCCGCGGTAAGCTCCACGCGCTCGATCAGGCGCACATCCGCGAGAACCTCTACGAGCTCCCCGCCCGGGTGCGCCTGCCCCACCAGGAGCTGTATCGGGCCGAGAATGTGGCCGAGCTGCTGCGGGTGCTGGAACGCGGACCATTGCGCGTCATCGCGCGCCAGGCGCGCGAATCCTACGAGCAGCATCGCGACGCCTTCGTGCTGGAGGCGGCCGTCGACCAGCGCTACTACGCCGAGCTGGCGCGCCAGGGCAATCAGCTGCGCGGCGCCGAGGCACCGGCGATCCAGTACCTCATCGGCAGCGTGCTGGATCGTATCAATGTGCTGTGGCTGCTGCGCTTTCGCTTCGCCTTCGGCTTCTCACCCAGCGAGGCCTTCTATCAGCTGGTGCCGTCGAAGCGGCTGCTGCACCGTGACCGACTGCTGAGTCTCGCCAACATCGACGGCTTCGACGAAGTGCTCGCCGCCATGCCCGCGCCCCTGAGCTCGGCGCTGGCGGGCAGCCCCAGTATCATCGAGGTGCAGCGCCGGGTCGGTGTCATGCTCATCGACGAATGCCGCCGCACCCTCAAGCGCGGGCGCTCCGGTGTCGCCCGCGCGCTGGCCTATCTGATCCTGCGAGAGCACGACCTGCACCGGCTCTATGCGCTGATTCAGGGCCGGCTGTTGGGGCTGCCGCAGGAGGTCATCGACATCGCCGTCGAGCTGGCGGAGCCGCATTGCCCAAGCGGCATCGCCGTGGCCGCGTAACCCAAACAACCGCGACCATCGCCCCACCCCAACGCCGGCGGAGGATTGAACCTTGCTGCGCCCACTGCCGATGAAGCATGTCCGCCTGCTGGTGATGACCGACGATCTGCCGCAGGCGTCGCTGACCCTGGCCGAGACCGAAAGCTTCCACCCGGACGAGCGCCCGCCGGAGATCCAGGCGCTCGCGGGTGCACCCGGACGGGACTATCGCGAGCGCTACCGCCAGGCGGCGACGCGGCTGGACAAGATCGCCAAGTTGGTGGGGGTGGCACCGACGCCGCCCATGCGGCAGGTGCACGTGGTACACCCGGACGAGCTCGCCGCCGTGGGCAGCCTGCTGCGCGAGCGCTGGGAGGAGGCCGCGCGGTTCGAGGAGGCGTTCCGGCGCTTGGACGAGGAGGAGCGCTTCATCCGCGATCAGGAAGTGGCGCTGGAGAATTTCGCCAACCTCAAGATCGATCTCGGCAAGCTGTACCGTCAGACACGCTTCCTCGACTTCCACGTCGGCATGGTGCCGCGGGAGAACGTGGGCCGGCTCGAGGGTGCGGTGCAGCTCGCCGGTTACATGCTGTTCAATTACCTGGCGCGCGGCGACAGCGCCCACGTCGTCATCGTTGGCCCCCGCGGCGAGGGCGAGGCCCCACTCGGCTCGGTGCTGACGTCCGCCGGCTTCCAGTCCCTGCCCATCCCGAGCGATATCGCCGACAGGGATCCGGTGGCCAAGCGCGAAGAGCTACAAGCCCGTCGCGCTGAGCTCGCCGGCCAGCGCGACACCCTGCGCACCGAGTTCAAGCAGTGGGAGCGTGCGCACCGGGAGACGCTGCTGGATGCCCGTCGCACCCTGCTCCTGGCAGAGCCTTTCGTCACCCTGGACCCATCCATCCACAGTTCAGGCTCGCTCGCCATGCTCGCGGGCTGGGTGCCGCTGCGCGCGCTGCCGAGCCTGGCGGAGCGGTTGGAACAGAGCCTGTCGATGCCCTTCGACCTCAGCTTCCGCGATCCGCGCCCGGACGAACGACCGTTGGTGCCCACGGTACCGGTCACTAACCGCTGGCTCACCCCCTTCGCGATGCTCGTGAAGCAGTACGGCATCCCCCAGTACGGCGAGGTGGACCCCACACCCATCTTTGCCTTCACTTTTTTGTTGATGTTCGGCTCCATGTTCGGCGACGTCGGACAGGGCGCCGTCATCGCCGCGGCGGGCTGGTATTTCCGCGACAAGCTCGGACGCTTCTGGCTGTTCGGCGTCATGGCCGGCCTGTCGTCAATGCTGTTCGGCTTCCTCTATGGCAGCATTTTCGGTTATGAGGAACTGCTGCCCGCGCTTTGGACCAGCCCCATCCACCACCCGATCCTGATGCTGAAGATCGCGCTCGGCTATGGCGTCGTCTTCATCGTGGTGGCCTGCCTGCTGGCCATCTACAACCGCTTCGCCGTCAAGGATCCCGCCAGCGCCGTGTTCGGCCACCATGGCGTGGTGAATCTGGTGTTCTATCTGTCGCTGATTTGGGGCAGTCTGCGCCTGACGGGCACCGGCAGCTTCGGTACCCTGCCGCTGGTGTTGATGCTCACGAGCCTCGGCGCCCTGGCGGTCTACGCCTGGCGTCACCTGGAGGCACCGGCGGGAGAGAAGGTCCTGGTCGTCTTTATCGAGACGCTGGAAACCGTCATCGGCTATGTCTCGAACACGTTGTCGTTCCTGCGCATCGCCGCCTTCAGCCTGAACCATGCGGCACTGTCGCTGGCGGTGCTGACACTCGCTAACATGATGGGTACCACAGGGCACATACTGGCCGTCGTCTTCGGTAATCTCTTCGTGCTGGTGCTCGAAGGCGGCATCGTCATAATCCAGGTGATGCGGCTGCAATACTACGAGGGCTTCTCGCGCTATTTTTCCGGCACGGGCCACGAGTTTGCCCCGCTCAAGCTGCGCCGCGGCGCCGCCGGAGCGGGCTGACACCCGTACCAGACCGCCCCCACCACAAACCGCGACGCAAGATTTCCGGCAACGCACATTCAGCATTCGAGGAACGACAGCAATGTTTTGGCTCGCCGCGCTCATGTCCTTCGCCATCGTCGGTCTCATTGTCACCGGCGTCTATCTGGAAACGCGCCCCGCCGCGAGCCTGCAGCTGCCGCGCTGGAGCAAGCCGGCCGTGGGCGGGCAGTTGCTCGTTTTCGTCGCCGCCCAGGTGGGCCTGCTGCTGCTCGGCATCGACGAGGCGTTCGCCGAAGAGGCGACTGCCGGCGCCGGCGAGGTCAGCATCGGCATGGGCATCGCCATCCTCGGCGCCGGCATCCCGACGGCGCTGTCCACCATCGGCGCCGGTATCGCCGTGGGGCCCATCGGCGCGGCATCACTGGCAGCCATCACCGAGAAGCCGGAGACCCTGGGACGCACGCTCATTTACCTGGGCCTTGCCGAGGGTATCGCCATCTATGGCCTGGTCATCTCCATTCTGCTGCTGAACCGCATCTGAGTCGCCATGGTCGACGCACCGGACTCAACCGCGGACAAAACGCGGGCGAACGCGCAGGCGGCCGCCGAGCAGCAAGCAACCCGTATGCTGTTCCTTGGGGCCGACAGCCTCGCCGACGGCTTTCGGCTCATCGGCTTCGAAACCCATGCGAATCCGAGCCCCCAGGACGTGGACCAGGTGTTCCGTCAGCTGCGCCAGTCCCGCGACAAGGCCTTCGTCATCGTCGATGAGGACGTCATGCGCTCCGGGGCCGCCAATCTCGCGCGTGTGCGCCGCGAGGGCGGCCGCATCGTCGTCATCGCCATACCGCCGTTGGCGGGCCCGGTGCAACTGGAGAGTGAGGTCGCCGACCGGCTCCGGGCGATGTTCGGATCGAGCACGCGTGGTTAGTCGTTGTGCGTTGCGGGTGAGGCTTTCTGAGGTTTTTGTTGTTCGTTACCTGTTAATTGTTGTTTGTTAATTATCACTAGCCCTAGCCCCTAATTCCATGGTCACCCAAGCACACGAGCTGGAAGAGGCGATCCTCGCCCGCGCCGAGCGTCTGGCCAATGAGTACCGGGAGCGCGCCTACCGCGCCCGCGACCAAATCCTGCGCGACGCGGCGGACAAGCTGCGCCTGCGCGAGCAGCGCGAAGAGGCCATCGCCAAGTCCCTCGGCGAGCGCACCTACCGTCAACAAGTGCAGGCGCAAGAGCTGAAGCTACAAAGCCACCTGGATCGGGTGCGCTGGAATCTGGTGCGGGACGTGGAGCATCGCCTCACCGCGCGCATGCGCGAGCATGCCCAGGATACCGAGGCTTACCTCAAAACCCTGCGCGGCTTCATCGCCACCGCCGCCGACACCATCGAGCACGATGACCTGCGTATCGCCGCCAATGCGCGCGATCTCAAGCTGCTGAACGCGCACTGGGCGCGCATCCAGACGGCGCTCCCCGAACAGGTCCGGGTGACACTGGCGGAGGCGCCCATCGAGACCGAGGCGGGCGTGCTGGTGAGCAGCAGCGACGGACGGATTCGCGTCGATAACACCCTGGAAGGCCGCCTGGCACGGCTGCGCCTGCGCATCCAACAGGCGATCCTCGAGCGGCTGCTGCCGGGCGGGTTGGAGACGGGGGCGTTGTTCGGGGGTTAGGGGTCAGTGCAGTCTGTACCCGCCAGGCCCAAGCCGGCTCCAGCCCTTGCCAGCCACCTGCCCCTCCTGACCAGCCACCCCCTGACCAACCTTGTGACCAGCCCCCCTCAACAGCCCCATCGACCGCAGCCACCAACCACCGAGCTTCAATGACCGACCAACACCGCACCGGCACCGTCCGCGATATCAACGGCCCCATCGTCACCATCGATCTGCCCGGTGTGCGCAGCGGCGAGCAGGTGCGCATCGGCGAGATCGGCCTCGTCGGCGAGGTGATCTCCCTGTCCGGCCGCCAGGCCGTGGTGCAGACCTACGAGGGCACCGACGGCGTGCGCCCCGGCGAGCCGGCCATGGGCCTGGGCTGGCCACTGTCGGTGGAGCTCGGCCCCGGCCTCATGGGCGGGATTTTCGACGGCGTGCAGCGGCCGTTGTCGAAAATCGCTCTGCAATCGGGCGACTACATCGCCCGCGGACTGGATGTGCCAGCGCTGGACCGCGCGCGGCAGTGGGCATTCGAGCCGAATCCCGAGCTGGAGCCGGGGCAGCAGATCGGTCCGGGCATGGTGCTGGGCACGGTGCCGGAGACGGAGGTCGTCTCGCACAAGGTGCTGGTGCCGCCCGGCGTCGCGGGCGAGCTCGAAGAAGTCGCGCCGGCGGGTGCTTACGACATCGAGTCCACCATTGCCCATGTGCGTGATGCCAAAGGCACGAGCCATCGCCTCAGCCTCTATCACCGCTGGCCGGTGCGTCGCCCGCGGCCCTACCTGCAGCGCGACGACGGCGTGTCGCCCCTCATTACGGGTCAGCGCGTCATCGATACCTTTTTTCCACAGCTCAAGGGCGGCAAGGGCGCCGTCCCCGGTCCCTTCGGCGCCGGCAAGACCGTGGTGCAGCAACAGATCGCGCGCTGGTCCAACGCCGACATCGTGATCTACGTGGGCTGCGGCGAGCGCGGCAATGAGTTGGTGGATGTGCTGGAGAGCTTCCCCAAGCTCGAGGACCCCTACTCCGGGCGCAAGCTCATGGAGCGTACGCTGCTGGTGGCCAACACATCGAATATGCCCGTGGTGGCCCGTGAGGCATCCATCTACGTCGGTCTCACCATGGCCGAGTACTACCGCGACATGGGCTACGACGTCGTCATGCTCGCGGACTCCACCAGCCGCTGGGCGGAGGCGCTGCGCGAGGTGTCCGGCCGGCTCGGCCAGATGCCGGTGGAGGAAGGCTACCCGGCCTATCTGGCCTCGCGCCTGGCCGCCATCTACGAGCGCGCCGGGCGCGTCAAGACCCACGCTGCCGGCTCCGGCTCGGTGACCCTGATCGGCGCCGTGTCGCCCCCCGGCGGCGACTTCTCCGAGCCGGTCACCAGCCACACCAAGGACATCATCGAGACCTTCTGGGCGCTGTCGAAAGAGCTCGCCGATGCCCGCCACTATCCGAGCATCGACTGGGTCACCAGCTTCTCAGGGCATGTGCACACCGCCGCCGAATGGTGGCACGAAGTGGTGGATCGCCGCTGGGAGCAGCGCCGCACCGAGGCCCTCGCCCTGCTGGCGCGCGACGCCGAGCTCTCGCGCATCGTCAACCTGGTGGGGCCCGAGGCCCTGTCCGATGCCCAGCGCTGGCAGCTGGAGGGCGCGGCGCTGGTGAAGGAAGGGGTGCTGCAGCAAAGCGCCCTGGACGCTGTGGACACCTTCTGCTCGCCGGAGAAGCAATTTGCGCTGTTGGACCTGTGCTTGAGCATTTACGACAAGGGCATGGCACTGATCGAGCTGGGCGTGCCCGTCTCCGAGCTCGCCGAAATGCCGCAGCTCGCCAAGGCGCGGCGCTGCAAGTCCATGTACAACAGCGACCAGGTGACGGAAATCCACGCCTTCGCACGGGCAGTGGAGCAGGCGTTCGAAGGGATTCGTCTCGAATATGCCAAGGAACATGCCGAGTGACGTGCTTCCAGGGGCCAGACCGATCGCCTTGCCCCCGCCTCGACACTCCCTCGCTACCCGACACTCGAGCCTCACATGAGCATCAAAGAATACCGCACCGCCAGCCGCGCCCACGGCGGACTCATCGCCGTGCAGCACACGCCCGGCGTCGCCTTCGGTGACCGGGTGCGCATCACCGACGCCCGGGGCGGCACCCGCGACGGCCAGGTCATCCGCGCCGCGGACGAAGAGGTGCTGATCCTGGTGTTCGAGGGCATCGAGGATCTCGACCTGGAGGACATCTGGGTCCGCTTCCTCGACGAGCCCGTGGAGATCGCCCTGTCGCCGGAGATTCTGGGCCGCGAGCTCAACGGCCTCGGCGAGCCGCGGGACGGCCGCCCACCGGTGCTCTCCAACGTCCGCCGGCCCGTGGGCGGCGCCGCCATCAATCCCGCCGCCCGGACCTACCCGCGGGAGTTCATTCAGACCGGTATTTCCACCATCGATGGGCTGAACAGCCTGGTGCGCGGACAGAAGCTGCCGATCTTCTCGGGCTCGGGCCTGCCGCACAACCGGCTCGCAGCGCAGATCGTGCGCCAGGCGAAGCTGAAGGACGAGGACACCAGCTTCTCCATCGTCTTCGCGGCCATGGGCGTGAGCTACGCGGACGCCAAGTTCTTTCGGGATGAGTTCGCCAACTCCGGTGTGCTGCGCAATGTGGTGATGTTCGTGAACCTCGCCGACGACCCGCCGGTGGAGCGGCTCACCCTGCCGCGCACCGCACTCACCGCCGCCGAGTACCTGGCCTACGACCTGGACCGGCACGTGCTGGTGGTGATGACGGACATGACCTACTACGCCGAGGCCCTGCGCGAGGTGGCCACGGCCAAGGGCGACGTCCCCGCGCGCAAGGGCTATCCGGGCTATCTGTATTCCGACCTCGCCGAGATCTACGAGCGCTGCGGGCGCATCCACGAGCGCCACGGCAGCATCACCATGATGCCGGTGGTGTCCATGCCCTCGGACGACATCACCCATCCCATTCCGGACCTCACCGGCTACATCACCGAAGGCCAGATCGTGCTCTCCCGGGAGCTTCAGAATCAGGGCATCTATCCCCCGGTGCACATCTCCCCGAGCCTCTCGCGGCTGATGAAGGACGGCATCGGCAGGGACGACACCCGCGAAGATCACCCGCACGTCGCCGCGCAGCTCTATGCCCTGTATGCCCGGGCGCTCGAGACCCGCAACCTCGCCAGCATCATCGGCGCGGACGAGCTCTCCGAGCGTGACCGCCGCTATCTCACATTCGCCGATGACTTCGACAAGCGCTTCGTCGGCCAGGACGAGGCGGAAGACCGCAGCATCGATGCCACGCTCAACCTGGCCTGGGAGCTCATGAGCGCGTTCCCCCGGGAGATGCTGACGCGCCTGTCGGAAACGGAGTTGGCGAAATATTACCGGACCGCCGAGTCCCAATAGCAGGCACCGCAAGGCTGCCTCCCGCCGTCGCCACCATGCCCATCACCTGCGACACCTGCGCCGCCGCCTGCTGCCGGCTCGAAGTCCCCTGCGTTGGCGCCGACGACATCCCTGCGCATCTGTTCGCGCATCTAACCGAGCACGATGCCGCCGGTCATCGGCGCATGCGCCGGCTCGACGACGGCTGGTGCGCGGCACTGGACCGCAACGCGATGAACTGCGGCATCTACCCGTACCGTCCCCTGCCCTGCCGCGAGATGGCAGTGGGCGGGGACGAGTGCCTGGCGGCTCGGCGGGCGCTTGCCGACGAGGTAGGGCCCGGGCTGCCATAATCAGGCGACGATAGAAGCCATACAGCCCAACCGCCGGGAGGCATCTCGATGTCAACCGTCTCGAAGCGAGACGTCATCGACCGCCCGGGTACATGCGCCCGACGATGGCCGAGGTGCTGCGCTCCGCCACCAGCGGCACCAGCACCACCTGTCCGCCCCAGGCTTTTACCTCGGCGGCGCCGACGACCTCGTCTTCACGATAATCGGCGCCCTTGACGAGCACCTCCGGGCGCAGTGCCTGAATCAGCGCCATGGGCGTGTCCGCGTCGAACAGCACCACGCCGTCCACGGCGGCCAGGGCCGCCAGCACCCGCGCGCGGTCCTGCTCTGAGATCACGGGACGCCCCGTCCCCTTCAACGCTCGTACCGAACGGTCCGTGTTGAGTCCCACCACCAGCCGCTGCCCATGGCGGCGTGCCTGCTCCAGATAGGTGACATGACCCACGTGCAGCAGGTCGAAGCAGCCGTTGGTGAACACCACGCGCTCGCCGGCGGCTCGCCACGCCGCCACCTGGGCGCGCATCGCCGGCAGGTCCCGGATCTTCGCCGCCTGCTCCAGGGCCGCCTCGCCGCTGATGGCCGCCGCCAGCGCATCGCTGCTGATGGCCGCCGTGCCGTGGTGGCCGACGACGACGCCGGCGGCGAGGTTCGCCAGATGCGCCGTATCAACCGCTTCCAGCCCGGCGGCACGCCCGGCGGCGATGGTGGCGATGACCGTATCGCCGGCGCCGGAGACGTCGAAGACTTCCCGCGCCACGGCCGGCACTCGGGTCTTGCCAGTGGCGTCCACCAGCACCATGCCGAGCTCGCCCAGGGTGACCACCACCTCGACGAGGCCGAGCTCCCCGCGCAGCCGCTCGGCCCATGCCAACAGTGCGTCCAAATCGGCGGCGTCCGCCCCCGTGGCGAGCGCCAGCTCGGCGCGATTCGGCGTCAGCAGGGTCGCGCCGCGGTAGCGCGAGAAATCACGCCCCTTGGGATCCACCAGCACCGGCACACCGCGTGCGGCGGCCGCCGCAATGAGGCGCTGGCATAGGGCACCGGTGAGCACGCCCTTGGCGTAGTCCGAGAGCAGCAGCACATCGGCGTCGTCCAGGCGCGCCAGCACCGCGGCGGCCAGCTTATCGGCCACGGCCCCCGACAGCGGCGCCGTGGCTTCGGCGTCGATGCGCAGCATCTGCTGGCGGTTGCCCAGAATGCGGGTCTTGCTGGTGGTGGGCCGGTCGCCGTCGGTGAGCACCGCTCCGCGGTCCATACCTGCGGCATCCAGCAAGCCGAGCAGCGCCGCACCATCGGCATCGTCGCCGCGCACACCGGCCAACGCGACGTCCAGGCCCAGCCCCAGCAGGTTGCTGGCGACGTTGGCGGCGCCGCCGGCCACCGCCCGCTCGCTGCCCAGCCTCAGCACCGGCACCGGCGCCTCCGGCGAGATGCGGGCGACGTCACCGGCGAGATACCGGTCCAGCATCAGGTCACCCACCACCAGCACGCGCGCGCCGCCGAAGCGCCCGCGCACCGCCTCCATGACCCGCTGCGGCTCCCGGAACATCAGGCGCGGCCCTGCTCCATTTCAGCCTCGGGCGGCGGGCTCGTCACCCGCCGCTCCACCAGGTCGCAGAGGATATGCCCGATGACGATGTGCGCTTCCTGGATCCGCGCGGTTACCCGAGACGGCACCGCCAAACAGAGCTCACAGGTATCGGCGAGACGCCCGCCGCCGGCACCCGTGACTCCGACCCGGTAGATACCGCGGCCCGCCGCCCGCTCCATCGCCCGCAGCACGTTGGCGCTATTGCCGGAGGTGGACAGGCCCACCAGCACATCGCCGTCGCGGCAGAGCGCCTCCACCTGGCGGGCAAACACCGACTCGAAGCCATAGTCATTGGCCACGGACGTGAGGACGGAGCTGTCGGTGGTGAGCGCCATGGACGCGAGCCCGGGGCGCTCACGCTCGAACCGCCCCACCAGCTCGGCGGCCAGGTGCTGGCAGTCCGCGGCACTGCCGCCGTTACCCATCCAGAAGACCCGCCCGCCGCGCTGCAGACTGTCGGCGGCGCGCTCGGCGAACTGCAGGATTGCCGGCGCCAGCGCGGCGGTATCCTTGAGCACCGCCACGTGGGCGGCGATGGTGGCGTCGATGAGGTCTCGCATGCGGGCTCCGGCGCGGCGCCGGCGGCGGCGCTCGACTCAAAACGACAGTATGCCGAGCGCCCGGAGGCACTGGCAATGGCGGCGAGAGCGGCGCCGGTCGGGCGTCAGATCCGCTGCCGGTCCGGCTGCCAGGCGGCCTCCAGCAGCTTCAGGACGTCCCGGCGGCTGACGACGCCGACCAGCCTACCCTGCTCCATGACCGGGAGGCGCCGGAAGTGGCTCGAGGCGAAGCGCTCGGCGATCTCCGTGATGGGGGTATGCGCCTCGACGGTCACTGGATCGGCGCTCATGAACTGATCGACGCGGCCGCCGCCTTCGCTGAAGTAGCCAGCGTCCAGAGCGACGCGCATGCAGTCGCGTTCGGTGAGGATGCCGACGAGATTGCCGACCTGGTCCACCACCGGGGCGCCGGAGATGCGCTCCTGCACCAGGATGCGCATCGCCTCCAACACCTCCATCTCCGGGTGCAGGGTGATCGGGTGCCGCGACATGGCCTCTTTGGCGGTCTTGGTTTCGAGCACAGACATCTCCTGAAAACAACCCCTATGTCGCCGTCTTCGCCCCGCCGCTGATCAACGACGGATGCGAGTCGGATCTGGCCGGGTGCGCCGACGGCTGCGGACGAGGGCTTCGGTCGCATTACATCAGATCCCGCGGGATCGCCTCGTCCCAGCTCTTTGCGAACACGCGTATGTCGCCTGCATAGGCGTCCAACGTCGCTCGAATCAGGAATGCCGTCACGGTGGACGTGAGGATGGTGCGGGTGACGGTGCGCGCAGACCAATCGGGGGCGCCATCGCCCCCCGGGCGCGCGAAGCTGCGCTCGTGCACCACCTCGCCGCGAACAGTCTCGTAGCGCTCATTCCGATAGCTCCAGCACTCTTTTACGTTACGGCTGAAGGTGAGGTCAATGTCATCGAGACGCACACGCGCATCGTTATTGACCACATCCAGCGCCACCTCGTTGTTGGCCAGGTTGTGTCGGACCGTCCAATGCCGCTCCGCCGGCACCAGCACGGTGTGGGGCGGCGCTGGTGCGGTACGCGGATCACCGAGGTCGCGCAGGGTGGCGTCCTCGGGCTTTGGCGTGCGTACCGGCAGCTGCAGCCGGCATCCCGCCGCATACAGGGTGAGCTGCACCGGCTGCGGGGAAGGCCATGCCAACGGGAAATAAGAGCTGGAAATCGCCAGCCGAATGCGATGGCCAGCAAAGAAGCGCTGACCGACGTCGTTGAGCGGTACCCGGACCCGGTAACGGCGCCCGGGCTCCAATGGCTGCGGCTGTGTGTGACCGTCCCGATGGGTGAGATTCAGGACGCCGAAGGTGACGCGCGTGGCGCGATCATCCAGGCCGATGTCGGACAATCGCGCTGCGACCATGGCCACGGGCTGATCCGCTGCGAGCTCGAGCTCCAGCTCAGGCGCACCAAGAATGGAGACATCCTCGGTCAACGGCGCCGTATCGAACACCAGGGCACCACCGTCTTCCAGGCGCTGATCCGAAGGTAGATCCGTGGTCTCGGCGTAGGAACACCATTTGCCGGCAAAGAGGCCGACGCTGAGGGGGCTTTTGATGCTGAGCTCGTCGCCGCCGCCGGTACTGCCGCCGTCGTCCGGCACCAAAGCGCCCGGGATGAGCCGATAGCCACGGCGCTCGATGTCGGGGCTGGGCCAGACGGTCTCGGCCACCCAGCGGCCGGTGGTCTCGGGCGAGAGGGGGTCGCGGCGATCTAGCATCCAGGCACGCAACATCGGGTCATCCCCGACGCCGCGCTCGATCCCCTTGAGCCAATGATCCCACCAGCGTACGCATTCGCCGAGGAAGTCGATGGCCGGTCCTGGACCGCCCATGTGCGGATACTTGTGTCCCCAGGGTCCAACGAGACCCCGTCGTGGCACCGACAGGTGCTGCAACAGCCGAAACACGGTATTGGAATAGCCGTCCGCCCAGCCACTGACCGCCATGACCGGAACCTGGATGGCGTCATAATCCTCACAGACAGACGCATGCGTCCAGAATGCTGTCCGGCGCTGGTGTTGTAGCCAGTGCTTGATCCACAGACCGCTGCCCTCGAGACGTTCCAGCCACATCTCCCGCCAGCGCTCTCCCACCACCGCCGGGTCCGGCGGACAGGCATTGAAGCCGAACATGGTGGAGGCCCAGGACAGATTGTCCGTGAGCAGACAACCGCCCATGTAGTGCACATCGTCGGCGTAGCGGTCGTCTGAGGAGCAGACTGAAATGACCGCACCCAGCGCCGGCGGGCGCAACGCCGCGATCTGGAGGGCATTGAAGCCGCCCCAGGACAGCCCGAACAGCCCGACCTTACCGCTGCACCAGGGCTGGGCCGCGATCCAGCGCAGCACCTCCAGGCCGTCGTCCAGCTCACGCTGGAGATATTCGTCGCGCAGCAGGCCTTCCGAGTCACCACTGCCGCGCAGATCCACACGCACGCCGGCATAGCCGTGGCGGGCGAAGAAGCCGTGGATCTCGGCGTCGCGGATCGCCTTGTGGTCGCGCTTGCGGTAGGGGATGTACTCCAGCACCGCCGGCACCGGATGGTCCTGGGCATCCGGTGGCAGCCAGAGCTTGGCCGCCAGCGAGCAGCCGTCGGATAAGGTGATCCAGACATTGTCGATCACCCGTGGCTGCGCCGGCCGGATCTGCCCGGCGGCAGTTGCTTGGCCATGAGCTTGCACAGCTGACCTCCGATTCCGTCGACAGAGTGCTCTTCCCTTAAAGAGTAGCAATCGCTCCCGAGCCGGCATCGGCCGGCTGGGGGTCTAACCGGTGAATAAAAAAGGGCGCCGGGGCGCCCTTTGCAAGATGCGCCGCTCCCTGCGGCGGCGGCACGTTTAGTTCACCTTCGGGTCCAGATCGCCCTTGGCGTAGCGGTCGGTCATGTCTTCCAGCGACAGAACCTTGATCTTGCTGGCGTTGCCGGCGGTACCGAAGGCCTCGTAGCGGGCCTTGCAGATCTCCTTCATGGCCTTGGTGGAGGCCGCGAGGTATTTGCGCGGGTCGAAGTTCTTCGGGTTCTCGGCGAGGTGCTTGCGGATGGCGCCGGTGGAGGCCATACGCAGGTCGGTGTCGATGTTGACCTTGCGAACACCATTCTTGATGCCCTCGGCGATCTCCTCGACGGGCACACCGTAGGTCTCGCCCATGGCGCCGCCGAACTCATCGATGATCTTGAGCCACTCCTGCGGCACGCTGGAGGAACCGTGCATCACCAGGTGGGTATCCGGGATACGGGCGTGGATCTCGCGGATCCGCTGGATGGCGAGGATGTCGCCGGTCGGCGGGCGGGTGAACTTGTAGGCGCCGTGGCTGGTGCCGATGGCGATGGCCAGCGCATCGACGTGGGTGTCGGCGACGAACTTGGCCGCCTCTTCCGGGTCGGTCAGTAGCTGGTCGTGGGAGAGCTTGCCTTCGGCGCCGGAGCCATCCTCTTCACCGGCCATGCCCGACTCCAGCGAGCCGAGGCAGCCGAGCTCGCCCTCGACGGAGACGCCGCAGGCGTGGGCCATGTCCACCACCTGGCGGGTGACGCGGGCGTTGTAGTCGTAGTCCATCGGCGTCTTCATGTCTTCGCCGAGGGAGCCGTCCATCATCACCGAGCTGAAGCCGAGCTGGATGGAGCGCTGGCAGACAGCCGGGGAGGAGCCGTGATCCTGGTGCATCACCACCGGGATGTGCGGCCACTCCTCGATGGCGGCGAGGATGAGGTGGCGTAGGAAGGGGGCGCCGGCGTATTTGCGCGCACCGGCGGAGGCCTGCACGATGACCGGGGAGTCGGTCTCGTCGGCGGCCTCCATGATGGCGCGCATCTGCTCCAAATTGTTGACGTTGAAGGCCGGGACGCCGTACTGATGCTCGGCGGCGTGGTCCAACAGCTGGCGGAGTGAAATCAAGGCCATGGGGGCTCTCCTGTGTCGCTGAGTGAGTGTTGCGGGTGGAAGTGGGGCGGTGCTCGCCTCAGTCGCCGGCGAGGCGTTTGTGCTCGCCGACGCGCATGATCTTCATGATATTGGTTTGTCCCTCCACGCCGCCGCGGTCGCCCTTGGTGATGATCACCAGGTCGCCAGCGACGACGGTGCCCTGTCGCAGCAGCTCTTCGATAACCTCGCGATTGACCTCGTGTATGTTCGTTGAGGCTACGTCGAAGTTTATCGGGTAGACGCCGCGATAAAGCGTTACTTTTCTGCGGGTATGGACGAAGCGCGTCAGGGCATAAATGGGGATGCCGGTGTTGAGCCGCGACATCCACTTGACCGTGGCGCCCGATTCCGTCAACGCCGCGACGGCCTTCACCCCGAGGTGGTTGGCGGCGTACATGGCGGACATGGCGATGGCTTCATCCACGCGGCGGAAGCGGGTATCAAGCCGGTGGCGGGACTTGCGGCGGTAGTTTTCGGACTCGGCACAAATGCGGTCCATGGCCGCGACCACCTTGGCGGGGTACTTGCCCACGGAGCTTTCCGCCGACAGCATCACGGCATCGGTGCCGTCGAGGACGGCGTTGGCCACGTCGAACACTTCGGCTCGCGTGGGGATGGGGTTGTCGATCATCGACTGCATCATCTGCGTGGCGGTGATGACCACGCAGTCGAGATCGCGCGCTTCGCTGATGAGGCGCTTCTGCACCGCCGGCAGCTCGGCGTCGCCGATCTCGACCCCAAGATCGCCGCGGGCGACCATGATGACGTCGGACGCCTTGATGATCTCTGTGGCCTGCTCCAGGGCCTCGGCACGCTCGATCTTGGCGACGATGCCGCCCTTGCCACCCGCTCGGTTGAAGAGCTGGCGCGCAAGGTGGACGTCGTCCGGACTGCGGACGAAGGAGACCGCCAAATAGTCCGCCTCCATCTCGGCGGCGAAGGCGATATCCGCCTTGTCCTTGTCCGTCAGCGCCGGCGCAGACAGGCCACCACCACGCTTGTTGATGCCCTTGTTGTTGGAGAGCTTGCCGCCGAGCAGCACGCTGCACCTGATGCTGCGCCCGGCGATTTCGCTGACTTCCAGCTCGATGGCGCCATCGTCCAGCAGCAGCTGATCGCCCGGCATCAGATCGTCGGCGAGTCCGGCGTAGGTGCAGCCGACACGCGCGTGATTCCCCGAGTCCAGCGGACAATCGAGGTCGATGGCGAAGGGATCGCCCGGGGCCAGCTCGATGCTGTCGCCCTCGAACCGGCCGATGCGGATTTTCGGACCCTGCAGATCCACGAGCACACCCAGGGGGTGCTTCATGGCCTTCGCCACGGCGCGCACCCGCTCCACCCGCTTGCGCTGGCGCTCATGGGTGTCATGGGACATATTGAGCCGCGCCATGTTGAGGCCGGCGGCGACCATGTCCTCCAACACACCCGGCGGGTCGGTGGCGGGGCCGAGGGTGGCGACGATCTTGGTTCTGCGGGGCATGTTCGGGGACGTCACGCGTGTCGAAGGGCGAAGAAGGGGCGCGAGCATCGACGGGTATTCCCCCGACACTCGCAACTCGAACCGCGAGCCTAGTCCTTCGCCCTCGCTTCCAGCATGGCCACCGCAGGTAGCGTCTTGCCCTCCAGAAACTCGAGGAAGGCGCCGCCGGCGGTGGAGATGTACGACACTTTGTCGTAGATGTCGTACTTCTGGATGGCGGCGATGGTGTCGCCGCCGCCGGCGAGCGTGAAGGCGTCGGTCTCGGCGATGGCCATGGAGACGGTCTTGGTGCCTTCGCCGAACTGATCGAACTCGAACACGCCCACCGGGCCGTTCCAGACCACGGTGCCGGCTTGACTGATGATGTCGGCGAGCGCCTTGGCGCTGTCCGGGCCGATGTCGAAGATCATGTCGTCGTCGGCGACCTCACCCACTGTCTTCTGTACGGCCGGCTCGTTTTCGTCGAATTGCTTGCCGACCACGACATCGGTGGCGATCGGAATCGTGGCACCGGCGGCCTCGGCTTTTTGCATCAGATCCTTGGCGGTGGCGACCAGATCCGCCTCATACAGGGATTTGCCGACGTTGTGCCCGGCGGCCTTGATGAAGGTGTTGGCGATGCCGCCGCCCACCACCAGCTGATCGACCTTGGTGGACAGGGACTCCAGCACGGTGAGCTTGGTGGAAACCTTGGAGCCGCCGACGATGGCGACCATGGGCCGCTTCGGCTCCGCAAGCGCCTTGTTCAGCGCCTCCAGTTCCTCGGCCAGCAGCAGGCCGGCGCAGGCGACGGGCGCGAACTTGCCGGCGCCGTGGGTGGAGGCCTGGGCCCGATGGGCGGTGCCGAAGGCGTCCATCACATACACATCGCACAGCGCCGCATACTGCCTGGCGAGGTCCTCGTTGTCTTTCTTCTCGCCCTTGTTGAAGCGCACGTTCTCCAGCAGCACCAGCTCGCCCTCGGCCACCTCGGGGGCTGTCTCCAGGTAATGCTTCACCAGGCGCACCTCGCGGCCCATCTTCTCACTGAGATCCGCCGCCACGGGTGCCAGCGAGTCCTCTTCGGAGTACACGCCCTCCTCCGGGCGACCGAGATGGGACATGACCATGACCTTGGCGCCGGCCGCCAGGCAATGCTCGAACGTGGGCAGGGAGGCCTTGATGCGGGCGTCGGAGGTGACCTTGCCGTTCTTGACCGGAACGTTGAGGTCGGAGCGGATCAGCACCCGCTTGCCGGCGAGATCCAGGTCGGTGAGCTTGGTGAAGGACATGTGTCGTGCCTCGTTCAATGGTGTGGTTGTCTCAAGCGATCTGGAAACCGACGGTGCGCTTTCCGCATCGCTCGGGTGAGCGCCGCGGCACCGGGTGCTGGGTGCCGGGCGGATTGCCCAGCGCCCGGCACCCAGCCCCGGGGCCCTAGCGCGTCACTGTGCGACGTGCTCCACCATGCGCAGCATGTTGCAGGTATAGCCGTACTCGTTGTCGTACCAGGTGACCACCTTGACGAAGGTGGCATCCAGCATGATGCCGGCGCCGGCGTCGAAGATGGACGGCGTATTGGCGCCGCGGAAGTCGGTGGAGACCACCTTGTCGTCGGTGTAGGCCAGCACGCCGGCGAGGTCGCCGGACTCGGAGGCGGCCTTCATGGCCGCGCAGATGTCGTCGTAGCTGGCGTCTTTGCTCAGCTCGCAGGTAAGGTCCACCACGGAGACGTCGGAGGTGGGCACGCGGAAGGCCATGCCGGTCAGCTTGCCGTTGAGCTCCGGCAGTACCTTGCCGACGGCCTTGGCGGCGCCGGTGGAGGACGGGATGATGTTCTCCAGGATACCGCGGCCACCGCGCCAGTCCTTCTTGGACGGGCCGTCGACGGTCTTCTGCGTGGCGGTAGCGGCATGCACGGTGGTCATCAGACCGCGCTTCACGCCCCAGTTGTCATTCAGCACCTTGGTGACCGGCGCCAGGCAGTTGGTGGTGCACGAGGCCGCCGAGATGATGGCCTGGCCGTCGTAGACACCGTGGTTGACGCCGTAGACGAACATGGGCGTGGCGTCCTTGGAGGGCGCGGACTGCACCACCTTCTTGGCGCCGGCGGTGATGTGCTTCTGGCAGGTCTCTTCGGTGAGGAAGAAGCCGGTGCACTCGATGACCAGGTCGGCGCCGATCTCGTCCCACTTCAGGTTGGCCGGGTCCATCTCGGCGGTGAGGCGGATGGACTTGCCATTGACGATCATGCTGCTGCCGTCGATCGCGACATCACCCTGGAAGCGGCCATGCACCGAATCGTACTTCAGCATGTACGCGAGATAATCGGGGTCCAGCAGATCGTTGATGCCGACCACCTCGATGTTCGGAAACTCCTTGCTGATCGCACGGAAGGCCATGCGACCGATGCGACCGAAACCGTTGATGCCAACTTTCAGGGTCATGCCTGGTTACTCCTGATGTAGAGGAAGGTTTGGAAAGCAGCTGCTCTCAGAGGCGAGCGTCGTCAGCGTCGAGCAACGAGGAAGCATTGTCGTTCCTCGCCCCCCCGTGACTCGCGACGCGACACTCAAAGAAGACTGTTGACGGCGTCGACGACGGCCTCGGCGGTAACACCCAGGGCCTTGTAGACGTCGGGCGCCGGTGCGGACTCGCCGAAGGTGTCGACACCCACTACCTTGCCGTGCATACCGACGTATTTGGGCCAGAGGCTCGAGACACCCGCCTCGACGGCGACGCGAACGGGCACCGTCTCCGGCAGCACCATAGCCCGGTAAGCGGCGTCCTGGGCGTCGAAGGTATCCATGGACGGCATGGAGACGACGCGAATCTTGCGCCCTTCGGCGGCGAGTTGCTCGGCGGCCTTCACCGCCAGCTCCACCTCGGTGCCGGTGCCGATGATGATAGCCTCCGGCAGGCCATCGCACTCTTTCAGCACGTAGGCGCCGCGCTCGATATTGTGGATCTGATCGTCTGTGCGCGGCATGTGCGGGGCGCCCTGGCGGGAGAAGATCAGGGCCGTCGGGCCACCGCTGCGCTGCAGCGCCAGCTTCCAGGCGACGGCGCTCTCGACGGCGTCACACGGGCGCCAGGTGGACATGCGCGGGGTCAGGCGCAGAATGGATACCTGCTCCACCGGCTGGTGGGTGGGACCATCCTCGCCGAGACCGATGGAGTCGTGGGTGTAGACGAAGATCGGGTTGATCTTCATCAGCGCCGCCATGCGTACCGCATTACGGGCATATTCCATGAACATCAGGAAGGTGGCGCCGTAGGGCTTGAAGCCGCCATGCAGTGTGATGCCGTTCATGACGGCGGACATGCCGAATTCGCGCACGCCGTAATAGACGTAGTTGCCCGATGCGTCCGTGGGCTTGATGCCCTTGGCTCCGGACCACAACGTCAGATTCGAGCCGGCGAGATCGGCCGAGCCGCCGAGCAGCTCGGGCAGCAGCGGGCCATAACCGTTGAGCGCCTGCTGCGACGCCTTGCGGGTGGCGACCTTCTCGCCTTTTTCGTTGATGGCCTGGATGAACGCCCGGGCCTTGGCATCGAAGTCCGCGGGCAGCTCGCCCGCCAGGCGGCGCTCGAGCTCGGCCGCCTCGGCGGGGAACTCGGCCTTGTAGGCGGCGAGCTTCTGTTGCCATGCCTGCTCCGCCACGGCACCACGCTCGCGGGCGTCCCAAGCCTGGTAGACGGCATCGGGCACCTCGAAGGGGGCATGCGTCCAGCCGAGCGCTTCGCGCGTCAGGGCAATCTCGTCATCACCCAGGGGGGCGCCATGGCACTCTTCTTTCCCCTGCTTGTTCGGCGCGCCGAAGCCGATGATGGTCTGGCAACAGATAAGCGATGGCTTGTCGGTGACAGCCTGCGCTTCCTCGATGGCGGCTTTCACCGCTTCCGGGTCATGCCCGTCCACTTCGGGGATGACGTGCCAGTTGTAGGCTTCGAAGCGCTTCGGGGTGTCGTCCAGGAACCAGGCGGGCACATCGCCGTGGCCGCGCACCTCGCCGTCGATGGAAATGTTGTTATCGTCGTAGAAGGCGATCAGCTTGCCGAGACCCAGTGCCCCGGCCAGAGAGCAGGATTCGTGGGAGATGCCCTCCATCAGGCAGCCGTCGCCGAGGAACACGTAGGTGTAGTGGTCGACGATCTCGTGACCGGGCTTGTTGAACTGCGCAGCGAGCACCTTCTCGGCCAGCGCCATGCCGACGCCGTTGCTGATGCCCTGCCCGAGCGGGCCGGTGGTGGTCTCGACGCCGGGGGCATAGCCGTATTCGGGATGACCCGGGGTCTTGGAGTGCAGCTGGCGGAACTGCTTGAGATCTTCGATGCCAACACCGTAGCCGCTCAGGTGCAGCAGCGAGTAGATCAGCATCGAGCCATGACCGTTGGAGAGTACGAAGCGATCGCGGTCTGGCCAGTCGGGATTCGCCGGGTTGTGCTTCATGAAGTCGTTCCAGAGCACCTCGGCGATATCCGCCATGCCCATGGGGGCGCCCGGATGCCCGGACTTGGCCTTCTGCACGGCGTCCATGCTGAGCGCGCGGATGGCGTTCGCGAGTTCTTTGCGTGAAGACATAAGGATCTCTCCTCGGTCGGTTTTGTGAGTGCGATCGGGTAGGAGCGTGATCGCCCGCGCAGCGGCTTGGTCCGACGCCTGACCCCGGATGTGTCGGGCGCGGCGCATGGGCCTGGCGGTGGACCCATGCCCGGAGTCGGGGCCGGCGGCCGGCGGGGGCTCTCGTGATGGGCGGCAACGAACCTCGCGGCTGCGCTGTGACCGAGCCCAAGCCACCACCGGCATTCGTGCCGCCGGCGGCTCGGGCGCTAATATCCTCACGCCCGGGCAGTGGCGTCGCGCATGAGGGTCTGTAGGATTTTCTGGATCGCGTATTCTTGCGCAAAAAGCGCGGTTTAGCCAGAAGCCAACGTCGCAGCGGGCGACGCAACCTTCATAACTTTCTAATATTAAGGATTTCCCTCGACTATAAGCAAGTCGCGCCGCCGGTGCACCCTCGCGCGGGCCTCACACGCCGCCTGGCAGGCATGCGCCGTGCCTGAGCTCAAGCCGCATCGCGCCACTTGATGGAGCAGCCGACACTCGGGATCTGCTCAGCCGGGCCCTGGCCCGTCTCGGCCACCTGCCGCATGCCGAGAAAGAGATCGCGGCGCACATCCGCAGGCGCCGTTTCCTTGCGGCTGGCGTCCAGACGGCCGCGATACTGCAGACCCAAGTCCGCGTTGTAGCCGAAAAAGTCCGGCGTGCACACCGCACCATAAGCCTTGGCGATCGCCTGCGTCTCGTCGAGCAGATACGGGAAAGGGAAACCGTGCTCGGCGGCCACTTGCCGCATGTTCGCAAACGAGTCCTCCGGATAATCCGCCGGGTCGTTGGACATGATGGCCACCGAGCCGATGCCGAGTGCGGCGAGGTCGCGCGTGTCGCGCACGATGCGCTCTCGCACCGCCTGCACATACGGGCAGTGGTTGCAGATGAACATCACCAGCAAGCCCTTCGGCCCTGTGCATGCGTCACGCGTCCACGTCTTGCCGTCGACGCCGGGCAGCGAGAAATCCGGGGCGGGCTGGCCGAAGTCGCAGACGGGGGTTTCGAGGGATACCATCATGGCCTCCTAGAGCGCAGATTCGGTTGAAAAATACACCCCCATGGTACCCGAACGCGCGGCGACGGGAACCCCGGAGACTGACGTCGGCACCTGTTAATCGTCCTCGGGCTCGGTTAGTATGGTGGACTCTCGACCGCCGCACTCCCACGCGGCAACGCTTCTTCTCACCGCACCAACAGCAACAAAGCGCGCCTGGGGGCGCCCGCATCTCGCTATGTCAAACGAACTGCTCTTCACGTCCGAATCCGTCTCCGAAGGCCATCCCGACAAGGTGGCGGACCAGATCTCCGACGCGATCCTCGACGACATCCTGGCCAAGGATCCCAATCCCGGCGCCGCCCGCGTCGCCTGTGAAACCATGATCAAAACCGGCGCGGTGATCGTCGCCGGCGAGATCACCACTGACCACCATGTGGACTTCGACAACCTGGCACGCGCGGTGGTGAACGACATCGGCTACGACCGCTCCGAGGTCGGCTTCGACGGCCACACCTGTGCCGTGATGTCGCTGGTGGGCAAGCAGTCTGCGGATATCGCCCAGGGTGTGGACCGCAAGAGCCCTGAAGAGCAGGGTGCCGGCGACCAGGGTCTCATGTTCGGCTACGCCACCAACGAAACCGACGTGCTGATGCCCGCCCCCATCACCTTCGCGCATCGCCTGGTGGAGCGTCAGTCGGAAGTCCGCAAGAACAAGACGCTGCCCTGGCTGCGGCCCGACGCCAAGAGCCAGGTCACCATGCGCTACCGCGACGGCGCGGTGGTGGGAGTGGACGCTCTGGTGCTGTCCACGCAGCACGATCCCGACGTGGCCCAGCAGCAGATCCACGAGGCGGTGATGGAGACCATCATCCTGCCCGTGATCCCCAAGGAGTGGATCCACAGCGATACCAAGATCCACATCAACCCCACGGGGCAGTTCATCATCGGCGGCCCCGTCGGCGACTGCGGTCTCACCGGGCGTAAGATCATCGTCGACACCTACGGCGGCATGGCCCGCCACGGCGGCGGCGCCTTCTCCGGCAAGGACCCCTCGAAGGTGGACCGCTCCGCCGCCTATGCCGGTCGCTATGTGGCCAAGAACATCGTCGCCGCCGGTCTCGCCGACCGCTGCGAGATCCAGGTCTCCTATGCCATCGGCGTCGCCGAGCCCACGTCCATCAGCGTCGAGACCTTCGGCACCGCCAAGGTCGATGAGAACCGCATCGCCATGCTGGTGCGCGAGTTCTTCGATCTGCGCCCCTATGGCCTGATCCAGATGCTGAACCTGGTCAAGCCCATCTACCGTAAGACCGCCGCCTACGGCCACTTCGGCCGCGAGCTGCCGGAGTTCTCCTGGGAGGCCACCGACAAGGCCGAGCAGCTGCGGGACGCGGCGGGCCTCTAAGCGCGCCAATCAAGCCCCGCTGACCCTCTGGCCCCCACGCCGGCGCGCGGGGGCCAGCGCCGGCACTTTCGGCATCGCAGGCCTGGCTCACCGGGGTCCACGGCACCGCACGTACCGCCCGCCGCGAGAGCGCTGCTGCGTTGGCCAGCGACGGGCATCGATGCTACGCACGACTTTGCGGTGTGATCTGCGGGCATGACCCGGATGACCCTTGCCCGACCCCTCCACGGTCAAGCCACTGGCCATAACCAAGGCGTATCGTCGCGACGGGCATTGGCCTGAGCGTCGTGCGCCGGCCCGGTATACTGTGCCTCGATCCGGTTCACCGCGAACGCGTCCCGCAGGCCTGTCAATGCGCATCGGTACCCCACTGTCCCCCAACGCCACGCGGGTCATGCTGCTCGGCGCCGGCGAGCTCGGCAAGGAAGTCATCATCGCCCTGCAACGCTTCGGCATCGAAGTCATCGCCGTGGACCGCTACGCCAACGCGCCGGGGCAGCAGGTGGCGCATCACACCCGGGTCGTCGACATGGCCGACCCCGCCGCGCTGCGAGCGCTGATCGAGGCCGAGCGCCCGGCCATCATCGTGCCGGAGATCGAGGCCATCGCCACCGACGTGCTCGCCGAGGTGGAGCAGGCGGGCCTGTGCGAGGTCATCCCCACGGCCCGGGCGGCGCAGCTCACCATGAACCGCGAGGGCATCCGCCGCCTGGCCGCCGAAGCGCTCGGGCTGCCGACGTCCCCCTACGCCTTCGCCGCTGACTTCGACACGCTGCGACGGGAAGCGGCGGCCATCGGCTACCCCTGCATCGTCAAGCCCGTGATGTCCTCGTCCGGAAAGGGACAGTCGCGGGTCGAGGAGGCCGGCGCCCTGCGGGCTGCCTGGGATGACGCCATCGCGGGTGGGCGCGTCAATCAGGGCCGGGTCATCGTCGAGGGCGTGATCCACTTCGATTTCGAGATCACCCTGTTGACGGTGCGCAGCGGACCACACGACGGCGAAATCAGCACGCAGTTCTGCGACCCGGTGGGACACCGTCAGGTCAGCGGTGATTATGTGGAGAGCTGGCAGCCACAACCGATGACGGATACCGCCCTGGCTAAGGCGCAAGCAATCGCCCGGCGCATCACCGATGCGCTGGGCGGGCGCGGCCTCTTCGGCGTCGAGCTATTCGTGCGCGGCGACGATGTCTGGTTCAGCGAGGTCAGCCCCCGTCCCCACGACACCGGCATGGTCACCATGGCCTCCCAGCGCCAGAGCGAGTTCGACCTGCACGCCCGCGCCATCCTCGGCCTGCCCGTGGACACCCGCCGCGACGCCGTCGCCGCCAGCGCCGTCATCTACGGCGGCATGGACGCGGCGGGCATCGGCTACGACGGCGTGGCCGAGGCGCTCGCCGTACCGAAGTCTGATCTACGGCTGTTCGGTAAGCCCGAAGCCTTCAGACGCCGGCGCATGGGGGTTGCATTGGCGCGGGGTGAGGCTGTCGATGAGGCGCGGGCGCGGGCCGCCCGGGTCGCGGCGGCGGTGATCACCCGGTCACCCTGAACAGGGCTCAAGCCCAACCCAAAGCCCGATGGGCGCAACCAGCGTGAGCGAACGGACTCCCGAGACCCTCCCCGATCCCCGCCCACATCCCGCACGGGCAAGCGCTTGGCCCTCTGGACAATGCACCGTCTGTTCGCGTTACAATGGCGCCAGATGATCAGGACGGTCAGGGGCCTGCCGACGGATATCGGCAGGGTCATCACGCTGCCACCGCCTCGCGCGCCCCGCCGTCGTCACCAGCGCCCTACGCGGGCGCATCCCCGCCGCACAAGCGGCCGCCTGAACCGATAACGACCGCCGAGACGGCCGTAGCCTCACTGCCCTGCGCAGGAGGTCGAACCGACCGCACCGGGCACAGTCATCGTCCCGTTCCGAGGAGCGCTGCAACAGGGTATCCCACCCTGCCAGGCTCGGTCGGGGTTTGCGAATCTTCCAACGGCGCTCACTCAAGATACTCAGGAGCTGAATACCGTGAGTGAGCTTAAAGACTTCAACGACTACAAGGTTGCCGACATCTCCCTGGCCGACTTCGGCCGCAAGGAGATGGACATCGCCGAAACCGAGATGCCGGGCCTGATGGCCATCCGCGAGAAGTACGGTCCGAGCAAGCCATTGGCCGGCGCGCGCATCACCGGCAGCCTGCACATGACCATCCAGACCGCGGTACTCATCGAGACCCTGGTGGCGCTCGGCGCCGAGATCCGCTGGGCCTCCTGCAACATCTTCAGCACCCAGGATCACGCCGCCGCCGCCATCGCCGCCCGCGGTATTCCCGTCTACGCCTGGAAGGGCGAAACCCTGGAAGAGTACTGGTGGTGCACCGAGCAGGTGCTGAACTGGCCCGACGGCCAGGGCCCGAACATGATCCTGGACGACGGCGGTGATGCGACACTGCTGGTGCACAAGGGCGTGGAGTACGAAAAGGCGGGCGCCGTGCCACAAGCCACCGCCGACGACAACGAAGAATGGACCGCCGTGCTCGGCGTGCTGAACCGCACCTTCGCGCGGGACAACCGCCATTGGCACCGCACCGCCGAGGGCATCAAGGGCGTCACCGAGGAGACCACCACCGGCGTGCATCGCCTCTACGAGATGCACAAGAACGGCGACCTGCTGTTCCCGGCCATGAACGTCAATGACTCGGTGACCAAGTCCAAGTTCGACAACCTCTACGGCTGCCGCGAGTCGTTGGTGGACGCCATCAAGCGCGCCACCGATGTGATGATCGCCGGCAAGGTCGCCGTGGTCTGCGGCTATGGCGACGTGGGCAAGGGCTCGGCGGCCTCGCTGCGGGGCCTGGGCGCCAACGTCTGGGTCACGGAGGTCGACCCCATCTGCGCGCTGCAGGCCGCGATGGAAGGTTACCGTGTGGTCGACTTGAACGACGTCATCGGCCAGGCGGACATCTTCGTCACCGCCACCGGCAACAAGGACATCATCACCGAGGAGCACATGCTGGCCATGAAGGATCAGGCCATCGTCTGCAATATCGGCCACTTCGACAACGAGATCCAGGTGGACAAGCTCTCGAAGTACGAGTGGATCGAGATCAAGCCGCAGGTGGACCAGATCGTCTTCCCCGACGGCCATCGCATCACCCTGCTCGCCCGCGGCCGACTGGTGAACCTGGGCTGCGCCACGGGCCACCCGAGCTTCGTCATGTCCAACTCCTTCACCAACCAGGTGCTGGCACAGATCGAGATCTTCACCAAGCCGGAGGCCTACCCCATCGGCGTCTATGTGCTGCCGAAGCACCTCGACGAAGAGGTCGCCCGGCTGCACCTCGAGAAGATCGGCGCCAAGCTCACCAAGCTGCGCCCGGACCAGGCCGAGTACATCGGCGTCACCGTCGACGGGCCGTTCAAGACCGACCATTACCGGTACTGATGAGGGGCCGGGGGCCAGGCACCAGTGCCAGGCCCCGGCAGTCCGAAGCGAAGGCCGGCGTCGGGTCCCGTATCCGATGCCGGCCTTTGTCTATCCGACCACCGCATTGGGCACGCAACACAGGTATTCGTCATGAACACCCACAGCGACACTCGCACCTTCAGCTTCGAGCTGTTCCCGCCAAAGACCACCGAGGGCATGGAGAAGCTCAAGGGCACCGTGGCCAAGCTCAACGCCGTCGGCCCCGAGTATTTCTCCTGCACCTACGGCGCCGGCGGTTCCACCCGTGAGCGCACCTTCGCCACCGTCGACTGGCTGCGCAGCCAGGGCATCGACACGGCGCCACACCTGGCCTGTATCGGCTCCGACGAGGCCGAGATCCGCGACATCATCGGCCACTATATCGACCAGGGCATCCGCCGCATCGTGGCACTGCGCGGCGACATGCCCTCCGGCATGGGCAGCACCGGCCTGAGCGCCTTCCGCTATGCCAACGAGCTGGTGGCCTTCCTGCGCGCGGAGTACGGAGATCGCTTCAAGCTCGAGGTGGCGGCCTATCCCGAGTTCCACCCGCAGGCGCCCAATGCCACCGCGGATCTGGAAAATTTCAAGCGCAAGGTCGATGCCGGCGCGGATGCGGCCATCACCCAGTACTTCTTCAATCCGGACGCCTATTTCGAGTTCGTCGAGCTCTGCGACGAGGCGGGCATCACCATCCCCATCATCGCCGGCGTCATGCCCATCACCAACTTCAACCAGTTGGCGCGCTTCTCCGACGCCTGCGGCGCCGAGATCCCCCGCTACATCAGGAAGCGCCTGGAGGCCTACGGCGACGACAAGGCATCCATCAAGGCCTTCGGTCACGAGGTGGTGCTGGATCTCTGTCGTCGCCTGCTGGAAGCCGGCGCCCCCGGCATCCACTTCTACACCATGAACCAGGCCGAGGCGACGCTGAAGCTCTGGCACGACCTGGATCTGCCGGTGACGGCGCCCAGGCAGGTGTAAGCCGCCCCGACTGGCAACCCCCCTGAGCCGGCGCAGGGACAGCGCCGGCGATCCGCCGCAGGAGACCCGTATCCCCTGCACCACGCAGCCCTGCCCAGCCAGAGGCCCACGGCTTGCGGCCTGCGAGGCGCACTGCGCTCGGACGCCCGCTAGGGGAGATCCGGCGGGTCGAGCCGGCGCGCACAATCGGCAACGGCCTGCTGCGCCTGGCGATAGAGCCCGGGGTCGCCGGCGTCCAGCACGTCGAGCAGTGCCGCGACCTCGCTGAGATAGACACGGGCGAAGCGGGGGTCGTGGGCGCAGATGTCGCGACAGTTGTCGATGAGGTCCGCGAGCTTGATGGTCTTCGCCCGCGTCGAGGCGCGCGCCGTGTGCTGGCGGTCAATGGCCTTGCGCACGGCGCGGTTGCCGTCACCGGGGGCGCTGACATCCGTGAGATCCGCCACCAGCGCCCGCACCGCCGGCCCGAACACGCGCTCGATCTCGTCGAAGGTGGCGGGCGTATCCTCCACCGTATCGTGCAGCCAGGCGGCGGCGAGCATCTCCGGGTCATCGGTGACCTGCGCCACCAGGCCGGCGACGGCCTCCAGGTGCTCTCGGTAGGGCTGCTGGGTGTATTTGCGCCGCTGGCCGATGCGCTCGTGGGCCTCGGTGGCGAAGCTGCGTGCACGGGCGACGAGATCGGCGGATGCTGAAACGTTGGCGCGCATGATCTGACTCCTCTGCGACGACAGACGCTGCGGGCCGCGACGAGCGGCGATCGCTCGGGCGCAGCCTAGCGAGCCTCTGGCCACACCACAACTGGCTATTGCATGTACCCGGCGGACGTCAATGTCCGGCGCAAGCATCAGCGGGCGGGGTGGCGGATGACGGGGGTCTCGACGGCAGAGATGCCATCGTAAAGCCTACAGGGACGTATTCACGGCGTCCCCCGCCGGTCGCCACCACAGCCCGCGGACACCGACAACCGAAATGCGATCGATATAACCGGGCGGCGGTGAGCGTGCCCACCACCGGCTTCGTTATACTGGCGGGTCCGATCCCATGCGCCCCGCAACGGCGCCCACCCCGCCGCACGAGACCGTCATGCTGGACAAGACCTACGACCCCCACCGCATCGAAGCCCAGTGGTATCAGCGCTGGGAGGACGCCGGCTGGTTCGCGCCGCGGATGGACCACGGCGGCGGCGCTTACTGCATCATGATTCCGCCGCCCAACGTCACGGGCAGCTTGCACATGGGTCACGGCTTCAACAACACGCTCATGGACGCGCTGATCCGCTACCACCGCATGTGCGGCGACCAGACGCTGTGGCAGCCCGGCACGGACCACGCCGGCATCGCCACCCAGATGGTGGTGGAGCGTCAGCTGGAGGCCGCGGGCAAGACCCGCCACGACCTGGGCCGCGAGGCCTTCATCGAGCGCATCTGGCGCTGGCGCGAGGAATCCGGCGGCACCATCACGCGCCAGCTGCGCCGGCTGGGCTCATCGCTGGACTGGCAGCACGAGCGCTTCACCATGGACGCGGGCCTGTCCAACGCCGTCAACGAGGTCTTCGTGCGGCTGTTCGAAGAGGGCCTCATCTACCGCGGCAAGCGGCTGGTGAACTGGGACCCGGTGCTGCACACCGCCGTCTCGGACCTGGAAGTCATCGCCGAGGAAGAGGCGGGACACATGTGGGACATGCACTACCCGCTCACCAACGGCACCGGACATCTCACCGTCTCCACCACCCGCCCCGAGACCATGCTCGGCGACTGCGCCGTCGCCGTGAACCCGGAGGATACGCGCTACAAGCATCTCATCGGCGAGCTCGTCGAGCTGCCGCTCACCGGCCGGCGCATTCCCATTATCGCCGACGAGCACGCCGACCCCGAATTCGGCACCGGCTGCGTGAAGATCACCCCGGCGCACGACTTCAACGACCACGCGGTCTGGAGCAATCATCGCGACGAGCTGCAGATCGCCGACCAGCCCCACGGCGGACTCATCAACATCTTCACGCCGGATGCCGCCATCCGCGCCAACGCGCCGGACGAGGACCAGCTGATCCCCGCCGCCTACATCGGCCTGGACCGCTATGCGGCCCGCCAGCGCATGGTCGCCGACCTCGAAGCCCAGGGGCTGTTGGCAGGCATCAGGGATCATAAGCTCATGGTGCCCCGCGGCGACCGCTCCGGCGCCGTCATCGAGCCCTATCTCACCGACCAGTGGTATGTGAAGATCGGCCCGCTCGCGGCGCCCGCCATCGAGGCGGTGGAAGACGGGCGCATCCGCTTCGTGCCGGACAACTGGAAGAACACCTACTTCGAGTGGATGCGCAACATCCAGGACTGGTGCATCAGCCGCCAGATCTGGTGGGGCCACCGCATCCCCGCCTGGTACGACGCCGAGGGCAATGTCTACGTCGGGCGCTCCGAGCAGGAGGTCCGTCACAAGCACGACCTGCCCGCGGACTTTGCTTTGACCCAGGACCCGGACGTGCTGGACACATGGTTCAGCTCCGCGCTCTGGCCCTTCAGCACCCTCGGCTGGCCGGAAGAGACGGATCGACTCGCGGCCTTCTATCCCACCTCGGTGCTCATCACCGGCTTCGACATCATCTTCTTCTGGGTCGCCCGGATGATCATGATGGGACTCAAGTTCATGGACGACGTACCCTTTCGCGACGTCTACATCCACGGCCTGGTGCGCGACGCCCAGGGCAACAAGATGTCCAAGTCCAAGGGCAATGTGCTCGACCCCATCGACCTCATCGACGGCATCGCACTGGAGCCGCTGGTGGCCAAGCGCACCCGCGGCATGATGCAGCCGCATCTGGCCGAGAAGATCGCCAAGGCGACGCGCAAGGAGTTCCCCGACGGCATTCCGGCCTTCGGCACCGATGCGCTGCGCTTCACCTTCGCAGCGCTCGCCACCACCGGACGCGACGTCAAATTCGACCTCGGCCGCATCGAAGGCTACCGCAACTTCTGCAATAAGCTCTGGAACGCCTCCCGCTATGTGCTGATGAACACGGGCGCCGAGGCGGCGGGGTCGGGAGACAAGCCGCTGGGCGAAGGCACGGACATCGTGCTGAGCGCCGCGGATCGCTGGATCACCGCACGCCTGCACCGCGCCATCGCCCAGGTGCGCAGCGCCATCGACGGCTACCGCTTCGACCTCGCCGCCCAGGCCATCTACGAGTTCACCTGGAGCGAGTTCTGCGACTGGTACCTGGAGCTGGCCAAGCCGGTGCTCACCGGCGAGCATGCCGGTGACGCCGCCAAGCGCGGCACCCGCCGCACCCTGGTGCAGACGCTGGAGACACTGCTGCGCCTGGCCCACCCCTTCCTGCCTTTCATCACCGAAGAAATCTGGCAAAAGGTGAAGCCACTCGCCGGCGTCGCGGGCGAAACCATCATGCTCGCGCCCTACCCGGTGGCCGATGCCGGCGTCGACGACCCGGCGGCGGTGGCCGAGATCGAGTGGGTCCAGCAGTTCATTCTGGGGGTGCGCCGCATCAAGGGCGAAATGAACATCGCGCCGGGCAAGTCCCTGCCGGTGCTGGTGAGCAACGCCAGCGCGCAGGACCGGGCCTGGATCGAGCACGCGCGACCGTACCTCGACTTCCTGGCCAAGACCGCCTCCATCACCGTGCTGGATGACGAGCGCGAGGCGCCCGAGTCCGCCATCGCCCTGGTGGGCGAGATGAAGCTCCTCATTCCCATGGCGGGCCTCATCGACAAGGCCGCGGAGCTCAAGCGTCTGGACAAAGCAATCAGCCGGCTGCGCGCGGATATCGCCCGCATCGAGGGCAAGCTCGCCAACCCCAGCTTCGTCGACAAAGCACCGGCGGCGGTGGTGCAAAAAGAGCGCGAGCGCCTCACCGAGCAGGGTGCGGCGCTGGCCCAGCTGGTGGCGCAGCACACCAGGATCAGCGCACTCTAGCCCCGAGCCCGGGGCAGCCGCCGACCGCCATGACCACGCCCCCCGGGAGCCTGCCGGCCCGGCTCGACGCCTGGCTGGCGCTGGTGCGCATGCCGCTGTTGTTCACGGCCTGGTCCAACGTCATCGCCGCGCACCTCATTGCCACCATGGGCAGCCCGCACTGGCGGCTGCTGGGGCTGCAGCTCACCATCGCCGCCTGCCTGTATTGGGCGAGCATGATCCTGAACGACTGCTTCGACCTGGCCCGCGACCGCGAGGCCTATCCGCATCGGCCACTGCCCTCCGGGCGCATCGCCGCCCGCTCCGCCTGGCTGGCGGGTTACGGCCTGCTGGGACTGGGGCTCGGCTTCGGCCTGCTGGCGGGCCCCGGACCGCTGCTGCTCACGCTGCTGCTGGCGATGGTGATCCTGCTCTATGTGGGCGGGCTCAAGCACCGTCCGGCGGGGCCACCGCTGCTGGCCCTGGCGCGCTGGCTCAACTGGCTGCTGGGCCTCAGTGCCGGCCTGGTGCTCATCCCCGAGCTACTGCTGGCGCTGCCGGTGCTGCTGTATACCCTGGCGCTGGCGCTGCTGCACCGGGCCGGGCGCAGCGCTACCCGCCACGCCGTGCGCGTCGCCGTCATCCCGCTGGCCCTGGCGCTGGCGGTAACCCTGGCGCTCTACCCCCTGGGCATCCTCACAGATCCCTATGCGCTGGCACTCACCGCCGTCGGCGGCGGCCTGCTGCTGCGGCGCCTGCTGCGCCTGATGGAAGACCCCACCACCGCCCGGGTGCGTGCCAGCGTGGGCTTTATGCTGCTGTGCCTGATTCCGCTGGATGCGCTGCTGCTCGCCGGCGACGGGCAGCGCCTGGCGGCCGTGCTGCTGTTGTTGCTGCTGCTGCCCATCTGGCTGTTGGGCTATCGCGTACCGCCGCGCTGAGGCCGAGGGCGATGTGGCCGCCATCATCGCCACGGCAGGTGAAATGCGCCCGCATCGCTCCCAAGTTGCCACTCAACCGAGAGTCATCGCAGACCACCCATGACCGACATCGCACCCAACATCGACGCCTCCGAGATCCACAAGTTCGAGGAAATCGCCTCGCGCTGGTGGGATCCTGAGAGCGAGTTCAAGCCCCTGCACGAGATCAATCCGCTGCGGCTCGGCTATGTGCAAAGCCATGTCAAGCTCGCCGGCAAAAAGGTGCTGGACGTGGGCTGCGGCGGCGGCATCCTGTCGGAGTCCATGGCCACCGCCGGCGCCGCGGTCACCGGCATCGACATGGGCGAAGAGCCCCTGCGCGTCGCCGAGCTGCACACCCTGGAGACGGGCGTGGAAGTGGATTATCGCCAGATCACCGCCGAGGCGCTGGCCGGGGAGATGCCCGGCGCCTTCGACGTCGTCACCTGCATGGAAATGCTGGAGCATGTGCCGGACCCGGGCTCGGTGGTGGCCGCCTGCGCGCGGCTGGTGCGCCCCGGCGGGCATGTCTTCTTCTCAACCCTGAACCGCAACCCCAAGAGCTACCTGTTCGCCATCATCGGCGCCGAGTATCTGCTCAATCTGCTGCCCCACGGCACCCATGACTACGCCCGCTTCATCCGCCCGGCGGAATTGGACCGGTGGGTGCGGGCAACGGACCTGCGCATCGTCGAATTCGCCGGGCTGACCTACAACCCGCTGACCCGGGTGTATCGGCTGGCGCCCAAGGATATCTCCGTCAATTACATGGCCAGTTGCCGGCGCCCGGCGCACGCCTGACAATGACTGCACAGGCCAAATGCGCGGCAGTGCTGTTCGACCTCGACGGCACCTACGCCGACACCGCCGCCGATATGGGCGCCGCGCTGAATACCCTGCTCGCGCGCCACGGCCGCCCGCCGCTGGCGACGGCGCTGATCCGCCCGCACGTGTCCAGCGGCGCCCGCGGACTGCTGCGGATCGGCTTCGACCTTACACCGGATGACGCCGGCTACGCCGCGCTGCGCGCCGAGTATCTGGATCTCTACGCCGCCGACATCTGCTGCCACACCCGCCCCTTCGACGGCATGGAGACGCTCATTCGCCGGCTGGTGAGCCAGGGCTTGGCCTGGGGCATCGTCACCAACAAGCCTGGCTGGCTCACCACCCCGCTGCTCGCGGCCATCAACCCATCGCCGGCGCCCGCCTGCGTCGTCAGCGGCGATACCACCGCGCACGCCAAGCCGCACCCGCAGCCCCTGCTGCACGCCTGCGCGCTGCTGGATGTGGAGCCCGCGCACTGCTGGTACGTGGGCGACGATGCCCGCGACATCCACGCCGGGCGCGCCGCCGGCATGGCCACCCTCGCCGCCGGCTGGGGCTACCTCGGTACCGACAGCCCACCGGGCGACTGGGGGGCCACCGGCCTGGTGGAGCACCCCCTCGGCGTCCTGGACTGGCTCACCGGTGCGCGCTCGCCGACGCTGCCGCCCGCCAATCCGCCGCGAGCGGCCTAAAGCGCGCAACGGCAGCGCGCAACGGCGGCGCGAACGGCAGCGCACGACGGCAGCGCGGCGGCGCCGACCCGACGCCGGCGCAGTGGACTGCGGGCCCGATGCACGGCGACCCGGCCAGCCACGCCTGCGACCGGCCGACGCGGTGCCCGACCACCAGCCAACCGCCGACACCATCCGCAACCTGACCACCTGACCCGATCCGCCCATGCCCGCGCCCGACCTCCCCGCCGGCGGCGCCGAATGGCGCTATCCCAATCGCGCCACCCCACCCGGCTCCAGCCTCTACTACGCCGTGCGCTTCGCCCCCCGCGAACTGCGGGATGCACTGGCGGCGCTCGCGGGCTGGCGGCACCAGGTCCGCGCCATACTCGACGAGGTCTCGGACTCAGGCGTCGCACGTCTGAAGCTGGACTGGTGGCGCGAGGAGATTCAGCGCACGCTGGCCGGCGCGCCGCGCCACCCGCTGAGTCATGTGCTCGCCTCCACGCTGGCGTCAGACGTCGACGGCGGTGCCCTGCCCGCGGCGCCCTTCCTGGCCATGGCCGACGACGTCGAGCAGGTACTGCGCCGCCGGCGCCCGGCGGACGCCGCGGCAATGCGAGCCGCCGACACCCGAGACCTGGGCGCCCTGTTCGAATTGCTCGCCCGCGCCCACGGCGAGCGGGACGAATCGGTCATCGCCGCCGCCCGCCGCAGCGGCGGCTGGTGCGGCGGCGTCCGCCGGCTGCGGGACGCGGGGCTGCTGCTGCGCCACGATCGCACCGTCCTGCCCACCGACGCCATCACCGCCGCCGGTCTCGGACACGAGGCCCTGGCGAGCCCTGAGCACCGCCACCAATTGCCCGCCCTACTCGCACCGCAGGCCGCCATGCTGGCGCGCGAGGCCCCAACCACCGCTGCGTCGGCGCTGCCGCGGGCGCTACGCATCCAGCAGCGCATCCATGCGGCGCTGCTGCAAGAGCTCCGCCGCAGCGAGCTCGCCGTGGTGGATCAGCGCATCGGGCTGACGCCGCTGCGCAAGTTCTGGATCGCGTTGCGGGCCAATGAGCGAGCTTGACTGGATGTAGGGCGGCTGCCGCAACCTCATTTCTCCGCGAGGCGTTCGAGGGCCGCGCGAATGTCGGCGTCGTTGGGGTGGTGCTGCACGGCCTCGCGCAGTACCTCGCGGGCCTGGTCGGTCTCGCCGGCCTGCTCGAGCGCCAGGGCCTGGACGAAGGGATAGCGCGGCTCGCTCGGGGCCAGGGCGACCGCCCTGGCCAGTTGCGGCAGGGCCTCGGGCAAACGCTGCTCGCGAATCAGCAGCAGCCCGAGCGCATACGACAAGGCGGCGCTGTCGGGGGCTGCGGCGATGCCGGCACGCAGGTGCGCCTCTCCGTCGTCGTCGCGCCCCAGCGCGCGGTACAGGTCCGCCAGGTTGGCGTAGGCGGGCGCGAAATCGGGCTGCAGGCGCAGCGCGGTCTGGTATGACTGCTCGGCCTGTGCGGCGTCGCCGACCGCGCTGGCCACCAACCCCAGGTTGAGGTGAGACTCCGGACGCTCGGCCGTAACATAGAGCGTCTGAGCGTATTCCTCGATGCGGCGGGTCAGCAACTCGCGGAAGCGCTCCGGCACCTGCTGGCGCAGCACCGGCGCGAGCACGCGCGCGGCCTCGATGCGCACCAGCAACACCGGGTCGTCGAGCAGCGGCCAGCCGAGGTCCACCCGGGTACGCAGATCGGTCGCTTCCAGATAGCGCACACCGGCGGCACGGACCAGGGGCGCGTCGTCCTCGAGCAGGCGGCGCAGGCGCGGCAACTGGTCGGCGCTGGCCAGGGGGCGCAGCCGCTCGATGGCGCTGGCGCGGGCGATCGCGGGCTGCGTGCTGTCGGCGGCGAGGGCCAACAGCTGTGCCGCGGCATCGGGTGCGCCGCGGTCGGCCGCATGCAGGGCCTCGCCGAAGTGCGGGCCGCGATGGCGGCTGTCCGGGTACCAGCGCACCACCTGTGCAGCCGCCCAGGCGGCATCCTGGTCGGTGTGGCAGCCGGTGCAGGCGTTGGGCGTGCCGAGGCTGACCGACAAGTCCGGTCGTGGCACCCGGAAGCTGTGATCCGCCCGCCAATCATTGACCATGTAGACCCGCTGCGGCATGTGGCAGCCGGTGCAGGCGGCGCCGGCGCCGTCCACCGGGTGGTGGTGATGCCGGGGGCTGTCGTACTGCGCGGCGACGTGGCAGCTGGTGCACACCGCATTGCCGCTGCGCTGCAGTTGCTGGCTGTGCGGGTCGTGACAGTCGCTACAGGTCACGCCGGCGTGGTACATGCGGCTCTGCACGAAGGAGCCGTAGACATAGACCTCATCTTTGATTTGGCCGTCCGGGTAGTACAGGTGGGGCTCGAGCAACGCCAGGCGATGGGTCTGCGCCAGGGGCTCGCCGTGGCGGTAGTCCTCACTGAGCTGGCCGCGCCGGGCATGGCAGCGGGCGCAGATCTCGATCTCCGTGTGCTCACGGCGCGGCGGGCTGCGGCGGGGCAGCCCGCTGGCCGGGTCGATGAGCCACTGCGCCCGGTCGCTGCGCAGCCGGGTGCTGAAGCCGCGCCGCGGATCGGCGGCGCGCTCGGCGTCGCCCTGCTGCGCCCAGGCCAGGTGGCCGGCGCCGGGGCCATGGCAGGCCTCGCAGGCGACATCGATTTCGGCGTAGTGGGTCTGGTAGCCGTCGGTCGCCGGGTCATAGCCCTTGCGCAGATCGGTGGAGTGGCACTCGGCGCACTGATAATTCCAGTTCTGCTCGCGACCGCTCCAGTGCAGCGCGTGGGTGTGATCGATGGGCTCGTCGGGGTAGAGGTGGAACCAGCGCTGGCCGCCCGCCGCCGCGGGGCGGCTGTCCCAGGCGATGCCCAGGCCCTGCAGCCGCCCCTGCGGGCGCTCGAGCAGGTACTGCTGCAGCGGGTACCAGCCGAAGGTGTAGCGCACCCGGTAGTCGGCCAGCGCACCGTCGGGGCCGTCGGTGCGCACCCAGTAGTCGCCGTCCCGTTGATAGAAACGGCTGGTGACGCCGTGGGCGGTGAATTCGGCGTCATCGAAGTCCCCCAGCACCGTGGCCGCATTCGGTAGGGCCATGGCGAGGTCGTGATGCGAGCCCTGCCAGGCGGCGGTCTCATCCGTGTGGCAATCGGCGCAGGCGGCGGCGCCGACATAGCCCTCGTGAGCCGCCGGGGTGGCCGTGCCGGCCGAAGCCTGACTCCCGAGGAGGAGGCTGAGAGACAGCAGGGTGGTGCGGACGAGCAGGGCGTCGGACGCTGGCATGACAGACCTTGCAAAGGCTGAAAGCCATATCACAGCATAGCGTTGCTCGACCCGCCAAACACGCTGATGGAGCAACGCTTTTCAGACGCGGGCGGATCCCTTGCAGCACCTACGGCATGATGGGCCAGGAGACGCCCAACATCGCGCCGATGGCCACCAGAAACACAGGCGTTTCCGCGGCAGCCTCGGCGCTCGCCAAGCGCAAAGGGACGACGCTCGCGGGCCCTGGAAAGCTCGCAAGGCTGATGCGGCGCGTGGGGCTCAACGCGTCTGCGAAGAAAAATGTCCCATCGCTGGCCGAGCAGGCTGGCTTGGGTGACCTGCTCGAGTGCCGCCGGCCTGTGGCCCCGCCCGCCTCTGTGACTTCGCACGTCGCACGCGCCGCACCCCTGCTAGAATCCGCAGCTACCCGGTCGGATAAGACGCAAGCCCCGAGAACCCCCCTCAGCCATGGATATTCTGCTCGCCAACCCGCGTGGCTTCTGCGCCGGCGTAGACCGCGCCATCGACATCGTCGAGCGCGTGCTGGAGCTCTTCGGCCCACCCGTCTATGTGCGCCACGAGGTGGTCCACAACCGCTACGTGGTGGACGATCTCAAGGCCCGCGGCGCCATTTTCGTCGACGACATCGCGCTGATGCCGGAGGGGGCCGTTTGTGTCTTCAGCGCCCACGGCGTGTCCCAGGATGTGCGCGCCCAGGCCGCCGAGCGGGGCTTGCGGGTGTTCGACGCCACCTGCCCGCTGGTGACCAAGGTGCATCTGGAAGTGGCCCGCCACTGCAAGGCCGGCTTCGATGTGGTGCTCATCGGCCACCGTGGCCACCCGGAGGTGGAGGGCACCATGGGCCAGTGCGCCGCCGACGGCGGGCGCATGCACCTGGTGGAAGACCTGAATGACGTCGCCGCCCTCGCCATCGAGCATCCGGACAAGGTCGCCTACGTCACCCAAACCACGCTGTCGGTGGACGACACGGCCGGCATTATCGACGCGCTGCGCGCGCGCTTCCCGAACCTCACGGGGCCGAAGAAGAGCGATATCTGCTACGCCACCCAGAACCGCCAGGATGCGGTCCGCGACCTCGCCAGCCGCGCCGACCTGGTGCTGGTGGTGGGCTCGGCCACCAGTTCCAACTCCAACCGCCTGCGTGAGCTCGCGGAGAAGACCGGCACACCGGCTTACCTCATCGACGGTCCCGACGACGTCCAGCGCGAATGGCTGACCGACGGTACGCGGGTGGGCGTCACCGCCGGCGCGTCCGCCCCGGAGCTATTGGTGGCGCAGGTGATCCAGCGCCTGAAGGACTGGGGGGCCGCCAGCGTCGAAGAGCAGGCCGGCATGCGCGAGAACGTCACCTTCGCCCTGCCCAAGGAACTGCAACGCACGGCGGGTGACGCCGGCTGACGGCGTCTGCGGCAAGTCGACCCTCCCGATCACCCCGGCAGGCTGATGCCCGCGCACGACTGACACACGCATGAGCGACCACACTGGCTCCGATATCCTCGTCATCGGCGGCGGCGTCATCGGTCTGATGACCGCCCGCGAGCTCGCCGCCACGGGTGCAGCCGTCACCCTGGTGGAAATGGGCGACACCGGCCAGCAGGCGAGCTGGGCCGGCGGCGGCATCCTCTCGCCCCTCTACCCCTGGCGCTTCGCCGGCGCCGTCACGGCGTTGGCCACCTGGAGCCAACGGGTCTACCCGGCGCTTTGCACCGAGCTGTTCGAAAGCACCGGCATCGATCCCGAATACAACACCAGCGGCTTGATGATCCTCGACCCCGAGGAACATGCCGAGGCCCGCGCCTGGGCCAGCGCCGAGCACCAGTCGCTGACGACGCTGAACCCCACCCAGATCCGCGAAACAGAGCCCGGCCTGCAGACCGGGGTGCGGACAGCACTCTGGCTCGAGGACATCGGTCAGGTGCGCAACCCCAGGCTCACCAAGGCCCTGCGCGTTGCCATCGAGCCCAAGGTCAGCATCCGCGAGCACGAAGAGGTGCTGGAGCTGCGTGTCAAGGACGGCGTGGTCCAGGGTGTGCGCACCCGCGCCGGTGATATCGCCGCGCAACGCGTTGTGGTCTGCACCGGCGCCTGGACCGCGGAGCTGCTCGGCAAGCTCGGGCGCAAGCCCGACATCCACCCGGTGCGTGGGCAGATGATTCTGTTCTACGCCAAGCCCGGGCAAATCCGCCATTTGACACTCTACCGCGAGCGCTACGTCATTCCGCGCCGCGACGGCCGGGTGCTCATCGGCAGCACGCTCGAGGATGCCGGCTTCGAGAAGCGCACCACGGCGGAGGCGAAAGAAGAGCTCTACCGCATCGCCACGGAGCTGTTTCCCCTCCTGAAGCGCACGCCCATCGAGGATCACTGGGCGGGGCTGCGCCCGGGCTCACCGAGCGGCATCCCGTACATCGGCCCCTATCCGGGCGCGGAAGGGCTTTACGTCAACGCCGGTCACTTCCGCAATGGTCTGGTCACGGGCCCCGCCTCCGCCAGGCTGCTTGCGGACCTGCTGCTGGGCCGTGACCCCATCCTGCCGGCGTCGGCCTATGCGCTGGACGCGGCCCGGGGCTGAGCGCCGCCCGATGCTTGCCGCAAGCCGCCAACCCGCTTATGATTAACGGCTGGCCCGGGCACTGTCCCGACGTCCTGCGCCGGTGTAGCTCAGCTGGTAGAGCAACGCATTCGTAATGCGTAGGTCAGCGGTTCGAATCCGCTCACCGGCTCCATTCAAGCCTTCCCCCGAGGCACTCGATTGGGTGCGAGGGACGAGTCATACGACAGCACGCCTGTCGTCGGCCCCCACCAGCCGCAATCCTGCCCGCCGCAGCTCGAGCCGGACATTGACGCACGCTGGGTATATCCACGGTTTCAGCGATAGCGAGCGCCGCCGCCTGATCGCCCAGGCACAGCTGCTGGCGCAGCCGGTATTCGGTGGACTGGATTTCTCCGGCGACCGCAGTCTGCTCGAGGTCGGTTGCGCCGTGGGTGCCGAGCTGCACCTCATCGCACAACGGGCCCCGCAGCTGTCGCTGACCGGCCTGGATCTGAGTGCCACGCACTTGCGCGCCGGACACGCCTGGCTCAACCGGGCTGAGCGCATCCGCCTGGTTCAGGGCGACGCGCGCACTTTACCCTTCGCAGACGACAGCTTCGATGTCACGCTGACCATCTGGGTACTGGAGCACTTACGGGACCCCGCCGCCGTGGTCGGCGAGCTGTTGCGGGTCGTCAAACCCACGGGCAGGGTCATCCTGACCGAGGTGGACAACCGAACCTTTTGCTTCGACCCGACGCAACCCGCCATCAGCGCCTGGTGGGACGCGTTCAACCGCTGCCAGGCCGAGCTCGGCGGGGGCGATCCTTGCATCGGCGGCAAGTTGCGGCACATCGTGAGCGCCCTGGGTGCAGAGGTGCTGGCGGCCGAGCCCCGGCGCGTCATCAGCAGCGCTGATACGAGCCGCGCCCGGGCAGCGCAGCTGCGCTACCTGCGCGAGCTGTTGGCCTCGGGTGCAGAGCGGATGCTGGTCCATGGCTATGCGACACTCGAGATGCAGCACGCCATGGAGGCGGCATTCACGGCCGTACAGGCGCGGCGGGAGGTCGCCTTCCGGTACGGCGCGGTCAGACTGATTTGTCAAAAGCCGGCAGCGTAAGACGCTTTGCGGCGGTGCTTCGCGGGGCGCCCGGGGCGGGCACGCCCGCCCGCGCTAGAGCCCCATCTTTTCAAAAAAGTGCTTGACGCCGTCGAGCCAGCTGGTGGAGTGGGGGCTGTGGTGCTTGCCGCCGCTGGCCAGGGTGTCGTTCAATTCGCGCAGCAGTTCTTTCTGACGCTCGGTGAGATTCACCGGCGTCTCGACGATGACCCGGCAGATGAGGTCGCCGACGGGGCCACCGCGCACGGGCTTCACGCCCTTGCCGCGCATGCGGAACATCTTGCCCGTCTGGGTGCCCGCGGGGACCTTGAGCATCACCTTGCCGCTCAGGGTGGGTACTTCCATCTCGCCGCCCAGGGCCGCCGTGGCAAAGCTGATGGGCACCTCGCAGAACAGATGGCTCTCCTCACGCGTGAAGATGGGATGCTCCTGCACCATCACCTGCACGTAGAGGTCTCCCGGCGGACCGCCCTGCTCGCCGAGCTCGCCTTCGCCCGCCAGACGGATACGATCACCGGTGTCCACACCCGGCGGTACCTTGACGCTGAGGGTTTTCTCTTCGCGTAGTCGGCCGCTGCCACGACAGTGCCGGCAGGGCTCCTCGATGACGCTGCCGGTGCCGCGGCAGGTGGGGCAGGTCTGCTGGATGGAGAAGAAGCCCTGCTGCATGCGCACCTGGCCGTGGCCGTGACAGGTGCCGCACTCCTTCGGCTTGGTACCAGGCTTGGCGCCGCTACCGCCACAGTGATGGCATTCCACCGTGGTTGGGATTCTGATGCTGACGTCTTTGCCGGCGACCGCCTCTTCGAGGGTGAGCGACAGCTCGTAGCGCAGGTCGGTGCCACGGTGAGTGCGTCGTCCACCGGCACGGCCGCCAAAGATATCCCCGAAGACGTCGCCGAAGATATCCGAGAAACCGCCGGCGCCGAAGTCGCCGGGGCCGCCGCCGCCCTGTCCGCTGACGCCGGCATGGCCGAACTGGTCGTAAGCAGAGCGCTTGCGGGGGTCGGTGAGGATGTCGTGGGCCTCTTTGGCTTCCTTGAACTTGGTGAGGGCTTCGGCATCGTCCGGATTGCGATCCGGGTGGTACTTCATGGCCATCCGGCGGAAGGCTTTTTTGATGTCCTGCTCGCTGGCGTTTCGGCTCAGGCCGAGGACTTCGTAGTAATCGCGGGGCATCGGCGGGGTCCGGAAACTGACGTGTTATTGGGGTCTGGGCGCTATGGGGAGCGGGGCGGAGGCGTGTCGTTGATGCTTTGAGCGGGGACTCGGGGCGATCGGAGACTCGGGGGTCGTGCTGCCGCGTTGGCGTCGGCGCGCATCCGATGGGCGGCTAAGGCCCGAACCGTGCCGAATGGGGTGCGACGACGCTGCTCGTCGTCGGGCCTTGCGGACTCAGGCGACCGCCACCTCGCTGCAGACGGCCGCGAGGGCAGACAGATAATGACGCGTGCGCCCGAGGGCACACGCGCCTCCCGTGATGCCGACGCGATGGGCGCCCGCTTATTTCTTCTCGTCCTTCACCTCTTCGAACTCGGCGTCCACGACGTCGTCGGCGGCGCCACTATGCTCGCCGCCGGCAGCGCCCGTGGCGCCGCCGGATGGTCCGGCACCAGCCTCGGGTCCGCCCTGGCTTTGGGCATAGAGGCGCTCGGCCATCTTGGCGGAGGCATCACCGAGCTCCTTGGTCAGCGACTCGATGCGCTCCTGGTCCTCGCCCTGCATGGCCTCTTCGAGCGCCTTGATGGCGGTCTCGATCTTGTCCTTCTCGCCGGGCTCCAGCTTGTCTTCGCCGAGCTGCTCCAGGGACTTGCGCGTGGCGTGGATCATGCTGTCCGCCTGGTTGCGGGCGGCCACCAGCGCGTGGAACTTCTTGTCCTCTTCGGCGTGGGCCTCGGCGTCCTTGACCATGCGCTCGATCTCGTCGTCCGACAGGCCGGAGCTGGCCTTGATGACGATGGACTGCTCCTTGCCGGTGGCCTTGTCCTTGGCGGAGACGTTGAGGATGCCGTTGGCGTCGATGTCGAACTTGACTTCGATCTGCGGTACGCCGCGCGGTGCCGGCGGAATATCGGCGAGATCGAAGCGGCCCAGGGACTTATTGTCCATGGCCCGTTCGCGCTCGCCCTGGAGCACGTGCACCGTCACCGCGGTCTGGTTGTCATCGGCGGTGGAGAACACTTGGCTCGCGCTCGTGGGGATGGTGGTGTTCTTGTCGATGAGCTTGGTCATGATACCGCCGAGGGTCTCGATGCCGAGCGACAGGGGGGTCACGTCCAGCAGCAGCACGTCCTTGACGCCGCCCCCGAGCACACCACCCTGGATGGCGGCACCCACGGCCACCGCCTCATCGGGGTTGACGTCCTTGCGCGGGGCCTTGCCGAAGAACTCCTGGACCTTCTCCTGCACCTTGGGCATACGCGTCTGGCCGCCGACGAGAATGACCTCGTTGATCTCACCGGCGCCGACGCCCGCGTCCTTCAGTGCCGTGCGGCAGGGCGCGATGGTGCGATCGACGAGGTCTTCGACCAGAGACTCGAGCTTGGCCCGGGTGAGCTTCACGTTCAGGTGCTTCGGGCCGGTCTGGTCGGCCGTGATGTAGGGCAGGTTGATGTCGGTCTGCTGGCTGGCGGAGAGCTCGATCTTGGCCTTCTCGGCGGCCTCCTTCAGGCGCTGCAGGGCCAGCGGGTCGTTGCGCAGATCGAAGCCCTGCTCTTTCTGGAACACCTCCACCAGGTGGTCGATGATGCGCAGGTCGAAGTCCTCGCCACCCAGGAAGGTATCGCCGTTGGTGGACAGTACCTCGAACTGGTGCTCGCCCTCGATCTCGGCGATCTCGATGATGGAGATATCGAAGGTGCCACCGCCCAGATCGTAGACGGCGATCTTCTGATCCCCGCGCCGCTTGTCCATGCCGTAGGCGAGCGCCGCCGCGGTGGGCTCGTTGATGATGCGCTTGACCTCGAGGCCCGCAATGCGCCCGGCGTCTTTGGTGGCCTGGCGCTGGGAGTCGTTGAAGTAGGCCGGCACGGTGATGACGGCCTCGGAGACGGTTTCGCCCAGGTAGTCCTCGGCGGTTTTCTTCATCTTCTGCAGGACCTTCGCCGAGACCTCCGGCGGGGCCATTTTCTTACCGTTCACCTCCACCCAGGCATCGCCGTTGTCGGCCTTGACAATGTTGTAGGGCACCATCTCCTTGTCTTTGGAGACGATGTGGTCCTCGTAGCGGCGGCCGATGAGGCGCTTGATGGCGAACAGCGTATTGGTCGGGTTGGTCACCGCCTGACGCTTGGCGGACTGGCCAACCAGCACCTCGCCGTCATTGCTGAAGGCGACGATACTGGGTGTCGTGCGATCACCCTCGGCGTTCTCGATCACCTTCGGCTTGTCGCCTTCCATCACGGCGACGCAGGAGTTGGTGGTGCCAAGATCGATGCCGATGATTTTCCCCATGGTGTCTCTCCTAATTTGAACCTGATTGAAGCTGTGTTGTGCCCCCCGGCACGCGCCGTCAGAGGCCGAAACTGCGAGGGAGGTTGGGCAAAACCTTGAAATTCTCAAGCCTACTGCATGCCCCCGCGGAGTAAGCCTTGCAAGCGACCTGCGCCAGGTCAGCTGTGGCGGCGGTGCAGCGGGTCAGCGCCAAGCCCGGGTGGCCGACCAGCCCTCACAGGCGCCGGATCCAGCACCGATTCCAGCACCGGGCCCAGCACCGGACCCAGCACCGGCCACTGATCCGCCGGCTGCGGCATGAGCACTGCGCGCCACCCGCCTCAGGCCTGCGATGAGACCATCACCAACGCCGGACGCACGAGGCGTCCGTTCAGCGTGTATCCACTCTGGATGACGTTGGTGACGGTGTTCGCCGGCAGATCCGGGCGCGGCTGCATCGACATGGCCTGGTGATAATCCGGGTTGAAGGGCTCACCTTCCGGATCAACGCGCTCGACGCCGAATTTGCTCATGGTGTCGCTCAAGAGCTTGAGCGTCAGCTCGGTGCCCTCACGCAGCTTGGCGACATCGGCATCCGGCGCCTGGGCGGCGGCGTGGCCAAGCTCCAGACTGTCGCGCACCTGCAGCAGCTCTTTGATGAAGCCCTCCAGCGCAAACTTATGGGCGTTCTCCAGTTCCTTCGCCTGCCGGCGGCTCATATTCTCCATTTCGGCGCGGGTGCGCAGCAGCTGGTCGTGTGCCTGATCCGCCTTCGCGCGGGCATCTTCCAGCAGCATGTTGAGCTGCGCCGGATCTGCGGCCAGACCGGCGGTTGTCTCAGCGGCTGCACCGGGGACCGACTCGGCGGCCGGCGCAGACACTGACTCAGCGGTCGGCGGTGACGCGTCGATGCCTGCTTGCTCGCTCGCGGGCTGTGCCGCCGCAGCGTCGCTGGCGTCAGCTGGCGCCGGCTGCTGGGGCGCGACTGCTTCGTGCGCCTGCTCAGGCCGTGCCGCCGCGGTGTCGGTCTCGTTGTCGTGTTGGCGATCTCGCTCCGGATTCATGGTGTCTTCTCCAGGGACTGCCTCGCGTGGGCCTGCCTCTCCAAATGTGTGAATGCCAAAATATGAATGTCCGTGCACGCGCGAGTGTCGGCGGCGGACATTGCGTCCGATGCATTGACCTCCAGCGCGCCGGCGCCTGCCGCGCACCCGAGACTCGTCTCGGGCATGGCGTCAGCGCGACCGGACCTGCGCTGCGTCTGCGCAGGGTGGCCACGGCACACCCTGACCCGAGGGACGGTGCCGCCGCGTCAAGGCCTCCTGAGCGCTGCGGCCAGCAGCTTGGCGGTGACGTCCACCACCGGGATGACGCGTTGGTAGTCCATGCGCGTTGGGCCGATGACCCCGAGCACGCCCAGGATCTGATCCTCGACGCGATAGGTGGTGGTCACCAGACTGCAATCGTCGAGCAGCTCGAAGCCCGATTCCTGGCCGATGAAAATCTGCACGCCATCCGCCTCGATGCAGCGATCGAGCAGATCGAGGATCTGGCGCTTTTCGGTGAAGGCCTGAAACAGCGACTTCAAGCGCTCCATGCTCGCCAGCTCCTGGAATTCCAGCAGATTGGTCTGGCCGGCGATGAGCACGTCGTCTTCGTGCTCGGCGCCTTCCACCACCCGCTGCGCCATTTCCATAGCCCGCATCATCAGGGCATCCATGCGTTGATGTGTTGTCTTGAGGTCTTCGAGCAGCCGCCGGCGCACCTCGCGCATGTCGAGACCCGAGAACACCTCGGTCAGGTAGTTCGCTGCCTGCTGGAGATGGGACGCCGAGCATTCCTGCTCGGTGTGGATAATGCGGTTGTGCACCTCACCGTCGGCGGTGACCAGGATGGCCAGCACGCGGGTGCCGGAGAGCTTGAGGAATTCGATCTGGTGGAAGACTTCGCGCTCGTGCCGCGGCACCATCACCAGACCTGCCAGATGCGTCACGCCCGAAAGCAGGCGCGAGGCCGATTCGATGAGCACCTTGGACTCCCCGCCCGGCTCGAAGCCCGAGCGCATCCTGTTCATGAAGGCATCGTCGATGGGCGAGACGGTGAGCAGACTGTCGACGAAGAGCCGATAGCCTGAGACCGTGGGCACGCGTCCGGCCGAGGTATGCGGCGAGGCCACCAGCCCCAGCTCCTCGAGGTCGGACATGACGTTGCGCACGGTGGCCGGGCTCAAATCCAAGCCGGCGTCGCGGGCCAAAGTGCGCGAGCCGACCGGTTGCCCGTCGCGGATGTGGCGCTCGACCAGGGCCTTCAGGAAATGCAGCGCGCGCTCGCTGATCTGGCCACCGCCGGGGAGCGAGATCTTGGTATCACCGGTACGCGATTGACTGCTGTTGGGCATTGGAGTGGTCTGTTGTGTTGTCACGCCCGACGCCGGGGCGTCGCCGCGTCCGGGATGCGGGTAGCGAAAGCGAGGCCGCGGTTGAATCGCTGATGTCCACCGCGCCGTGCGCGCTGCGCGCGGAGCTTGGGCTGCGGCCGCCTGCGGACCAGTTCGCAGCCACCTGCGGATACCGCCGGTCGTGCAGCGCCACCCGCACGATCGTGCCCGCCGGACCTTGGCACGACCTCGCACCGCATCCACACATCCCGGCGGCCCGCCGGCATCGGCGTTTGGCAGATGGCAGCCGCGGCGCAGTCTTAGCACTCCGTATATCAGAGTGCTAACACCGCCAATCTAGGGCGCAGGCCGCCGGCTGTCAACCGCGTGCAAGCGCTGCACCAACCATGAACGGCCGGGTTCAGACACGCCTGGGCACGCATCGCGCCCGCATCGGCGGCGGGCAGGTCTTGATTTGGCGCGTGCGCGGGCGCGTGCTACCGTCGGCTGCGGCGTCGGTTGCCAGCGCCGGGCACCTGCGCCGGGCATGGGGGCGCCGGGGCGCCCCGTCGATGCCGTAGCGCGCGGCCACCCAGTGATCGAGACATGAACCAATTCCGAGTCGTTGGCATTGTCGGCAAGCAACACCAGGACGCGCAGCTGGCCGCCACCATCGCCCGACTGGCGGCGCATCTGTGCTGGCGCGGCCTGACGGTGCGTTTCGACCCGCAGGCGGCGGCGGCAGCCGAGGACGCCGTTGGCGGCGAGGCGGGTGCTGTGCTGGGCATCCCCGCGCTCGGCGCCGCCTGCGATCTGATCATCGTCGTCGGCGGCGACGGCACCCTGCTGCACGCCGCGCGCGAGCTGGCGCCGGCGGATGTGCCGCTGCTCGGCATCAACCTCGGACGCCTCGGCTTTCTGGTGGATATCTCGCCGGATCATCTCGAAGAACGCCTGGATCAGATCCTGGCCGGCGAGTATCGTGCCGATGCCCGCGCCATGCTCGAGGTGAGCACGGATGGCACCGAGGGCCGCGCCGTCAATGACATCGTCGTGCACAAATGGAACAGTGTGCGCATGATCGAGCTCGAAACCTGGGTCGATGGCGTCTTCGTCAATGCCCAGCGCTCGGACGGGGTCATCGTCTCCACCCCCACCGGCTCCACCGCCTACGCCCTCTCCGGCGGCGGCCCGCTGGTCCATCCGGGTTTGGACGCCCTCCTGTTGGTGCCCATCTGCCCGCATACCCTCAGCAACCGGCCGTTGGTCATCGGCGGTGACAGCAGCATCGAGCTGCGTATCCGCGACTACGCGCACGAGCAGGTACGCCTCACCTGCGACGGGCAGATCAATTTGCCCCTGGCGGAAGGCTATGCCATCCACATTCGCCGCAGCCGGCACCGACTGCGGCTCCTGCATCCGCGCGGTTACGATCATTTCAGCATCCTGCGCGCCAAGCTCGGCTGGGCCAGTGAGCACCGGGCGGATGGTGCGCGCTGACGCCGCGACGCGGGCAACAACGCGCCAGGTCACCGGCAACCGCAGCGCCGCTACGCAGACCCCAGGGCCCATGCTCACCTCCATCGCCATTCGCGACCTCGTCATCGTCAGCCACTTGGAGCTGACGCTCACCGGCGGCATGACCGCACTCACCGGCGAGACGGGTGCCGGTAAGTCCATCCTCATCGACGCCCTCGGACTCGCCCTGGGTGAGAAGGCAGACGCCGACATGATCCGCAGCGGCTGCGAGCGCGCCGAGGTGAGCGCGGCCTTCGATCTGGCGCGCTGCCCGCAGGCCCGGGACTGGCTCGCCGCGCAGGCGCTGGACGACGGCGACGAGTGCGTCATCCGTCGGGTGCTGGTGCGCGCCGGCCGTGCGCGCGCCTTCATCAATGGCCGCTCGGCGAGCGGCGCCCAGCTGCGCGCCCTGGGCGACCTGCTGGTGGATATCCACGGTCAGCATGCGCACCAATCCCTGCTGCGCCCCGCGGCCCAGCGCAGCTTGCTCGATGCCTATGGCGGCCACGGCGCGCAGGCCGCCGCGGTGGCCGAGCGCTACCGGCGCTGGCGCGCGCTCGACGACCGCCTCGCCGCGCTCGAGGCCGCCCGCGCGCAGCGCAGCGAGCGCATGGACCTGCTGCGCTTCCAGGTGCAGGAGCTGTCGGAGCTGGGCCTCGCCGATGGCGAGCTGGAGGCACTGGATGCGGAGCAGCACCGTCTCGCCAACCTCGGTCACCTCCAGGGCACGGCCGCGGCGCTGGTGGAGCAGCTCTACGAGGGCGAAGCCGCCCTGCGCGATCAGCTCGGACGCGCCGGCTCGGCACTCGCGGATCTCGCCGACATCGACACCCGCCTGCAAGAGACGCGCGAGCTCATCGACAGCGCCACCGTGCAGGTGGAGGAGGCGGCGGCGAACCTGCGCCAGTATCTGGACCACCTCGATATGGATCCCGAGCGGCTTACGGCGGTGGAATTACGCCTCGGTCATATCCACGACCTCGCACGCAAATACCGCATCCAGCCGGCGGCGCTGGGCGACACCCTCGCCGCGCGCCAGGCGGAGCTTGCGTCCCTGGAACAGGACGACAAAGACCTGGGCGCGCTGCAAGCGGACCGGGATGCGGCACGGCGCGAACTGCTCGACGCCGCCACGGTGCTGAGCGCGGCCCGGCGCAGCGCCGGCGAGCGCCTCGGCGCCGCGGTCGACAGCTTCATGCAGGAGCTCGGCATGGCCGGCGGACAATTCGCGGTGGCGGTGACGACGAGCGACCACGATCAGGTTGGCGCCCATGGGCTCGACGCCGTCGCCTTCCAGGTGAGCGCCAACCCAGGCCAGCCCCTGCAGCCGCTGGCCAAGGTCGCATCAGGTGGCGAGCTCTCGCGCATCAGCCTCGCCATTCAGGTGGCGACCGCCGCCCTCGGCGGCATCCCGACACTGGTGTTCGACGAGGTGGATGTAGGCATCGGCGGCGGCGTCGCCGCGATCGTCGGCCGCCTGCTGCGCCGCCTGGGGGAGGCCCGCCAGACACTCTGCGTCACTCACTTACCGCAGGTGGCCGCCCAGGCCCACCAGCAGCTGCGGGTGCGCAAGCAGGCCATCGACGGCCAGACCTACACCGACATCGCCCCGCTCGCCGATGACGCCCGCGTGGACGAGATCGCGCGCATGCTCGGTGGCACGGCGATCACCGATACCACCCTGGCCCACGCGGCAGAGCTGCTGCGCGCGGCGGGCTAGTGCACCGCAGGCATCATTCATCGTCAATCTGCGCATTCGCAGCGCGCTGACACTGAGGTCGTACCACTATGAACCCATCTCGCGGCATCGCCGCCGGCGCCGTTCCCGCGCTCATCCTGGGCGCGTTTGTCTGCGCCGGTCTCATCGGGCTCGGCTACTGGGCTACCCAGGGCGCGCTTGCGGTCAAGGGGCTCGAGCGCAGCGTCACCGTCAAGGGCCTCGCCGAGCGCGAGGTGCCGGCGGATATCGCCATCTGGCCAATCACCTTCACCGAGGTCGACAACGACGTCGCCGCCCTATACGACAGCGTGCAGCGCCAGACCACGCTGGTGCTGGATTTCCTTGCGGAGCAGGGCTTCACGGCGGACGCCATCAGCACGGCACCGCCGTCGATCATCGACCGCCAAGCGCAGGGTTACGCCAATGCCGCACAGCTACCCTTCCGCTACACGGCCACCGCCACCATCACCGTCTATACCCGTGACATCGAGCGGGTGCGCGACGCCATGACCCGCCTGGCGAGCCTGGGCCAACGGGGAATCACCATTATCAGTGCCGGCGGCACCGCACAGTTTCTATTCACCGGGCTCAACGACCTCAAGCCGGCGATGATCGAAGCCGCCACCCGCAACGCCCGCGAGGTCGCCGACAAGTTCGCCGCCGACTCCGACAGCCGCCTCGGTAAGATCCGCCGCGCGAGCCAGGGCCTGTTCAGCATCGCCGATCGCGACAGCAATACGCCCTATATCAAGAAAGTGCGTGTGGTCTCCACGGTGGAGTACTACCTGTCGGACTGAGCGCTTCCCGCCAGCAGGGCCCCCGCCGCCTGACGACGGCACGCGAGCCGCCGCCTTGGCCGGCGGCGACCAGCGCCGGTGCCCCCGGAGCCTCGTGATAGCCACCATGGCCAGCGCACACGTCACACACCGGCATCTGCGGCAGACCTTGGGCAGCGGGCTGTGGCTCGTCGGTGCGGCCTATCTCGTGGCCGCGCTGGTGGGGCTGCCGCTGTTCGCTGACGGCGCTTATTACTATCTCAAGCTCGCCGTCGATGGTGATCTGCTGCTGCCGAACCTGCGCGTCACGGCGGTGCTGCCGCAGCTGCCCGCCTGGATTGCGGTCCGTTGGGGCCTGGACGCCGTGGCGGTGCGCCATGCCTTCGCCATCGGCTATCAGGCCCTGCCCTGGCTGTCGCTCCTGGCCTGCTGGCTGATCGTGCGCCGCCGGCAGCCGGCGCTGCTGGTGTTCCCGCTGCTGGGTGCGCTGGCCAATCTGATCAATTTCTCCGCCGTCTCGGAACTGCTGAGCAGCCTCTATCTCACCTGGCCGCTGGCCCTGGCCATGGCGCTGGCGCCGCAGCGCACCTGGGTACGCTGGTATGCCCTGGCGGCGGGGCCGCTGTTGCTGGGGCTGCATCCAATGGCCTTCGTCCCCGCCGCCGCGCTCGCCGCCGGCGCCGGCATCATCGCCTGGCAGGTGCCGATGCAACGCGGTCCCTGGCGCCGTCTCGGCCTCTGGCTGGCCTTATTCGCCGCCCTGCGTCTGCTCTGGACCATCGTTGGTGCCAACGCCTACGAGCGCGGCAATCTGACGCCGGGCGGCATGGCCTGGTACCTGCTCACGGAGACCTGGGGCCAGCATCTGCTGTTGGCCACGGTGGTGCTGGCGGCAGTGCTGGGCGCCTGGGTGCTGTGGCGCCGCGCGCAGGGGGCGGCGGCGGCGGTTGCCACGACGCTCTTCACCACCTGCTGCCTGCTGGCGCTGGCCGCCGCCCTCGCCACCGCGGTGGAGTTTCTGCTCGGCGACGGCATCAAGCTCAAGGCGGCGCTGGTCTTCGTTGCGCAGCTCGGCCTGATGGCCCTGGCGTTCGCCTGCATCCGACTCACCAGCCCCGACACCACCACGCCGGGCGCGGATAGCTCAGCGACCTTACCGACGGGGCCCATGCGCTGGCTGCTGGCGGCCATGCTGGTGCTGATACTGGCCAAGTCTGCGGCCTGGTGGACGGCGACACGCAACCTGCAAACGGTGATCGCCGCCACGGATGCGCACTGCATCGCCTTCGGACCCGAAATCCCCTATGGCCTGCAATGGCCCTGGATGCAGGTGATCGACGACTGGGCGACGCCGATGCATGCGCTGGCCTTCCGTCCGCGGGTGCCCACCGCCGCCGGCGTTGCACCCGTGGCGCTGCTGCTGCCCGATGACGGCTGCGCGGTGCTGGCACGCACGGGCGCGGTCAACCTAACCTCCTGGCTCACCCGGGACTTCGCCACCCTGGATGCCGTCTTCGGGCCGCTGCGGCGCCCGCGCGCCGATGCCGCTGTCTCGCCGGTGGACGCCGCCCTGGCCACCGGCAACCGCAGCCTGCTACTGCCGCTGCGCGAAGAAATTGCCGATGAGCTGCTTCAGCCACGCCGCCTCGGCGCTGAGCACACCGTGGCGGGGGGACGCCGAAAGCGCCCGGGCGAGGGCCTCACTGTGGGCGCGGCGCGCCGCAGCGATCTCCGCGAGGCGTGCCTGCAGTGGTGCATTGGCGGCGAGGATGGGGGCGAACCCGGCCTTCGGAATCTCGATGAGGCGGACGTTGCTGGCTGCTCTGGCGGTGGAGTAACGCGTCTCGCCGGTGAGCATGGAGCGCTCGCCGAAGCACTGCCCGGTGCCCAGACGCTCGATTTCTTTCATCTCGCCCTCGATGCGCCGGCTCAGGACCACGATACCGGTGGCGATGACGAACATGGAGTCGCCCGCCTCACCCTGCTCGACAATGCCCTCCCCCGCACCGATCTCCTGCGGCACGAGTCCGTCGGCCAGCGCCGCGATCTCGTCGTCCGACAGCGGCGTGAAGACAGCGACGTTGCGCAATACCTCCGGCACGCTCGGCAGTGAGGCCACCGGTGCATCGCCGCGACGGGCATCGATCTGATACGTCACCGCCGCCGGCGTGATGCCGGCGTCCTGGAGGCGCGCATGGATGGCCAGGAACAATTCGTCGAGTGCCGCATGCCGCCAGAGATAATCCGGAAAGTGCACGAACACCATGTACCGGCACGGCCGGCCCGGATCGCACAGATAAACCAGCGGCGCCGGGTTCTGCAAGACCCGGCGGCAACCGAGCGCCGCCTTCAGCAGCAGCTCGCGCACCAGCAACGGTGAGATCTCGCAGCTCACCGCCAGCTCGAACCAGTAGGCGTAGATCTTGGTGGGGCGCTGATAGTTGTGGACCGTGGCGGTGGCGGCCTTCTTGTTGGGCACCACATAGAGACTGGCATGCCAGGAGCGGATGCGTGTGGAGCGCCAGGTGATGTCCACCACCTCACCGAGGGTGCCGTCATCGAGCTCCACCCAATCGCCAACGCGGTAGGGCTGGTCGATACCGATGGCCACGCCGGAGAAGAAATCACCGATGGTGTTCTGCATGGCAACGCCGAGCAAACCGGCCACCAGCCCCGTGGAGATCAACACCGCGCCGGTGTCCAGCTGCAGGATATCGCTCAGCACCACCAGCAGTGTGATGCTGTAGATCACCGTGGAGGCGGCGCCTTGGATCACGCCGGGGGCGGCGCTGCCCGTGAGGCGGATATAGGCGTCCTCCCAGAGGAACAGGCGCAGCCCGCGGTCGATGAGCAAGGCAACGGCCGCGGAGAACAGCACGGTGGTCGCCCAGGCCGCATAACGGGCGAGGCCATCCGCCGTCGCCTGCGCCAAGCGTGCCGTCAACGCATCCCCGGCCAGCAGCAGCGGCGGCAGCAGCACCACCCCGAGCAGCCAGAGTAGCTTGCGACTGACCCTGTCCCGCTTCGGCCCCTCAGGCACCGGCCTCTTCGCGCTCGCGCCGCTGCAGTTCCCACATGGCGGCATAGACACCGCCCTCGGCGAGCAGCCGGCTGTGGCTGCCGTGCTCGATGATGCGCCCGGCATCCATCACCAGGATGCGGTCGGCGTCGACGATGGTGGACAGGCGGTGGGCGATGGCCAGCGTGGTGTGGTGCGCCGCCACCTCGGCCAGGGTTTGCTGGATGGCCTGCTCGGTCTGGCTGTCCAGCGAAGACGTGGCTTCGTCGAACACCATGATGCGCGGGCGCTTGAGAATGGCCCGGGCGATGGCGATACGCTGCTTCTCGCCGCCGGAGAGCTTGAGGCCGCGCTCGCCGACGATGGTGTCCCAACCCTCGGGCAGCGCCTCGATGAACGTGCGGATGTGGGCGAGCTCGGCGGCCTGCTCCAACTCCTCGAAAGGTGCCTGCGGACACCCGTAGGCGAGGTTGTAGCGGATGCTGTCGTTGAACAGCACCGTGTCCTGGGGGACGATGCCGATGGCCGCGCGCAGGCTCTCCTGGGTGACGCCGCGGATGTCCTGGCCGTCGATGAGGATACGACCGCCGCTGACGTCGTAGGAGCGGAACAGGAGCCGGGCCAGGGTGGATTTGCCGGCGCCGCTGTGGCCGACGACGGCGACCTTCTCGCCGGGCTCCAGCGGGAAGTCCACATCGCGCAGGATCGCCCGCTCGGGCGTGTAGTGGAAGTCCACATGCTCGAAGCGCACCCCACCACGGCTGAGCTTGAGCGCCGGGGCGCCGGGCTCGTCTTCGATCTCGGGCTCGCGCTCCAGCAGCTTGAACACCAGATCCATGTCCGCCAGCGCGTACTTGAGCTGGCGGTAGACGATGCCCAGGAACCCGAGCGGAATGAAGAGCTGGAGCATGAACGCGTTCACCAGCACCAGATCGCCGATGGTCATGCTGCCGGTCACCACGCCGTTGGCCGCGAAGAACATGATCACGGTGACGCCGAGGGCGATGATGCTGCCCTGGCCGAAGTTCAGCAGCGACATGGAGCTTTGACTCTTGACGGCATACGCCTCCCACTCGCTCAGGGTGCCGTCGTAGCGATCCAGCTCCATGCGCTCGTTGCCGAAGTACTTCACCGTCTCGTAGTTGAGCAGGCTGTCGAAGGCCTGGGTATTGGCCTGGCTGTCGAGCACGTTCATGCGCCGGCGATAGTCCATGCGCCACTCGGTGATGGCGAAGGTGAAGGCGACGTAGACGGCCACCGTGCCGAAGGTCGCCAGCGTGAAGACGATGGCATACTTGCTCAGCAGCACGACGGCCACCAGCGTGAACTCCACCAGCACCGGAATCACGCTGAACACCAGATAGTTCATGATGGTGGACACCGAGCGCGTGCCCCGCTCCAGGTCGCGGCTCACGGCGCCGCTCTGGCGCTCCAGGTGATAGCGCAGCGAGAGCTTGTGCAAATGCTCCAGCACCCGGGTGGAGAGCCGGCGCATGGCGCGATAGCGGACCCGCGCGAAGATCACGTCCCGCAGCTCGTTGAACAGCGAGCCCGCGAGCTTCAGCACGCCATAGGCCAGCAGCAACGACACCGGCAGCACCAGCATCTGCGCCTGCGCGTCCTCGAAGGCGTCCACGATGTCCTTCAGCACGATGGGCACGCCGACGTTGGCGAATTTGGCCAGCACCAGGCAGCCGAGCGCCAACGCCGCCCGCCCGCGGAACTCCCACAGGAAGGGCAGCATGCCGCGCAGGTTGTGCCAGTCGCGGCGGTCGTTGTGGATGGTTTCGGTGGCGTGGATACGATTGACCATGGCGATGGCTGGCGCGAACGGCTGGCTCAAACGGCGGGCTGGGCCACCAGAGTAACGAGTTTTGGGGGGCGCGTGTCGAGCGGGCGCCTGTCGAGGCCGTGATTTCGACGCCGCCCGTCTTGCCCCCAGCCTTGTCCCCAGTCTTGCCCCCAGACCCCTGCGTCCTCAGGCGCAGGGCCATTGCTCGGTTCAGACACCACGATTGAGAGCGGTGCCGGGCAACCCAACTTCGCCAAGTTGTCGACCACGGAGCACAGACCATGGCACGCGATCCCAACGAACCCATGCCGGACGGCAGCGGCTGCGCGCTGCAGGAGCCCTTTGCGCTGCAGGTGCTGGGGCCAGACATGGAGCCCGAATTCCCGGACAAGTGCATCGTCATCATCGAGCCCACCGAGGTCTGTCGCAGCGGCATGTATGTCTTCGCAGAGGTCGAAGGGGTGCGCTGGTTCCGCCAGTACCTGCGCGACGGCCAGGGCCGCGAGCGGCTGGTGGCGCTGAACGAGACCTTCCCGGCCATCGACCTGAACGGCCTCGACTGGAAGGTGCTGGGCGTCATCATCCAGCGCAACATCCGGCGCAGGATCAAGACCTACGCGTACGCAGACGGCCTGAGCAATCAGCCCCAAAGCGGTGCCCGGGCCGTGGATATCACCGCCTCGTGAAACGCTGCAACCGGGTCAACATCCGACGCCCGCCCACCACGGCCGCTGGTCGGCCGCCGCGCCGCTATCGCTCTGCCGGCATGCTGACCGCCCTGCCTGCAATGGCTGTCATCGCCGTGCTGCTCATGGGCTGTCAGCAAGCGCAGCAGAGCGACGACAGCACCGCCGACGCACCGCCTCGGGAGCGCCCCGGCCACCTGGTGACCACCGTGGTGACCGAGCGCGCGCCCGTCTCCACCCAGCACGAGCGCCCCGGCACCCTGCGCCTGCGGCGGCTGGTGCGGCTCTACGCCGAAGAGGAAGGGCGCATCAAAGCGCTCGACGTGTTCGAGGGCGATCAGGTCGCGCGCGATCAGCTGCTGGTGCGCCTGGAGGACGACGTGCTGCGCGCCGAACTCGACAAGGCGCGGGCGACGCTGGCGCAGGAGCGCCTCGACCTGAAGCGCTTCGAAGACCTGGCCAAGCGCAACGCCGCCTCCCAGGATGACCTCGCCCAGGCGCGCACGGCGCTCGCGCTGGCGGAGGCCGACCTGAAGCTGCTGGAGATCAGGCTCGCAGACACCCGCATCACCGCCCCCTTCGGCGGCATCATCACCGAGCGTCTGGCCGAGCCCGGCGACTTCGTCACCAAGAACACCCAGCTGCTCACCCTGGCCGATCCGGCGTCGCTGGTGGCGGAGGTCTACGTCTCTGAGCTGGTGCTGCCCTACATCAGCGTAGGCGATCCGGCGCGCATTCGTATCGATGCCCTCGGCGGCCGGCTGTTCGACGGGGAGATTCTGCGCATCCACCCCACCCTGTCGGAAGCCAACCGTCAGGCGAAGGTAGAGATCCGCTTCGAGGCGATCCCCGAGGGCGCCCGCGCCGGCCAGTTCGTGCGCGCACAGCTGGCCACCGCCGCCGTCGCCCGGCTCCTGGTGCCCTTCCGGGCCCTGCGCCAGGACCGCGATGGGCAATTCGTCTGGGTGATGGACGCCGCCGGCGAGGCGGCCCGCCGCCCGGTACGCACCGGCATGCGCATCGCCGATCAGGTGGACATCCTCGACGGCCTGGAGGCGGGTGCGCGGGTGGTCACCCGCGGCTTCCTCGGCATTGCCGAGGGCAAGCCGCTCACCCGCGTGGACGACGACCCGGGCCAGGCGATGGCAACACCGGATGCCACCTCCGCGCGCGTGGAGATGTCAACTGATGCTTGATGCCTTGCTGTAG